>UCCS01000067.1 GCA_900470965.1 Hyphomicrobiales bacterium
ACGCCGCGCCTCCGAAAAGGCCGAGAAGATCTGGCGCGATCTTGAAGCCGCCCATCCCGGCGATGCGCGCGGCCAGTTGCTTGCCTGGGTCGAGGACCGGGCTCACTGTCTGAACGGCGAGCCCGCAGGTTGCGATCTCGCCAATGCCGCGATCGAATTGAAGGGCGAAGGCCATCCGGCGCACGAGTTGATCGAGCGCCACAAGGCGATGCAGCGCAATCGTCTTGCAGCACTTTGCGTGGCTGCCGGCGCGCGCGAGCCGGAACTTCTTGCCGACACGCTGACGCTGCTGCTCGAAGGCGCGCGCGTTACTCGCCAGGCCATGACGGACGGTGGCTGTTCCTGCCATTTTGAAAAAGCTTGCAACGTGGCGATTTCCGCCTTCGGCTGATATTGACGCGGCTAGGGAACCTTGGGGGTTGCGTGGCCGTTTTTCTGCTGATCTGGGAGCAATCTGGAGGCAGAGATGAATTACACTTATCTCCGGCGCCTATATGCCAGACGTGCCGAGCTTGAAGCCAAGCTCGAATTGCACGACGCACGTTATTGCTTTGGCGAAGAGGAAGTAGACGACGGTACGGAAAACGATCTGAAACAGCGCATCCAAGAAATCTCCGAGGAGATTGCGGCACTGGAGTATTCTCCTGGCTAGCCGTTGCCGGCGCTCAGGATCGAAATGGTCCGTTCGTCGAATTTCCCGTCGTAAAAATGATCGATCGCTTTGTGAAAGGGCGAGCCGTGATCGCTGACCGCGGCAAACAGCGTCATGGACGAGCGCAGCTTCAGATCATCCGGGGAGCCCATGATATCGTGAGCGCTGCGGTCATTGACGGAGAGGATTGCCTCGACACAGCGCAAAAGGCGGCTGCCGAGGATCGGATCAGCGAGATAGGCTGAGGCTTCCTCCGCGGAGCGAATGGCATATTTCTCCGCCATGGAAGAGCTTCCGAGACCGGCGATTTGCGGGAAGATGAACCACATCCAGTGAGAGCGCTTGCGACCGGCTTCCAGCTCCGCAAGAGCCTGTTTGTATATGCCGTTCTGCGCTTCGATGAAGCGGTGGAAGTCGTAGTCTACGTCACCGGCCATGGCTCTTTCCCGTTCCTATGCTTCTCATGCACGTTAGACGAAAAATTCCATGCCCGGCGAAAATCGCTGGCTCTTAGCAGACCCTGTCTGCGTAGGGGCTCGTTTCACGGCAATGGCCGTAGCGCTGGTGGTGTGGCACCAGACTATCACCCGGAGGTGCCGGCTCTTCAATAGCCGAGGTCGTCATCGGATCGGTCGCTGATGTCTGTGCCGACGGTGCTGTGAAGCCTACAAAGCTTAGCAGTACGAGGGCGCCTACGACCACGATCCGCTCCAGGACCGACAGCTTCTGTGCGCTGACGTGGTCGGCGTAGTCGCGTTCAGCTTCGCCGTAGCTCACGTCCTCCTTCACATGCTGGTGCACCATATCCTGGTGACCGGAGGTCCAAGTTTCAGATTGTGTCATTTCAAGTCTCCTGCAATGCACCGGGATGCGGCTTGGGAAGGCAAGCTAATGGCATGCCTATCCGCCTCACGCGTGCAGCACCGCATGTGTGTCTTAACTGCGGTAAATTGAAGAGGGCTAAAGCAAACTCAGTGTTCACAAAATCGTACTAATCATCGTGAAAAGCCGTGCAAGGGCTGGTCCTGCGAAATGATAGGCGGTAAATCCTGCGTGATATCCACAGGACTCTCCCCATGGCCCCTTCTTTCGGTGCGATGTCTATCGCTCAGCTTTCCCTTCTCATCCAGAGCGGCAAGGCCGATCCGGTTGATGTCGCAGAGGCGATCTTCGACGGCATCGAGCAATATGCTGACAAGGCGGTCTTCACCCTATTGTTGCGCGAGCGGGCGATGCGAGAGGCTCATGCTTCCTCGAAGCGCATCCGCGACGGCCGTTCGCTCGGTGCGCTCGACGGCATTCCGATCGCCTGGAAAGATCTTTTCGACATCGAGGGCGTGGCAACTACGGCCGGTTCGGTGGTTCTGGCGGGCGATGCGCCTGCTAAACAGGACGCTGCGATCGTGACAACGCTCAAGAGTGCCGGCATGCTGGCTATCGGCCGTACCAATATGAGCGAATTTGCTTTTTCCGGCCTCGGCATCAATCCCCATTACGGCACGCCGGAAAACCCTCACAGCAAGGACGAGCCGCGCATTCCCGGTGGGTCGTCCTCCGGCGCCGGCGTGGCGGTTGCCGCAGGCCTTGTACCGGTAGCGATGGGCACGGATACCGGCGGTTCGGTGCGTATTCCCGCCGCCCTGAACGGCATCGTCGGCTACAAGGCGACGCGCGGGCGCTATGCCATGGAAGGTGTCTATCCGCTGGCTACGAGCCTCGACTCGCTTGGTCCCCTCTGCCGTTCCGTGCAAGACGCCGTCTGGGTCGATGCTGCAATGCGCGGGTTGACGGCGCCGACGGTCGCCCGGCAGTCGCTGAAAGGTGTGGAAATCGTCGTCCCTCGCAATATCGTGTTTGATGGCCTGGGTTCGGGCGTCGCCGAAGCCTTCGAGGGCGGAGTGGAGCGGCTGCGTAGCGCTGGCGCGCATATCAGTCCGATCGACATTCCGGCCTTCGAGGAAATCCTAGCACTGATGGCAAAACATGGTGCCCTCGTCACTGCCGAAGCCTTCGCTCTCCACCGCGAACGGCTTGCAGGGCCGGAGGCTGCGCGGATGGATCATCGTGTCGTCCTGCGCACGCGGCTCGGCGAGAAGACCAGCATGGCCGATTACATTGCTATTCTTGCCGAGCGCACGCGGCTGATTGCCGAAGTCGATCGGCTCGTCGGCAACCGCTTCCTCGCCTTTCCTTCGGTCGCCCACGTGGCGCCGCCCATCGCGGCACTTGAGCGCGATGACGAGCTTTTCTTCGCCGTGAACGTCAAGACGCTGCGCAATACAGCGCTCGGCAATTTCCTGGACTGGTGCGGTGTTTCCATTCCTTGCGGCAACGGCGAGGCGGATATGCCGGTCGGTTTCCTTCTATCGGCGCCGGCAAACCGTGATGAGGCATTGCTTGCCGTTTCGCTGACGGCAGAAGCAGTCATTCGCGGCGACCGGATCTAGGCGATTGCGGGCTTGATGCGGCGCGTCATTCTTGCCAAAGTCCTCGCGAGGAAACGGGAGGAGATGAAAGATGCAGGTTTTGCAGAACGGTCGGTTTGCGGTTTCCACATGGTCGCTTCACCGGATGCTGGGTGCAACCTACCCCTATAGTCCCGATCCGCAGAAAAGCGCGGCACGCCAGGAGCCCTATGGGGCAGGCACCGTGAGCCTGCTCGAAGTGCCGGGCATGCTCGCCGAACGCGGACTTGGCCGACTGGAGGTCTGTTCGTTCCACCTGCCGAGCCTGGACGCCTCTTATCTCACCGAATTTCGCGATGCGCTGGAGGCCTCCAGCATCCTTTTCCAGACGCTGCTCGTCGAGGATGGCGATCCCAGCAATGCCGAGACGGCGGAACGTGACATAGGCTGGATCGCCGGTTGGATCGATATCGCAAAGAAGCTCGGCGCCGAGCGCATCCGCGTCATCGCCGGCAAGCAGGCGCCGAATGAGGAAAACCTTGCGCGTTCCGCGCGGCATCTGAAATGGCTCGCCGGGCAGGCGGAGGGAAGCGGCGTGCGTGTCGTGACCGAAAACTGGTTCGCCCTTCTGCCCTCACCGAAGGAAATGAACTGGCTGCTTGATGAACTCGACAGCAAGATCGGCCTCAATGGCGACCTCGGAAACTGGGCGGCACCGGCGAAATATGAAGGGCTGGCGAATATCATGCGTAGGGCCGAAATCTGCCACGCCAAGGCCGATTACAATGCCTCTGGGCTTGATGCTGCAGATTACCGTCATTGCCTGGAAATGTGTGAAAAGGCCGGCTACGCCGGACCCTACACGCTGATCTACGACTCGCCGTTCTTTGCGGATGAGTGGGATGGCATACTGCTGCAGAAACGCTTCATTGAGGACTTCCTTGAGGATGCCCCGGCGCGTCGCACAGCCTAGGCTCGTTCCAGCCTGTTCTTCTCCCGCTTGCGCCAATCCTTGGGCGTCTCGCCCGCGTGCTTGAGGAAGAAGCGGGAGAAATAGGCCGGGTCGGCAAAGCCAAGCCTATGGCTGACCTCCTGAACGCTCGCGAGCGTGAAGATGAGCTCGCGCTTAGCCGCGTCGACGAGTTTGCCGGCGATCAGGTCGTGAGCCGTCTTTCCGGTCATCGAGCGGACGATGCGATTGAGATGGGTCGGCGAAATGCCGATTTCCCTGGCATAGAATGAAGCGGGTCTGTGCGAACGGAAATGCTGTTCGATGAGGCCAGCCAGTTGCTCCATCCGCCGTTCGTTTTCATCGGCGGGGAACTGGCTGATATCCTCCTGATGGGAAATTCTCGCCGTCAGCCGCAGCGCCAATGCGGCATAGGAGGCGAGAAGCTCGCTGCGGCCGCTGCGGTTGTACCGATATTCATCGCCGAGCCGCCTCAGGCTCTGCATGAGATAGGCGGCGTCGGGATCTTGCGGATCGAGTACGGTGAGATGTGGGGCTGCAAGCCACTCACCGAGGCGGCTGCGGTCGCCGGGAAGGTGGCTAAGATTGGCGCTCAGCATGGTGATGACGAGGCCGTCGATATCCCGCGAAAAACGGAAGCCGTGATCGAACCCGGGAGGAATCGTGACGACCGCTGGCGGCTGGATGGCATGGCTCCGCTCGCCGAAAATGGCATCGGCTGCGCCGGCATCGATGTACAATATCTGAAAGAAACTCGCGTGCCGATGCAGTTTGATCTCCCAATGGTGCAGGCTGCTACGCGAGGGAATTGTTTCGCAGTGCAGCCAGAAATCGGGTTCTTTGCCCGATGTCTCGCCGTAGAGCTCATAGGTCGGCACATGTCTCGTCATGGGCTTCCTTCCGTTCCCATGTTCGTTTTGTGCAATTTTTCGGTGGGAAAGTCCATTGCCGCTCGAAGGGCTAAAGGTCAGAATTTGGCAGAAAGCAAATTGCAGGGAGGAAGCAATTGCGTACCCAAATCGCCATTATCGGCTCAGGCCCGTCGGGCCTGCTGCTCGGCCAACTTCTGACGGAAGCCGGCATCGACAACGTCATTCTCGATCGGGTGGGCAAGGACTACATTCTCGGCCGCGTTCGCGCCGGCGTCCTGGAAGAGGGCACCGTTCGTCTTTTGGACGAGGCACGGTCGGCTGCCCGGCTGCATGCTGAAGGTTTGCCGCATAACGGCTTTTCACTGGCTTTCGACGGGCGCGATCACCGCATCGATCTCTACGGCCTGACCGCCGGCAAACGCGTCACAGTTTACGGCCAGACCGAGGTGACGCGTGATCTGATGGAACAGCGCGAGGCGAGCGGTGCCTTGACCATCTATGATGCCGCCGATGTGACGCCGCATGATTTCGATGGCCGCACTCCCTTCGTGAGCTACGAGAAGGATGGCGCTACTCAGCGTATCGACTGCGATTTCATCGCCGGCTGCGACGGCTTCCACGGCGCAAGCCGCAAGGCGGTTCCGGAAAAGGCGATCAGAACCTTCGAGAAGATCTACCCCTTCGGCTGGCTTGGTCTGTTGGCCGATGTCGCTCCGGTCAATCATGAGCTCATCTATGCCAATCATCCGCGCGGCTTTGCACTCTGTTCCATGCGCTCTGTGACCCGCAGCCGCTATTACATCCAATGTTCACTCGATCAGAAGGTCGAAGACTGGAGCGACGACCGCTTTTGGGACGAGTTGCGCCGCCGCCTGCCGGCCCATCACGCCGAGGCGCTGAAGACCGCGTCATCTTTCGAAAAGTCAATCGCGCCGCTGCGTTCCTTCGTGGCCGAGCCGATGCGCTTCGGCCGCCTGTTCCTGGTCGGCGATGCCGCCCATATCGTGCCGCCGACCGGCGCCAAAGGGCTGAACCTTGCTGCGAGCGATGTGCACTATCTCTTCGAAGGTCTGAGGGAGTTCTACGGAGATCGCTCGAGCGTCGGCATTGACGCCTATTCGCAAAAGGCGCTTGCTCGCGTCTGGAAGGCCGTGCGCTTCTCCTGGTGGATGACGACGATGATGCATCGTTTTCCCGATACCGGCGATTTCGACCAGAAGATCCAGGAAGCGGAACTCGACTATCTCACCCATTCCCGCGCTGCCTCGACGGCGCTTGCGGAAAACTACGTCGGATTGCCGTTCTGACAGGATGCCGGCTGCCTTCGCAGGGAGGCGCTCACCCGATGTCAGCGGAACGGATGCGTCCACTGTGTGCTCGCACCGGGCTACAGTTGAAGCGGTATCCCGTGCCTCGATTTGATCCGCGCTGCCTCTTGTTGCATATTTTCGCCGTGTCTTGCCGCGCCCGACATGCGCGTAGAAAATATCGCAACAATATCGTCGAGAATCTTGGTTGCCTGTGCAAGAACTCAACAGCCATGAAAGCAGGATCGCCGACGGGGTGAAGCAGCAATGCATTCCCGAGGAGATCGAGGTCGAGGGCGTGGCCAATGCCTGTTGCTCGCCTCCGACGACAGCCGCATGATTGCCAAGCAGATGCTGCTGATCAATGGCGGCCTCATCTGACTATTAAGGGGGTCCCATGAACGCCAATACCAATACGCCGCTCCGTCGCTACCGCATCGCCTCCGTTCCCGGCGACGGCATTGGCCCAGAGGTCATCGCCGCCGGCCTCGAAGTGCTCGAAGTGCTGGCCGCCCGCAGCGGCGCTTTCACACTCGACATCGACCATTATGACTGGGGCAGCGAGCGCTACCGCAGGACCGGTGCCTTTATGCCGGAGAATGCCTTGTCTCTGCTGAAGCAAGCCGACGCCATCTATTTCGGCGCGGTCGGCGCGCCTGACGTTCCCGATCACGTGACACTCTGGGGCCTGCGCCTGCCGATCTGCCAGCGTCTCGACCAGTACGCCAATATCCGCCCGACCCGCATCTTCCCAGGTGTGAAAAGCCCGCTGAGGGGTGTCGAAGAAGGCGATCTCGACTGGCTGATCGTGCGCGAAAATTCCGAGGGCGAATATTCCGGCCATGGCGGCCGCGCCCATATCGGCCTGCCAGAGGAAGTGGCGACCGAAACCTCGATCTTCACGCGCCGCGGCGTCGAGCGCATCATGCGCTTTGCCTTCCGCGAGGCGCAGAAGCGCCCGCGCAAGCTTCTGACCGTCGTCACCAAGTCCAACGCGCAGCGTTATGGCCTCGTGCTGTGGGACGAGATTGCCGTTGAGGTCGCCAAGGATTTTCCCGATGTGACCTGGGACAGGGAACTGGTCGACGCCATGACCTTCCGCATGGTCGCAAAGCCGAAGAGCATCGACACGGTCGTGGCGACCAACCTGCATGCCGATATTCTCTCTGACCTCGCGGCGGCGCTCGCCGGCTCGCTCGGCATCGCGCCGACGGGCAATGTCGATCCCGAACGCCGTTTCCCCTCGATGTTCGAGCCGATCCATGGTTCGGCTTTCGATATTACCGGCAAAGGCATCGCCAACCCCGTCGCAAGCTTCTGGACGGCATCGTTGATGCTGGAACATCTGGGCGAGGCGGTTGCGGCAAAGATACTGATTTCAGCGGTGGAACAGGTCTGCGCCGCCGGCATTCTCACTCCAGATCTTGGCGGCAAGGCAACCACGGCCGATGTGACACGCGCCGTTTGCGAAGCATTGCGGGGATCGAACTTCGCCCCCGATGACGAGAATATTCCGGCCGTCTGATCCCCAGAAACCGCGTTTCATGGAAGGTATCCAGTCATGAGCAACAAACTTTCGGGCTACAAGCTCCGCCGTCCGGAGCTTTTTCGCGAAGCGAATTATATAGGCGGCCAATGGGTGCAGGCCGATAACGGCCGTACCTATGACGTCACCAATCCAGCGACCGGCGAGGTAATCGGAACCGTGCCTGCCATGAGTGCTGTCGAGACGAACCACGCAATCGATGCCGCCTACAAGGCGCAAAAGGCATGGGCGGCACTGACTGCCGAGCAGCGCGCCAATCATCTCTGGAAGCTGGCAGAGTTGATGCACGAGAATCTCGAGGATCTCGCGGCCATCATGACGATCGAGCAGGGCAAACCTCTTTCCGAAAGCCGTGGCGAGGTCGTCTATTCCGCAAGCTTCATCGAGTGGTTCGCGGAAGAGGCGAGGCGCGTCTATGGCGACACGATCCCTTCGCCGGTTTCAGGCCGACGCCTGATCGTGCAGAAGCAGCCGATCGGCGTCTTTGCGGCGATCACGCCGTGGAACTTTCCCTCGGCGATGATCACCCGCAAGGCCGGTCCCGGCTGGGCCGCAGGCTGCACCGGCGTCATTCGTCCGGCAAGCCAGACGCCCTATTCGGCGCTGGCGCTTGCCGTGATGGCTGAAGAGGCGGGCTTTCCGGCCGGCGTCTGCAACGTCATCACCGGCCCTTCGTCGGACACCGGTCCTGCGATCACCGCCAGTCCGAAGGTGCGCAAGCTCACCTTCACCGGCAGCACGGCGGTCGGCGCCAAGCTGCTCGCCGAATGCGCGCCCACCATCAAGAAGACCAGCATGGAACTTGGCGGCAACGCGCCTTTCATCGTCTTCGACGACGCCGACCTCGACGAGGCGGTCAAGGGCGCCATGGGCTCGAAGTTCCGCAATACCGGGCAGACATGCGTCTGCGCCAACCGCATTCTCGTGCAGGACAAGGTGCATGATGCCTTTGCCGAAAAGCTCGCAGCCGCCGTTGCCAAACTGAAGCTCGGCGACGGCATGGAGGAGGGCGTCACGCTGGGCCCATTGATAGACGAAGCTGCGCTCAAGAAGGTCGAGATGCATGTCGAGGATGCCGTCAGGCATGGCGCGAAGATCGTCTCCGGCGGCAAGCGCGATCTGCGTGGCGGCAATTTCTACCTGCCCACCATTCTCTCGGATGTCTCCCGCGAGGCGGAAATCTTCTCGGATGAAACCTTCGGCCCGGTTGCCCCTCTTTTCCGTTTCAAGACAGAGGAAGAGGCGATCGAAATGGCCAATGACACGCCCTTCGGTCTTGCCGCCTATTTCTACGCCCGCGACGTCGGTCGCATCTTCCGGGTTGCCGAGGCTCTCGAATTCGGCATTGTCGGTATTAACGAGGGACTCATCTCGACAGCGGTCGCTCCTTTCGGCGGCATGAAGCAGTCCGGCATCGGCCGGGAGGGTTCGAAATACGGCATCGAAGAGTTCCTCGAGGTCAAATACATGGCCATTGGTGGCCTGGCGAACTGAGGAGAATGCCATGAGTGCAGCTGATATCGACGGCTTTGCAGCCCGGATCCGGAACCACGAAAGTCAGATGATTTCTGCCTGGGTGGGCATTCCCGATCCGCTGTTGGTCAATCATCTGGCTCAGGAAGCCTTCGATGCCGTTGTGCTCGACATGCAGCACGGCATGTGGGACCTGCCGTCTGCAGCTGCCGCTGTCGGCCATGTGCGTATCGCCGGCAAGCCGGCGCTCGCCCGCATCCCGGTCGGTGATTTCGCCTCTGCCTCGCGCCTGCTCGATGCCGGTGCGTCGGGCATCATCGCGCCGATGATCAATTCGGCCGAGGATGCGAAGGCCTTCGTGAAAGCCACAAAATATCCGCCAGTCGGCGAACGCAGCTGGGGGCCGTCTTTGGCACTCAACCACACCGGCCTTTCGGCTGACGACTATCTCAGGACCGCCAATGATTTGACGGTCGCAATCGCCATGATCGAGACGCGCGCGGCGCTCGAAGCGATCGACGATATCCTTGGCGTGCCCGGCATCGATGGTATCTTCATCGGCCCGTCGGATCTCTCCATCGCCCTATCGAACGGGGATCAGGTGGCGCCGAATGCCGCCGAGATCGATAGCGCCATGCAGCATGCCGTCGCGCGTTGCGGCGCGCACGGAAAATTCGCCTGCGCCTTTGCCGGTGACGGCGAGCGCGCCGGCGAGCTTTTGAAATTCGGCTTCGCTTTTGTCATTGCCGGAGCGGAAACCGCGCAATTACGATCCGGTGCCCGCAAACAGATCAACGCCGCCAGGAAGATTGCTTCTGGGGCCTGATCCATAGCAATATAGGGTCTCACGCGATCATGTAGCCGCCATCGATAGGCATGGAGATGCCGTTGACCATCGCGGCTTCGTCCGAGAGCAGGAAGAGGATCACCTCTGCCACGTCCTCGGGCTCAGCGAACCGGCCGACCGGGATGCGCTTTTGCATTCCGGCGGCTTTCTCCGGATCGCTCCAGGCCTTGATCGCCATCGGCGTCAGCGTCACCGTCGGATGCACGCCATTTACCCGGATGCCCTGCGGCGCCAGTTCCTTGGCCATGACGCGCGTCAAGCCGTCCAGACCGCCCTTCGATGCACAATAGGCCGCATGATCCGGGATACCCACAAAGGCTGCGACAGAGGAGACGTTGACGATGGCGCCGTGGCGGCCGTTCTCGATCAGGGACCGCGCATATTCCTGCGCAACGATCATCGGGGCGCGCGTGTTGACTGCAATCAGGTGGTCAAAGGCCTCGACCGTGGTTTCGAGAAAAGGCTGCAGCTCGGTCGTTCCAGCGCAGTTGATAAGGAAATCTGCCGGAAGTGCGGCGCACGCGGCCTCTCGCGTCATCTGTGCGTCGGCAAGATCGACCTGAATCGCTTCGCAACCAAGATCTTCACGTAGGGAAACGACATCGTCAGCACTTCTGGTGAGTGCCGTGACCTTAGCCCCACGCTTCACCAGTATCTCTGCGACAACGCGGCCGATGCCCTTGCCGGCACCGGTGACGATCACTTTTTTGCCTTCGAAATTCATTTGTTCCTCACCTTACAGTCGCTGACCCGTTGTCTGATCAAAGATGTGAACACGGCGCGGATCAATATGAAAATGCAGCGTCCGGCCGGGTTCGACCTCGATGCGCTCACGGATCAGGGCATCGATCGGCACTCCTCCCACACGGCCGAAGATCAACGTTTCTGAGCCGGTCGGCTCGTATACCGACACTTCCACCGGAATACCGTCATCGCTGATGGTTATGTGTTCCGGGCGAATGCCGTAGGTTACGGCCTTACCCTCCTCTGCGTTCACGCGGTCAACGGGGAGGGTAACGCCCTGATCGGTGATGACAACCTGCTTTCCGTCACGAGTTGCGATCTTGCCCTGTAGAAAGTTCATCGACGGGCTGCCGATGAAACCGGCGACGAAGAGGTTTGCCGGAAAGTCATAGAGATCAAGCGGCTTGCCGACCTGTTCCACCCTTCCGTCGCGCATGACCACGATCTTGTTGGCCATCGTCATGGCCTCGATCTGGTCGTGGGTGACGTAGACAGTGGTCGTCTTCAGCCGCTGGTGCAGTTCCTTGATTTCGACGCGCATAGTGACGCGAAGCTTGGCATCGAGGTTCGACAGCGGCTCGTCGAACAGGAAGACCTGCGGGTCGCGGACGATGGCTCGGCCCATGGCAACGCGTTGCCTCTGTCCGCCTGACAATTGCTTCGGATAGCGGTCGAGATAACGCGTCAGGTCGAGGATTGCGGCTGCCCTACCGACCTTTTCATCGATCTCCGATTTCGGGCGTTTCGCCATCTTTAGCGGAAAGCCCATGTTCTCGGCGACAGTCTTATGAGGGTAGAGCGCGTAGCTCTGAAAGACCATGGCGATGTCGCGCTCCTTCGGCGGGGCGTTGGTGACCACGCGGCCGCCGATGCGGATGTCGCCGCTGCTGACGGTCTCGAGACCGGCGATCATGCGAAGCAGTGTTGACTTGCCGCATCCCGAAGGGCCGACCAGCACGACGAATTCGCCATCCTCGATATCGACGCTAACGCCATGCATCACCTGAAGAGCGCCATATCTCTTGGTGACGTCGCTGACCTGTACGTTTGCCAATGTCTTTTCTCCCTAATCCAGCACGGCTTGCGTCTTGATAGTGTTGATGGAATTCACCGGCTCACCCCTTCCAGACGATGTAGGCGCCGAGTACGGCGGAGATTGCCACCGCAAACCATACCGAAAGCCCGAACGGTTCGATGAACCGCAGCCAGAACAGAGAGAGCGCGACCCAGATCACGATGGAGATGAACAGCCGGTCGAACCAGTTCGTCTCGATCGGCAGGAAGCCCGGCTGTTTTTCGTTGTTTCGAGAATCCGAAGCCATCTCGCTATCCTTTCACTGCGCCGAAGGTCAGGCCGGCAACGATGTGACGCTGCACCACCGAGAAGACGATGAGCGCAGGGATCAATGTCAGCATCGAGATCGCCGCCATGATGCCCCAGGCGGTTCCTGTCGTCGTCACGTATTCCGACAGGCCGGTGGTAAGTGTGCGGGCGTTGAAGTTGGTGAGTGTCGCAGCGAGCAGATATTCGTTCCACGCGAAGACCCAGGTGAGGATGAGCGTCACCGCAAGTCCCGGTCGCGCCAAGGGAAAGACGATGTCGTAGAGGACCATCCAGGGGCTTGCGCCATCCATATAGGCCGCCTCGTCCAGTTCCTTGGGAATGGCCTCTACCGTCGGACGCAGGGTCCAGATGGCAAAGGGAAGGTTGAAGGAGCAATAGACCAGGATCATGCCAAGCCTGGTATCCGCCAGCGAAAAGTCGCCGATCCTGTAAACCTGCGTCAGCAGCAGGAAGAGCGGCAGCAGGAAGACCGCCGGAGGCGCCATGCGGTTGGTGATGGTCCAGAAGAAAATGCTTTCCTTGCCTGCGAGATCGAAGCGCGTCAGCGCGTAGCAGGCAAGAAAGCCGAGGGTCGTCACCAGGATCGCGTTCCCCGACGAAATGACCAGCGAGTTGATCATGTATCGCCGCAAGGTCTCGTTCGTCAGCACGTCCTGGTAGTTCTTCCAGAAGAAGCTCCGAAGGATGACGTCTGGCGTGGAAAACAGGTCAAAGGGCTGCTTCAGCGAGATGACGAAGAGCCAGTAGATCGGGAAGAGGGTTGCAAAGCTTATCAGCGTCCACAAGAGAACCGAAAGCCAGGGGTTCTGCCTTTTCATCGCATCAGCCTCTCTTCGCACGGGGAGCAATCAGGCCGACGTAGAGCAACCAGCAGACGACGATGGTGAGATAAAGTACGACGACCGAGATCGCTGAGCCGTAGCCGTAGTTCGTTTTCGGAAAAACCTCTCTGAAGATGTGAACGCCGATATAGCGCGTCGACGACCCCGGGCCGCCTCCGGTCAGCATCAGGACTTCGTCGACCGTCCGCAGCGCGTCCATGAGCCTGATGAACACCGTGGCCAGCAGGGCAGGGCGGATTAGAGGGAGCGTGATATGCCAGAAGATCTGGCTCTTGCCGGCGCCATCGATCTGCGCCTGCTCGAAGGGATCTGGCGGAAGCGAGACCAGGGCGGCAATCAGGGACAGGGTGACCAGCGGCGTCCAGTGCCAGACGTCCATGATGACAGTGATGGAGAAGGCCGCGAGCGCACTCTGGCCGATGTTCAGATCGTAACCGAACCAGCTTCGCAGCAGATATGGTATGATGCCAATCGACGGTGTCGTCATCAGCTTCCACACCGATCCGACAATGATGGGCGCCATGATCAGAGGAAGGGTGTGGATGGTGCGGAAGAACGCTTTTCCCGGAAAGTCCTTCATCAGTGCCTGCGCGAGAATGTATCCGAGGATGAGTTCGGAAACGACTGCGAAGAAGACGAAGGCGATCGTGATGCCCAGCGAGGCCAGGAACTGTTTGTCGAAGACGAGACTCCGGTAGTTCGAAGCCCAGTTGAAGACCATCAGCGGATTTGCGGCGAAAGGGTTCCACTGGTGAAACGAAACCCAGACGACGTAAATGAAAGGAAAGATGCCGAAGAGCCCGAGGATCAGGATCGTCGGTGACAGCAGCAGCCATCCAAGCTTTTGTGAATGCATCGCCTCATCCTCTTTGGCACCCTTGGGGCGGCCTATCGAGCCAGGAAAGGAGCGGGTCGCCAAGCGAAGACGACCCGCCAAGGTGGGGAGGATGATTTATTTGCGATAGCCGAGCGAGGTGAGCTCCTCTTCCGTCTTGGCGGCCATCTGGTCGAGGCCTTCGTCGGGCGCGATCTTGCCGGTCAGGATGTCGAAGAAGATCGGCAGGGTTGCTTCACGCAACTGGGCATGGAACGGATACGGAGGAGCGCCGGCGAAGAGTTTGCCCTGATCCTTCAGCATCGTGTAGAAGCCGCCGAGCTTGACGTCCATCGCCTTGACCTTCGGGTCGTCGAAGGTCGCCTTGTTGGTGATGCGGGGTGCTGCGATTGCCCAATCGGGCTGCACATCGTTCTGACCCATGAATTCGAGGAAGAGCAGAGCTGCTTCCTTGTTCTTGGACGTAATCGGCAGGCCGAAGGCGCCGCCGTCATAATAGCCGATATAGCCCTTTCCTGACTTCGCATCCTCCAGGACACCCGGCTCGAGTGGCGGCAGGGCAAAGCCTACTTTGTCGACCACCTTCGACTGCGCAGGATCGCTCGCGATCCATGCGGCGTTCTCGCCGTAGATCAATCCTTGAGCAACACGGCCGGCAGCGAAAGTCGTCGCCGTTTCCGTCCAGGTCGACTGGGTCGATTCCGGCGGGGCTATGTCGCGCAGATGCAGCCAGTATTTCAGCGCGGCCTTCGCCTTGTCGCTGTTCATTGCGCCGCCATGCTCGACCGTCGCTGCGTAGTTGTTGCCGGCGTCGATGCCCCAGTTGTAAACGCCGAAAGTCGGCGCGATGGATTCGAAATATTCGTACCAAGACGCGGCGTGACCTGTATGCGCCTGAGCGGTGGTGCCCCAAAGCTCAATGCCATTATCCTTGCCATACTTGGTGAAGAATTCGGCGATCTGCGTGTAGTCCTCATGCGTGGTCGCCGGCTTCAGGTCCTTGCCGGTTTCCTTCTTGAAGGCTTCCTTGATCTTCGGATCGTCGAAAAGGTCCTTGCGATAGAGATAGGTCTTCAGGAAGGCTTCCATCGGGACGCCAAAGAGATCGCCCTTCTTGTCCTTGAAATAGTCGGCGAAGCTGGTGAAGTTCGCGTCGTCGTAGGTCGGCGCCTTCAGATCCGCCTGATCCTTCAGCGTCTGAGTGATGTTGACCAGGAAATTCCGGGACAGATACGAGTAGATGATGTCCTGTTCGATGTAGACCATGTCATAGATGCCGGTCTTGGCCTCCATGTCCTTGATGGCCTTGTCGTACATCTGGTCCCAGGACGTTGTCTCGATTTCGACCTTGATGCCGGTCTTCTTCTCGAATTCCGGGGCGAGCACATTCTTGATGTAGTTCGATGGCGGCGTGCTTTCGGTCACGCCGTGCAAGGTCACGCCTTTGAACTTGGCGCCGGCGTCGGACCAGAAGTCTGCCCATGCCGGCGAAGCGGCGGTGGCGAGGCTGAGCGTCAGCGCAAGCGCGCTGGCCTTCAGAGCGTAATTCATTTCAATCCTCCCAGATAGCAGCGAGATCATTTCGCCGGGCCATTGTGTAGACGAAAAATGCCGCTCACGCAATATTTGTTGTCTAAACCTGCAAATATGTCGGCTATGTCGTTGATTTTGGTAAGAACTAATTCTGGCAAAAGTAACGGAGGCAGAGACCGTTCGCTAAAATGCTGCAGCGCAATGAATTCTCTCGCAATGGCAAAATTATAATACGCGAATTTATTTGTTGCTTTACCATACTAAATGGCATAGCTGTGGCGCAACGAAAGGCTTTCAGCGGAGGAAAAAAGCCATGCGCCGATTGGGTATCCATTCATTTGTATGGACAGGCGGCCAAACGCAAGAGGGTCTCGAAATGGCTCTCAACAAAACGGCCGAGCACGGATATCGCACAATCGAATTCGCTTATCTGCGCCCCGAGAAGTTCAATCTCGATCGTCTCGCAAAGCTCGCGCAATCGCTCGACGTCGAGATCGGTGTGACGATGGGCCTGCCGATCGACAGGGATATTTCGAGCGAGGATGCCGCTGCGGTATCCGCCGGCAAGCAGACGCTCGCCGATGCCGTGCGTGCGGTCCGTGACATCGGCGGAAACAAGCTTGGCGGGATCCTCTATTCCGCGCACACCAAGTACAACCGCCAGCCGACGAAGAAGGGCTGGGACAACAGCGTCGCCGCAATCGCTGCGACTGCGGATGTCGCGAAGGATGCGAGGGTCGATCTCGTCCTGGAGATCGTGAACCGCTTCGAAACGAACCTTCTGAACACGGCGGCCCAGGGATTGAAGTTCATCTCCGAGACCGGATCGGACCATGTCCGACTGCATCTCGACACCTTTCACATGAATATCGAGGAAGCAAATCCGGCTGCCGCGATCCGGCTCGCCGGCGACAAGATCGGCTACTTCCACATCGGCGAGAGCAACCGCGGCTATCTTGGCGACGGCGTCATCAACTTCGATCTCATCTTCGATGCCTTGCTCGATATCGACTACAAGCGCGACATAGTGTTCGAAAGCTTTTCGACCGCTGTTGTCGATGAAGGCCTGTCACTCGCCTGCGCAATCTGGCGCGACACGTGGACCGATAACGACCCGTTGGCGGCTCATGCCAAACGCTATATCGAACTGAAATACGAAGAAGCCAAACGGCGTCGCGTCACGAACGCACGCCCCTGATAATCCTTCTGCCGATCTGCTTCGTAAGTGTAGGCTGGAGCAGTCGATTTGAAGAGAAATGAACATGAACGACACCGTCTCCATCGGAAGCTCGCCGCGCAGGATCAGGCAGAACAACATCGTCGCAGCCCTGCAGACGATCTACAGCCATCGCCGCCTGAGCCGGGCCGACCTGGCGCGGAAGCTCGGGATGAACCGTTCATCATCGGGGGAGATCGTTGCCGAACTGACGGAAAGCGGCTTTGTCCAGGAGTCGGACGAGAGCGGCAAACAGCGCTCGGAACAATCCCGTGCCGGCCGTCCGGGAATCATGCTCGAGCTGGTTCCAGATGCCGCATTCTTCGTCGGCATCGAGCTTGGCGTCGAGCATATATCTGCTGTTGTTGTGGACTTTTCCGCCGATGTCCGGGCCTGTCGCAGGCTGGCCTTCCACGCGCAGTCCTCGACAGTGGAGGAGGCCGTGGCACGTGGCGTCGATCTCATCATCGGCGCCATGGCGAAAGACATGATCCAGCGCTGCAAGGGGCTTGGCATATCCGCGCCGGCGCATATCCGGCCGGAAGGAATTGTCACGCTTGCGCCGATCATTGGCTGGCGGGAGGTGCCGTTGAAAGAGATCGGCCGCAGTGCCTTTCCGGCCGAGGTGCCGATCGCGGTGGAAAACGACGCCAATGCTTTCGCGATCGGTGACAGCTATCGTCATGGTGTTTCCGGCGTAACGCTCTTCCTGCTCATGGAAACCGGCGTCGGCGGTGGGATCATGATCGATGGAAAGCTGTTTCGTGGCGGTCATGGCCTTGCGGGCGAAATCGGCCATACTCTCGTGCCGGGAAGCGGCGGACAGAAATTCGAGCAGCTGATCGGCCGCGAGGTACTGATCCGGCAGTATCGGGAGGCGACCGGCCGCACCGACGCGGATCTGCAGGATTTCCTCACCGATGTTCGCGATCGTGTTCCTGGTGCTGTGAACATAGCGGAGATCTGGTCGCGGCATCTTGCCTACGCGCTGCTGCAGGCCTGTCGTCTGCTCGATCCTGATAGGATCGTGCTCGGCGGTTCGGTTGCGTCGCTCTATCCGATGGTCGCGGCCCGTGTGGCTGTCCATATGTCGGAAGGCCAGAACATTCCTTTTCCGACCCCCGAGATCGTCGTCGATGGCGACGCGGAGTTCGGTTCCGCCTTCGGGGCGGCATGCATGCTGCACCAACGCTTCCTTTCTCTCGAAAACGAGGAATTCGGTGGCGAAGACGGTGCACTACAACGATCTACAGCGATTTAGCGACACCTATCGAAAGCAGGATTGCAATGGTTTCAGTGCTGGCTCCGGACCATCTCGGTCCCACGGTTTGCGTCGGCGAGATCCTCGTGGAGATCGTTGCGACGACGGTCGGAGAAGGCTTTCGTGAGGCTCAGCCGCTCGTCGGTCCGTTTGCCAGCGGGGCGCCGGCGATCTTCATCTCGCAATGCGGCCGGCTCGGCGGAGCAGCGGCGATGGTGGGGGCAGTCGGCAACGATGATTTCGGTCGCGTCAACATTGATCGCCTCAGGCGGGATGGCGTCGATGTGTCTACTATTTCCATCGACACTGACTATCCGACCGGGAGTGCCTTTGTCCGCTACCGCAAGGACGGTTCCCGCGACTTCGTCTACAATATCGCGAAGTCCGCGGCCGCCCGCTTCGGCTGGTCTCAGGGTGTCAGCGATCTCATCAACCGCAGCGGACATCTCCATGTGATGGGTTCGGCGCTGTCCGTTCCGAGCGCGCGGGAGGTAATCGACAAGGCGGTCGACATCGTGAAGGCGCGAGGCGGAACGCTCTCGGTCGATCCGAATATCCGCAAGGAATTGCAGCTCGACGAGGATACCGAGCGTCGATTTGCCAGGCTTGTCGCCACCGCCGATCTTCTCTTGCCGTCAGGGGAAGAGCTTGAGCGGGCCGCTGGCATCTCGGGCGAAGCCGAGGCGATCCACCGTCTTTTCGAAATAGGCGTGAAGGAGATCGTGCTGAAGCGCGGAGCGGAGGGCGCGACCTATTTTGGCAGGGACGGCGACCGCATCGACGCTCCTGCATTTCTCGTCGAAGAGGTCGATCCTACCGGCGCCGGCGACTGCTTCGGCGGGGCCTACCTCACCTGCCGACGGCTCGGAATGTCTCCGGGCGAGGCTCTCACCTATGGTTCGGCCGCAGGTGCGCGCAATGTGACGATCCGCGGTCCGATGGAAGGCGCAGGCACGCGCCAGGAACTCGACACATTCATCGCCTCGACGAAAAGGCGCTCGTAATGCAGATAAAGCTGAACGAACTGGCTGCACTCAGGGCTCTGGGCCACCCTGCAGGGATCACCTCGGTCTGCTCGGCCCATCCGATCGTCCTGCGGGCAGCGCTGCGTCATGGGCGTGACCATTCGAGCACGGTTCTGATCGAAGCCACCTGCAACCAGGTCAACCATCTGGGCGGCTATACCGGAATGACCCCTGCGGACTTTGCGGCTCTCGTGTTGCGCATCGCCAAAGAGGAGGGTTGCCCGGAAAACCTCATCGTGCTTGGCGGCGACCATCTCGGACCGAATCCCTGGCGGGAACGTGCGGCCGAAGAAGCCATGGCTGAGGCTGAGAGGATGGTGGTGACCTATGTTGATGCCGGGTTCCGCAAGATCCATCTGGACGCATCGATGGGCTGCATGGGTGAGCCCGCCGGATTGGACGACGAGACGACCGCTCATCGCGCTGCCCGCCTTGCCGCTGTCGCGGAGACCTCGGCAAGGCGGGCAGGGGGCGCCATGCCGGTTTATGTGATCGGCACGGAGGTTCCTCCTCCCGGCGGCGCGGATCACGCGCTGACCACGATCGAGCCGACTGCGGCTTCGGCCGCCAGGCGGACGATCGATGTCCATCGCCGCGTTTTCGCCGAGGCCGGCCTTACGGAGGCGTTTGGGCGTGCCATCGGCCTGGTGGTGCAGCCGGGCGTCGAGTTCGGCAACCACAATGTCATCAGGTACGACCGCAGCAAGATCGATAAATTGAAGCAGGTGCTCGAGGACGAGCCGCAATTCGTGTTCGAAGCGCATTCCACCGATTATCAAGGCATGGATCCGCTGACCGCGCTCGTTGAAGATGGTTTTCCGATCCTCAAGGTCGGACCGGAACTAACTTTCGTCCTGCGCGAGGCCCTCTATGGGCTGGACCTGATCGCATCCGACCTCGTGCCTGATTATGGCGAGCGTCCCCTATACGCTGCGATGGAGGCTTTAATGCTGGCGCATCGGGAGCATTGGAGCCGTCACTATCATGGCACGGAGGGCGAGCAGCGCTGGCTTCGGCATTATTCGCTGTCCGATCGCATCCGGTACTATTGGACGGCTGAACAGGCTCAATCTGCCGTCACGCGGCTTTGCGACGCACTCGCCGGAAAATCCGTACCGCTCCCGCTGTTCTGGCAGCACATGCCGGACGCCGAGCGATTTTCCGACACGCCGCTCGATCCGGAGGAGGTTTTGGTCTGGCGGGTGGCGAAGAGCCTTGCCGAATATCATGCAGCATGCGGCGGAGTGAGATGAGGCCGCCTAACCGAGGAGGAAAGAATGAACGAGTTGAAAGGGAAGATCGCTGCGATCACGGGCGCGGCGTCTGGCATCGGAATGGCGTCGACGGAGGCGATGATCGCGGCAGGGGCCACGGTTGTTCTCGTTGACCGCGACGAGAAGGCGTTAAAAGCAGCCTGCGAGCGTCTCGGGGAACAGGCGATACCTCTTGCTCTGGACCTGCTGGATCCGGAGGCATGCGCCAAGCTTCTTGACCGCGTGCTGTCGAAGGTGGGACAGCTCGACATTCTACATGCCAATGCTGGCACCTATATCGGCGGCGACCTTGCGGATGCCAATCTCGACGCCATCGATCGGATGCTGAACCTCAACGTCAATGTGGTGATCAAGAACGTGCGGACCGTCATTCCGCACATGATCGAGCGCGGCACGGGCGACATCGTCGTCACGAGCTCGGTCGCGGGCCAATCGCCCGTTCCATGGGAGCCGGTCTATTCACCGTCGAAATGGGCGATGACGTGCTTTGTCCAGACGATGCGCCGCCAGCTTCTGAAAAACGGCATTCGTGTCGGCTCGGTTTCGCCGGGACCGGTCATCAGCGCGCTGCTGGCCGACTGGCCGGAGGAGAACCTCCGCAAGGCGAAGGAGGCCGGCGCCCTGATCGAACCCAAGGAGGTGGCCGACGCGATCATGTTCATGCTGACGCGTCCGCGCAACGTGACGATCCGCGACATCGTCGTTCTTCCAAGCGCATTCGACATCTGAGGGGTCGAATCATGAGTTATCAGGAGAAATTCCGTCTCGATGGAGAACGCGCGGTGGTTACCGGCGGCGGGCGCGCCATTGGACTTTGCTGCGCCCACGCGCTTGCCGAGGCCGGTGCCGCCGTCGTCGTGATCGAGCGTAATGAATCGGACGCAGAGCAGGCTCTGTCTCTCAAAGACAAGGGATATGACGTCGAGTTGCGTCTCGGTGACGTGACCGATTCCGCCCGCATGGAGGCGATCGCCAATGAACTCGCCGACAGCGGACGGCCGGCGACGATCCTGGTGAACAATGCCGGGATCGGCCAGAACGGGATTGCAGCAGAAGATGTCACGGATACCGATTGGCTGCGGATGATGAATGTCAACGTCAATGGCGTCTTTTGGTGCTCTCGCTCCTTCGGCCGCCATATGGTGGCGATGAAACGCGGGGCGATTGTCAATCTCGGCTCGATGTCCGGTATCATTTGCAATCGGCCGCAACCGCAGACGGCCTATAACGTCTCCAAGGCTGCCGTTCACCACCTCACCCGTTCCATGGCCGCCGAATGGGCTCAGCACGGTGTCAGGATCAATGCTGTCGCGCCAACCTATATCGAGACGCCGATGGTCGCTGCAGTCGAAGCCAATCGCGAGCGGATTCCGATCTGGCTTGCCGATACGCCGATGGGGCGAATGGGTACGCCGGAAGAGGTCGCAAGCGCAGTTCTCTTCCTCGCATCCGGTGCGGCAAGCCTGATGACGGGAGCAATCGTCAACGTCGATGCAGGATTCACCTGCTGGTAGGCCGGCTTCGGTTGAGAGTTTCGAGGCGCCTGCGATCCCGCTGGCGCCTCATTTCCGTCCGTTAGCCTGCCCATCTTTACCGCGGCTCGTCAGCTTTTGGCCGGATGATCCATCACGGCATCGGCAAACTTCCGCATCAGGCGGACCAGATTGTCCAGATCATCTGGATCCCAGGTCTTGAATATCTCGATCCCTATTCTCTCACGCGCCGCATCGACGCGATCTGTCATCGATTTGCCCTTCGCGGTGACGACCGCTTCGCTGACGCGCCGGTCTGTCGCGCTCGGCTGACGTTGAATGAGGCCGAGGCTCTCCAGCTTGGTGACCTGACGGCTGACCGTTGTGTAGTCCCGGCCGGCGCGGTCAGCCAGATCGACCACGCCAATCGGCCCCAATCTTTCAATGCCCACCAGCAAGGGGAAGAGGGCGCGGTCGAGCGAAATCCCTGCCTCCTTGACCATTGCCTCATCCCGTTGCGGCCGGTTCATCACGCTGACGATCTCAAGCAGCGATCCATGAAGTTCATGGATGCGTCTCGAGATGTGTGTATTTTGCACATTTTTTGTTGACGACATTCTTGTTCTCCTGTTATGTGCATAATACACATAAATAGGAGCAACGGCAATGACAGAAGATGACGCAATCGATGTATTGATTTGTGGTGCCGGCGCGGCTGGCCTGACCCTGGCGATCGATCTCGCCCGGCGAGGTGTATCTTTCCGGCTGATCGAGAAGATGGATGATCCGTTCCAAGGTTCGCGCGGCAAAGGGATACAACCGCGGACCCTGGAAGTGTTCGAGGACCTAGGCATCGTCGACAAGATTGCCGCATCCGGCGGTTACTATCCGCATCAGCGCGAATATCACGATGACGGCAGCATGAGAGATGTCGCGCTTGTCGAGGCCTGTGAGCCGATCCCATCGGAACCCTACGGAGCGCCTCTGCTCGTGCCTCAATTCCTGACGGAGAGAGCGATGCGGGAGCGCCTTGCCGAACTCGGCCATGCTCCGGAGTTCGGCTGCGCACTGGTCGCCTTCGAACAGGATGGGCAGGATGTAACAGCAAGACTTGCCATTGGCGGCGAAGAACAGACTATCCGCGCATCCTATCTCGTCGGCACCGACGGCGGCCGAAGCTTTGTGCGCCAGGCGCTCGCCGTCGGCTTTCCCGGAAAGACGCTCGGCGTTCGCGCCATCGTTGCCGACGTGACATTGACAGGCCTCGGCCGCGATGTCTGGCATCGCTTCAACGAGGGGTCGATGGAGACACAGATTTCCTTTTGTCCCTTGACCGAAAAAGGGTCTTTCCAGATGCAGGGACCAGTGCCTCTCGAAGGCGACATCGACCTGTCGCCCGAAGGGCTTACGGCGCTGACTGCCGAACGGACCGGTCGTACGGATATCCTCATCCAGTCTGTCTCCTGGGCATCCGCATTCAACATGAATGCCCGGCTTGCCGACAGCTATCGTGTCGGTCGCGTCTTTCTCGCCGGAGACGCCGCCCATACCCATCCGCCGACGGGCGGCCAGGGTCTGAATACCAGCGTTCAGGACGCCTATAATCTCGGCTGGAAGCTGGCAGCCGTCCTATCAGGCGCCCCGGAAACGCTTCTCGATAGCTATGAGGAAGAGCGCCGCTCGATCGCGGCGAACATGCTGGGGCTTGCGACCAGATTGCTCGAAGACATGAAGCGCGGCGAAATTCGGCGTGGCCGTGAGGTCCGGCAACTGGACATCGGCTATCTCGGTTCGAGCCTCTCGCTCGAAGAACCCCAGCGTCAGGCTCGCATCCTTGCCGGCAACCGCGCTCCCGACGCGCTGCTGAAGGGCGCCGCAGGACAGCCCGTGCGGCTGTTTGACCTCTTTAAAGGCCCTCATTGGACGCTGCTGGAATTTGAAGTGCAGACGGTGGCCGTTAATCCACGCAAAGGACTGCATATCCACAGCATCGGGCAAGGCGGCGATCTTATCGACAACGAGAACCGGTTCCGTGACACTTACGAAGTTGCGTCAGGTGACCGGATTCTTGTCCGTCCGGATGGTTATGTCGGCGCGATCGTCTCGCAGGGCAACGTGGCGGCATTGGAAGCCTATCTTCATGATGTCGGATTGAAAACGAGGGCGACCGCCGGGCGATGAAAACGCCTCCGCGGCATCGCTTCGCCAGCGAAAGCAGAAATATTTATGGCGCGGAATCTTCAAAGCTTTTCAGTAACACGCCGCTATGATTGTGATGATGGGCGTTCGATGACGGTTGCGCGCTGGGCAATAGCTGCCTTGCGCTTCCGCCATCCGCGGCCGGTATGACGCAATCACGGATCACTCAATGCCGATAATCTTGTTCGCTTCGATATTCTCACGTTTCAACCGGGTTATCAGTCTTCGCCTGCTTGCATTTTTGCTTGGATCGCTGATCTGCGTCGCGGCCGGTCATGCAGAAGATATCCTACGGATTCCCTATTCGTCTGATATCGGCACCCTGGATCCGGATAATGGTTTCGAAGTCGCCGGATTGACGACGCTGGACAGCATTTATGAGGGCCTCGTCAAATACGAGGCGGGCTCGACCAGGATTGACGGATCACTGGCAAGGAGTTGGGAGATCTCCGGCGATGGCTTGACCTACACGTTCCACCTCGTCGAGGGCGCCAAGTTCCACGACGGCACGGCCTTGAATGCCGATGCCGTCGTCACCTCGTTCAAGCGCCGCCGCGACGGCGGTTTTGTGCAGAACTACACACTAGCCAACTTGGCAGATATCGCAGCATCAGACAGTTCCACTGTCGTCATCACGCTACGGCACGCGCAGCCCTCATTCCTGGATGGCCTTGCAAGCCCGTGGGGGCCGAAAATCATCAGCCCGGCCGCGATTTCTGAGCGTGCCAAGGGTGATTTTGCGACGGGATGGCTGACCGAGCATGCAGCTGGGACCGGGCCGTTCAAATTGTCCGAGTTCAAGCGTGGCGAACGCTACGTGCTCGAGCGCAACGAAAACTATTGGGGCGCCAAACCCTATTTCAGCAGGGTGGAACTGCCCGTCATCCCCGATATCGGCCAGCAAATTCTCAAACTGAAGACTGGCGAAATCGATGGCGTGCCGACCAATTACCCCTTCGCACAGCTCGGCAGCCTGCCGGCCGATTTGGAAATAACATCCGCCCCCAGCATGGCGCAGTTCGAGGCTTTCGTTAGGCCGGGATCGCCGCTTGAAGATGCCGAGGTTCGCAAGGCGGTTCTGACCGCGATCAATCCGAATTTGTGGGCAAGCGATGCCTTCGGGCAATATGCCCAAGTCTCGAAATCGCTCTTTCCGAACATCATGCTGGATCCGGCACAGCCGGTACAGTTTCCGACCGATCTCGATGCTGCGAAGTCCGCTATCGCCAAGCACGGCCCTGTCGCGCTCAACATCGGGCTTTATAGCGCCAATCCGAGCTATGGGCGTATCGCCGACCTGATGATCGCGCAGCTATCGATGATCGGCGTCGAGGCGACCTCCCATATCATGCCGCCGGGGGCAGCCTATGCCATGAAGGGCGATCCGGAGGCTCCCGATATGCTGTTGATCATCGCCTCTCCGGATGCGGCCCATCCCGATAGCCAGGCAAAGGCATTCTTCACCAAGGACGCGCCGCTGAACCTTTATGGCAGCGCCCTTCCGGAGGCGGACGCCGTCATCGCCGAAGGTGCCTCCGCAACGGATATGAGCACACGCAACACACTCTATGAAAAGGCAGGGCGCATGTATTTCGACGCCGGCCATTTCATTCCGCTCGTCGATGTCGACGACGTGGTCGTCCATCGCAAGGGTCTAAAGGATCTCGGTCTTCGTCCTGTCTTCCCGAGAGGCAGCATCGACTTTTCAAGTGTGAGGCGCTGATGGTTGAGCGCACGACTTTCGGCAGGATTCATGGCTGCATTTCCACCTGCGGGGAGCTGTGGAGGCTGTGACCAGGGCTGCGCTCTCCATCGCTGATCTGCGAGTCGTCCTTCGGCGAAATGGTCGCGATCACCTCGTGCTCGACGACATCAGCTTCGAGGCTATGCCGGGCGAGATCATCGCGGTCGTCGGTGAAAGTGGTTCCGGCAAAACCACCCTCGGCGCGGCAATCCAGGGCCTGTTGCCGGCCTCCAGCGAAGCTGATGTCATCGGTTCCATTCATGTTGCCGGCACCGAGATCGTGGGAGCAACGCCGCGGGTGCTGCGGGCTGCCCGTCACGGGCTCGTTCGCGCCATTCCGCAGGATCCGATGGGTGCGCTCAACCCGACGATGACGATTCGCCATCAGCTGCGGGAATCGGCAGGCGGAGACGATAATTTCATCAGGGATTGGCTGGGCCGGGTCGGACTCTTGGATGCGGACGCCATACTCGATGCATTTCCGCATCGCCTATCGGGCGGGCAGCGCCAGCGCATCCTGATCGCGATGGCGCTGATGGCACAGACGCAGGTCCTAATTGCCGATGAATCAATCACCGCACTCGACTTCGCCCTGCAAAGCAAGATTCTCGAACTGCTGCGCAAGGTGGCGCGAGAGCAGCAGACCACAGTACTTTTCATCACGCACAATCTGACCGCTGCAGCATCGCTCGCTGATCGCGTGCTCGTGCTCTACCGGGGTCGTATTCTGGAGATCGGCAGAACCGGCGATGCGCTGACCCATCCCGGCCACCCCTATCTTGCCGGCCTGCTTGCTGTCCAGTTCGATTTCGATACGGATCGCCAGCGCTCCCTGCCCACTTTGCCGGCGGAGCGACTGAGCCTTGCCGATCCTGAGCATGTTTGCTGCTATGCCTCCCGTTGTCCCGTCATTAGGGACGAGTGCATAACCAGCCGGCCCGAACTCATGCCGCTTTCTGCTGCCGAACACACTGCCGCCTGCTTCTTCCCTGACTCGGCGCAATCCAGCGCACGTCAGTATCGCTTCACGGAAGCCTGGCCAACCGTGGCGACAGCAAAGCCGGTGGAGGCGCTGCGACTGTCCAATGTCAGCAAGAGCTTCACGTCGACTATTGGCCCGTTCGGCCGGCGCCGGCAGCGGAAGGTGCTGGAATCGGTCAATCTCTCGGTCGGGCTTGGTGAATGCGTCGCCCTGCTCGGCGAGAGCGGCGCGGGCAAATCGACGATCCTCAGGCTCGCGGCCGGGCTTCTGTCGCCCGACAGCGGCGAGATTGTCCGGGTCGACGATGCCCCACAGGTTGTTTTTCAGGATGCAGTTGCCTCGCTGACACCCTGGCTGCCGATCGGTGAGCAGATCGGCGATCGGTTAAGGCATCTCGGTCTCGGCAAGGAAGAGCGTCTCGACAGGGTCGTCGAAGCGTTTGCGTTGGTCGGCCTCGATGAGGGCCTGATGTCTTCGCTGCCCGCCAGCCTCTCCGTCGGTCAATGTCAGCGTGCCGTGCTTGCCCGCGCGATCGTCGTACCGCCGAAACTCTTGCTCTGCGACGAGCCGATCAGCGCGCTCGACGTGTCGCTTGCTGCCACCACGCTGAACCTTCTCGGAGAGATCAGGCGGCGGCTCGGCATGGCTGTGCTGTTCGTTACCCATGATCTGGCCGCCGCCAGAATAATCGCCGATCGTATTGCCGTGCTGGGAAAGGGCAGGGTGACGCAGGAAGGGGATCCCGACACGATAACTGCCGGCTTCAATCCTCTATCGATGAACGCCATTTTGGCCTCGATATCGAGAAGGCATGCGAGCACGGGGGGGCACGACGCATGAACGTTCCGGAACTCCTCCCCCAGGAGCGTCTCGTCCGCTGGCCTGTCATCCTGGGGCGCATCGGTTGGATCGATCGGATCGGGGTGTTCGGAGCGATTGCTATCACGATCATCGCCCTGTTCGCGACGTGGCTGACGCCGTTCAATCCTCAGCTTCGCGTTGCGGCCGCTTATCTGCCGCCTTCATGGGAGCACTGGTTCGGGACGGATGAGATCGGGCGCGATCTTTTTTCGCGCATCGTCCTCGGTATCCAATACACATGGCTGCCCGCAATTGTCCTCATTCTCGTCAGCCTGATCGTTGGTGGATGCATCGGCATGGTCCCCGGCCTCGTCAGCCGCAGGCTCGACATTCTGGCGCAATGGCTGGTCGACTTTTTCCTCGTCTTGCCGTCTACGCTTGTGGCTCTGGCGGTGATCGCAACGCTCGGCGCGGGGCTGACCAATACGATGATAGCGATCGGCATCGCCTGGTGGCCCTGGTACGCGCGCATATCTCGCGACGAACTGCGCCGGCTGAACGCCCGCCCACATGTGGAGGCTGCAAGAATTGCCGGCGTCGGCGGCCCGCGTCTGCTGCTGCGCTATATCCTTCCCGGTGCCATTCCGGCCCTGCTGGTCGCCGCGACGCTTGATGTCGCCAACGTGATCATGACGATGTCGCTGATGTCCTTCATCGGGCTCGGCCAGCCGGCGCCGGCACCCGAACTGGGGGCTATGACATCCCGTGCGCTCGATAGCCTCTCTGTCTATTGGTGGCTTCCAATGTTGCCGGCAGCGGTCATTTTTCTCATCTGCCTCTTCGCCAGTCTCGCGGGAGATGGTCTACGGACCGCATTGCGAGGGGCCTAGAATATGCTGGCATATTTCCTCAGGCGCATACTGGGTCTGGCTGCCGTTCTCCTGATGATGAGCTTTGCGATATTCTGCCTGCAAAGCATCATTCCCGCCGACCCCGCGCGCGCCATCGCCGGGCCGCTCACACCTCTGTCAAACGTGAATGCGCTTCGCCAGCAGCTCGGCCTCGATGATCCTATTGTCGTTCAATATGGCCGGTTCCTGTCGCGGCTGGCGCGGGGCGATCTCGGGGCGTCGGTCCGGACCCGTCAGCCGGTCGCCGCCGACATCAGGCAATATTTGCCGGCATCGCTCGAATTGTCATTGGCGGCTCTCTGCATCGGGCTTTTGCTGGCAGGCATTCTCGCGGTGCTACCTCATATTGTCGGTGGCTCCGGCGGGCTGCGGTTTCTCTTCATTGCGGCAGGTTCGGTGCCGATTTTCATGTCCGCCTTGCTTCTGGTCTATGTCTTCTGGTTCCGTCTCGGCTGGCTGCCTGGGTCGGGCAGGATGAGCGATGCTGATTTCGCCGGCCCAAGCGGCTTCAATCTCATCGACGCGCTTATCGGCGGCAGCGGCGACCTCAGCCTGGATGCGATCCGGCATTTGCTTCTGCCTGCCTGCGCTTTGGCGCTGCCGATCGCCGTCGCGGTGGGGCGAAGCCTCAACAGCGCGCTGCGCGAGGTGATGCAGCAGGCCTATATCGGGACTGCGCGGGGGAAGGGGCTTGAAGAGACAGCGGTGGTCTTGCGCCATGGTCTTCGCAACGCCGCCTCGCCGACTCTTTCGATGATCGGTCTGCAGATCCGGCTTCTGTTCGGCAACCTGCTGATCGTCGAGCTTGTCTTCGGGTGGCCCGGCCTTGGGCTCTATATGGTCCAGTCCCTAACCAGCGCCGATCTTCCGGCCGTTCTCGGCGTCACCATCGTTCTCGGAACCTTCTATATCCTTGTGAACATCGTCGTCGAAATCCTGCAGACGCTCGCCGATCCGCGTATCGAGCTATAACACGCTTGAAACCTATCCCTTCGGCGTAGTGCGCTAGACCTCAACCTTATGGATTTCCCGGGCGATCAGAGTTCATCTGGATATGGCGATCCCGCCAGCTGCATGGGGCGGTCTGATGGATGATGAGATCAGGTTGAAGCAAGGCGTTTCGGCGGTGTCCCGGTACTGTCATTCGTCCGAATCCCGTGTTCGGTCGCAGGCCTCAGAGGCAAATATTCCGGAGAAGAGCCACCGCAGGACCGGGCTCAGCGACTGGCAGGTCAAACGCGTCACCGACTATGTCGATGCAAGATTGGAAGGGCCGGTTCGCGTCGACGATCTGGCGGCTGCTGCAAAGCTTAGCCCCGGCCATTTCCGCCGCGTCTTTTCGATCAGCTTCGGCATGTCGCCCTACGCCTTCGTCATGCAGCAGCGGATCGAACGCGCCCGAACATTGCTGCTCGCCTCCGAGCACGAAATGGGTGATATCGCCTTTGCTTGTGGCTTGTCGGACCATGCGCATTTCAGCCGGCTGTTCCGGCGTTTCGTCGGAACGACACCCAGCCAATGGCGGCATGAGCTCGCGAGGCAAAGCGCCTCTCAAGACGGCATCCGGTAGTCCCGATCACCTTTCGCCACGATCAATCGGTCCGCGAGAACCAGTCGTGCTGCTTGCGTCGCCACCGGTCATGCTGACAGGGATTCGAGTTCCCTAACCGGTGGCCTGATGTGGATTTCGCGCGGCGCCGGCTTGGCCTGAAGGTCCCGCACCGGCAGGCTGAATGTGATCGATGCACCGCCGCGAATGCCATTCTCGGCCCACAGTCGTCCCCCGTGGGATTCGATGATGGAGCGGCAGATCGCAAGGCCCATGCCCATTCCGTCCTGCTTTGTCGTATAAAACGCCTCGAAAATTTTCTCGGTGTCGCTGATCCCGGTACCCCGGTCGCTCACCTCCACCTCGACCGTATCGTCGTCCCTCAGCCTGGACTCGATTTTCAGAGTACGGGCTCTGGGCTCGATATCGTGCATCGCTTCGATGCCGTTGCGGATGAGGTTGAGCATCACTTGTTCCAACTGCACATGATCGGCGCTGGTGACAGGCAGGTAAGGGTCGAGATTGATATCAACCTTCACCTTGTTGGAGGTGAGCTTGTCGGCGATCAGTTCGCAGGCATCGTTGATCAGATTGTTCAGATCCACGGCGGTTCTGGGGTAGGCGGTCTTGCCGAACAGCGCCCTGATGCGGCTGACTACTTCGGCGGCCGCATCGGCATCGCGCACGATCCAGTCGGCGGAACGTAGCGCGCGTTCGAGGTTCGGCGGCTCCGCATTCAGCCATCGGCGGAACGCGTTCGCATTGGCCACCACCGCCTGCAGCGGTTGATTGAGCTCATGCGCAATCGAGACGGAAAGTTCGGACATGCTGGCGGCGCGCAGCGCCCTTGCCAGCCTCTCGTCGGATTGGCGCAAGGCCTCCTGCGCACAAACCTCGTCGTCGATGTCGAGATTGACGCCATACCAGCGAATGATCTTGCCGTCCTCGTCGCGCAGGGGTTCAACGCGTGAATCCATCCAGCGGTATTGACCATCCCTATGGCGAAGCCGGCCTTTGTGGTTGAGAGGCTGACCCGTCGCAATAGCATTCCTGAATGCCTCTGCCACAGCGGCGCGATCATCGGGATGGACCAGATCCGCCTGGGCGGCGACCTGTTCCGTTGTCTTTGAATGAATATCGCCTTCGTTGAGCCCCGCCCATTCGGAGAAGCGCTTGTTGAGATAGCAGGGAAGCCCCTCGGGGGTCATGAGCCAGATCAGCGACGGCACCGTATCGACGATCAGCCGCAGTTCCGCTTCCCGTTGACGGGCTGCTTCGTGCGCTTCCATCTCGTCATGGATGTCGAGGCAGACGCCGTACCACTGAATGATCTGACCGTCAGCGTCGCGCAGTGGCTCGGCCTTGCCGTCGATCCAGCGATAGACGCCATCGAAGCGCCGCTGCCGATATTTCAGCGCGAAGCGCTCGCCGGTTTCAAAAGCCTGCGACAGGCTCCTCTGGAATAGCGCTCGGTCTTCGGGGTGAATGGCCTCGATGATCGCCGTCGCGAACCTTTTTGTGTCTGCGGGATCGTTGCTCGCAAGCGAAATCCCGGTCCAGCGCATAAGCGGCTTGTTGATATAAGAGGTCTCGCCGGCGGCGTTTGCGCACCAGACGAGGGCCGGCACCGTATCGATCATCTGCTGCAATTGCTGCTGGCTCTCCCTGAGGGCAGCTTCCGCCTTTCGTTGATCGTCGATGTCGACCGAGGTCGCGAACCAGGCGGTGATGCGGCCTTGTTCGTCACGTGACGCGATGGCGGAATCGCGCAGCCACCGGTAGGTTCCGTCGGAGCGCCGGACCCGCTGTTCTTCGAAGATCGGCTCTCCTGTCCTGAGACTGTGCTCCCATCTTGCCATGCATCCTTCGACCTCGTCGGGGTGGACGAAAAGGCTCCACCATGAATGGTTGTCGAGCTTGGCGATCCTGCTCATTTCCTCGGCACTCACGCCGACAAAATCGAGCGCTTTCGGGTTCAGGAAGCGCAGGCGGCCGTCGGGATAGGCCGACCAGCCGAAGCCGGGAATGTCTTCGATATTGGGCTGGATATTCTTGTAAACGCGGTCGAAGAGGCTCTGCGGCTTGAAGACATTGATGAAAAACCAGAGCGCGGCGGCGCAGCAGGAGAACATGACGACCCGGGTGGGTTCGTCATTACCGAAATTGGCCGGAGAGAGAACGACAGCCGCTGTCAGCAAACAGCCGATGAGCAGCACGGCCAGACCTGTGCGCCAGCTTGTATAGAGCCAGATGGCGACCATTGCGACGAGAATGCCGGAGGGATCCGCGAAAAGCCCCGCCAACAGGATGCCGCTGCCGCCAATAGCCATGGCCGTGACGATCCGTTCTTTTGACGATGTCAACTGCATGGAAGTCCTCTTCGCTTTTGCTGTCGTTACTTTTTACGTGAGCTAGCGTGGTGCGTAATTTTAGCCATCGCTCATTCGAACATGCGAAGGCAGCGCCTGCCAGACATTGAAAAGCTGCGCCACCGAACTGACCTGCATTTTCTTCATCATATTGCTGCGGTGAAGCTTCACCGTAAATTCGCTGATCCCAAGGGAGAAGGCTATCTGTTTATTGACCTCGCCGGAGACGACCAATTTCAGAACCTGGCGCTCGCGTACGGTGAGGGTTTCAAACAGGGAAAGGTATCGATCGGCTGCAGACAGCGCGTTCCTGCGGCTGACATCGGTGGCGATGGCTTTGGACACGGCATCGAGAAAGGTCTGGTCCCGCACAGGTTTGGTCAGGAAATCCTGCGCCCCGGCCTTCATCGCCTGCACGCTCATTGCGATATCCCCGTGCGCCGTTAGAAACAGGACGGGTGTCGTAACGCCATTTCGGGTCAGATGATGCTGCAGGTCCAGACCGCTGATGCCGGGCATGCGGACATCCAGCACGACGCAACTCGGGCGGTCGGGCAGCTTTGCATCGAGAAATTCCCGGCCCGATAAAAATGCCATCGCGTCGATGCCGACCGAATTCAGCAGGTTCTCCAGAGCCGCGCAAACGGTCGCATCATCATCAACCAAAATCGCGATCGGACTTTTCGACCCCTTGGAGGTGGTCACCCCCATGCATGATCCTCCAACTGCCAGCAGACATGCCGCTTCCCGGAACTGAATGAGAATACCGCTACAGATCGGGAAATTGAAGGAGGGGGCGACTAAACCAAATATATATGGCAGAGCGCATTTTTATACGCCTGGTTTCTTGCCGGTTTATTTTCTACTTTTGAGGGAATGAGGCCAAGCTGGAATGCGCCTCAGTTCAGCTAGCGAGATGCAACCCTGAATGCCGTCGGCCGATGCTGGAGTGATACGGCCAGCGTTTCGCCATTCACGACAAAATATGCGACCTTCGGTTCGGCTTGCGATGAGGAGGATGTCGCAAGCGGCACGTAGATTTTCGCGGACGCCTTGGGCGCCGATGTCGCTCCATAGCCAAGATACACCAGTATCCCGATGATCAGGCCGCCGATGACCAAAAGCGGAAACTTCGGCATCTTGAGGGGCCTGTATTGAGAGCTTGGGTCATGCCTCATGATCATCGCCTTTGATTGATCTTCGACATGATCAGCTTACAGGCGGTTTGCGGGCCGGGGAGCTATACGAAGGTGTGCGCAGGGGCAACGAAGGTGTGTCTTGCGATAGTTCTGCGCGGGTTTATCGAGCTTGGGTCGCTTGACGCAGCTGGCGGACTACCTGTTTGCAATTACGAGAGAATTTGACAGACCTGTGGATCGATCTTTCAGCCCAACCTAGACCCTTGGCGTATTTTTGTGATGGGGTCCACGTGTTAGTATGGCAGGCAGGTTACCACGTCGCCAAATGCAATTCCGACGTGGGCCTTGGCGGATGGGAATCCCTTCATGAATGCTGCGGAACGAGGCAGCGTCAAATTGGCCGCGATGCGGCAGTAGGGGAGATATGCAAAGCCGTCGTTTGGAGGCGCAGAAAGCCATGACGATCGATCAAGTCAGCACGAGGGACGAGCCGGTTGTCTGTATCGTTGACGACGAAGGCCCTGTCAGGGCCTCGCTGGTGGACCTTTTCGAGTCGGTGGCGATGAAGGCCATCGCATTCGAGAGCGCTTCGGATTTTCTGGAGCGCTGCGATATAGGGCAGGCGGGCTGCATTCTTTTGGACGTGCGGATGCCCGGCATCAGTGGCTTGGACTTCCAAGACCAACTCGCCGCCGCCGGCAACACCATGCCCATTATCTTCATGTCGGGTCACGGAAGTATCCCCCTGACCGTAAAGGCGATGAAGGCGGGAGCAACGGACTTCCTGATCAAGCCATTTGCCGGCAGCGCCGTGATCGCCGCAGTTGGCGAAGCGATCAGGCGGGATGCAGAGAACCGGAAAGAGGCCGCTATCCGCACCCAGGTGCAAAACTGTGAAGCCAGGCTTACTCCGCGCGAGCGGGAAGTCTTGCATTATGTCGCAGCCGGATTGATGAACAAGCAGATTGCACATGAAATGCAGATCAGCGAAATCATGGTGAAACTGCATCGGGGACGAATGATGAAAAAGATGCAGGCAGGCTCCCTTGCAGAGCTTGTCCGCAAATTTGACATGTTGAAACCGGATCTCAAACTGTATCAGTAACCTGCGCGGCGCCCAGCTCATTGCCCGAAAAAGAAGAATTGTACTGACGCAATGGCAAGTTCCCCCAACAAGACTATCGCTGTCATTGATGACCATCGCTATCTCAGGGAATCCCTCAAGGATCTGCTCGAGGCGGCCGGTTATGAATGCGAGCTTTACGAGTCGGCCGAGAGATTCCTGAACGAAAAAGGTTATTCGCTCGTTGATTGCATTCTTGCCGACGTCAGAATGCCGGGAATGTCCGGTGTCGAGATGCTCCAGGCATTGAGCAGGATGCCATCCCACCCGCCTGTCATCATCATGACTGCGCATGGGGACAAGGACGTCGAGGCCGCCGTCTTTCAGGCGGGCGCGATCGCGTTTCTAAAGAAACCCGTCAATGCCGACTTGCTCATGTCGTGGCTGGAGCGCGCGACCAGCGACTATCGCGCAGGCTAGTCGTCATCATGCGTGAGCGGCCTGTTCGACTTCAACCGGCAGGGTAAAGACGAATTTCGCTCCGTGTGGGTCGGCTTGCTCAACGCTTAGCCGCCCGCCGTGAGATTCGACGATGGAGCGGCTGATTGCCAGCCCCATTCCCATCCCTTGGCCTTTTGTCGTGAAGAAGGGCTCGAATATTCTGTCGGGGAATTCGACGCCCGGGCCGCGATCGCTGATCTCTATCTGCACGGTGTCTGTCGCACGGCGCGCGCGAATGTGCAGAACGCGGTCATCGCCAGCAGAATCCATGGCCTCCAGGCCATTGCGGATGAGATTGATCAGGACCTGTTGGACCTGAACCCGATCGAAGGCGATCGGCGGAAGGTCGCGCTCGAGCTCGATATCCATGCGCACGCGCCGCCGCATCGCTTCCTCGGCCATGAGGTCGCGCGCTTCTCTGACCACGCTGTCGAGTGCGGCGTAATCTCTCGACGTTTCGGAGCGTTTGAACAAAGCGCGGATGCGGCCGACGACTTCGACGGCCGAATGTGCGCTTGCCGAGATGCGCTCAACTGCTTTCTGCGCCCGTTCGATATTGGGCGGTTCCGCCGAAAGCCAGCGCTGGCTGACATCCGAGCTTGATATGACGGCGGCGAGCGGCTGGCTGATCTCATGGGCGATCGAGGCGGAAAGCTCGGCAAGGCTCGCCGCCTGGCTTGCACGCGCGAGGTTCTGCTGGGCGAGGCTCAAGGCCTCCTGCACGCGAACCTGATCCTCGACATCGATGGACAGGCCGTACCATTCCACGACCGCACCGTTTCTATCGCGAAGGGGCTCGAACCGGCCTTCCGTCCAGTGGAACATACCGTCCGGTCCGCGCCGTCTGTATCGCATCATGAAAGGCTCGCCCACCCGGATGCAATGCGCAGCCCTGCGCTGCACCTCCGGGCTATCCTCGGGATGGACAAGTTCCTGCGCTGCCCGTGCAAATTCCTCGAAATTCGCTTTGGAAAGGCCCAGCTCCTGCATATAGCGCCTGCTGACATAGGAGAGATCGCCCGCCGGTGTCCAGCTGCAGATGTGGACCGGCAAGGCATCGATGAGCCGCTGAAGGTGCCGTTCGCTGCGTTGCAACGCCTCTTCGGCGTGTACCTGATCGTCGATATCGTGGCAGAGGCCATACCACTGGCTGATGCGTCCATGCCGGTCGTGTATCGAATCCGCGCGGCTCGACATCCAGCGATAGACGCCGTCGTAGCGGCGCAGCCGGTATCGTGTGGAAAAGCTTTCGCCGGTGGCGAAGCAATGATGGAGCGCGTCCCTGAAGCCCGAGGCATCATATGGGTGGATCGCCATCTCGATCATTGCATCCAGCCGGCTTATGTCCGGTAACTGTAAATCGGCAATATCCCGACCGAGGTAATCGATCATCTGCTTGTTGAAGAAGATCGGCTCGCCATCTGCGGTCAACCGCCAGATGTGAGACGGCACCCTATCGACGAGTTCGGCGAGCGCCCGTTCCCGTTTGCGCAATGCTTTGACGCTCCGGCTGACGATCATCCCCTGCTCCTGGCGACACATTCACGTCTCAACAGGCTGAAGTGCCTGCAGCAGGATTTTATCCTACGATACAGCGGAAAACGAAAGCAATTCATACGGGAACGATGCGTCTTGGCTGCCAGTCGCTGCCGATCTGCCTGGATGTCGTCGCGCCGGATGACGAACTGGATGCGTTCATCCGCTAAGCGGGTTTCGTGATAGACGATCGGCCGCGCCCGCTCATTTGTCTGTTGCAGGCAAAGTTCCTTGTCCTCGGACCCGGCTAATAGCGGCCAGCGCAACTGTTTATCTCCTGCGCGTCAACAAGGAGAATTCAGATGCCAAGCCTAAAGGATAAGGTGGCCATCATCACTGGTGGCAATAGCGGGATAGGAAAAGCGACGGCGCGGCTTTTCGCCGAGGAGGGGGCGAAGGTCGTCATCACCGGACGCCGCCAGGATGTCGTCGAAGAAGCGGTTCGGGAGATCGGTAATGGAGCAATCGGAATTTGCGGCGACGTCGCCAGCATCGATTACCATCGCCGGCTCGCGGCTGAGGTAACGGAGCGTTTTGGCGCCATTGATGTTTATATGGCCAATGCCGGCATCATCAATCTCGCGGCGTCAGAAACGGTCAGTGAGGCCGAATACGACCAGCATTTTGCGGTGAATACGCGCGGTGTCTTCTTCGGTGTTCAGACCATCGCTCCGCATATGCGCGATGGCGGAAACATCATCGTCACGAGTTCTCTGGCCGGGACGAAGGTTTTGCCGAACCACACTGTTTATGCCGGTACCAAGGCTGCGCTCGCCGCATTTGCGCGCAATTGGGCGATCGAATTCAAATCGCGCCGGATCCGCGTCAACATTCTCAGCCCCGGTCCTGTCGAGACCGAGATTCTGGGAAAACTCGGCGTCAACGAAAGTAACCGTCCGCAGTTCGAGCAGCAGATGGCGGATCTGATACCGGCAGGACGTCTCGGGCGCCCCGAAGAACTCGCTCAGGCCGCGCTCTTCCTTGCGTCGGCCGGCACTTTCGTGAACGGAATCGAACTCCACGTCGACGGGGGTATGTGCGTGGCCTGACGCCAAAGTCGTCGGATTTTTGCGCGGCCGGCTCGAATGCCGGCCGTAGCAATCTCTTGTCCCGAAGATGGCCCCCTAGGCGGAGCCCTGTGTCGGTACTGATGGGAAAGTCTTAGAACGGAGGTTTGGGTTGTTGCAGAACGCTCGCCGATACAACGATATGGTTGCTCACGTTGGCGATCGCGGCGCCTGGCCTGACGTCCGAAACGTCCTTCATCCAGTTGGTCGTCACCAGTTGAACAAAAAGTGACTCGACATATGAATTGCGTCATATTAAATTGTGCGCAATTCAACAAAGGAGACCAACCGATGCATAGAATCTTGAAATCCGTATTCGCACTCGGCGCACTGGCAATTCTCGCCGCCCCTGCAGCCGCTGAATCAGCAAAGCCGACGGTAGTACTCGTGCACGGAGCCTTTGCCGACGCATCGAGCTGGAACGATGTCATCGCTCGTCTGGAAAAAGATGGTTATCCGGTTGTCGCCGTTGCCAATCCGCTACGCAGCGTAAAGTCGGATGGTGATTATGTCGGCCGTATCGTCGCTGGCATAAAGACGCCGGTCGTTCTCGTTGGCCATTCCTATGGCGGCTCCGTCATCAGCGAGGCTGCTGCGGAGACGAAGAATGTCGAAGCGCTGGTCTATGTCGCTGCCTTTGCTCCTGACAAAGGCGAGTCCGCCGCAGACCTCTCGGGCAAGTTCCCCGGCAGCACTCTGGCGCCGACGCTTGCCGAGCCGGTGGCATTGGAAAATGGCGGAAAGGATCTGTATATCCAGCAGGGTAAGTTTCATGAGCAGTTTGCTGCTGATGTGCCGGCAAAGACCGCAAAGCTGATGGCAGCAACCCAGCGCCCGATTACCGAAGCAGCCTTGACAGAGGGAGCGCCCGGCGCGGCGTGGCAGACCATTCCTTCCTGGTTCATCTACGGTGATGCAGACAAGAACATTCCCGCCAAAGCCCTCGGCTGGATGGCAGAGCGGGCTCACTCCAAGGAGACCGTCGTGGTCAAGGGTGCCTCCCACGTCGTAATGGTTTCTCATCCCGACAAGGTTGCGAAGATCATCGAGGACGCGGCTTCCGCCAAGTAACGCTAAAACTTCATCTTGTTCTTGAATGGGCTCCGTCCTCGTTGGCGGAGCCCAAATGCTGTTGTCGGTGCGGCCGAAGTGGTGAACAATCTGAAATTGTGTAGTTTATGCCGATGCGGCGTTTCGTATTTGCCTTGGCAATTCGTATTTGCCTTGGCAATTGGAAACAACGTACCGATGCCTTATGAGCACCTGGAGCGGGATGTTCCAACAGTCTGCATCGTTGACGATGAGGCCTCTATCCGCGCCTGTCTGATCGATCTCTTTGAAACGGCCGGCATGCGGGCAGTCGCCTACGAAAACGCCGATGATTTCCTCGATTGTGTCGATCTTTCTCAGGCTGGATTGCATTCTGCTCGACAAGATCGTGGCGGGATGGTCAACGTGACGCCCTTGATGCATCGTCGGCAATCGCACGCGGCTGAAGAAACAGTAAAGTCTGTCACGGCTCATTAGACATCCAGCTCAATCGCTCAGGCCGGCCAAGATCGTCCGCCTAAACCTGCCGCCGTCTTCGGATGTGACGCCCGATCAGGCCGGCAAATCCTGGCGGCCGGACGACCGTCAGCTCGACAACCCGACTTCAATAATCGATTGAATGCTGCAGTTGCGCAATAGTTTCCGCCAGCAGAACTTTTACTACGTCTTTAAGGCCCTCATTTGTGATCTGAGGCTCTTCAAGCTTAGTCTGCGCCGCCACAAGCATGGCAATTCGGTCTTCCACGTACTGAGCTGCAGACTTGGAAGAATTATTGCCCCTATGCATCATATTCATCATTCGCCCCCTGCGAAAAAAATAATATATCTGACGGTTTATCCTCAATCAAAAGATATTCCCTGTCAATTTCTGCGATGTAGAGCGGTTAAATATTAAGGTTATCATGGATATCTGTTTTTATACATCCGACGCCAGAGCCGCGGGATGATTATTTTCAGAATAGAACCGGAATATTTTTGAAGACCGTGCGGCTTCGCGCGATCCTGCAGCTCGCCCCTTCTAAAGCAATAACCAATAGTAGAAATTTTCTCGCGGGAGTCGAGGCTTAGATGTGACTTTTTTTGGGCTATGTCAGAATATCGTTAATATCAATCAGGCTGTCGAACTATAAAACACTTGCCTGGCGGTTATGCATCGAATGGTCACGAGGTCCCCACAGTAATCCGAACCATTCTTTGTCGGTGGTGATACGGAAGCCGCGATCCTCCACCGGCAACGCCGGCGAGGCGAGCCAAGCTCTGCAATGACTGACCACTATCGCCCCGGCCGGCTTCCTGATTTCTGAAGAAGTCACCTTCCATTGGAGAAGCGGTCAATATTGTCTCCGCACGAGGACAGGAGTATAGCCTCTGCCAGCAATATCAACCCAGACAAGCGTAGGTATAGGATCGCGCGTTGCAAATATGCGACCTATGGTGTACTCCGCTCGCGGGACGAGGCTTGGGGGGAATATTGCGATACAAGCAACTGGACGCGCTGCGAGGAATTGCGGCCTTAACGGTGGTTTTCCATCATCTCTTTATGGCCTTTCCTGGATCTGAGGCTCATATAAACGTTCTCGACCTATCGAGTTGGGCATTCTGGGAGACCTGGGTGAAATACACCCCGCTCCGAGCCTTCGCCAACGGAAGGCCTGCCGTTGTCCTCTTTTTCGTCCTCAGCGGATTTGTTCTGGCGGCGAGCTTTGAGAAGCAGACGATCTCGTATCACGGCTATCTGACCCGAAGGTTTTGCAGGATCTATTTGCCATTCGTCATCGCAATCGCCTTTGCGGCTGCCCTCTTTGTGCTGTCGCCAGGTGGACCGATAGAAGGCCTGACCGAGTGGTTTAACTCAAGTTCGTGGACCGCTGCACCAAGTCCTGATGTGGTGGCCGGACACCTTGCGATGACGGGACGAGATGCGCATATTCAACTGAACAACGTCATGTGGAGCTTGATCCACGAGCTGCGAATCTCTGTCCTCTTCCCGCTGATCGTTTTATTGGCCATATGGAACCGGCGGGTCACAATCGTCGCGCTGGCATCTCTTTGGCTTGTCGGTGAGGCCGCGGGTTGTTTCACCCAAGAGGGAAGCATCCTGGCGTCCATCCTCGACACTGCGGGATACATTCTCTTCTTTGCCATAGGCGCAATCTGCTTCTACCATCGGCAGACGCTCGCAGCGACCGCCGGAAAACTGCCGCTCTGGACCACTGCCATTGCGGCGCTTGTTTTGATGGCGATCCCGGCAGGTGCTCCAGCGTCCGAGCTCTTTTATGGACTGGCCTCCGTTGCATTGATTGGTGCAGCAATCGGGCATGAAAAGGCCCAATCGTTTTTTACCTCCTCTCCTCTTTTGTGGTTAGGCACCATTTCGTACAGCCTCTATCTCTTTCATCTCTCTATAATCCTGTTCGCTCTTCGCCATTGGTACGGGGCGGTCGACAGCCGATTGCTCGTAGCCGGGATCATTGCTGCAAGCCTGTTGGCCGCTCAACTCGCTTACTGGCTGGTTGAGAAGCCATCGGACCAACTTGGACGAGTCCTTTCCCGCAGGCAGAAACCGGCCTGAAACACGGCTAGCGTCATAGGACAACGCCCTTTTCTCTCTCTTCGGCCGAAATCCGGGGCCACCGCAAAAGGAGTCGGCAGCCACCATGCGAGGCATGGTTGTGTCACATCGCTCTTAACATTCTTCAGATCGCCATAATTCCGAGATCATATCGCGTCAATTGCGAGATAGTACGATAAGTTGTGCCAGAATCGGTATATTCGAAGTATCGAAAATATTGCGATATCTTCTGGATAATAACTCGGGTGGCCTGCCGGCCGTTTCTGTTTAGGATGCGCGGCAGAATCGGCGGACGCTTTTGGAGGCGCACGGATGCCAACGGTCACCGGAACGGATGGAAACGATACGTTGATCGGCGGCAAGGCCGCCGAGGTGATCATCGGCCTTGCCGGCGACGATGTTATCTACGGCAATGATGGCAACGACATCATCGATGGCGGCGCCGGCTCCGACCAGCTCTATGGCGGCGCGGGTGACGACACGATCAAGTCATGGCGCCATGAAGGGCCGGATTATATAGACGGCGGCGCCGGCATCGATACGCTGGCGCTGAAGCGCAGCTACGAATATGTCGTCGAGCACATCGATATTTCCACGGCCGAGAAGATAGCCACGCCCCAGGATCTCGGCGAAGGAACTGTAATCGTCAACATGGAGCGCCTGAACATCACCGGCGGATACATGGGCGACCATTTCGTCGGTGGCGCGCTGGGCGACGAGATCCACGGCTGGAACGGCGACGATACGCTCGAAGGCAATGGCGGCGACGACTACATCGACGGCGGCGCCGGCAATGACGTGCTGATCGGCGGATCGGGTCACAACACGCTGATTAGTTACAGCGGCGACGACAAGTTCGTCTCCGGTCCGGACGCGGTCGACATCATCGACGGCGGAACGGGCAACGATTATCTCGTGCTGGATCGCCGCGCCGTGTCCGCGGATCTCACGCTCGATCTGTCGCTTCCGACGGCCACCGTCCAGGCGCTGGGCGACGGCACGACAATCAGCGGCATCGAGCAGATCGAATTTTATGGCGGTAGCGGCGCCGATACCGTCACGGGCGGCAGCAACAACGATACCTTCAGGGGCGCCGGCGGCAATGACAGGTTCGATGGCGGGGCAGGCCTCGATATGGCCGATTACGTCGGCCCCTTCGCCGATTATGCGATCGACCGGGTGCTCGGCACGGTCGCAAGCACGGCCGAAGGCACCGATACGCTCGTTCGTGTCGAGAAGCTGCATTTCCTTGACGGCATCTACGATTGGGAAACCGGCGTTTTCAAGCCGTTCAACAGCACTCCCGTATTGACTGCAGGTGAGCCCAGTAACGGACTAATCGAAGCCGGCCACAATGGCCCCGGGCTCAGCACCGCCAGCCTGCAGCTGACGGCATCCGATCCCGATGCAGGCGATACCATCTCCTACGTCACCGACGGCTGGACCAGTCTCGGCAGCGGACAATGGAGCCTTTCTGGCGTTTACGGCACGGCAACCCTGAACACGGCGACCGGACAGGTGGCCTACCTGCTGGACAACAACCGTGCGGCAACCCAGGCGCTGGCGGAAGGCGCTGCGGCACAGGACAAGTTCGACCTGACGATCAGGGACAGCCATGGGGCGAACGCCACGCAGAGCATAGAATTCTCGATCGTCGGAGCGGACGACAATATCGTCGGCGCGACGATCCACGGGACCGACGGCAACGATATCATCACGCCAGGCACAACCGTCGCCGGCCAGCCGCTTGTCACTGCCAACGACGACACGATCTACGGCGCAGGCGGTAGCGACTATATCGATGGCGACGCCGGCGCCGACAAGATGATCGGCGCAAGCGGCAACGATACCTACTTCATCGACAATGCCGGCGACCGCGCCGTTGAAACGGCCGATGGTGGCACGGACACGATCCAGGCCACCATCAGCGTCGATCTCCACGACCATGCCTTTGTCGAAAACCTGCGTCTAAAGGAAGGCGCCGGCGCTATCGGCGGCACCGGCAACGATCTCGCCAACCTCATCACCGGCAACGCCTCGGCCAATGTGATTGCCGGCGGCGCCGGTATCGACAGCCTATATGGCAAGGGCGGCGCTGACACTTTCTATTTCAACGAAATGGGCGCGGCAAACAAGGATTCCATCTGGGATTTCGACGCCGACGACAAGATCAAGCTCGGCTCCGCCTTCGCTGGCCTCGACAGCAATCATGACGGCATTCTGGACACGGACGCCTTCATGATCGCCTCCAAATACGGCGCCACGGCCACCGCCGATCACGCGCAGCTGATCTACAATGCGGCGATCGGCAACGTTTCCTACGACGCGGATGGCGCCGGTGGCCAGGCAGCGCAGGACATCGTCTTCATCGGCGCCAACAAGGCCTTCTTCGACCACGGGGATATCGTTCTGGTGTGAGAACCTGGAGGGCGGAGTTGCTCGGCCTTCGACCTCTCATCCGCTGCCGCCGCCCGATCGGATATTTCTGGGGCGCGAGTTGTCCTCACCCGTCGCTGCCCGGGCGCAAGTGTGACGGCTAGAAGCGAAGTAGGAAGTGGAGACGGATGCCGATCCGACACCATAAGTCCTTCTCGCCGGGGCCATGGCATCCGCAGCGGGCAAGCGGAAGTGGGGCAGCCGGAAAGTGCACTCGAACATGCAGATTGCGACTGACTGAAGAAAGCCGCTGCTGAGGTGCAAAATTCACCTACATAGCCCTATGAGATCGCTGATTACCTTTTGATGAGCTTTGTTGCGCCGCTCCCCATTGCGCTTGCGCTGATTTTCGTGGTCGTTGTCCAGGAATGAGCAGTCGACCCGCGGTCGACTGGAACGACAGGCGACAGGATCGGGCGTCCAGGCCATGAAGGCCGGTGCCAGCGACTTTCTGCCAGCCGCTCTGGCATTCCAGCGGCTCTTCAACACGCTATCGCGGCTCCCTAACCTTGGTTTGGGAAGTAAGCCCCAGCCTTGGATGTTAATTTTGAGGCCCGCTTATCCAAGGAGGTTGCGATGCAGGTCTCGAAATTCATTGTCTACATCATGGTCGGTTTCAACATATTGCTTGCCGGCTGGCTGGCCCTTTACATGCTCTACGATCCCGAAAGCTGGTATTATTTTGTCCCGGGCGTCACGGATACGGGGATGTACAACCAGCATTTCATTCGCGATATCGGCATCATCCAGGGCTTCATCGCGCTTGCATTTGCCTTTGGCGCCTGGAAGCCGAGCCGGCGGGTCGAGCTGTGGGCCGGCGCGACGCTCTGGCTGATCGCGCATGCCACCTTCCATCTTTGGGAAGTCGCTGTCGGCATCTGCTCCTCGTCGGTGATCCTGAGGGACTTCCCGGCGGTGAGCCTGCCCGCGATCTTCGGGATACTCGCGACGCTCTGGGCAATTCAACAGGCCATTGCCTCCTCGAACCGGCAGGCAGTTGCAGGAATTCGCGTGTAACGCGGATGCGTCAGCCAAAGAGGAAAGGAGGCGCTTCTGCGCCTCCTTTTGTTTCCAGCCGCAACATGTGCAGAAACATTGCCGCTAGGCGGCCATCATCGATCGGGAAAGCCAGTCGTGGAATGTCACGGTCCCGACAAGAGCACCAGCTCCGGGAAGGAGCGTGGTTTTCGCAAGCTCCACGCCGAAGAATGGCGCTTCGGGATCGATCGCGATCGAGCGCGGATCTTCGCTTGCCGTCAAAATTTCTCGCGCCAATTGGTCCAGCTGTACGGATTCAGGGCCGGCGATTTCAACCATGTCATTGCGGGGTGCATCGATCATTATCCTGGATATCAAAGTTGACGCTTCATCCGCTGCGATCGGTCTCACCAGAGAGGGCGACAGCCGGAAACCATTGCCGTCGGCTGCCAAATCGATGATGCCGTTGAAGAATTCGAAAAACTGTGCGGATCGAACGATGGTATAGGGCAGCCCTGAAGCCCTTATGAGATTTTCCTGCACCATCTTTGCGCGGAAGTAGTCGTTTTCCACCAGCCTGTCCGTCGCGACGACGGACAGGGCAAGGTAGTGCCCGACGCCGGCATCCTTCGCTGCTGCCAGCAGGTTCTTTCCCGCCTGCTTGAAGAAGCCGAGCGCGTTTGAATCGCCGAATGAGCCGGAATTGGTGACATCGATCACCACGTGCGCGTCGGCAAGCGCCGCCGTCAGCCCTTCGCCGGTATAGGCATCGACGCCGGTGCTGGTCGACACTCCACTGACGGTTTGACCCGCCCGTTCCAGTTCGCGAACGATCTTGGATCCCATCATCCCGCTCGCACCAACAACCGTAATTTTCATCTCACGCCTCCGGGGAGATTGTCTGCCATGCCGAAAGGATAGCTGTTTCCGGGGACGGATCGATAAAACGAAGTTTTGGGTTGACCCCAAGCAGGGGCAGCCTGCGTTCGCTCACAGCTCCTGTCCCAGGGACTAATGCCCGTGGGAGTTCTCAAGCTCGACGACCCGGATTTCATTGGCGCGTGCAATCGCCGCGTCAAGCTGCTCACGTTCTTTCTTCAAGAAACGAAGCCAGTCCTCAATGGCCTCAAACCGAGTCGGAAAACCGCCGGACACCGCTTCGTCCTTGGCAAATTTCTCCAGCGTAAAATCCCAGTTCGCTTCACGAACGATCGCATATTCTGCGCCATCGTTCTGCTCGGTAGGTTTCATGTCTGCCACGGGCTCCTTCCTAGATATTCTCTCAGGTGAAAAGGCTGGACTTTCAGCGGGATAGGGTCAACGCAAACCAAGGTTTGGCAAACCAATGTTAGGGATGCCAGGCGCTGCATCGACCAGTATCTGAGCATCCGTGAGCCGTGTTAACCGGGCACGATGGAGATGATGAACGCAGGGGTTTTTCCGGTTTCTTCCTGCGGCCAACGAAATGGCAGCCGAGCGTCCAACCCATCCGGCTTACGTCGTCGAGCAGGCAGGACCGGCAGCGTTTGCTGCCGGTCCTGTTCGGTTTTGACGCCCATGGAGACCTCGGAACAGATGGTCGGGCGATGGTAAACCAAGGTGTACCGTCCGCCGGCGCGTATCCTATGGTATCGATTGGCGTCTCATTGAGCAGGCAGGCACCATCCAGGCCGGCGCTTTGGTCTTTCTTGATCTAGCTGCTGGCATGGTCTGGTGACCGAGTGCCCACAAAGGGTAGAACAGACGGATACAGGCGCGTTAGGCGCGGGATCTCTCAGATACCAAAGAGGTAATTCGATGCAAAACGCCCAGGTAAAGACGGACAAGAGCGCCGAGCCGGTCGTTTATGTCATCGACGATGATGCCGAGATACGCAGCGCCCTCGTGGATCTCTTCACGGTCACGAACAAGCGCGCATCAGCCTTTCCAAACGGCCTCGAATTTCTCAAATGGGCTGATGTAAACGCGCCCGGCTGTGTCGTCGTCGACATGCGAATGCCAGGGGGGTCGGGCCTCGACCTTCAAAGCCAGCTTCTGGCGCTCGGCAGCAAGTTGCCGCTCATTTTCCTCACAGCCCACGCGGATGTTCCAACGAGCGTCAGGGCAATGAAAGCAGGCGCGACCGATTTCATCACAAAACCGTTCATCAACCAGGTTCTCCTCGACGCTGTCGATCACGCCATCAGGATAGACGATGAACGCCGCAAGTCGAATGAAGAATTGAAACGCGTCCAAGCGCTTGCCGATAGCCTGACACCGAGGGAGCAGGAGGTCATGCATGCCGTGGCGAGCGGCTTGATGAACAAGCAGGTCGCCTATCAGCTCGGTATCAGCGAAATGACGGTCAAGCTTCACCGTATGAGCCTCATGCGCAAGATGCAGTGCCGCTCCCTGGCGGATCTGGTGCGCAAGGTCGAGCAGCTTCAGCGGGGCTGAATGCCTTCACCGCCCCGCGCTCGAAGCAATCGGCCATTCGAGCGAAAGCTCGACCCTTTGCAGAATCCCCGAGGCCGCTTGGCCGGCATTTCCTCCTGAATTTCTGGTCAATCGCATGGGCTGCTGGCAGATCCCCAACGTATGTTTGGGTATGCGTCAGACCACAATCGCTTAGGTTTGGATCCTGGTCGCTGATCCAAGGCAGCCAACTATCCCAGTAGAATCCAGGACCGAGGCGATGACGCAACCTATTCATTCTACGGAGAAATCGCCTGAGCTTCTCAAGGTGCTCATGGGTTTTGTGGCTGCTGACGCAGCGCCCGGTCCGGACAAAGCTGGTCTGAACTAACAACCGCCCGCCTCGTTTGCGCGGCGGAGCGTTCTTTCAACTCTTTGGTACAGCAAAAAGGAGCAGATTATGAAAATCGTTGTTATCGGTGGAACCGGTTTGATCGGTTCGAAGCTCGTCAAGCGCCTCCAGGCCAAGGGCCACGAGACTATTGCCGCCTCTCCCGCATCCGGCGTCAATACGATTACCGGCGAGGGGCTTGCGGATGTTCTGAAGGGAGCGCAGGTCGTGGTCGACCTCTCCAACTCTCCGTCTTTCGAAGACAAGGCAGTGATGGAATTCTTCCAGACTGCGGGTCACAACATCGCGTCCGCTGAAGCGGCTGCCGGTGTGAAGCACCATGTCGCTCTGTCCGTTGTCGGCACGGAACGCCTTCCGGAGAGCGGATACATGCGCGCTAAGCTTGCCCAGGAAAAGATCATCAAGGAATCTGGGATTCCTTATTCCCTGGTTCACTCGACGCAGTTTTTCGAATTCATGTTCGGTATCGCTCAATCCGGTGTGCAGGGTGACAAGGTTCACCTTTCGCCGGCCATGATGCAGCCGATCTTCTCGGATGATGTTGCCGACGCGCTCGTCGATGTCGTCCTCGGCAATCCGCTGAACGCCACCGTCGAAATTGCCGGTCCGGAACCGATCAAGATTGCCGATGCCGTCACCCGTTATATGCGCCAGATCGGCGACAAGCGTGAGGTCGTCGCCGATGACCAGACCCGCTATTTCGGCGCTTTGCTGAAGCAGGACTCCCTTATGCCCGGTAGCCAGGTGCGGATCGGCAAGACGAGGTACTCCGAGTGGGTCAAGACGGCTACGCCGCCTCCGGGGCACTGATCGGGCATCAAAATCGCATAGAAATAGTCAAAGCCCCGAAAGGGGCTTTGATCGTTTTGGTGAGTGCATTGCCGACCAACTGTCTTTGGATGGGCAGAATTGAAGCTCATCGCCATGCAGTCTGAAAGGGGGCGCCTCGACGGCGCCCCAAATCACTAGGCCTTGAAGAAGCTCAGCAGATCCGCGTTGACGACGTCGGCATGCGTCGTCGCCATGCCGTGCGGCAAACCCTTGTAGATCTTCAGCGTGGCATTCTTCAGCAGCTTTGCGGAAAGCGGCGCGGAATCGGCAATCGGGACAATCTGGTCGTCGTCGCCGTGCATAACGAGGGTCGGGAACTCGATCGACTTGAGGTCTTCGGTAAAGTCCGTTTCCGAAAATGCCTTGATACCGTCGTAATGGGCCTTGGCACCGCCGGCCATGCCCTGACGCCACCAATTCTGGACAATTGCCTGCGAGACCTGGGCGCCCGGACGATTGAAGCCATAGAACGGGCCGCTGGCCAGGTCGATGTAGAACTGCGACCTGTTTGCCGCGAGCGCTGCGCGCAGGCCATCAAAGACTTCGATCGGAAGGCCGCCCGGATTGGCCGGCGTCTTGACCATGATCGGTGGGACGGCGCCGATGAGGACGAGCTTGGCGACCCGACCCTTGCCGTGACGCGCGACATAATGGGTTGCCTCGCCGCCGCCGGTCGAATGGCCGACATGGATCGCGTTGTGGAGGTCAAGGTGCTGGACGACGGCCGCGGCGTCGGCGGCATAATGGTCCATGTCGTGACCGTCGCTGACCTGGCTGGAGCGGCCGTGTCCACGGCGGTCATGCGCGATGACGCGATAACCCTTGCCGAGGAAGAAAAGCATCTGGTTATCCCAGTCGTCGGCGCTGAGGGGCCAGCCATGGTGGAAGACGATCGGCTGAGCGTCCTTCGGACCCCAGTCTTTGTAGAAGATCTGGACGCCGTCTTTCGTGGTGACGTATTCATTGCTCATGGCATGTTCTTCCTTCGATTTCTTCGGCTCGTCGGCCATTGCAGGTGGGGAAAATTTCAATGTTGCGGCAGCGACCGCAAGTGTAATCGCTCCCGTCATCGTATCTCGGCGCGTTGGCCGGAAATGTTGCGGGTCCATATAAGTCTCCTTATTCAAAGATGCTTGATAGGCGTCGCGAAATGTTTGTTCTGGGAGGAGTATTTCCGCCGAGTGACGCCTGATGACGCTATCCTTTATATGGCCTGTGAGAAGCTATACTTCCGTTTCATTCACGGCCGTCCGTGCGCCTGAATATCAGGCTTGAGCGTCAAGGGATTTGAAGGCGGCGTTTCAGCAGCACCGTAAACCTGCAGATTTTCCGGTGAAACCTAAACGGACGTTTGATCGTCCGGCAGGCGCACTTCGACTATGAACGGAGAGGGGCGCCATCAACGACAAACTCATCGCAAGCCATTGTTATATCTGGCTGAGCTTTGCCCCGTGGCGGTGCCAGACGGAGAAGCCCATGCAGCATATCCTCGTTGTCGATGACGATCACTCTGCGCGCAGCCTCATCAGTGATTTTCTCATGCAGCAGGCGTTTCGCGTTACTGCCATCAGCAGCGGCGATGAACTGCGGAACATGCTCTCGACGAATATGGTCGATGCATTTGTCATCGATCTGAATCTCAAGGGAGAGGACGCCCTGAAGATTGTGCAGCAGCTGGCGACACTCTCGACGGCGCCCATCATCATCACCAGTGCCGACCGCGTCGAGGAAACCGACAAGGTGCTGGGATTCGAACTTGGCGCAAGCGATTACATCGTCAAGCCTTTCGGTCTGCGAGAATTCCTGGCACGGCTGAAGGCGGCCATGCGCGTGAGGCCCGCGCCCGAGGCCGGCCGGGAGCGTCGGACCTATATGTTCGGCGACTGGACGCTCGCCATGCGCCAGCGGGCGCTTACACGGCCGGAATTCGGCGAGACGAAGCTGACCGCCGCCGAATTCAATCTCCTGGTCGCATTGCTGAACGCGCCGAAACAGGTCCTGTCCCGCGAAAAGTTGCTTGCGGCGAGCCGTGTCCATTCGGAGGAGGTCTTCGATCGAAGCATCGATGCGCTGGTTCTGCGCCTGCGACGCAAGCTGGAAACGGAACCGTCAAACCCGAGACTCATCAGGACGGCACGCGGAACCGGCTATATTATGGATTGCAGCGTGACGGTGGATGAGCGTCCGAGGCTCAAGTGATAAACGAAACTTAGCCATCTGATGTCAGAGCCGGATCGGTGGAAGGCGAAGCGCATGAACTTCGACCGGCTGTTCGAAGCCTCGGAGGTTATAGGCACCCAGGCATTCCGTCTGATCCGCGCAGCCCGCGATCCGCACGAAGTCTGCTGATATCAGGACAGGGCGCTGCAGTTCCTTCGTCAGAGCTTCAAGACGGGAGGCAATGTTCACGGCCGGGCCGATCACGGTAAAATCCAGTCTCTTCTTGGAGCCGATATTGCCATACATCACCTCTCCGAGATGAATGCCCGTGCCGTAGCGGACCTCATGTCCGAGAGCTGTTCCCTGGAGCCCTTTGATCGCCTCTTGCGCCTCGGAAACGGCCTGCAGGAGATCGGTACAGGCGTCGGCCTGCTCAAGGGGAAAGACGGCCAGCAATCCATCCCCCATGAACTTGAGGATTTCGCCGCCATGCCTTTCGATCGGATCGGCGATGGCATCGAAATACTGGTTCAGGATGGAAATAACCTCATCGCGTGGCCGACGATCGGAGAGCTTCGTGAAGCTTCTGAGATCGCAGATCATGATCGCTGCATTTATCGACATGCCGCTTCCGCGTGTCGTTGCGCCGTCCAGAATCTGTTCCCCGGCATGCGGGCCGACATAGGTTTGCAGCAGCGTCAGCGCCAGCTGGTTCTTGAGGCGAATTTCGCTGACCAGTGAAAACAGCGGAAGGATTTCTCGAAAGAACGCTATTTCCTCGCCCGTGAATCCGCCGGGCTCGCTCGTCGAAAACGTCGCGAGGTGTCTCTTGCCCTGGGTATGGTCAAGAGGCCAGGCGAGGTAATCGGTATGGCCTTCCTCCCTCAATTCTTCGAAGACGGGAAATTGATGCGGTCCGTGGATCTGAAGCCGCTGCCGGATTTCCACGCCGCTTTTGATGACGACACGAAACGGACTTCTGAGAAAGGCGTCGGTCGCCTCGACATCGTAGCCAATCGTCGTGATATCCGCTTGCCTGTGATCCTTGACCCAGACCACGCGCGTTCCGAGCCACTGGGGATGATGAACACGAAGATGGAGACTGGCGCGGCTGAGGGCGACGCCACAAGCAACAAGACGGTCACAGAGTTACAGAAATATGGGCTCGATCTGCAGCTCGTCTCTCACGCCTGATATCAGCCAGTTCACGAGGGTATGGCGGTTGGCGCTGTCAAGCTTATGCATTTTGCTCCTCGTTCATCACCAGCGCCCCTGCCTGGGCTGAAGCTCGAAGCCCTGATGTTGCTGCCGCGCAGATGGTGAGCATGATGATGTCCCAGGGAGTG
>UCCS01000091.1 GCA_900470965.1 Hyphomicrobiales bacterium
ACCTCTAGGGACATCATCCGCTGGGCGGGTCTGAGACTGTGACAATTTCCATCAAGGAATTGCGCGATCAGATGTTTCTGGTCACGTGGCAGGAGAGCGACAAAACGACCGTGGTCCATCTCGAAGACTATCGGGAGATGACAATCACTACGCACATCACCAGTCCGGATGGTAGCTTCAGCATCTTCAGCGGGACTATGCAGCTACTCAGCTAGCAGCGAGAGGACGGCCAACCGGGTGCCGGGCATGAAACGAGTCCCCGGGGGAACGATGCTAAGCATCGATTGACGGAGCGCATCCATGAAAATCGGCATACCAGTTTACGACGGTGTGGACATGCTTGACGTGACAGGACCATTCGAAATGTTCGATTGGGCTGGATTTGACGTTGAGGTCGTAGCCGACGCGGCGGGCTCAAAGCGCTTCCGAAGTCGCGGCTTCTCTTTCGATGTCGAAATCTCATTCGATCGTGTCGGCCAATATGATGTCGTTTGGGTGCCTGGTGGCGCCCCGGAAGTGTTGGCTCGGATTATCGAGGATCCTACACATACCTACATCAAGTTCCTTTTACAGCAGGCTCCAATGGCACGATACATGTGCGCTGTCTGCGAAGGAGCCATGCTTTTGGCAGCTTCCGGCCTGTTGGATGGCTACGAGGCGACGACGCACTGGGCATTCATCGATTGTTTTCGGGCCTATTTTCCAAAGGTGAAGGTGGCTAAAGGATACCCACGATTTGTGCTGGATCGCAATCGATTAACTGGTGTGGAATCTCTTCAGGCCTTGACGAGGCGCTGAAACTAATCGAGCTTCTTGCAGGACCTGACGTTGCGGAGAGGGTTCAACTCACCACTCAGTATTATCCCGATCCTCCAGTGGAGAGCCATATACCGCCGACTCGGCCACGGTGTCCAATCCCATTTCGCGACACCGGAAGAGTTCGCGGTGGCTGGGCTCCGACACATCCTTAATGGCGGCCCAACAGCCGCTCATGCTCATTGAGGGTCTTGGGGCGTCACACAACTTCAACTTTCTGCATCATCCCGTCATCCTCATGCTGAAGGATATGGCAATGAATGACAAATGCGCCCCTGAAATCGACAAATCGGCTGAGAAAGGTAACCGACCCCGAAACCCCATCTTTCATCGGAGGCAGAGCAATCGTATCCTGCCAACGCCTCAGTGGGTCACTCGGCTGCAATTCCGTTCCGTTGATATGGGTGACAAAGAATGGATTGACGTGAATGTGAAAGGGATGGGTCCGCTTCGTCTCGTTTACTATCGTCCACTGTTCGACGGTACCGAGGTTCATGCGCTGCCCAACCACGCCATCGTATAATTTGCCGTCGATCGTGTTCTTCGTATCGCCGTCTATTAGAACCTCTTTGAAGACCACCGTCCTCTGACGGATCGGCTCGATAGACTCAATTGGCTCTACCCCTGGGCCAGGAAGCGCATCATCTTCAGACCATTCATCGTCCACGGGATCGCCATCAATTTTAATTCCAATTTTGACTTCGGTGGCAGCCAGCGCGACGAGGCTGTGGTCGGCCTCACTATGAAGGAACTCGAATGAACCCGGAATGGCTCGGAGTGAGACCGAGGCATTCTGAGCCGATCGCTTGATGCGGATCATCAAGTCGGTTCTGTTTCCCGGCGCCAAGTTCGCATAGTTCTCCCAAGGCTCCTTATTGGACGGGGTAATGAGCAGGCGCCGTGGAAGGGTAAGGCCATCATAGGCGATCTGCCAAAGTTCGACGTCCCCACTCTCCATAACCAAACTGACAAAGGCAGTACCTGACGGGTTGGCATTGATGATCCGCCAACGTTCGATCGCCCCCGGCCGCAATGTGATCGTGGGTTTGAAAACTCCGCTGCCATTCGCTTCTGCGAGCCAAGGCCCCTTCCCGGTGAATACGAAAGTTCGCTCCGGTGCCTTTTCTATGTAAGGAGGCATCCGGCCCGGAGGATCGCGAACGATCAGTGGTCCGACCATTCCCTCACCAACCTGCTTCGCCGTCGAACCGTGCTTGTGAGCATGGTACCAATTTGTTCCCGGAGGGTGATCTTGCGACAGCTCGAAGCAGTAGTTGGCCTCGTGTCGGCGAAACGTCTCGTCTTCCCAGCAGGAGGCAACCTGATCCTTTGGTAGAATCTTCAGAAATACGTTGTCCGCATCGAATTGCCCGGTGGAATCCTTGTGCGGCGATACATGCAAGCCATGGGTGTGAAGGTTTGTCGTGTTCAGCCCATGCTCTTGATTGTGGCTGGCTGGAACTGTGGCGCTGGCGTGTGTCCCGTGATTGTTGCTCTCATGATCAGCTGGGCAATCGTTGTCATCAGGGTTCACCGGCAGATTGTTCAACAATCGCACATCGATACGGTCCCCGGGAGCAGCCGAGATAGTCGGGCCTGGAACGACTCCGTTATAGGTGCGGCATTCCACTCCATTGATCATCGCCAGCTTAACATCGAGCTCGACACTCACCACTGCGGCTTGCGCCGGCGACGGTGAGCTGGCGAGGAGCGTCACGCCTCCTATGGCCATCAGAGCGCCAGCGCTTGCTGAGCCCTTGAGTAGAGCACGGCGGCTGATCAGGAGGGGCGTACCGCTGCTGGAGAAATCATTGTGACGCTTCGAGGGTGAGCTGTCGCCCACAGATATCTTGGTCATCGGAGACGCACCATTTCCTTTCGACTACCTGCGCTCGATATGATTTGGCGAGCCGCCTCACGCTTGGGCCGAGCAAAACAAAGACAGGTCAAAGCACCTATGCGAGGTCAGCCGGCGCTGGCTGGAACGACCGTCACTTTTCCTGTCATGCTACCGTGGAACTGGCAGAAATAAGGATATTCGCCCTCTGTGCTAAATTGGTTGCTGTAGGTCGCGCCCTGAGTGTCGAGTGAGCCTTCGGGAAACGAGCTTCCGTCTTCGGGCGAGACCGTATGGGAGCTCGTGTCCTCGTTTGTCCAGATCACGGTATCCCCTGCCTGAATCGTAACTTCTTCGGGATCAAAACGATGCGGTTGACCAGATTGATGGAGCGGCACCTTCACATTGACAGTCGCCATATTGTCCTCCCCGGGTAGTATTCTAAGGTACGCTTGGACACTGTTATTAAAACTCCCACTGCCACCCTCCTGCTAAATAACTGTTGATCTTCCGGTCAGCGTGCCGATTGTCCCCGGCTCGACAGGATGGCTAGTGGTCAGTCAGGCTTGCGGAACATAACGAAGGCTCCCACCTGCGATTTGTCGAACTGCCGTATCTCGGAACTAAGATTTGACACCGTCGCAAGCGCCTCAACGCTTTTGCTGGAGGTCAATTGGGAAAGTTTAGATTCTAGATCTTGCCGCTTCGCGGCCAGATCAGACACTGCTAGGGCCCCCCCATTGGATGAAAGAACCTTGGACAGAGTCGGGGCTGTGGGTGTGATCCCATCCATGAGATGGTACCGAAACGGCAGAAACCGATCCATTAGTAGGGCGGACAGCCCTCCTGCTTCGTTGATGTGCACGAATGTGGACGAAAGAGGCCAGCGGATGCCGGGAGCAATTTCTTTGCCGTTCGAGAATTGGTGACAACCGGCACAGGTCATCGCGCCCATCCGATTGAGGACATGCATGGGCGTAAGCCCACAGGCTTCGCCGATCTTCAGGCGAGTCAGGCGGTCGAATAAAGCATTGGAAAGAGGTGATCCGACACTCACTCTGCCCGCCGGATCGTCCGCTGCGGGTCCCTGGGGCGGGCCAGCATCGCTGTCCACCGCGTAAAAGCGATCATCGATATCAACACCGACGTTGTCAATCAGATCGGCGACCGTTGAAGGTGTCGACGAGGGAATGGCCGCCAGAGCGTCCACCGCGGTCAATTGTGGGACGTTTGTATGCGCAAATGTGTTTCTGAACAGCCCTGCCAAGGCATCGAATTTTCCTTCGTCACCTGTCTTCACTCCGGGATTGCTGCCATCGAAGAAGCCAGGCACCGGGTTTTCATTGAGCGCACGAGGCTCAAATATCGCAGGCGAGTTGGATGAGTTGTTGTCAAAGAATACGCGCCACTGCCGCAGATGCCAGTTAAGAGGTGGGCCTCCTCCAGGATGAGTATCGGCGGGCTGAACGAACGCGTTTGCTCGAACCTGTCCATTCGGCAACCCGTAATGCCGATAGTCCACCACAGGTTCGAAAGGACCGGATGCACCGATAGGACCGCCATCGTAGTAGAACGCCGACAGTTGTTGACCAATCTCCGCGTCGCTAACTTTCGGCGACCCGTCCGCGGCTGCCTGGCTGAAGGTCTTCCACAGGCCCCAGGCTTGCTGACACTGTCTGGGGTCTCCCGTTGGATCGGGGTTAGTCAATGCAGCCTCGAAAATGATAGTCAGGCGGTCGTCAAACTGCGGTCTGATCTCGGTTGGCGAGCCGCCGAGATGGCTATTCTTGGCGTAGACAATGCGAAATTCACCGCAGTTGGAGAAGTCGCCGGGCGTCAAATCGAGCCGGTTGAAGAGACCAACCGGCTTCATTTCGTCCGCCCCGCCAGGCGTGAGAAGGGCCTTCGCCGTCAACCGCGCCTCACCGGGGCGAGGTTGAACCGTATAGGTGATTCCAGCCTCGGCATTTGGAAGCTCCAGCGCTGCAAGGTCGTCGAGCATCGTCTGTAACAGCGCTTCGATCTCTGAATCGCCAATGGCGGACGGATTGGCACCCGGTGTTGTGGCAATGATATTTCGGAGAGTCCGCTTCAAGCTGAAATCGACTGAAAAGACCTCAGGATCGTCGCTGATAGTTAGGACGACGGCACGCTGCTCCAGCGGCGTTAGCCGGATAGGATCGCTGGGAGCATAACATTGCCCGGCGAAGGACGGATACGATGTGAACGACGGCAAAAGTAGGCATAAAGTTATATGAAAGCGGGCCATGGCATCCTCCAGCCAAGGATGTGAAAGTGCACTCCGCCGATCAGTAAAGACAGGCAGAAACTCAGATCTCAATTTACGATTACAGACTTAATTTACACCGTCATTGTATCCAACGGAGTTCACACGCCATTACTAACGATATGTTTCTGATATTATTCCGTAAGGTTGCATTTTGTGTTGTGTATGTCAAGCAACGTGTCGCTACTTAATGTATACTTTCAGAAATTACCTCGACGATGTAGGAACAATTTTCCGATCAAAAATTGGAACGAAGATTTCAAATGTAGACGCCGCGTCAAAGCTTTAGGATGTACAATCGCACCGTGCGGCGTGTTAGCTGTAACCGCTGTTCCATTCCCACATTGTCCTCGCCGCCCTGATCTGTGATCGCCTTTCCATGGACGAGCAACGGGAGTTTCTCCATGGAGACTACATTGGAGTTTCTCACAACCAGGAAGTCTGGACGTGAGGTTCATCGGCATTGGCCTGATGAGGTCAAAGCGCAGATCGTGTCTGAGAGCCTTCGGCCCGGTGCGAAGGTGAATGAGGTCGCTGAACGCTTTGGATTGCGGGCGAACCGCCTTTCGACTTGGCGGACGATGGCGCGGCAGGGCAAGCTTGTTCTGCCTGCACCCGAGAATGCCGTGGAGTTCGCAGCGGTAGTCGTCGATCCACCCGTTTTGGAGCCGCTGATCAAAACTAGCCGCCCCGAGATCATCGTCGGTTCGGTCACGATCCGGCTGGAAGAGGGCGCGTCTGCCGCCCGCATCGCCGCTGTCGCGCGTGCCTGTGCGGTTCCATGATCCTTCCAATGAACCGGGTTCGGATCATGGTGGCGACCAAACCGGTCGACTTCCGCAAGGGCCACGATGGCCTGGCGGCGCTAGTCAAGAACGAACTGCACAAAGACCCTTTTACAGGGACGGTCTTCGTATTCCGCTCGCGCAAGGCGGATCGCCTGAAGCTGATCTACTGGGATGGCAGCGGGCTGGTGATGGCCTACAAGCGGCTGGAGGAACACACCTTCACCTGGCTGGGCATCAAAGATGGCCTGATGACGTTGGGGAGCATGAGGATTTGTGGGGCGGGCCGGAGCGGAGTATGTCGTCGCCATTGAATTTCGACGGAACTGGTGAGCGTGAAGAGGGCAAGACGAACAACGAGAGCTCGCGGGGACACGGCGACCTCTGAGGATGAAGTTTTCGCGCTGCAATTCCGTATCTGGTTGAAAGACGTAAGCCCGATGGTGTGGCGCAGGGTCCAGGTTCTCTCGACAATCAGCCTGCGCGAATTTCATGGCGTCCTTCAGGTCGTAATGGGATGGGAAGGCATCCACCTTTATCAGTTCATCATTCACGCCGCGCGGTACGGCTCGTGGGAGACGGGAGCCCGGTCCCCGGCCAAGACGCTTGGCGAATTGAAGCTGCGCAAAGGCAGCCGGTTCCTTTACGAGTACGACCTCAACATTCTATGGGAGCACGAGATCCGGCTGAAGGAGCACCAGCCAGTCAAACCGGGTGCTCACTATCCGGCATGCATAGGAGGCGGCGGCGACTGTCCTAAGGAAGACTGCGGCGGACCCGAGGCTTGGATGTGGCGGCAGGACAATGCCTTCGGCTACGAGACGATGGACGACCTGGCGATCACGACGGAGTTTTTGCAGGAGGTCGCCGAAACGAAATCCCTTGCTGTGCTGGACGATCCCGGCCGCTCGGAGGAACTGCGCGCGGCACTGGATAGACTGAGGGAGCGCGCAAGTTGGCTGGGAGAGCGCTTCGAACACCGGAAGACGAATGAACGCCTGCAACAGGGCGAACATCTGATCCTGATGCACCAGCAGATGTAACCGACCTGTTGTTGCGATCTGTCGAAAGAAGATCGGCCGCTAGGAGAGCTGCATCATCATCGCGATTGTGCCGGATGCCCGAAGGCAGCCCGAAGGCATGGCGCAGGGTCGCCACTGTCGTTTCGAAGATAGTCGATACCTTCCCAAATGAGAATGTTGGCGATGGCCTTGGCGGCACGCTCGATCGAAGTCATAGCGGTTTACCAGATGATTTTCGGATTGCTAACCCGTATTCGATATCACTGTTTCCGGCACGGCCGAAGAGCGGAAACGGCTGTTTTGCAAGCATCCGATTTTCCACTCCGGCCATTCTGGAAAACTCGATGCGGGAAGACGACATGCGGGCGCGGTTGGTGTTGCAGATGATGGATGATGACGGCGAGACGATCGCGACCGAGACCGTTGCGGATTTGGTGAAGGTGACGAAAGGCGCCGAGGATCTCGGACTGTCATTGTCGGAGGCGAAGACCCTGCTAGCCAAATTGCAGCAGGCGATGGTGGAGACGCAGGTGGAATTGTGGCTCAGGGAAAACCGCAATCTGGATGGTTGCCGTCTGCGCAGCAAGGGAAGCTATCCCGTCACCTTCCATACGCTGTTCGGGGACGTCCGGCTGAAGAGCCCGCGCTATTGCTTGCCACGGACGGCCGGAGGGAACGGCCCAGCAACGATCTCACCTCTACGGAAACTGATCCCTGACCACATTGCACCTGAAAGCCTTTATCTGGAGACCCGGTGGGCCTCGCTCGTGCCCTATGCCCCCGCGGCCGAACTATTGGCCGACGTGCTGCCGATTGATTGCGGCGCCAACGCCACCACAGTCCGGCAGCATGCGCTGCGCACCGCGTGCCGTATCGAGCGGGAACTGACGGAAGAGCGGGTGTCCTTCATGCAGGATGCCTGCCCGCGCGACTGGATGAACCTGCTCATTCCGGATGGCCGCATCGTCATCGGCCTGGATGGCGGATACATCCGCGACCGCAACGACCGGAAGAAGAATTTCGAGCTGATTGTCGGCCGCTCGTTGCCCGAAGACGGTGATCCCCGCTACATCGGTTTCGTCCACGGCCACGACCGTAAGCCGCAGCGGCGCATCCTCGATCATCTCAAAAAGCAGGGCGTGCAGGCCAATCAGGATATCACTTTCATCACAGATGGCGGCGAAGAAGTGCGCTCACTCGCGGAGATGATCGCGCCGGCGAGCGAGCATGTCCTCGACTGGTTCCATATCACCATGCGCATCACGGTCCTTCGCCAGTTCGCGCAGGGGCTCGAAAACTACGACGAGCAGGCTGGGCAGGATATGCTTCACGGCCTACGCAGGATCAAATGGCATCTCTGGCATGGCAACGGCTATCGTGCCCGTGACGAAATTCGATCTGCAAATCAACACGGAAGGTCTCGAGACCGACTATCCGAACATGCGCAAGTTCCTGACCGGCATCGACGAGTTCCAGGCCTACATCACCTCCAACAGCGCGAGCCTGATCAATTACGGCGAGCGCTATCGCTCTGGAGAGCGTATCTCCTCGGCCTTCGTTGAGGCGACCGTCAACGCCGTCATCTCCAAGCGCTTTGCCAAGAAGCAACAGATGCAATGGAGCAGGACCGGTGCGCATCTTCTGCTGCAAACCCGAACACAGACCCTCGACGGCTCCCTGCGCTCGACCTTCCGGCAGTGGTATCCAGGCCTGGCCAACGACAATCAAGAGACGGACGAAACAGCCCGCGCCGCATGACCGCCCCACAAATCCTCATGCTCCCCCTCCTGATGCCGTGGAGAAGAATAACGGTGTCGGTCATGTCAAATGCCGTCTCTCGGTCAAGAAGGAAATCAGGGAGCCCCGGGAAGCCGGGTCTGCTTTGTGGCTGGGGTGAGCTCGCGGTTGGCTGCCAATTCGATGATCGTGTCAGCCTCGACGACCAGGGCGCAGATTTGCAGGAGGTTCTTCTCCTTCAGCGGGCTCGGCCAGAAGTTCGCAAACCTTGCATTCGAGGACGCTCGCGATCTTTCCTAGAGAGTCAATCCCGAGGTTTATTTGCTTCCGCTCGATCTGAGAGATCGAGACACGTTCTAGGGTTGCTTCCAGCGCGAGCCGCTCCTGTGAGAGGCCGCGAGCGACCCTCAACTTCCGCACATTCCAAGCTAGCAGATCACGTGGCTTCATGCGCACACACGACCATTACGATTGGAATTAAATAACTGGCTATTCTATACGGAAAGCGATAATATCGCGAGATCGCTATCTGATTGATGGGAACCGCGATGGAACTACGCCAGCTATCCTACTTCGTTGCGGTAGCCGAGGAGCTGCATTTCGGCAGGGCAGCAGCCAAGGTGCATATCGCCCAGCCGGCGCTGTCGAACCAGGTCATGGCTCTGGAGAAGGAACTCGGCGTCGCGCTCTTCATCCGCACGACCCGGCGGGTGGAGCTGACAAGGGCAGGGGCAGCCTTCTACGAGCGCTCGGTCAGGATCCTCAGCGAAGTCGACCTGTCGACCGAGATCGCCCGCTCGGTGGCCGGCAAGACGGCGAAGAGGATTGCGATCGGCACCGTCTATCCCGCCACGATCGGCGTGCTGCCATCCTTCCTGTCTCGCATTGCCCGGAAATATCCCGATATCCGCCTGCATATCGAAAGCGGCACCACCGATGACATCATCCGCCATATCGAGG
>UCCS01000001.1 GCA_900470965.1 Hyphomicrobiales bacterium
CTCCCTGGGACATCATCGTTTACAGCTGCTAACCCTCTTCTCGGCTGGTAGGCCCTAACGGCACAGCTCGTGATCTCAATCAACGCACGCCCTGGAACAGGCGCGCCTCAAACGTGTTTTGACCGATAACAACTGGAGCAACCCACAGCGCGGAAGCGGTGACAAGTTCGCAAGTTGATCTGGTCGTTTCAGTTCTGACCTGCTCCACGCCCCGAGCGAATTCCACTATCGGTTGGTCCCGGTGCAGGGTTCGCCGCTCCTCAGACACCTCGCTCTTTCTCGTAATTTGTGTTTTGCCGACCTCTCAACACCGTCGCTGCCAGTTTGCGGATATTTTTCGAGTCGTCGCCGCGACCGACTCTGTCCATACAGATCCGGGATCCGATACCCGATCGATATTGGGCGAGACTGAGGCTTGCCCTAATCATGCTCGCTCGCATATCGGTGACACCAGTACTTCCGGTCTGGTGGTTCGTCCAGGAGCCGCAGGTCAGTTGACCAACTGAGATCCACATATTTCCTCTTCCGAACGATAAAAATTCCTCCGACTGGGGGAGACCGCGCCGGAGGAACAAGGCGACGTAGCGATCGGGGGGCGATCTCGCCTTGTGGGAGGTCAAGGCCGGCGAGTCGGTCAACGAACCTCAAAACGTCTCCTTTGGTTCCAGCTCCACTTGAAAAAGAAATTCTGGGAAGCCAAAGCGGTCGGCTCTTGCGACGTCGCTGACGCGCTCCGTCAAAGCAGGAATGATAAACGTCGAGCAGAGTGGACAACGGCGTCAACTCGCGCAGCGGTCGGAGCGTGTCGAGTAGCCGAAGAAAGCGGGTTTCGATGGTTGGGTAGAAGCTGAACTCAAAACGTTACGTCCTCTGCCGAGGCGTCGGCGATTGGGGACAGAGTCTTCTCACTTCTCCTCAATGCGGCGCCGTCACCGACACGGATCGCTGACTTTCGATCGGTCATCATGCCAGCACCGGTTTTCTCAACAAAATGGCGCTTCAAACGGGTTGTCCGCGCTGCCGGGTCGGCCGGATCATGCAACACCCCCGATCCGGCGGGATCGAGGGCGTCGTGCAGGAGACGCGACATCTCTCGTGACACATCGAGAGGAGACATGGCCGCCGCGCCTTTTAAGCAAACTTCGGTCTGATCTAAATGTTCCTGCGGCCTGCAAGAAGGTGGCTCGCCCTCTGCGGGCATTCGCCAAGGGCTCCATAGCCGCGTTTTATTTCCAGGATTTCGGTCTCCTCATGACCGGCGCCTTGCCAGCCCTTCCTGTCTTCATTTTTTCTCGAAGACACTTCCTGGACCGCCGAGCGGCCGGACTGCGGCAACTGCGGGCGAGCATCCCTGCTGGGAAGTTCAAGCGGGGCTGCCAGCCCTGCGAAGAACAAGCGGCCGGGATGACGCAGGCGGCGGTTGAGCGACAGCGTCGGCAGGAGGACCGATCTGCGACGGGTTCATCCCTCCCTCTTTTCAGTTCTCACTTATCAATTTGAAGCTGGGCGCGAAGATAATTGGATGCGGCAGCAGCCGTACGTCGCGAGGATCACCTAAGCTCGCCGCCCAAGAAGGGCCAGCGCGTCAGCCATCATACGCTTCAAGATGACTTTCCCGCTTTCCGGTGCGGCAGAAGCAGCTTTAGGGATAGCAACGGTAGAAGGCGATGGATTGATGGTTTCGGAAGGTGAGACCGGAAGCGGCTGTTCGACCAGTGCGGCGACAACGACGTGCGTGACCGTTGTCTCATCCGATTTAACCGCGACAGTGACCTGTCCTCCGGAACGGAGGCGGTCGACGCCCGTTTGAGCGGCCTCCTGCTCGTCTTGAGCTTCGACCAGCGATGTCTGCGTCACCAGAAAAAACGGCATATGTTCCCACGCAATGTTTGAGTGCAGATCTCATCCGCCAAGCGGGTGCGGTCAAGATGCAGCACCGGATTTGCGGTCGCCTCCGAAATAAAAAGGCGCTCGACCCGTGAGGGGAGCGCCTTCTTCTGTATCCCGGGACTATGTCAAACGCGGCGGCGATTGCAGCGAGCAGGACATCGTCTCATCGGGAAGTGATGCTAAGATATTGTTGACGAAGAGCAATTTCAAGTCGTGATCTAGGGTCAGAGCCGATCGATTGAGCCAGAGCCGCCGAGACTTTGGATGGGCAACGTGTCACGCGCGCTCGGCGCTCAAGAGCCGATCGGCAAAGTAGCGCGATGGCGTGGTCCCAAGCGCCTTCTTGAACATGACGATGAAAGCCGTGGTGGAGTCGTACCCTAAGTCGCCTGCTACCTGTTGGACTGTCGCACCGCCGGCAAGTTGCCGCAGGGCGATGACCAGATGTAGCTGACGCCGCCAACGGCCAAAGCTCAATCCCGTCTCTTGGACCATAAGCCGCTTCAACGTTCGCTCACTGATGGCGACATGCTCGGCCCATTCGCCGAGCGTGCGCCGGTCGCTCGGGTTTGCCAAAAGCGCCGCAGCGATCAAGGCAATCTTTGGATGGTCGGATACAGGTAGCTCCAGCCTCTCCCGCGGCATCAGGGCGAGCTCATCGAGCATGACCCGCATGAGGCGATCGACATGAGCGTCGGGCGCGTCCCTCTCCGATAAGTCCGCTATCCCGTGAATCATTTCCCGAAGCATTGGCGATACCGAAAGCGTGCAGCACTCATCCGGAAGCTCCGCCGCGCCAGGCTCGACAAACAAGTATGTCAGTCGAGCATTGGATGTGACCTGATTGCTGTGCGGAACGCCGCCGGGTACCCAAAGCCCACAGTTGGGTGGAACGACCCAGACCCCGCTTTCCGCTGTGCATGTCACCGCGCCATGGAGCGCCAGGATCAGTTGACCCTGCGGGTGCTGATGCTGATGCCCCTCGGCTTCATAATCGGCGAAGTCCACTCTGAACGCCATCGCCGGCCCATGCGAGAGGCTCAGATCTATGGCAGTGCTGCAGGTTGGCTTCATCAACGGTTGGCCTGATTTCGAGATCATATGGCATTATCTCCACTTTTGCCCACCAAGCAATCCTGTAAGAATCGGCCCAGCAAACTGTAGGAGATTAGCCATGCGCATTGCTGTGGTTGGGGCGACCGGCAGGATCGGTGCCCGACTTACCGAGAACCTCTTGGCCAAAGGCCATTCAGTCAAAGCTCTTTCGAGAGGGGGGCTCGCCCTCGAAGCACTTGTCGCGAAAGGCGCAGAGCCGTTCGTGGGGAGCTTCGATACGGGCGATGGCGAGCTTGGCAGGTTCTTCGAAGACGCTGACGCTGCCTTCCTGATGGTCAAAACCCTTTGGGCGGCGGAGGACTTCCATGGGCACTACCCTGCGGTCGCGCTTCGGTTTTTTGACGCGCTTCGCGATTCTCCTGTGAAATTGGTCGTGAGCCTGACCGCAATGGGGTCCGAGCTCAGCGGAAACACTGGCCATTTCCAGGGCTTCCATATCCTGGACCAGATCCTCAACCGGTTACGCGACATCAACTTGGTGCATCTGCAGGGTGGCTGGTTCATGGAGGACCTGGGGAGGTGGGCGGATGCAATCGCGCAGCACGATAGGATCGGCTTTACGCTTGCCCCCGATGTCAAAGCGCCTTGGGTTTCCATTCAGGACCTCGCGGATTTTGCGGCGAAGGAGTTCGACACGCCGACTGAGCAGCACCGGTCCGTAAAGCAACTGGGCATCGACTACACGATGACCGAGATCGCCGCGCTGATCGGCCGGGCACTCGGTAGAGGGGTGGATTATGGCTTCATCAATCCGAATGATCGCGAGGTCGAAACGGTATTCCGGGAAAAATTCGGAACGCTCGATCGGTGGATCTATGACAAGAACACCGCGGCGGCTCTTAACGATGGGCGAGTCAAGTTCCGCGATGATCGTCCGGCGCTGCCCACGACAATGGAAGAATTCGTCAACGACACCCTGAAGCCGCTTATCGAGAAGGCGCGGACGGATGGCGTCAAACCAGAGACCTTCCTGACGTGGAGCTCGCAACGATAATGGCCGAGTTAGCTGCCCAAGTGCGGTCGCGGCATAAGTCGCTCGGGATCGTCCGATGAGGCGAACGATGAATAAAAAAATGGGCCTGCGGAAACCGCGGCCCATGAAGTGTGGAGATCTAAAACCTCCAGAGGGGAACAGCTGCTGCGACGGAACTGGGAGGTGACCGCCATGTGCATCAGCTGAAGGCGTTATGCCTGATTTTTGACCACCAGGAAAACAATTATTGTGCAACGCAGCTATGCAGTTGCCGCGACGGTCTCGTTGTCCAGATCTGCCGACAGTTGAGCCTCGATTGCCCGCAGCTTCAGGCGCTTTTCCTCCAGGTCGTCTGCGAACGCGAAAGCGCCCCCGTCTCGGGAACGGTAGGAAACCAATCGCTGCTCGGCCTCTTCCAGACGCCGGTGATACTGGCGCTGTTCGTCGTCGAAGCCCTCAAGAGCATGCTCCAGTGACCGTAATCGATCTCGTAGTCTGCGCCAGTGCGCTGCAACAGCGTCTCATAACGATAGCCGTCGCCCTTGCCGAAGCGCTCAAGGCGCGGCGAAGCTTCCCTTGCCGCCTGCCGCTCGCAAGCGGCACCAAGGAGATGAAGGGTCTCAATGAGACCCACCCGGAACGTATTCATGCACGATCTCCAGATCGTCTTCGTCATCGAGTTCGTCGCTCGGCAGAACACCGAACTCGTCGCCGGACCTGAACAGCGTGACTGGAACCATCAGGGTGCGGGAAAGCTGGAAGGCATGGTTCTGCGCAAGGGTAAGATCGGTGTTCATCTGAGGCTCCATCTTTGGAGCGGGCCATTCCCGCTCGATGGCTCCCGTTAGTGTCCGGAACCGGTCGCGATCACCGCGAAGGCGCAGCCGAAGCGGCCGCAGCTTGCCTAGCGGACCCCGTCAGCGGGTTGATCGACGGAAATCCGGGACTGGACCAGGAAGCCATCCATGAAGAGCGGGAATGGGCGCCTTAACAGATCGGCCTCCGACCAACAAAGATCGTGCATAAGCGGATCTTGTCGCTGTCCTCGGTACCTGATGCTTTCTTCTTTTCGCTGCGGTCATCAGGTCAGAGTCGACGCTCACAAAAATTGGAGACGGTAGCGCAGGCTTTTGACAAACAGTGATCTGGCGTGCTTTTCTGTCCTTGGTCCTAGGACAGAGGACACAAGCTGGAAAAATTTATGAAAAGCCAGGACATCGTCATACTTCTCAAGCTCATCAGCCTCCAGGAGCAGGAACAGGAGCAAGGGGTCGAACGCATGCGCCTAGAGGCCCAGGGCGATGACCCATACTCCGTTCGGAACTTGGAGGCATCTCTCGGTATAAGCAAGACCGAGGTCAACGAATCGATCAAGAGGAGCCTAGCCTCTGGCATTGCAAGCAAAGATCGCGAGCTTGGCAGACCCAGGCCCAGCCGGCGGAACCTGTTCAATTTCATCGTCCACGGCCTGAAATTCATCTTTCCGGCAAAGCCCGGATCAATGCAGCGAGGCATTCCAACCGCCTTTGCGGCACCTATGCTCGAGGGCCTTTTGGTCAGTGCCGGCAACTATATTTACGTCTGGCCCCACCCAAGCGCGCACGAAATGGGCCAGTCTGTCGAACCGCTGTTCAAGAGCGTACCGGAAGCAGTCCAAAAGGACGTCCGCCTCTACGAATATCTGGCACTCTGCGACGCAATCCGCCTTGGAAACCAACGAGAAGTGGGCTTGGCAAGCGATCGGCTCTCGAAAAGGATACTCGATAAATGACGACTGTCCGCGGCCAGCTGCTCGAAATGTTGAAAGTCGTAGCAACGGCGCTGGGGCAAGATTTGCGCGATCGCCTTGTGTTCGTCGGAGGATGTACGACCGCACTTTTCATCACGGACCCGGTGACCCTCGAAGATGTCAGGGCCACCGACGATATCGACCTTATTGTCGATCTTGCGGGGCTTGCCGAATGGGGCCAACTACTGGAGCAGCTGCGAGAAAGGGGGTTCAAAGAGTCCCCGGATGACGACGTCATCTGCCGAATGCGGCTCGGCCCGCTCAAAGTCGATTTCATGCCGGATGATGAAACGATTCTTGGCTTTAGCAATCGCTGGTACGCAAAAGGTATCGCGACGGCTGAGATTCACCAACTCACTGAAAGTCTCACCATCCGGCTCCTCACGCCCGCCCTTTTTATAGCGACAAAGCTGGAAGCATTCGCCGGCAGAGGCGGTGATGATCTTTTTTCAAGTCGAGATGCCGAGGACATACTTCTCGTCGTTGATGGGAGAGAGGAACTTGGTCAGGAACTGGTCAATGCTGATCTCGACGTCAAGACATACATCGCTGAACAATTCCAGGCGCTCCTCGGGCATCGCGACTTTGACGATTTCCTTGAGGGAAATTTGCGCGGGCAGACCGGTCGGGTAGCTATCGTGCGCGAGCGCTATGTTACCATAAGCCACTGCGCAGATGGCGGCACCCATGCGCATTGAAGCTAGCTGGTATAGCCGCAAGGGCACCATGACTGCTGACAACCGCGACCACGCGGGGATTGGCACAAATACCAATGGCGTGATGGCGATCATTGTCGATGGCTCTACCGCAGGCGAAAACAGTGGAGAATATGCCGAAGCGATTGTGCGCGAAGTGATCGACTGGTTCAACGGTCTACAAGGAGGGCTTGATGTCGATGCCTTTTCGAAACAGCTGCGCGGTATCCATCTTGGTTTGCGCGCGCGCTATCCTCGGGGCTCAGACATTCAGTATCGATGACATTGCAGAGGCCTACAGGTCGCAGTCAAAGGGCCCCGTCGGCAATGTATCCATTCGTCTGGACTGGTAAGTCTCTGAAACTTCCGCGTGATGCATAAACCTGCACAGGGACGGCTTAACGCGGACGGACTAAGCGTTGAAGCAGATTGCCTGGCGAAGGCGCCAGGCATGGCTATCTCAAGTGACCGGGAAGAATTCGCTTTTAGCCAGAAGCGGCAGCACCACAGAATACGTCCCCACGCGACCAGTTAGTCGATAAGATCGGCTTGGGCGCTCATTCTGCGAGCGCACCTCGTGTTCGCAGAAATCTTGTCAGTCCCTCGACGAACACGCGCACCTTTCTAGGAATATAGCGGTTTGAAAGATAGACGGCCTGGATGACATGGGGCTCATGCCGCCAATCAGGAAGCACGCGTTCGAGCGTGCCCGACGCAATCATCGGCTCCAAAAGGACGTCGTGGACGAGCCCGATACCCATACCGGCGGCGATCGCCTCGCATATAAGATGTGAATTGTCCGATCGGAGGACCGGCTTCACGAGCACGTCCGTGACCTCTGCAGAGCGTCTCAGACGGATCTGCTCGGCGCCCTCTAGATACGAACGCACAACGTAGTCATGATGCTTCAGATCTGCAGGATGGCTCGGCCGTCCGTGCTCATCCAGATATCGAGGCGTTGCCGCGAGACTGCGTTTCAATAACCCTATCTTTCGCACAATCAGCTGACTTTCCGTGACCGGTCCCATCCGAATCGCCAGATCAAGGCCGTCGGCGGCCAGGTCGACGAAGCGATCGGAGAGGGCGACGTCTAAATCGATCCCCGGGTGTTCGTTCCTGAACTGAAATAGGAAAGCGCCCAGAATTTGGGTCCCGAAGCTAATAGGCGCGCTAATGGCTAAACGACCGGTGATCCCCGCGTCCAGATCACTGACAATCTGGTCCGCTTCCTCCATGCGCTCCAACACCCCTCTGACATGCTGCAGATAAACGGCACCCGCCTCCGTCAAAGCAACTTTCCGCGTCGTTCGATCGAACAACCGGGTCCGTAATTGATTTTCTAGGGCCCGGATTTGCTGACTCACAGCGGATTGCGCGCGCTGAAGATCACGAGCCGCAGCCGAAAAGCTGCCGCTTTCTGCGACGCGCACGAAACATGACAACATTGAAAGGCGATCCAAGGAGATCCATATATAAGCGAGTGAGATAATTGCTATCTAATTTGCCAGAATTAATCAGCCAGGACAATCGCGGTATACGAATTCACGTATTCGTCCAAATTGCCCGGAGCTGACATGCCAATCTCACGCCGTAATCTTTTCGCCGTCTCTGCAGGCCTCGCTTCCATCGCTGTTCTCCCTGACTCCCCGGGTGCTTTTGCATCGGTTCCCGCCGCCAAAACTCCAGTGCCAGGTGTGATCCGCAGAAAGGTCGGAAAGATCGAGGTGACCGCTCTCCTCGACGGTTATATGGAAATGCCCGCCGCTCTGTTCAAAGCACCGCAGGAAGAAGCTGCCCGCCTCGCCCGCGAACAGTTCCAGCCGGCATCACCGCGCTTGAGCCCGGTCAATGCCTATCTAATCAATTTAGGCGACAGGCTCATGTTGATCGACACGGGGGCAGCTAATCTCTTCGGTCCAACGCTTGGAAAGGTGCCGCAGGCACTTGCCACGGTCGGAGTCAAACCCGAGCAGATTGATGCGGTGCTGCTCACCCATATGCATCCGGATCACGTTGGCGGCGCCATCGATCAGCATGGCAAGGCCGTATATTCAAACGCTGAGCTAATTGTATCCGAGGCTGATTTTCGCTACTGGCACGACGATGCCGCGCTTGGCCAGGCTCCAGCTGCATTTAAGCCGTTCTTCTCCGGAGCTCGCGCCGTCACCAGCGCTTACCAAAAGCGTTTGACGCAGTTTTCCGGTGAAACCGAGGTATTCGGTGAGCTGAGGACTGCGCCGCTGCCCGGCCATACGCCGGGCCATAGCGGTGTTGTGCTTCATTCCGGTGACGACGCCCTCTTCATCTGGGCCGATATTGTGCACCATGCGGCATTTCAGTTCGCCCATCCGGAATGGGGTCCCGCTTTCGACGTTGATGCAAACCAAGCAGCAGCTTCACGCAAGCGCGCGTTTGACCAAGCCGCCTACGATCGCATCCTTATAGCTGGAATGCATATCCCCTTTCCTGGCTTTGGCCACATCGCATCGGACAATGGTAAATACCGGTTTGTGCCCGCCGAATGGCAGTATGTACTCTAGGCGGCCGAGGTGAGCATGCGGATGCTGGCGAAATCTGCGCAAGATTTGGCGGATTCTATGCGATAACCATCCACTCCGCCGCTAATATCACGCTGCATATTACCTAAAGAGCTTCCTGCGAGTTAGTTCCTACGCTTACGAACCTTCCCAACAAATAACGATGACGGCATAGATGCGCTTGGCTAGATTGACAGCTCCCGGAGGTCTGGAAAATCCTAGAGTTTCTGAAGAAGATCGTCCTTCACCAAAGCCGGGAGAAATCCTGGTCAGGATCAGGGCAGCTTCCATAAATCTACGAGACGATTTCATAGTGCAAGGCAAAGTGCCTTTTGTCGACGGGCGCGTGCCTCTCTCTGACGGCGCCGGAGAGATGGTCGAGATCGGCGATCGGGTCAGCGGATTAAAATTGGGGACAGCGTTGTTAGCGCGTTTTACCCATACTGGACGGCCGGCGAAATGATGTCTTCTACCAGACGCGACATACCAGGTGAGCATTTGGACGGCTTCGCTTCCGAATTCGTCAGCATGCCCAGCCATTTTATCCGGCACCTGCAGTGGCGACACCTAACCCCTTGAGCGCCTTTCCGTTGATAGATTTGTCCCGCAATTCCTTACTTTCGAAAGCTAAAACTCAGGCTGCGCGGCGTCGTCCCACCATCAAGATCATCGCGCCCAACCCGCATAGTGCCGCGCATAAGGCGAACAGTGACCAATACCCGAATGCATTGGCCCAAAGCCCGGTGCCAAGCCCCGAAAGGAGGAACCCGACACTAATCGTGTTGCCGAACAGAGCAGAGGCGATTCCAGCCCGGCCGGGAAGAAGGTCTTGCATAAAGGCCATGCCGACGATGCTTATCAATCCGATCCCGGCGGCCCTTGGGATTTGACCCAGATAGAGCGACGCCAGTGTCGGCCATGCGAGTGCCATAACGAAGTAGGCGGCGAAAAGAGCAAACCCTGCGAGGAGCAGCTCTTGCCTGTCTGACAGTTTTGGCCAGAGCACGAAGGCGGCCATGACCACGACTTCCAATCCCGCACAGAGACTAAATAGGAAACCGACGTCTTGTTCGGTCCCGAGCTCTTTCGCCACGACGATCGCCATTGCATTCGACCCCATGAACATCGCAGTGTGAAAAGCCGACAGGGCGACGGCAGCTGGCGCGGCACGGTAAAAGACTTCCGATGTCAGCTTAGCGCGTCCCTCGGCATTGACGACCGCTCGCATGCGGGTGAAGAAAACGATGGCCAATGACAGTCCAGCTAGCGAGGCCGCTCCCAGGAATACGCCTGGAAAACCTGTCTGAGACACCAGGACAGCGCCGAGAGCCGGGCCGACTGTCCAGCTGAGCGACGAGACCAGCCGAAGGATCGCCATTCCGCGCGATATTGTCGAGCCCCCGAACTCGTCCAGTCGGCCTTTGGCCACCGCGAACAAGATGCTGAAAGATGCCGCGCCAAGCCCAAGGAGAATGCCGGCGTTTACGACCAACATCCAAGTCTCTGTAAGCCACGCGCAAAGACTAAATCCGATGCATTTCGAAAGAAGCGAAGTGAGGAGCGGCCAGATGACGGGTTGGCGGTCGAGGAGATGCCCGAAGAAGCTCGTGACGGCAATTCCAGTCGCCGCTGGAATCGTCAGAAACGCGCCAAGCTCCAGCGGCGACATCCCAACTACTTGGACTGCAAGGAGCGCGATGTAGCTTCCGGCCATCGCCTCCGCGAGCATCGCCAAGAGGATCGCAAAGAATACCGCACCGAAGGTCGGCACGCGAAAAGGCGAAACCCCGGATGCTTCCGCATGCTCGACATCCTGCTTCATTTGTTCCCCTGACGCCTGTGGCTCCTGACGGACTTCAGCATGATAATCCGAGCAACGGACAATTGTTCAGCCTGAACTGGCACTGCATAGGAGCTCAGAGCTCGTTCTCGATACGCCGGAAGCCTGGTGGTCTTCCGCCTTCGGGGACCTAACGTGCTTGCTCATGCGTTCCAAACGACCACATCCTTGCAGAACCGAAGAGGACATGATCCATGACCACCGCACCAATAGCCCGAGTGTGGCGCGGCCGAACCCGACGGGAAATTGCTGACGAATGCGAACAATATCTGAAGGCCGAAGGCATCCCGCCGCTGTTGCAAAATGCCCTTGGTTCAGCTCTTAAGGGAGGATCTCGATACTGAGACGTGGTTCGCGACGACATCGTATTGGCCGGATATCGAATCCATGACGGCATTCACGAAAGGCAATCCTACCAAGATGCACCACCCCAAGAGAGATGCCGAATATCTGATCGAGCCGCCGGAGGGGATCGCCATACATACGATTCTTATTGATCGGCATCCGTCAGGCAGAAACGAACGAAACTAACTGTTCCAGGCGTCGTTCTGCGGCACCGCGTCCAGGACGACATCGTAAGCCCGGTATTCCGCAGCATATTTCTTCGGCGATAAGGGACGTGGGCTGCAGGCAGACTGCTGGGTTCACGCTCATACTTCAACTGAACAGAAAAACATCTTATGCGTAATCCCGAACCGGCCCGAGCCGACATTCCCCGGGTGCTCCGCTCTAACCATCAATCATGCTGCTCACTATCGGCTAAGCTCGGGCATCCTCATTTCGTCGGATGAGACCGTGCACTCAGCTTGTTTCCGTCAGGGTCGCGAAGATATGCAACGAATGCCCCGTTCGGACGCTCGGCAGGCGGGCCCTCAATTGCTGTCCCACCATGCGCGGTACCAGCGGCATGCCATGCGAGAACGTGGCCCCGACCCGCTGCGGCGATACCGATCGTCCCACCGTTGGCCGCAGTCGCCGGCTTGCCATCGATCGGTTTCGTGATCATCAGTCGACCGCCCTCGTGTGAATAGATCGGGCGGCCCCTCGGATCCATCTCGCCGAGGTTGCCTCCCAAGGCAGCGAATGTGGCGTCGTAGAAACGCCGATAGTAGGCCGCCCCTACCCTAGTCAGTCCCACCCGCGAAGCGCCACGTAACCATTCAAATCACTTAGAGGCCGGGAGATACTCATCTCCCGGCCTTCTCCTCATCAATGCCCAGCTATACAGCGACACCGGCCTTTAAACTTGTGAGGAGGGTCACGAGCGCCTCGGCTCCCGCGGTCGACGATGCCGGGTTCTGTCCCGTGATCAGCCTGCCATCAGTGATCGCAAAGCTCTCCCAGTTTGCCTTTTTCTCGTAGAGACCGCCGAGCCGCTTGAGTTCGTCCTCAACCAGGAACGGTACGACCTTCGTGAGCTGCACTTCTTCTTCTTCGCCGTTGGTGAAACCCGTCACCCGCTTTCCTTTGACGATCGGAGCGCCCTTATAGGTTACTCGGTGGAACACAGCAGGCGCGTGACAGACCGCCGCAACGGGCTTGCCGTTGTTGTAGAAGGACTCGATCAACTTGATGGACTCGGGGTTGTCAACCAGATCCCACATGGGACCGTGACCGCCAGGATAGAAGACCGCGTCGAAATCTTCAGAGCGCACGTCACTTAACCTGATGGTGGCCGAGAACACTCTTTGTGCAGCCTCGTCGTGCTTGAACCGCGTCATGGCAGGCGTCTGGTTCTCTGGCAGATCGCTCTTCGGGTCGATCGGCGGTTGACCGCCCTTGGGTGAGGCCAGCGTCAAATCGACTCCGGCATCGCGGAAGACATAGTACGGGGCGGCGCCCTCTTCGAGCCAAAAGCCTGTCTTGCGCCCTGTGCTTCCGAGTATGTCATGAGAGGTGAATACCATGAGGATCTTCATTGTTCAGCTCCATCCAGTTCTGTCCAACAGCAGAATAGCTGCACATAAGAACTACTGAGGATCGAGGCATTTCACACTTGGACCTTGGTATCGCCGATACGTTGGTATTGGTATCCGGCGAGGAGGCCGTGGACGGTTATCAGCCGACGCGAATGACGGGGAACCGTGGCGACCCTTCTATTCAGTCTTCCAATGGGTGACGAGAAGGCGTCTGTTTCTTCAACTGGTCCTTCGCATGGACGGAAGCGATCAGCGCCCGTCATTGCTGAGTGCGCGCGTATGTTCGCAACAAAAACTACTGTTGACCGCCAGCGGGCACCAACAATCGATACCTTAGTTCACTTACCGCGAGCGATTGAACCGTCTACCTGTGACGCGTCGCCCTCATTGTGGCTGGGCAAAAATTCGGAACAGGCAAAGTCTCTCGACCTCCTAATCTCGAGTGAAGCGCCTGCTGCTCCCGCAGGACTGCGGGGCCGGCTGCGCGCCCGGTGCTCGTTGTGTTCGGTTGGATCATCGTATCATTCAAAACTGGAGGAATTGGGAATGAGATCTCGTCCAACAGCAATGTTCGTAGCTGCTGCTCTGTTTGCTATGCCGGGAAGCTCGATGCTGGCAGAAGACAGCGCCACACCAACAGGTACAATAGATAAGCTGTACCACATTGACTGTGGTCACTCTCTGGCGAACGATGAGTCTGTCTGGACGCCCGGTAAGAACGTAGGCAAGTCCATCGAATTTTCATCGACGTGCTATCTCATAAAGCACGGCTCAGACATACTCATCTGGGACACCGGAGTGCCTGAAGCCACCATTGACGATCCGAACGGCTGGTCTACACTTCCCAGTCTCATCGTCTACCATCTTGACAAGACGATATCATCGCAACTCGCGCAGATCGCGCTCACCCCGGCGGATGTAAAATACGTCCTCGTTTCGCACACGCACGGCGATCATATCGGAAACATCGGTCTGTTCCCGGATGCCACCGTTGTTATGCAGAAAGCGGAGTACGACTGGATAAACTCGCCTCCCCCGGCTGATCCTAACATCAACGCGCTTGTAATCCTTGCAAAGAAGCTGCTTGGCCAACCTCGGCGATTAGAGCTCGTCACTGGTGACATCGACTTTTTTCGCGATGGAAGCGTTAGGCTCATTTCAACGCCTGGCCATACTCCTGGCAGCCAGTCACTCATGGTTCACCTGGCCAAGATGGGGTACGTGGTTCTCTCGGGCGACGTTGTGCATCTCGAGAGCAATTTCGAGCATGACATCGTTCCCGCACTCAACGTCGACAAAGCAAAGTCGATCGCCTCGATGGATCGCGTGCGGGAATTGATGAAGCAGTACAATGCGACCATGTTCATAAACCACGATAAGCGGCAGACAGATACATTGAAGGTTCTTCCGGCCTTTTACGACTGAAGAACAGCGATCCCGCCTATCCCGCTCAGATCCTTCAGCAATGCCGCGAGCGACCGGAGGCAGTTCGGCGTCCCTCCTCCGGACGTGGATACGATCCAGCCCCCGCGCGATGGAGAGATCTCTGCATTTCGCATGACCGGGATAGCACCCATCGCCCAGTGTCACACATCGAACTCGGCAGCACACTGTCGGGCATCTAATTCATCTGATTCAAAGGTGAAGTGTCATTTGCACTCGGCATGTCAACATTCACGCTTATATCGCGCATTTCCAGGCGCGGAAGTGGTCTTCGACCTGACAAACGGTGGCGTGCCTGTGAGTTTTTCTGACCGCTCCCGTCCCAGATCATTAAACGCGCGGCATGAGCGGTCTTAATATCTTGCTCTGAGGACTTCCTGAAGTCGCTCCTGGCTTGGAACCCCGTTCTGGAGCCAGCGAATAATATCCCGTGCCACGGCCTCCGCTTCCTCGCTCTTTCTGTCGCAACGTCGAGCTTCGCAGTACTCCTTCAGGACGTCTGCGGCCAACGACACCTCCTCCGGCATGAGCGGGCGAAGACACGGCCTATCGATCGGGCTTGGCATGATTGTTTTTCCCTTGACAGGTCAAACCGGGTCCGACACAGCGGCGGTCGCTCCGGAACCGACGGAAGCGGAAGGTACCCAGACACGCGTCGGTGCTGGCCGATCGCTGACGGCAATCAGAACCCCGACAATCGCCACCATGGCAATTACGATCACAACAAGCGGAAAGCTTGAACTAGCAGGTTGCTGGTCGCGGTAGATCATCGTCTGCTCCCGATTTCTGGCCGCGGCTGATCCGCAACCGCCGGCTTCGACCGAGACTATGTCGGCGAACTGTCAGAAAGGCATTTGTACCTTGGTATGGGCGATACGTTCGTATGGGCGATACCATCGTGAAGTGGCGCTCTGCGTGGGCCAGCCTGAATGTTCAAAGGTCCGGATCGACAACAGATCTCGGTACGAAGGGCCAGCGTCAACACTCGCGGGATCCTAACCGAGAGCACAGCCTTAACCCAAGATAAGCAATGATCATCGGAGACTGGCACAGTGTTCAATTTCGTACCCGCAAATCTCACGCGTCGATCGTTCGGCAGCGTTGCACTCGCTGTTGCCGCGGCGGATGTCCTCGGCGAAAAGACGACCCAAGCATCTCAGCCGACCACGCGTGTGGACATACTGACAGCTGCCGACGGAGCCACTCTCGAAGCAAACAAGGGTATCGAGGCAGGAGACTTGTTCGTCTCCTATGCCGACATAGGACCGGCGACTGGATCACCAGTCTTACTGCTGCACGGCTGGCGCTACGACATCAACAGCTTCGCGCTGGTAGCACATCTCTTTGCCGACCGAGGCCATCGCGTCATTGTGCGCTTCCTGCGGGGCTACGGCGGCACGCGCTTCCTTGCAGCCGAGACGAAACGCAACGGCCAGCAGGCGGCAATTGCAGTCGATACAATCAAGCTGATGGACGCCCTGGGGATCAATCAGGCTACTATCGCAGGCTTCGACTGGGGCGCGCGGACAGCCGACATAGTCGCGGCTCTTTGGCCGGAACGCTGCAAAGCCCTCGTGTCGGTCAGCGGCTATCTGATCGGGAACCAGTCCGCCGGAAAAGGCACCACTGCCGCCGTCCGCCGAACTTCAGTGGTGGTATCAATTCTATTTCGCCACCGATCGCGGTCGCGAAGGCTACGAGAAATACCCGAACGACTTCGCCAAGTTTATCTGGCAGCTCGCCTCCCCACATTGGAAATTCGACGACGAAACGTTCTCGCCAAGCGCCGCCGCATTCGCCAATCCCGACCATGTGGCGATCGTCGTCCATAACTATCGATGGCGCCTCGGACTGGCACCCGGCGAGGACCGGTTCAACGAATACGAGGCCGCGCTCACCAGGGCCCCAGACGTATCGGTCCCGACAATCACGCTCGAAGGCGACGCAAACGGGGCACCTCATCCGGATCCCAAGGCCTACGCGAAGTTCAAGGGAAGATATGAATACCGTCTGATCACCGGTGGGATCGGTCACGCCTTCGCGCAGGCAGTGATGGACGTCGATGCCTGGGGATGACGGGTATTCAGATGCCCTTCACGCCGAAAGCACCTATCGAATTTATCGATCATCATCATTCTAAAAAGGAGGATGGCGCGGTACTGGCAGAAGTAGGATGAGTGTCACGTTTCTGTCGGTGATGCATCGCGCAACTGCCGGGCGGAAACGTCGCTTTGAAAGGATCCGACATTGGAAATCGGTATCGACAGTTTCGCAATGCTCCTGACCGACCCCGCCACGGGGCAATTGCAGTCAGCCATCGATCGTATGGAGAGCGTGCTTGCGGAGATCGAGCTCGCGGATCAAGTCGGCCTCGACGTCTTCGGAATGGGAGAACACCATCGAGAGAACGCGCTCGATTCAGCCCCGGCCGTCATCCTTGCGGCCGCCGCGGCACGCACGAAGTCGATCAGACTGACAAGCGCCGTTGCAGTCCTCAGCGCCGCCGATCCCGTGCGGCTCTTCCAGGAATTTGCCACGCTGGATCTGATATCCGGCGGAAGAGCTGAAATCGTGGTCGGTCGCGGCTCTTCCGTCGAGGCGTATCCGCTGTTTGGATTCGACCTGCGGGACTACGATACGCTCTTTGCGGAAAAGCTGGACCTGCTGCTGAAGATCAGGGAAAAACCCAACATCAAATGGCAGGGTCGCTTTCGTCCTGCGATCAATGGCGAGGGTGTTTTTCCCCGTCCACACCAGCCGAACTTGCCAATCTGGCTGGGCGTCGGCGGCACGCCTGAATCCTTCGTTCGCGCTGGAACACTCGGATTGCCGTTGATGGTCGCCATCATCGGCGGAAGCTTCGAGCGTTTCCTGCCTCTGGTCGATCTCTATCGCCGCGCATGGGATGCAGCGGGTCATCCCCCGCAGTGCCAGAAGGTCGGCATCCATGCCCTCGGCTTTGTCGGAGAGACGGACGCGGCTGCCAGGAAAGCGTTCTTCCCGGGTTGGTTCCAGATGTTCTCCGACGCTGGACGGGAACGGGGCTGGCCGCCGCCGACGAAGGCCCAATTCGAGCAGATGTGCGGTCCGAACGGCGCATTCCTGGTCGGGAGCCCGCGGACGGTTGCGGCCAAGATCGCGCATCTTAACGAGACCTTGCGCGGAGTCTCTCGCATCACCTTCCAGATGAGCACCGCTGCCCTGGAGACCGAGGCGATGCGCCGCTCTATCGAATTTCTCGGCACTGATGTCGCGCGTCTCGTTCGAGGACAACGTCCTTAGCAGGGCCATCAAACGACGCGAGCTTCAAGGGAAGCCACGAGCACCGCCAGATCACTGGTAGGATCGGTCGCGACCTTCCGGATGGAAGCACCAACGCCTTCTCACAGGCGATCCAGACGCCAGCGTGTTGGCGTGATGAGCCGACGTTGTTTCGACCTTTGGTCACGACAATCATTCGAGATCACAGCGCCGGCATCCGAGCTGGCGCTGTGATCATTTGCTGCTGCCGAAAATCAGCTTCTGATAGTCTGCTAGCATCTCCGGATCCTCGACGGAGCCGTGATGATGGAGTTGCCTCCAGGCGCCGTCCATCCGAACGAACCAGCGGGTTGTTCGGAAGGCGACATCCAGACTTTCGTTGGCGGTGCGGCACTTACCCCGCTCGCGACCGACGAACAGATGCCACTCTTGTCCGCCCTGGCTGGTGAAGTCGTGGAACGTGACGTTCACCGTGGCGGCGCCACCGAACAGCTTGACATAGCCCCCCGCGATCTCATTCCAACCGCGACGGATGCCACCGATAGGGTTGTCCATGCTCGGGGCCTCTCCGGGGAACCAGACCCCCTCCAGGCCCGCCATATCGGCCGCATTGAATGCCCTGTAGAATTCGATCAGCGCATCCAGGGGGCCACCATCCCCTGTCTTCTGTTCCGCGCCTGTAATCTCCTCGAAACGTTCCTTCATGTCGAAACCTCTTTCCGGACTCGTTTGGCGAGCTACGCCAACCTATTGGCAGTCGGTCGCCTTGCGGAAGAAGAGAAAATGCCCCCTCAAACTCAGTGACCGCGCCGACGAAGGCAGCATGCGCGGCGATGGTGGCGTAATCCATTGTACGATAGTGTCGGCGCAAACCCATCGCCCTCCATCGCATCTGAGCGACCGCGTCCACAGGAGGCGTTTGAAAGTTCACAGTCAGCTGCACGTGGCGGGTCTATTCCACCTCATATCAGACACCGATCCAAAGGTATCGGGGACACCTTCGTACAATAGTGAGGCGCCGTAATCCGCGAGATGTTGGCGTGACGGCGGTTGGCGAGGATCGTTCCTATCCGCAACAGCAGAGACGTGGCTTTGAAAGCCTGACGAACCCACCGTGCCTCGACGGGCGAGGGATCCTGTGTGTCCAAAAATGGAGGTGCATAATGAGCACGCGTAAGACAATCTTGATCACCGGGGCGTCGCAGGGAATCGGGGCCGGGCTGGTCAGATCTTTCATCGAAATGGGCTACAATGTCGTCGGCACATCGCGCCGTGTCACGGAAGCGTTGCTGCCCGCCGCCATGGAACGCCTGGAACTGGTCGATGGCGATGTGGGTGATCCGGCAACCGCGGAACGAGTGGCCCAACGCGCAATCGAGCGCTTCGGATCGATCGACGCGCTGGTGAACAACGCCGGCGTTTTTTTCACCAAGCCATTCCTCGAATACACGATCGACGACCTTCGGCAGCTTACCGCGACGAATGTCGAAGGATTCGTTCATTTCACCAAGCACGCGATCCGGCAGATGCTCCGCCAGGGTTCGGGCGGTAGTATCGTCACGATAACGACCTCGCTGACCGACCACCCGATCGCCGGCGTGACCGCATCGTTCGCCATGATCACCAAGGGCGGCCTCAATGCCGCTACGAAGAGCCTCGCGATGGAGTTCGCCAAGGACAATATCCGGGTGAACGCCGTTGCTCCCGGCATCGTCGACACGCCGATGCATGAGAAGGATCCGAAGGATTTTCTGAGGTCTCTCTCGCCAATGGGCACGATCACTGCTGTCCAGGAGATCGTCAACGGCGTCGTCTATCTGACGGAATCCACAAACATCACCGGGGAGGTGCTGCACGTCGACAACGGCGCACATTTGGGGAAATGGTAGTCCCTGGCGCTGACGCACGATTGCGGGATCTTGAGATCGAACTTCCTCCCCCGCCGACACCTTTCGGCGCCTATGTCGAAGCGGTCCAGGTCGGCTCGCTTCTCTTCCTCAGCGGCATGCTCCCAGTGATCGGACACGAAGCGATCTACCACGGGCGCGTCGGCGAGGGTCTTTCGGTCCCTGACGGCTACGACGCCGCCCGCGCTGCTTGTCTCAGCGGGCTCGCCGCGGCGAAAGCGCACCTGGGGTCGCTGAACAGGATCAGCCGTATCGCCAAGCTCGGCGTCTACATCGCATCTCCTGGCGATTTCCAAGAACATCCGAAAGTGGCCGACGGAGCGTCAGAGCTTCTGCGGGATGTCTTTGGCGCGTCGTTGGTTCCGCCGCGCATCGTCCTTGGCGTCTCCAGCATTCCGTTGGGAATGCCGGTCGAAATCGAACTCGTCTTCGAGATCGAATCCTAGCGACATCGTTCGCAACAACCTGAATGGAGGTATTCATGAAAGTCAGATCACCCATCTCGACGAGCGCAATGATCGCGTCATCGAAGTTCCTGACGGCTGCGGCAGTGCTCATGCTTCCCGCGCTCGCGCTTTCCGGCCAAACCATGGCGGAGAAGACCGGTCGTCCGGCCGAGACCCAGTCTCCTGCAAGCGAGAAGCCGCAGATCCGGATCGAGAAGCGCACGCCCGCATATTGGCGTGTCACCTTCGACAACCCGCCCTTCAACATATTCGGGCCCGAGACCATTCCGCAGATGGAGAAGGTCGTCGAGCAGATCGAAGCGGACCCGAACCTGAGAGTTGTTGTCTTCGACAGTGCGGTGCCGGGCTTCTTCCTCACCCACTACAACTTTACGCCGCCGCTCTCCGAATCCACGAGCCTTCCCTCTGGGAAGACCGGGCTCCACCCCCTGCCGGACATGCTCGTTCGCATCAGCAAGGCGCCCGTTGTCTCCATCGCCCTCATCCGCGGGCGAGCCACAGGCGTCGGCAGCGAATTGGCGCTCGCCAGCGACATGCGGTTTGCCAGCAAGGAGAATGCAGTCCTTTCCCAATGGGAGGTCGGAGCCGGTTTCGTCCCGGGTGGTGGTCCGATGGCGCGCCTCCCGCGTCTGATGGGCCGCGGCCGTGCGCTCGAAGTGCTTCTCGGGTCCGATGACATCAACGGCGAACTCGCCGAGGAATACGGCTACGTCAACCGTTCGTTCGACGACGACAAGCTCGACCCGTTCGTCGATGCACTCGCCGCAAGGATTTCCGGTTTCGACCGCCAGGCGATCGCCGATACGAAGCGGCTCGTCGATTTCGCCAGCCTCCCGAGTGATCCGGAAATCGGAGCTGGCTGGGACGCCTTCATCCAGTCCGTCCAGCGCCCGGTGGCGCAAAAGAACATCGGTCGCCTGATGGAAATCGGGCTTCAGACGAACCCCGACATCGAAGCGCGCCTCGGGCACTATACCCAGACTTTGGCCGACAAGTAGGCCAGAGCCGCGCCCGCGCGCTGGAACGGCAGGTCGCGCGGGCGCACATCTCATCCTGCCAGTCGTCCAATCAGTGAAGTCGCGGCTCCCAGCCGCGGTGATGAAGGCGCGGTCTTCCGCGCGAACCACCCAACCAGCCATGGAGACGTCACATGCACAGCATCGAAAACCAGATCGTCGATTCCAGCTTTTCGGCAATCATCAATGCCCCGATCGAACAGGTCGATATTCCGAAGTGGTGCTTCACCCTGCCTGAGAAGGAATATCAGGGATGCTCTCCGGCGCACATTGCCGCGGGCTTCACCACGGCGCCCGACGGCACGCGAATGTCGATCAATGTCGAGACGATCGGCGGAAGCCTGATGGTCCAGCATTACCTCGAAACACTCGGCGAGAAGGATCATCTAATCCTCGACTCCGATTCCGACGTCTTCACGCCGAATGGCCGCGTGACGATCCATGTCACCTGGGAGCTCAGCGTCAGGAAACTCGACGCGGGTCGATGTGAATTCACCAACCGCGTCAGGTCCTATGCGACGGAGGAGATGATGGCCTCCCTCGAGCGCCAGGGCATTCCCTTCGATATCTTCCGAACCCAGCGGCAACCGATGTCGATCGCACATAACAAGGGAGAGACGCCCCTGTTCGCAGCAAGCATCGAACGGGCGGCGCTGAAGAACGCCGCCTCCACGAAAGCGGCCTGATCACCCGGAGGAATACCCCATGACCCAAATGTCTTTCGACCGGAACAACACCGGTCTGCTGGTGGTTGATCCGTATAACGACTTCATTTCCGAAGGCGGCAAGATCTGGCCAAGGATCAAGGAGGTGGCGGAGGCGAACAACTGCGTACCGCATATGCTCCAGGTGCTGAACGCGGCACGCCAGGCAAAACTTCGCGTCTTCTATGCGATGCATCACCGGTATCGCCCCGGCGACTACGAGAATTGGAAGTTCATCGCTCCTATCCAGCGCGCGGCATGGCATCGCAAGAGCTTCGAGTTCGGCACCTGGGGCGGAGAATTCCGCGCCGAGTTCGTGCCGCAGGCGGGTGAAGTCGTCGCCTCCGAACACTGGTGCTCCAGCGGCTTCGCCAACACCGATCTCGATCTCGAACTGAAGCGGCATGGAATCCAGAGGCTCATCGTGATCGGGCTCGTTGCCCATACGTGCATCGAGGCGACCGTGCGCTACGCCGCCGAACTCGGCTACGACGTGACCGTCGTCAAGGACGCAGTCGCCGATTACTCGCAGGAAATGATGCATGCGGCTCTGGAGATCAACATGCCAAGCTACGCGAGCGCCATTGTCGATACCAGTGAGATCCTTTCGGTACTGTCCGTAGCTCAGGCTGCCTGATCATGAAGGAACTACAAAGACCCCGCCGGCCTTAATGGCCCGCCGGGGTTAATGTTGTCCTTACACGATATGAAGCGATGGAGGGTTGCAGAGCCGGATCTCGTCCTCCGCGCCCCGATCCTTTTGGAAGGGATTTTCGCGATCGATCCGAGGTCGGACCGACACCATCGGACAATGGACGCGACTGATACGTGGGAGCATCGTCACGCCCTCTGCGGACGGTCCGCAGGGATCACATAGAGGGAAAAGGCAAATGACCATTCAGCAGCGCAACGCGCAGTCTGCCACCGCCGTGAACGACATTGACATGAAGCTTGAGGTAGTCGTGATCCCGGTCTCCGACGTCGATCGCGCAAAGGCCTTCTACACCGGCCTTGGGTGGAGACTAGACGCCGACGTCTCTGGCGCAGACGGCTTCAGGGTCGTCCAGGTAACGCCTCCCGGATCGCCTTGCTCGGTCATCTTCGGTCGCAACGTTACTGCGGCCGTCCCGGGATCAGCACAAGGCCTGCACCTCATCGTCTCGGACATCGAGATCGCCCATGCGGCACTCGCCGCTCGCGGCGCTGAAATGAGCGATGTCTTCCATGATGAAGGCGGGGTGTTCCACCATAAGGGCACAGACAGGCGGCTCCACGGCCCCCACCCGTCTCGTGCGACCTATGGCTCCTTCGCCTCCTTCAAGGATCCGGACGGTAACGGATGGCTCTTACAAGAAGTGACCGCAAGACTACCGGGCCGGATCGATGCCAAGGGTGCCACGTTCAGTTCGGCCCCCGATCTTGCTAACGCGCTTCGTCGTGCCGCGAACGCCCATGGCGAGCATGAGAAGCGCATGGGTGGGATACACGACGAGGCATGGCCGGACTGGTATGCCGAATATGTGGTGAGCGAGCAATCGGGCAGCACTCCCCCGACCTGATCGTCCGTGATCGAGCAGATTGACGCCAGGTTGAGCCACCCCTGTGGCGCCGAGCTCTTCGTTCGGCGCGACGTATCCCCCGTAGACGGATTTCTGCGAACCTTAACCGCGTCAAGCGAGCAGCGAGCCACACACGAAAGTATCGGCGATACCATGGTACAATAGCTCAGACGCCCGTTCAGTGTGAGTTTCCTCCCCATCAACCCCACCAAACACGTAGGAGGATGCCATGTCCCATATACAGCCAGAAGTCACACGTCGAACGCTTCTTACCGCCGCCGCAGCCGCAGGCGCGCTTGGAATACTCCCAGGCACGCCCGCCGCTTCGGCCACGAGCGCCGATATCAGGCCGTTCAAGTTTTCGGCCACCGACGAGCAACTGAAGGATCTGCACCGGCGCGTTGCCGCCACCCGTTGGCCGGACCGTGAGACGGTCTTCGACGATACGCAGGGTGTGCGGCTCGATACGATCCAGAAGGTCGCCAAATACTGGCGGGCGCATGACTGGCGCAAGGTCGAGGCGCGCCTGAATTCCTTCCCGCAGTTCATGACCGAGATCGACGGTCTCGACATTCACTTCATCCATGTGAAGTCCAAGCACGAGAATGCGCTGCCGATCATCATCACCCATGGTTGGCCGGGTTCGATCATCGAGCAGATGAAAATCATCAGGCCGCTGACCGACCCCACCGCCTATGGCGGCACCGAGGCCGATGCCTTTGATGTCGTCATTCCCTCGCTGCCGGGCTACGGCTTCTCGGGCAAGCCGAAGGAAAAGGGCTGGAACCCGCCGCGCATCGCCAAGGCCTGGGCGGTGCTGATGCAGCGCCTCGGTTATACCAAATACGTCGCCCAGGGCGGCGACTGGGGCAATGCTGTGACCGAACTCATGGCGGTGCAGGAGCCTGCCGGCCTCATCGGCATCCATACAAACATGGCCGCCACCGTGCCGGCCGACATTGCCAAGCTGCTGTCAGCAGGGGCGCCGGCGCCGGCAGATCTAACGGCCGATGAAAAACGCGCCTATGAGCAGCTCGACGATTTCTACAAGAACGGTCTCGGCTATGCGATCGAGATGAACAACCGGCCGCAGACACTTTACGGCATCGTGGATTCACCTGTTGGTCTCGCCTCCTGGATGCTCGACCACGACATCCGGAGCTACCGGATGATCGCCCGCTCCTTCAACGGAGAAAAGGAGGGTCTGACGCCTGACGATGTTCTCGACAATGTCACGCTTTACTGGCTGACCAATACGGCGATCTCGTCTGCGCGGCTCTATTGGGACAATGCGCATTTCCCGTCCGGCGGCTTCTTCGATCCGCGCGGCATCAAGATACCCGTCGCCGTCAGCGCGTTCCCGGATGAGATCTACCAGGCGCCGCAGAGCTGGGCGGAAAAGGCCTATCCGAAGCTCGTTCACTACAACAGGCCGGTGAAGGGCGGGCATTTCGCCGCCTGGGAGCAGCCGGAGCTGTTTACCGAAGAGCTGCGCGCTTCCTTCAAGTCGCTGCGCGAGCAAATCTGAGAACGATCCGAACTACACCTTGCCACACTATTAAGAGTGTCCAAACCGGGTTGCCGCTTTCTTGGCGGCTGCCCGCTCTCTCGAGCGAACTCGAAAGAGGTGATGGCCGCGGTGCGACTTAAGGGCGACAGGCCTCACGCGCGACGATCTGCGCTTGACCTTACGTGCCCGGACAACTCCGCGCGGATATCCTCCAGCCGACGCAATTGCTTTCCTTCCGCTCCGAAATTGTCAGGAGAGAGCCAATTCTCGAATGCAGCGTTGAGCGTAGGCCACTCACTATCGATCATCGAATACCAGGCAGTGTCGCGGTTGCGGTGCTTCGATATCAAATGTTGGCGGAATACGCCTTCGAAACTGAAGCCATAGCGCGCCGCCGTCGTTTTGCTCGGCTCGTTTCTGTCGTCACACTTCCACTCGTAACGGCGATATCCAAGGACTTCAAACACATGCTTTGCCAGGAGATAGTGCACTTCGGTGGAAAGCGGGGAGCGCTTCATTTCAGCGCCATGGGCAACACCCCCTATTTCGACCACGCCGTTTGCCGGGTCGGCGCGCATGAAACTCGCCATCCCCACGATTCTACCTGTGATGTTGCTGCGGAAGATATGTGTTAGCCAGCCGCTCGTTTTGACCTCCTTCAGCCATCTGCCGAAATCGTCGATTCCGTCAAAATCGTCCTGGACGAAATATAAGAGCAGAGGGTTTATCCCCATTCCTCCCAGTCCATCCCACAATCCCTGGAGATGCAGGTCGTGAACATACGGTTCGACGGTGCCATGGCGACCCTTCAGCGTCACATAGTCTGGCGGGGCAACTTTGTAATCGTAAAGATTCCGCATCGAGATCACTCCGGGAAGGTTGTTTTGGTTGGCCGACTTGCGCGGTAACCTGACCGCTCATCGTTGCCGAGATCATTATGAGCAGCACGCGTGCTGGAAACTCGCCGCCATCTTGTGAGAATTGTCGTCGCGTGAACAGAAGGCTTAGCGTCAAATACGGACTGGACATCAGACGTCACCGGTAATCAATGCCTTCGCTCGCAAGAGTCGCGGGGCGGTGAGCCCCTCCGTGAAACGTTCGTAAACGGGCAAGAGGATCTTCCGGGCCGAGCGACCTTCGCCACGGCCGGCAAGGTACTCGACAAGACTGATACCTGCCGTCAGCTCCCAATATAAACCGCCCTGGGCGGAAGCTTTCCGGCTGGCCTCTTCAAATAGATCCATCTGCAGACCTGCGCCGATCCTTTGGGTCACGACAATCTCGCCTTTTCTGCGCAGCAGTTCGGGGACCATCCAGTAATATCCTTTGTCGGATGAAAACCTCAACGCCTCGTCAATTCGATCGAGACCCTCACCCGAACGGCCTGATCCGTGCAACGCCACTGCAAGTTCAGACATGAAAAAGGGATAAAAGAGCAAATATGTCGTCTCAAGCATTTCGCGAAGGCCCGCACACAAGTCGTCGATACCGTCCGCTGGCGATCCCGAACGTGATGCGAGCGTGCCACGCACGCACACGCCCACAGCGTGAAATGGTCTTAGATTGTGTTGCAGCGCATGCTCGATCAGTTCTTCGCTCCATTCTTTGGCTTGAACAAAATTGTCGAGGTTCAAGGATAGGAACGCCGACGCCCAGGCTAAAGCGACACAAAAGACGAAGGGTTGTCTCGTCGAGCGCGCCTCAAGGATTGAATCCTCCGCTGTTCGCGAGGCGGTGTCGAGCTGACCCCTCGATATCATGTTGACCGTGTTGTGGGCCATGGAAGACGTTCGAATGTCTGCACCGAGCCTCAGCATGTCTCGGCGACGATTGTTGGAAGACGAATGTCGGGCAGCCCAATCAAGCCTGGCCTGCGCCTCGAAGTGCTCGGCTTGATAGGTCTGTGGGATGCCAATCAACCAGGCTGCTGTTGCCCTTTCGTCCTGGCCACTGGCCCCCCGCTCGTATTCGCGCGCATAAAAAAGGGCGTCGTTTAACTCCATCGAACGGGCGCAAAATAGCCAGAGGGCACAAGTTACACGTTGCTGATAGTCGCGATCGTCCAGCGCTCTTGCAATCGACAACGCCTGGATCAGCACATCCTTTCCTCGTTCGCTCATCCCTTCCGTATAAATCAGCGCAAATCCAAGCGCGCATCGAAGGACCATTTCGGATCGGCTGTCCTCTTTGCTTTCGAGGCAAGTGAGAGCCTTCTGTGCCCATTCACCGGATTCGGACACAAGTCCGAGGGCAATCCAAAAATCGGAGGCGACGGCTGCCAGTTTGGCTCCCAACGTCCCATCGCCACCGGCAGACAAGGCCCAGGTCAAACTTGCCCGCAGGTTGTCGATCTCGCGTCTATAGGGGCCCAGTTGTTCGATCGCTGCACGTAGGGAAGTCTCGTTTGAGAATGGCTGGAAGAACGACGTGAAAAATTTCACGCAACGCCGCATCGTCACGTGATAGTCGGCGCCCGTCCCTAGTTTCTCGAGAGAGTAGACCCTGACGGTCTCAAGCAAACGCCATCGAGGCGCCGCGCCCCTTCCCTCGAAGGCGACCAGCGATTTTGAGACGAGATTTGAAAGCCCAGAAGCGGCTTCACCTTCTTGCTGTCCGCTCGCCGCCGTGGCAGCCTCCAACGTGAAACCTGAGGGAAAGACGGCGAGTTGGCGAAGGAGGAAACGTTCACCCTCCGGCAAAAGCTCATAACTCCAGTCGAGAGCGGCTCGCAGGGTACGATGTCGTGGCAGTGCCGTTCGTCGCCCGCCGGTCAGCAGGACGAAACGATCATCCAGACGACCGGCGATCTGTTGAAGGCCTAATGTGGCCGCACGTGCCGCTGCAAACTCTATGGCCAAGGGAATTCCATCGAGATGCCGGCAAATACCCGCAATCACCGGGATCTTCTCCTTTGTCACCTCAAAATCGGATTGCAGCGCCTGGGTTCGAGCGACGAATAACTGGATTGCACTATGGTGAAGCTGATCGGCTTCCTGTTCCTTGGCGGGCACTTCCAGCGGCGGCACCCTATATGCGAATTCGCCTTCGATACGAAGAATTTCTCGGCTGGTCGCGAGCACGGATACGTTCTGACAAGCACGCAGAATGGCCTCTACCATCTCGGCGGCGGCGTCAACGACATGCTCGCAATTGTCGATGACCAGCAATATCCTCCGACTGCCTATGGCTCTGGCCACGACCTCGGTTGAGATGTCGTCGCCTTGGAGGCGCAGGTCGAGGGCCTGAGCGAGAGTTGTTGGAACCAGATGGGGATCGGACAGAGAGACGAGCTCAACGAAGTACGCATCACCGCCGATCGACGCCTGGAGATGCCGGGCGACCTCTGACGCGAGCACGGTCTTACCAATTCCACCGGGTCCCGTCAGGGTCACGACCCGATAGGCCGACAGGAGCGTTTGAATTTGCGAAACCGAGGCCTGACGACCTATGAGTTCAGACGCTGCCGAAGGAATGTTCGAGACAAAATCGCCTCGTTCGCCCACCTGCGCTCGAGGCGCAGGCACCGGTTCGACATATTGCGACGACGGTTCGATCCATTCCCCCAGCAACCGATAACCCCGACCGGAGACGGTACGCAGCAATTCGCGATCCTTTCCCAGCGCCCGCCGGATCGCCGAGATATGGACCTGCAGGGTATTGTCCTCAACCGCAAGTCCGGGCCAGACGCGCTTCATCAGGTCGACTTTGGTGACGATGCCACCTGAGGAGAGCGCAAGGGTTTCCAAGATATCGAAAGCGCGACTGCCGAGCGGGACCGGAGCGCCCATGGCGCGCAACTCCCGTTTCTCGAGATCAAGCTCCCATCCGGAGTACTCGAAGCGGCCAATCTCAATCTGTCCCAATGCCAGCCAATTCTATCCGTTTCAAATCGTAGTGATAAAACCATAGAGGGGCAGATTGCGCCAACCATTGTTCGGCAACCCGTGGGAGAATATTTCAGTTTTTTTCAGGTTCTATCACGCCACTTAAGTCGCAGCAGGTGGGCTGTTCGTCTAAAACGATCACAGAAGCTCTTTATCTAAACGTCTACCTCAAGTCTTGCATCGCAAAGCGCGAACATAATCGGCGTGGGAGAATGACATGTACTATGCTCGACACCTTACCTCCTCCGTAAAGCATCCGAACAGACCAACCAGCGACGCGCTGGTGGCAATCCTGAGCAATGCCTCCGACGTCTGTTCGGCCTTGCTCGAAGATTCTTCTCAACCTGTGTGGCAGCCAGAATTCTATCACTCGGCGCAGAGCTTGCTCCGCTTGGCCCATCCGGGCGTTCATGCCTGCATTGTCGTTGATACGACAACGGCAGAACTGACAGTTTCAGATCTCACGGATCTTATCTGTTCGCGTGCTGCGTATTGCCCCGTCATCTTGCTGACTGCAGAGGCCCGTGCAGCGATGACTGTTGCAACCAACAAATTCCGTGTGACATTTATGGCCAAGTCTGTTGATCGTCTCAATCTTCAGGAGGAGATCAAGGCAGCGATAAGTGCAGTGAAAGACGCCAGCCGTCTGGAAGCGTATTTTCTGTCTCTTACGCCTCGAGAACGTCAGGTAATGAAATTTGTGGCTGAGGGTCTCCTGAACAAGCAGGTGGCGTTCAAGCTGAATATCAGCGAGATAACCGTCAAGGCGCATCGAGGACAAGTCATGAGGAAAATGAGAGCAAGGTCTCTCCCCGACCTGGTCAACATGGCCGCGAAGCTGGGACCGAACCCGGAATCGGGGGCACAACAAGAGCAGTGCGAAATCGTACGCTCTCATGAGCGATTTAGGTTTTCCGGAAGCATTTAAACTACCCCGTTTTCGCGAGGCCGGTCAATTGGTGCAGCCTGTGCACAATGCTGGAGATGGCGGTCCGAACCGGTGGTTATCATACTTCATCCGCGGATTTTCACCGCCGGACCATATTCGATGCGGGCTTGCCTCTCTCTAAGGACGGATATCTATCCCAACGTAAGTCGAGGGTTCCCTGATCTTTGGCCGTCATCTCCAGCATACTGCACAGGCAGAAAAGGTCTGGTACGTCGCAGACTACGAGGCCCGGATTGGCACGTGCCGAGCAATGTCCCAGATGAATCCGGCAAGTTCACGCGCGATGGCAGTCAGAACACGAGGCTGTGGTTTTCCGGTTTTTGATAGGTGCGCTGCCCACCGCAGTGTCGCAGCCGATCGTCGGCTGGCTGCTCGACCGGGTCAATCGTCCGGCGATCGCCGTCGCGGCCTCTGTTCTTGCGAGCGCATCGTTCTTGACGATCCCCTTCATCGAAAGTGGCGCAGCCTTCCTCGTCGCATTTGCGATCTTGGGTGCGGCCAGTTTCGCGCTTTAAACCTGCGCCCTTACTCTTCTTGGCGAACGATGCGCCGGCGATAGGCTGATGACCGGGAGTGCTGCATTCTCACTCGCCTATGCAGCGGGTAGTGGATCGGGCTCGACGGTTGTTGGTGCAGTTATGAGCGAATATTCCCTTGCCGCCGGTCCGATCACAATAGGAGTGGCTCTGGCAATTTTAACCTTAGCCTATGCCGCCTCCGAGCGCCGGAAGTTCCGCTCCAGATAGAAATTCCGCCGATATCGAATGCGGATCATAGAGCGAGCCAATCAGTTCTTCCCGTGACACCCAGTGACGGCGGGTTTGTCAAGCTCTTGGAGGGATTGGACCCCGACCCGCAAAAGGTCAATTTTCTTCAACCAGTTACGAGAATATGCGCCTTGGCTCGAATTGCAATTCTCGCCTATGGCTGAACACGCGATCGGTCACTTCCTCGATGATACCGAAACGCTCCACGGCGGGTTGATTTTGATCTCGCGGTGACAGCCAGGTTCGTATCGGAAGCTGCAGGACAACGGCGTCCTTTCGCACGCCCTTCCTCTATCGGCGCATGTCGAAAATCCCCCTTACGTCTTCACGGGGACGTTCAATCGCCCGGCCGACGTGGAAGTTCAGTAATATCCAGCGCCCATGCCAACGCAGACGAACACCAGATCTGCGATCGGGGCGTCACATCCTGACGCTGGTTCACCGTTCCCAGTCTGATCCCAACCTGCTCGGCATCCTCCTGCTCTCCAGTCGTATAGACGGGCGACCCGCAATCGGCACAGAAGAACTGCAGCCGCCGACGACCACTGTCGGCTAGCTGGGATCGCCTATCTATGGAGACACTCACCGCCTTCACAAGGGATCGCGACGGCGACATTCGCTTCAGCGCCGAGACGGAGCTTCTGCGGCGAGGAGAACCGAAAGCATCTACAATGTCCGTTCCCGTCCAGCACACGCTTTTGTGACTGATTTGACTTTATTTAATGAGCCCGGGCCGCCGATTTTGAAGACACGCCATCCCAGCCTGAATTGCGGAGCATGATCTCATCCCCTTCGATCTGCTACGTCAGAAACATTTTCCCCAAGACCGGAATTTGCTGCGGGCTCATCTGACGATGTTTCACCGGCTGCCGGGCGAATATATTGGAAGGATCGTCGAAAGCCTTCAATCTTTCTAGATAAGTCTCACAGCGCTTGCACTTCAAGCCAAATCGCAGCATCGCAACGCATCCGCCCGACCGCCGCTGATATCGATCAGAAACAGCGCCCCGCCCTCGCAGGCCTCTGCCAGCGCCCGCGACAGTTCCTTCTGGCTGAACGGCTTCGTTAAGCGTACGACCTCGCCAATCTCGCCGGCGCCCTCTGGTAGTTCCGCATAGCCCGTCGCAAGAACGACCGGGAGCGTGGGAAACCCCGCGTGGATCTCCTGGCAAAGACGCGCGCCCGACGCACACACTTCATCGCGGTCCGGCGGAAGCCGCCACCCGCAGGTCGTAAGAGAAAATTTCAGCGCACCCTTGTATTATACTCGTAATTATATATTATGATCGTAATATAAAGGGATGAGCGCTCATCCGATGGACCACTAAATCAAACCAAAGAGGATTTCTCATGCAACAAGCACCTAAGCCAGACCGCCCTTCCAGAGCAGACGGATTTGCTGAAATCAGCGTCGCACAGGCTGCCCGCGCAATGAGGGACGGCAAATTCTCGGCGGAAGCCTACGCCGAGTCGCTTCTGTGGCGAGCACGGGAGCAGTCGGCTCTCCAGGCATTCATTACGATCGACGATGAGGCTGTCATCGCCGCGGCGGCTGCAGTGGACAAAGCCCGCGCCGCCGGCGCGTCAGACCCTCTGCTTGGTATTCCTCTGGGGGTGAAGGACAGCTACCTGACGAGCGGGCTGCGCACGACGCTCGGCGTCAGCAACTTAAGAAACTTTGTGCCCGATCACGACGCGGGCGTCGTCGGTGCGGTCAAAGGTGCCGGCGCGATTATATTCGGCAAGAACAATCTCGTCGAAATGTCGTTTGGCTTGACCGGGGACAATGGCCCCTACGGGCAGGTAAAAAATCCCCATGCCCATGAGCGGGTCAGTGGTGGATCGTCAAGCGGCTCTGCCGCGGCTGTAGCCGCGGGAATTGTCCCAGCGGCCTTCGGAGGAGACACCATCGGTTCGATCCGCGTCCCGGCTTCACTCTGTGGCGTGGTGGGCTTCAAGCCGACGACTGGGCGTTGGCCACGAGACGGTGTCGCTCCTATTTCGCATGTTCTCGACACGACCGGCGTTTTCACACGCACCGTCGAAGATTGCGAATTGATCGATCAGGTCGTAACCAAGTCTCCGCCGTCGACGACAGCGGAGCAGGGCGATCTCACAGGGGTGAGGTTTGCGTATGCCCCGAAGCAATATCTGGACCTCGTTGACACCCATGTCGAAGCACGCTTCTACGAGGTTATCCGCAGGCTGCGTGACGGCGGTGCCGAAGTCGTCGAGGTCGATTTTGGCGACGAGTTTGCGCCGCTCGCGAATGAGACGACCTGGAATCTATTCTTCCGCGAGACGATGGAAGCGATCACCGATTTCCTTCGGGATAACGATATTCCAAGCTCGTTTGACGAAATCTACGGAGATCTGAAGCCTGGCTTGAAAGAAGTGTGGCAACATCTGGTGTTGCCGACGGGATCCAAATGGCTGACACCGGACGCATATCATAAGGCGCTCACCGTCGACCGACCAAAGATCCAGCGACTATTCAGTGAGGCTTTCGCGAAAAGCGGCGCAGAAGCACTTATCTCGCCAACGACCCCCTGCACCGCACCGGAGATTGGCAAGGAAAACGAGTTCCTGATCGGCGGCACGCAAGTGACGTTCGCGGCGCTTGCGCAGAACACCATACCGGCAAGTGGAGCCGGCCTTCCCGCCATCAGCCTGCCCATGGGCAAAGTCAGCAACGACCTTCCCATCGGCCTTGAGATCGATGCTCCCGCGGATGGCGATCGTCGCCTGCTGACATTGGCACGTCGGGTCGAGGCGCTCGGCATTTCATCGCTCTGAAAGGCGCGCTTGGTCCAAGCGGCTGATTTCTACCAACCACTAGAAAGGCTAAAACGAATGACGAATACGATAGACATCAAGAAGATCAGTGTCGAACATGTCACGATCCGCTCCGGAAGAGATTTCAATGCCGTCAGGGCGAAGCTGGAATCCATCATCCCCCGGATAGACGACGGTATTTTCACCCTCATGCGGTACCGGCAGACGGAGCGGGCTCTTCAAGAATTAGAAGCTCTCCCTACCCTTTCCATTTTCGGGTTCAGAGATCATGGAGCGCTGCTTCAGGTAGCTGGCCTACAGCGTCAATCGATCCAATACGACATTGGAAATCCATTGACCGCATCGAAGATGACGCGCCATCGCATCTCCGCTGGCCTTTACGCACCTGTCAGGGTTCTCCTTCGCGAAGACGTGGACGGGGTGGGATTCGAATATGATCGGCCATCCTCGACCTTCGGTCATTTCGCTGATCCGCAGGTCGACCAAGTGGCGCAAAAGCTCGATCAGGATCTGCTGGCCGCTCTTGAAACGGCAACCTCGTGACGTATGAAAACGGTGCGGTCGTCGACGGGAATCGCGTGACTGAGTTCAGGAGAAAAGTAGATGCGCTTTGAGAAAGGCCATAAGGAAACTACGCGACGCCGGATTATCGACGTCGCGTCCCGGCGCTTCCGAGCCGACGGTGCGGCAACCTCGGGGCTTGCAGGGGTGATGACCGAAGCGGGATTAACAAATGGCGCCTTCTATGCTCACTTCGATTCAAAAGAGGCACTCGTAAAAGAAGCCTTGGTGAGCGCGCTGACGCATCAGCGGGGGAGTCTGGAGCAGGCTCTAACCAACCATTTGGGACTTGAGAGCATCATCCGCAACTATCTCAACGTCGATCATATGCTCGGGCGGGAAAACGGCTGCCCCTCAGCTGCGCTATTGCCCGAAATCGGAAGACAGCCAGAAACGACCCGTGAGGCTTATGAGGTTGAATTGGGCAAGTATACCGATCTTCTGGCATCGAAGCTTTCCGCTTCGCCTTCATTCTCGGCCCAGGACAGGGCGAGAGCGATTTTTGGAATGATGGTCGGCACTCTCCAGATTGCCCGAGCTATGTCCGACCCATCGAAAGCGTCAGCCCTACTGGAAGGTGGTGTCCAAGCTGCGCTCGCTCTGGCAAAGGCGTAATGCGGGCAACGCCTGCCCGTTCGTTTAGCAACTGCAGCGACGATCGTGCGCCTTGACGAGACTCGAGCCGTCGACCATACAGATCGACGTGAAAGAATCAGCGACTTGCAGTGTCGTAGTAGCATGCGGGCGCTACACACGGCGCTTTTTTGCTATTTTCCTCAGAGGCTCAACTACTGCGACTATAGGCTATCGCGAACACGGGGAACGACCTTGGATCCATAAAGCTCGATGCTCTGCATAAGCTTCTCGTGCTCCATTGGCCCGGCTGAGTATTTCATTTGAAAACGCGAAATTCCTAGCGTCTTGACAGTTTTGGCAGTCTTGTCCGCGACTGTTTGCGGGGATCCTGCATAAAGCGACCCATGTTCGATCTCGTTTTCGAAATCCCTTTCCGTGACCGGCGGCCAACCACGCTCCTTGCCCAGGTGATCTCGGATCTTCTTGAAATGCGGAAACAGGTCGCGGCGAGCCGTCTCGTCTGTCTCGGCAACATAGCCCGGCGAGTGAGCGCCGACTTCTCCCGCTGCCTGCCCGGCCTGCTCGGACGCTTTTCTGTAGAGTTCGACATAGGGTGCAAAGCGGTCTGGGTCGCCGCCGATGAAGGCGAGCATCAGATTCATGTCGTGACGCACCGCACGGATCACGGATTCCGGACTGCCGCCGACACCGATCCAAACCTTGAGTCGGCCCTCTCTAATCGGAGGATAGATGCGCTGCTCGTCAAGCGGTGCGCGCCAATCACCTCTGTAGTTGACGACATCTTTCGACACGATCTCCGAAAACAGGTCCAGTTTCTCCTCGAACAACTCCTCGTATTTCGAGAGGTCGTAGCCGAAGAGTGGGAAGGACTCGGTGAACGAGCCGCGGCCAAGAATGACCTCGGCGCGCCCGTTCGAAATCGCATCGAGCGTCGAGAACCGCTGGAACACACGGATCGGGTCGTCCGAACTTAGAACGGTTACGGCAGAGCCGAGCCGGATCCTGCTGGTTCGTGCCGCCATGGCAGCCAGAACCACTTCCGGGGCGGAGACCTCGTAATCCTTACGGTGGTGTTCACCCACACCGAAGAAATCGATGCCGTGCTTGTCGGCGAGAACCGCCTCCCCCCGTCTCGATATAGTAGGGCGGCTACGAAGGCGCAGAGCGACCAGACAACTGTGACAATGACCAACAGCCAGGAATACAAAAACGGACCGAGATTGTAGCCTCCACCGCCGATTGAGGGTCCGGAAGTGGTGTCGATCTGAGCTCCGATCAGGATAACAACGGGTGTGGCGAGCGCCAACAACCATATCCCGACCGTCCTGTTTTTCATTATCATTCACCTCGTTCCGTCGCGCGCCGTCCCGTCAGATTGGATATCTCAGTTCTGGCAGCAGATAGCCGGTTTAAATCGATCGCCTCGGCCTGCTCGGCGCCGAAGCACATAAAAAAGGGCCGGAGACAGTGTCTCACGGCCCAGTTTTTTCTTCGGCAGTGGAGGGAGGAGAACCACGCCGAGAAGATGAGAGTGACAGATTATGGTTAATGAACCGTAACCGTCCACCTCACAGGTCTTTCAGGCTGCAAATCCTCGCGAGACAATAGTGCAAACCACTCGCGGTAGACCCGAGATGCTCACCGGAGACGTTGGCGCGTTTGCGGTCCGGCTATCTCTTGAGAAGTGAAAGCTGCCTCTCGAAGTCGGCCAGATCGAAATAATCGCGCCAGATAGTGATTACCCCGTTCTCTACGGTTACCGTACCCATCACCGGCAACGTGATCGTCGCCCCGCTTTCATGCGTAAACACATCGATGCGCTCGTTGAGAACAACGTTTCCCGATGCTGCGATGTTAGTGACGGTCCAGTCTACCTTGAACGCCGTTCCCACACCGAAATCCTCATGGAATTTGCGGACGTTGTCTCTTCCTACGATTTTGGGCAGTGGAACGTTGTCGTAGAGGACGTCATCTGACAGCATCGCAAGGGCGTCCTCTATGCAATTGGCCGACCAGTGGCCGAAGAAAATGGTGGCAATGTCGATCGGAGGTTTGGACATGATTGCTCTCCAGAGAGGGGTTTAGGCGAACTTGACGAAATTGTTGGCCGGTAATGGTCCGCCAGGGAACTGCGCGAGCCGGCCACCGATCGAGATGGGTCCAAGATCGACGCCCGCAAAACCGAGTTTTTCAATCAGAGCCGCGACCTCCGCCTTCGCGCTCTCGTCGTCTCCCGAGTAGAAGAGGACACGGCTCCCACCTTCCGCGTGCGGGTCTTTGGTCAGAAGAGCAGCAAGAAGATGATTGAACGCCTTCACCACCCGCGCCCCTGGCACCAGGCCGGCAACGATCTCGGTCGAAAGCCGTCCATTCAGGTCCGCGGGTTTGAAGAGCGGTGCCTCGATCGGGTTGTTCGCGTCGATGACGATACGACCATTCCAGTTCGGCAAGCCAGCAAGAGCCGAAGGGAGCTTCGACCACGGAACGGCGATGAGGACGATATCGGCTTGTGCCGCCGCCTCGATGGTGCCGGCTTTGATGTGAGGGGCAAGTTCGTCCGTTAGGCTCGTGAGCGTCTCCGGCCCGCGGCTGTTGGCGATGGTTGCCGCAATCCCGTTTCGGGCGAGGATCCTCGCGAATGCCGAGCCGATGTTTCCTGCGCCGATGATACCAATGGTCGTCATGTCTGTTCTCCCGTGGGATTGAGTGAGGGTTAAGCCGACTGGCCGCCGTCGACGTTGAGGGTGGCGCCGGTGATGTAACCGGCGTCCGGTCCCACAAGGAATGCGACAGCCGCGGCAATATCTTCAGGCTGGCCGTATCGACCGAGCGCAGCCAGCTTGTTCAAGCTTTCTGCGAACGGGCCGTCCTGCGGGTTCATATCAGTGTTGATTGCGCCGGGCTGAATGATGTTGACGGTGATGTTGCGCGAGCCAAGGTCGCGAGCCCATCCGCGCGTATAGGCAGCGACCGCAGCTTTGGTCGCGACGTAGTCGGCAGCACCTGCAAAGGGGATGTGGACAGCGCCCGTGGTGCCGATCGAGACGATCCGGCCACCATCGGTCATCAGGGGTACCGCAGCACGGACAGCGGCGACAACGCCTTTCACATTGATGTCGATCTGGCGATCGAAAGCGGCAACATCCGCCTGCGCATCATCGATCAATCCCGTGACAAAGACACCGGCCGAGTTGATCAAGATGTCGAGCCTGCCGAATTTCTCATGAGCGGTATGAACTAGCGACGCAACCTCGGCTGCGATGGCTTGATCTGCCTTGACGGCGAGCGCACGACGCCCCGTGCCTTCGATTTCCTGGACGAGTTCATCGGCAATTTTGGCCGAAGCGGCATAGCTGAATACGACGTCGGCGCCATCACGGGCAAGGCGCCGGACAATGGCGGCGCCGATGCCGCGTGATCCCCCCGTGACGAGCGCGACCTTGCCGGCGAGTGGTTGATTTTCTTGGGTCATCATCTTCATTCCTGGTTTTCGATAACGAGAAGATGGCCCAACGAATTTGTTTTGATTAGCGGCGGATAGGCGTTATCCGTTTCAAGCGATTGTTGAAGGTGGAAAAGATGGAAAGCCTGGCGAACCTGGAGTCATTCGTGCGAAGCGCCGAACTTGGCAGTTTTTCGTCTGCCGCTCGGCGCCTTGGGTTAACGCCGGCGGGCGTTAGCCGCAACGTCGCCGCGCTCGAAACCAACCTGGCGCTGCGACTGTTTCACCGCAGCACTCGTAGCTTGACGCTCACGGAAGCTGGCGAACGGTTTCTCATTTCCATTCGCGATCATCTTGAGAACCTGCAGGGTGCAATCGCTGAAGCTGCGCAGACAGACGGCCAACCTGCCGGCACACTGAAGATCAGCATGGGTCCAACCTTCGGTATCGGCTATATCCTGCCGATGCTACCCGAGTTCAGGCAGCGATATCCTCTCATACGGCCTGAATGGATGTTCGAGAACCGGCAGGTGGACCTGATCGCCGAAGGATACGATGCCGCGATCGGTGGGGGATTCGAACTCTCGCAGGGCGTGGTCGCAAGAACGCTTGCGCCTGCCCATTTGATTGCGGTCGCCTCCCCCGCCTACCTCGAAGCTCGGTCGCGGGTAGCTGCTCCGAGTGACCTTTGTGAGATGGACGGGATTGTCATGCGATCGCTGCGCACCGGACGCGTCACGCAAAGGCAGATGCGCAACGCTACAGGGGATGAGCACGCAGTCTCCCTTAAGGAAACGATTGTCGTCAACGATCCAGCCGCCATGCGAGCCGCCGCAATCCTGGGGCTGGGTGTTACGCTGCTTGCGAAACCTGACGTCTTGCCCCAGCTGGAAAGTGGGGAGCTCGTGCGACTGTTGCCTACCTGGTGGGTGGATGCCGGGCCGATATCGATCTACTACGCCAACAAATCCCTGCTTCCTGCGAAAACGCGCGTGTTCATCGATTTCGTTGTCGAGTGGTTTCAGCGTGAGCGCTACCCGGAGCGGTTTGCAGGCAGTTTGGGATGAACGGTCTGTATTGGCCTGGTCCGAACGACGACACTGAAGAAAGGATTACAGTTGGTTTTGATGGCGATCGAACCGGCTTGAAGGCCAAGGCTCGGTCACTCTGCCCGATCATATTCCCTCGACAAAGAATGCCACGGCTTTCGAGCCGGAATGCCTGAGCTTCGATGCCGCCTGGTAGGACGGACTGTCGTACCACGCTCTTGCAGTGGCCATGTCAGGGAATTCAAGAATAACGGCGGCTTCAACCGCACCACCTTCAAGTTGATCGAGCGCCCCGTAGGCGGCGAGCGGCTTTAAAGGATGACCCTGCGCAGCAAGAGAAGCACGCGGTCCATATTCAGCAAGCGCGGCTTTATCGGTCGTTTGTTCGCGTATCATAACGAAGTAGGCGGTCATCCTATGGCTCCTTCTTGAAAAGATAATGTTGCGGTGTAGAGGACTGCGGGCGTGCTTTGCCCGCAACTCTCCTTTTCCAAGGTTGGTTTCAGACCTGGGCCAGACCACCGTCGACCGGCAGGTCGATGCCCGTCACGTAGCTCGACTCGTCCGAAGCCAGGAAGTACGCGGCCGCGGCAAGCTCTTCCGGGAGACCAAGACGGCCAAGCGGTGTCATCGATGCAAATACGCCCTTCGCCGCATCCGAGGCTTCGTCGCTATCGAACTGACCGCGAATGATAGGTGTCTCCGTGGCCCCGGGGCTGAGCGTATTGACGCGGATGCCCCTGTCCTTCAATTCCTGGGTCCAGACACGCACCAGGGCTCGCACGCCTGCCTTCGCGGCGGCGTAGGTGCCGTGGGCGGGAACGCCCTTCACATTGATGATAGAGGAGACGACAATGATCGAGCCGCCGCGGGTCATCAGCGGCAGAGCCTTCTGGACCGTGAAGACAACGCCCTTGACGTTGATGTCCATGGTCTTGTCGTAGTGAGCTTCGGACAGATCGAAGATCTGAGCGTGTTCGATGAAGCCGGCACTCGCAAACACGATATCGACGACACCCTTCTCCGCCTTCACCTGGGCGTAGAGCTTGTCGAGATCGGCCAGATTCGAAACGTCTCCCTGTACAGCTGTGACGTTGCGGCCGATTTCCATTTTAGCCTTTTCGAGTTCGGCTTCACGCCGGCCGGTAATGAAGACGTATGCCCCTTCGCGGACAAACCGCTTGGCGGTTGCCAAGCCGATGCCACTGGATCCACCGGTAATAATCGCAATTTTTCCTTCGAGACTGGACATAGCACGCTCCATTTGCCGCCACGTGGCGGGCTGTGACTGGGTCAGCGCGGGTGATGCCGAAGCCCGAACCGCTGCTGATAGGAGCAATATTGCTATTCTCCGTGGCCTTGGGCAGACTGCCCGAGGCGATAACGGTTATTCCAGGATGGAATTATGGATCGGCATCAGGCAATGACGACTTTCATTCGGGTCGTCGAAACAGGCTCGTTTTCAGGAGCCGCGCGGCAACTGAGAATAGGACAGCCCGCTGTATCAAAGACGATCGCGCAACTCGAAGATTGGCTTCACGTGCGCCTCCTGATGCGGTCAACACATTCAGTCGCTCCCACAGATGCGGGCCTTCGTTTCTACGAACGTGCGCGCCTTGCCATTCAGGCAGTCGATGAAGCAGAACTTGAAGCGCGGGGCGCTGGAGCCGGGCTCACAGGACGGCTACGAATATCGGCAGCGACGACTTTTGCTCGATTGCTGATTATTCCCCGACTGCCTGAGTTCCTGGCGCAACATCCATCGCTTGACATCGACTTCTTGCTCGATGATCGCGTGATCGATCTCGTTGCCGAGGGGGTCGACTTGTCGCTGAGAATGGGAGAGCTGGCAGACTCGAGCGCGGTCGCGCGTAAGATCGCGACTGGCGCAAGGTGTGTGGTGGCGACACCCGATTATCTGGCGCGAACCGGAATGCCTCAGACGCCTGCAGATCTCGCCCACCATCATGCCCTGGTTTACAGCCAGTTGGGCGATACCTGGGTATTCCGCCAGGGCAAGACAGAAGAAAGCGTCACTGTTCGCGGGCGGCTGAGATTGAGCGCAGCAGAAGGCGTGCGCGCGGGCGTATTGGCGGACATGGGGCTGGCGGTGACGACGGAATGGATGTTTGCCCCCGAACTTGCAAGCGGTGCGGTGCGGCGCGTACTTCCCGAGTGGACACTGCCGACAATCGATCTATCGGCCGTTTTTCCGTCGGGCCGTCTTATCACAGTTAAAGCGAAAGTCTTTGCGGATTTCGTTGAAAGTGTCCTTGCCAGTCGAGGTTGAGGCATAAAGTTAAGGGCCGGCGCTAAAAGTGTCCCGGCTCTTCTGAAGACACTCGCTGCAGTCGGAACGGCGGCCATGCTCTGGGTCGGGGGCAGTATCATCATCCATAGTCTTGACGGCTTGGGCTACCACAAGCCGGAGCATCTGATCGAAGCTTTCGCCCAAAGTATCGAACACGCTGTCATGGTTTTCCCGCGGATCATCAATTGGCTGGCAACGTCGATGGTGCAGGCGTGCCTCGGCGTCATAGTCGGCGCCGCCGGGATCGGGTGTGTTAGCATCTGGAGGCGGCTCTCTTTCCGCAACAGCTGTCCGACGACTAGGCCCAGCGCCGGACAGTAGGGATCCCGCGTCATCAATCGCCACAGATGAACATCCTGACCATGGAACAGGAAAAGGATTGGACACATTCTGGCGATATGGCGCGAGCAGCGATTTTGGGTGGAGAATATGCAGGTTTGCTGCTTTCGGTTCCGGTCAGTGTCGCTGTTGCTCAACACGGAGGTGGTCCGCCGGATGGCGGATATTGGTCGCCAATTTAGCTGCCCGTCTCGGAATGCGGGGCAGCCACCGGTTTCGATTCCGGTGATCCCCTGAACCGAAGAAATATTGACAGGACCACCAGGACGGCCGTCGAAAGAAACTCCGACTGCCAGTTCTGGAACGATTCAAACCAGAACTGCGCGCTCGCAAGATGCTGCAGGATCGGCACTGCCGGCTGACCATGCGATAACGCTTCCGCGTTGGCATCCTCGGCGCTGTAGCGCAGATGCAGCAAGAAGCTTAGAACGAACAGGACTGCCAAAGCTATCCCGAGCGAATACGAATAGAGGGAGCGAGCTAAACTCCCGGCTCGAACCGGCCATGGCGCATCTTTAGCGTCTCGCTTCTGTTTGGGATCTTCGTCTTGTGCCGCGGGCTCGTCAGGATCTTTGGATTCCGCCGAGCCGCGCTGGAAGAGGATTGCGGTCAGCATGACGTATGCTGACATCTGCAGAAACTCGCTTTCCCAGTTCTCGAAGATCGCCGACAGGAAATGGCCGGAAAGAGCGTAAGTTAAAAGATCAAGTTGCGGCCCCCCGTGCTGGGCGAGTTCTTCATTGTAGACGCCCCACCCGGTCAAAAGCATGGCGCCAATGGTCAGAAGCGAAGAGGCGACCAACACGAGGGTCAGCCCATTATCTCGAACAATACGCACAGCATCATCCTGTCGTTTCAAGGGTTGTCGCTAAGGCGCGGGCATGGGGCAAAAACGGCTGAGCTCGCGGATAGGTCATCTCTCGATCTGCTCCAGCTTGCACTGGTTCGGCCGCTTGTCGGGACGCCATCGTAGAAGCTTCGTTCCGTGGCGGAAGCGGTGGCCTGTCACGTGGTCGAAGCGAACCTCGACGACCATCTTCGGTTTGAGCGGCTCCCACTGGGACGAGCGTTTGGTGCTCCATCGGCTCGGGCCACCCGGTGCTTTGCCACTGAAGCCGGGCTCGCCACGCAAGGCTTCCAGTTTTGCAGTCAGCTCCGGTCTCTCCGCATCGCTGATTGTAGCGGTAAAACCGACATGATCGAGATCGCCCTGATTGTTGTAGAGGCCGAGCAGAAGGGATCCGACGAGCTTGCTGTCGCTCTCGTACCGGAACCCGCCTACCACACAATCGGCGGTTCGCAATCGCTTGACCTTTGTCATCGCTCGCTCGCCCGGAAGATACGGGCCGTCGAGGCGCTTGCACACGACGCCGTCGGTATCACCTCCCGATGCCGACAACCACCGCTTCGCTTCATTGTGGTCACGCGTGTAGGGCGACAATATCAACCGACCAGGCTGTACGGCCTCTTTTGCGAACACCTCCAGAGCAGCGCGACGAAAACTCAGATCGCGGTCAAGGATCGGGATGCCATCGGCGGCCATGAGCATGTCGAACATCACGAGCCGCGCCGGTGTTTCGCGGGACAGTTTCTTGATGCGGCTTTCGGCCGGGTGCAACCGCATCTGTAGTGCATCGAAGGAAAGCTTACCGTCGCGATCAATCACCAGCTCGCCGTCGATGATGAACCGTTCGAAGTCCAGCTCGCTCAAAAGCGCGACCACCTCCGGAAAATAGCGGGTCAGAGGCTTTCCGGACTTCGCTCGCAGATCGACCCTGCTCCCGTTTTTGAATGCCAGACAGCGAAAACCATCCCATTTGGGTTCGTATTGCCAACCTTCACCCGCCGGCAGGACATCGGCCGGCCGTGCCTCCATCGGCTCGACCTCGACGGACAGACCAAAACCCGTTTCAGTAGCTCTGCTCGTCATTTCGCTGTCGCGCCTTCGTCCATGTGATTGAAGTCCGAAGACGTTGAGAAAGCTGGTCGTCGATCATGATCATACCTTGCCTGGAAACGCTCAAACGAAACGCACAACTAGGCCAAAAGATGCGGTCATGGGGTCCCTAAGCCGCCACTTCCGGCCACTTGCTCGAGCTGACCTTTCATTTCTGGCCCTCATGCGGCTCGACGGTTTTTTGGATGCCCGACTTTCGTCCTGGTCTGATCGCCGTTGCGCTAGACTGCTTCGAGGAAGCCTCGGACCTCGTCCCAAGGCAAAGTGTTCATGATGACGCTGCCCCATGGCTTGGTGGCTTTGGCGGTCTGAAAGCCGCGCGCCGAGACGACCCGCGATCGTTCCAAGCTCAAGTCTGATGACCGCACGCTGGTCAATGCTGCGCCACGCCCTAGATTACCATCGCTTTTACATGCCCGATGCCAGGAGTCCTCGCGATCAAACCTGAACGAACACATCTTTCGATCGATCAGCTGCTTGCGGAGACGGACTGGGCGGCAACACCTGCCGGCCCTCGCGCTGCATGGTCAGCGAGCCTGAGGTCGACCATCAAGCTCCTGGTTTCGTCGCGTTATCCAATGGTTCTCCTGTGGACGGACGAACTGATCCAGATCTACAACGATGCCTACATAACACTGATCGGCGACAAGCATCCGTTTGCGTTTGGGCGATCGATCCGACAGACGCAGGCTGAATCATGGGATGTCATCGGTCCCATGATCCGCGACGTCATGGCGACGGGCATCCCCAACTGGGTGCCAAATCAGCAACTGGCATTGGATCGGTCCGGGTTCACCGAAGAGGCCTATTTCTCCCTGTCCTACAGCGCCGTCGAGGATGACGATGGCGTCATCAATGGAATGCTTTGCGTCTGCAGCGAGACCACCCAGCAGGTTCTCGCCGAACGGCGCTTGAGGTTGCAGCGAGAACTCACGTCCCGTGAAGCCCAGACCCTCGCCGGCGCCTGCACGGACGTTGTATCCGTGTTCGGCGCCCACCAACTTGATGTTCCCTTCGCGGCAGTTTTCCTCAGGGACGGCACAAACGTCGATCATGTCCATCTCGCAGCCAGTCTCGGTCTTAGCGAGGAGACACTATTGCGGTTCGCGGAGTTGGACCTGAAAGACCAAAACACGCCTCGGTCTGTGCATGAATGCATGGCCGGCCGGACTGTCATTCGCGAAGGTGTCGAGTATCTCGGTGTTGTCGGTGGACCTTTTAACACTATTGTCAGCCGCGCGATCGCGCTGCCGGTACATGGGCCTGCCGGATCGCCGCCACTAGGGTTCCTAGCGATCGGAGCAAATCCGAACGTTCCTTTTGATGAGACCCATGCGACATTTTTCGAGGTGGTGGGCGCGCAGGTATCTTCCGTTTTGAGAGCCGCTCAGGCTTTCGAACTGGAAAAAAAGCGGGCCGAGGAATTGCTCGAGCTCGACAAGGCAAAGACGGCGTTCTTTTCCAACGTCAGCCACGAGTTTCGCACACCGCTGACGCTGTTGCTCGGGCCGCTCGAGGAGGTTCTTGCAAGCGACGGCCTCGATCGACAACAGCGGGAGGCGCTGCTGGTGTCGCAGCGAAATGCCCTGCGGCTCCTGCGCCTCGTCAATACGCTTCTCGACTTCTCGCGCATCGAGGCGGGACGGGCAGATGCCACTTTCGTGGAAACGGACGTTGCCAGCTACACGGCTGAGCTTGCGAGCAACTTCCGGTCAGCCTGTGAGCAGGCTGGGATTTCGTTGACAATCGAATGTTCGTCGCTAAGTCGCGTGTTCGTCGATCAGGACATGTGGGAGAAGATTGTTCTCAATCTGGTCTCGAACGCGTTTAAGTTCACCACGGCCGGTGGCATCGCGGTGAGGACACGCAGCGACGGCACAAACTTCGTACTCGAAGTCTCAGACACAGGCATCGGTGTTCCAGAAGGAGAGCTCCATGCCATATTCGAGCGCTTCCACCGCGCGGAAGAGGCACGCGGTCGCAGCTTTGAAGGCACGGGGATCGGATTAGCCCTCGTCAAGGAGCTGGTCGAGATCCATGGCGGCTCCGTGTCCGTCGACAGTGAGCTCGGCAAAGGAAGTCGCTTTACCGTGCGGCTGCCATTGGGAAGCGCTCATCTCCAAACGGAAAGAATAAGAGCGCAGTCCGCCGGTTCTTTCGGCCACGGCAACGCGGACGCCTTCGTCCAGGAGGCAATGCAATGGCTTCCGCAGACCGCAAGCATTCAGCCTAAGGGCGAGTTGGCACTGCCGGACGCTGCAGGTGCGGACGCCGCATCCGCGACAATTCTTTTGGCTGATGACAACGCCGATATGCGGGCGTACGTCGAACGCTTGCTGAGTCATCGCTTTGCGGTAACCGCCGTAGCGGATGGACAAGCGGCGATCGATGCCCTTGTCAAAGACACTTACGACCTCGCACTTCTCGACGTCATGATGCCAATAAAGAATGGCTTCGAGGTCCTGGCTCATGTTCGAGAATACATGAACGGCACATTACCAGTCATTCTCCTTTCCGCCCGCGCGGGAGAAGAGGCGCGCATCGATGGTTTGCGCGCCGGAGCTGATGATTACCTCGTGAAACCTTTCGGAGCCCGCGAGCTGCTCGCCCGCGTCGAAGGGACGATTCGCCTGGCACGCCAGCGGCACGTAACAGCGGAGCTACAACGGCAAAGTGACGTCACGATTGAGCTTGCCCGGGAGGAAGCGAGGCTCAAGGGCGAGATGATCGCCGAGATCAACCATCGCGTGAAGAACAATCTTCAGCTCCTATCAAGCCTGATCGGGCTCACCGCAAAAAATCTTACTGACCCAGCCGCGCGTGAGGCTCTGCAGTCGCTGAAGGAACGGGTGGTCAACCTCGGCGCGGTTCATGCCCTGCTCTACAAGAGTGACGATGGATGGGTGGATGCGGCCGAATTCGTTTCGACGGTTGCGCAACAGCTGGTAAGCGCCTACGGAGCAGGTGCCATCGAACTCTCGCTGGCCGTGATGCCAGTGCAACTGGCAACCCGCAAAGCGGTCACGCTCGGCCTGCTTCTGAACGAGGCCGTGCTCAACGCCTTGAAGCACGCCTTTGACGACCGGCAAAACGGCAGGATCAATGTGGAGCTGAGCAACGATCCGGGCAGCATCACGCTGACCGTCCAGGATGACGGCCGCGGCTACGCAGGCCCGCGAACATGTTCGTCGGGTCTTCGGCTCATGGAAACGTTTGCGCGGCAGCTTCGCGGTTCGGTCACCATAGAAGCGGAGGGAGGCACGAAGGTCGTCATCAAGTTCCCAAAGGATTCCGATGAAAACAGCACTGATCGTTGAAGATGATTTCTTGATCGCATTGGAACTGGAAGACATTCTTGGGGAGCTGGGGTTTCAGGTTCAGGGTACGTCGGCAACGGAAGACGAAGCGGTTGCCGATGCTCTAAGCGGGCGACCGGATCTCATGCTGGTCGATTACCGGCTGGCTGCCGGAACTGGATTGGGTGCGGTTGGGCGTCTGGCGGGCACCTTCACCCCCGCCGTGGTGTTCGTGAGCGCCAATATCGAGGAAATCGTCCGCCAGCGCCCTTCCGCCGTATGCGTCGCTAAGCCGTTCGATAAGCGACAGATCATGAGCGCGGTGAGCAGCGTCTTGGGTTGAGATGAACGAGGCCTGAGCGCCGGGCGGCTTCGTTCCGAGCCCCGGCACGCATTCCGTCGGGGATGATTTCGCAGTAGCGCATAAACCCGTCATTAACCTACACGCGCAACGATAAGACGATGTTCGTGCGGAGGGATTGATGCTGGGTCTAGGGGCATTCGGGGACGCAAATAGCGTGTTGGCCGCAATATCGCGGTCCCAGGCGGTGATCGAATTCGACCTGGCAGGTAACATCCTCTCGGCGAATGTGAACTTCTGCAATGCCCTCGGGTATCGGCTCGACGAGATCGTCGGCAGGCATCACAGCATGTTCTGCGATGCGGCCACCGTCGCATCCGCCGAGTACAAGTCTTTCTGGACGAGGCTCTCGGGAGGAGCCTTTGACGCCGGAAGCTATCGGCGAGTGGCAAAGGGCGGACGCGAGATCTGGATTCAGGCCTCATACAACCCTGTCCCGCGGAACGGTCGCCCCTATGAGGTTGTCAAGCTCGCGGCCGATATAACGGCTGCCAGGGAGAAAGCAGTTGAAGGTGCCGGCAAGCTGGAGGCCATCTCGCGGTCGCAGGCGGTCATCGAGTTCACGCCGGCCGGCGAGATCATCACCGCCAACGAAAACTTCTGCGCCACCCTGGGCTACTCGCTCGCCGATATCGTCGGCAAGCATCACCGCATCTTCTGCAAGCCGAACTACGCCGCCTCCCCCGACTACCAGACGTTCTAAAAACGGTTGGCGGACGGCGATTCATCGCCAACGAATTCGTGCGGGTCGCCCGGAGCGGCAAGGAAAGCTGCATCCAGACAGCATACAACCCTATTGTCGACGCCTCAGGCAGGGATATCGCGTCGCGATGTATAGCCCGAGTTCGCATTTCGCCGTGATCACCGCCCCGGGAAGCAACCGGGTGCTTGACCTCCAAGAGAAGCAGCCCCGATGGACCGTGGTCGAGGGGCCCCGTGTCTGCCTGGATCGAGCCAAGGCGTTGGTAGACGATCTTATCGCAGGAGAGCGACCAACGCTCACCGGCTTCGAGTAAACCATGCGGCGGCGTGAAGCTCGCGCCGAGCCAGTCACGGCGACAGGCACTCCTCGCAAATGCCGTAACAGTCTTCCTCGGTCGACGCGGGCCGTCCGCAACAGGCGCATGGGGGCGTCGCCGGATCAGCCGAAAGCGTCTCCGGCGGCAGGATCTCAATCTCGATGTCTGCGAAGAGGCGTAGGGTGTTGTCGTCTTCCATCTCGATGCTCCAGGTCGAGGATCACGACTCGAGATAGTTACGCCGGCGGCAATCTCAAGACGGGCGTCTAGACGTGCTTCTTCAAAGTCCTCCCCGAATGTTGCGAACTTGAAACGAACCCAATCAGTGGCTATCTATGGTGCATAGGCATCGCTGCTGAGTGTCCCAAGGGATTTTCGCGATAGCCGAAGTCGCTTTCCTGCTTTTGACCACGGATGTACTGGCACTGGTATGAGGAGCGACATCAGAAGGTCGGTGCGAATTCGCCCCGGCCTTTTTTGTTGCGCCGGCATCCGACACGTATCGGAATCACGGCCTTTTCCTTGTTGATCCCAAGCCACGCCAAACACATTTAAGCTGGATGCCGAAACAGAAAATCATCGTTCCCCCCGCACTCGTGAAGACCTGGCCGCTATTGCCCGCCGCCACGTTCGGCTCGGCTGTCCGCGCCAAAGGTATTCTTCTGGAAGTCCGGGCACGTCTGCCCTTGACCGTCCGGAAATCTCTCGATGTGGACGGCATGGCTCTTGTTCTGGGAATGGCGGAAGACAGCCAGGATGAATTCGCCTCGACCACAGCGGCCGTCACCCGGGCGCTGGAAGGAATCGAAAGCCTGCCGATCATTCCGCGTGAAATCCAGGACATCCTCGGCATTTCCGCAGGTGAACGACACCGCTGGCTGAAGGACGGCCGTCTGCAAAGCGCCGGAACTCGCACCGTGCGACTGAGCGGCCGAGCACAGCAGATCACCTTCCATGTGTTCGAACCGCATGTGGTGGAGGACCTGCTCGACCGGGGCATCGTCGATGAATGGCGTGAAGAGGACATTGCCGCGAGGGCGGAGAATAGAAGGCAAGCCGCCTACAGGGCGAAGCTTACCCGCTCGCTCAAGAAGGCGGCGAAAAAGCCAAAGGCGCTCGAGAGCCAGACTGATGCCGCGGCCGGAAAACTGCTTGGTTGGGACGAGTTTGATGTCGACGGTCTGCTGCGGTAGCCGGAGCCCGATTCCGTCAGCGATAGAAGCGCGCCATCGTTCGCAGGAGTTCTATATCCCCACAGCCTCTATGCGCTTTGAACAGCTTTGTCACCTTCGGCATTCCGAGGCTGCGCGCCCGGTCTTCTGTGTACTCCGCGATATAGGCATAGGCGGATGTCGTCAGGAACATTGCTTTTGCCAATCCTGTCAGTGCCCAACCGCGCCAGAATATCGATAGATTGGGAACAGGAGAGAGCAAACACAGACTGAGCCCGATCAAGCCCGCTACCGCCGCCATGACCTGACGCGTTCCAAACCTGCGGAATGCCTACCTGCCCACCGCGCGGCGACTCCCATTGCAACAAACACCACCAAGGTTCCTGAATAATCGCGGGGAGAGAGGCTCCGAATTCGGCCGCTACCGCTTCTGCGATCACGAGCAGAACGCTTACCACCCCCCAACCGGTAATCTGCGTATCCACGATCGTCGAAATCGGGAGAGTTGGTGGAACAGGGCAGTCTGCTTTGACGCCTGAGCTCAACCAAAGGATTGTATCGGAAACGAAAAAGCCTGCCGCGGGAGGAGGTGCGGCAGGCTTTTCGAAAGAATTGAACAACGGCTGGGAGGAGGAGTGCCGCTATTCCGTCAGGCGCCCCTGGGAGGAGGAGTGGGTCGCCTGAAACACGAAGCTTTGCGGGAGGAGGTGCATCGCTTCGTTGACCTGAAGATATCAGAGCCTGCCCCGACCGCCAGCGTTCAGATCGCAGGGCAGCCATGCGCATGCTGCAATGCAATATGGAGCGATGCTTATTTTTCAGCCATTATGGTCGAGACTCGACTCTCTTTGTGCTGGCTTCGAAACCGAGGACGAAGTCGATCACCTTGGCGGAGGACATTTCGCACGGCTTCAGTATCGACCCCGGTCCAGCCAATCGATAGAGGTTGAAGCTGACGATATCTGTTCCGCCAAGCTCCTCGCCATAGAGCCAGATCCGTTTGCCCTCCTCGGATCGCTTTACGGTAACGCCCCATGATCGATTACCGAAATTTCCGTCGACATAACCGTCCGGCAATTTCGCAAGCGCGTCTTCGAAAGTCGCCTGAACCCATGGAGGTCCATTGCGGACGGCGGTCATGGTACCAGGCATTCGTCGCAGATCCCGCAGCCATCGTCATCCATGCTCGATGCCGGCCGTAACTCTCGACAACACGGGCAGGTGATTGTATCCGACGCGTACATCTCTTTGCGGCCCGGCGGAAGAATCTCATTGTAGAATTCCGACAGGGTATCGTCCGCGCTTCGATCCATGGCGATGCTCCCGTTTGGTTTACACCAGAGATAGGAAGCCTCAACGGCTGCGCAAGCCGGCGGAGATTGCCTTCAGGCACGATCCAATTCGAATACAGTGCCACATCAAGCGGTCCTCTTGACGATCTTTTCCCGTTCAACGCCGTCGCTATTGCAAAGGCCGTGCTCATGCCTCGGCGATCATTGCTATCGAGACTTTCATGTTCGGAATGCGCACAGGCATCTTGGCGCCCTGTCGGGCAGGTGGATTGCGTGGAAACCACTTAAGCCATTCCTCATTGGCACCTGCGAAGTCCTCCTCGTCGGCCACGATCAGCGTCGCACTGACCGCCTTCTCCAAACTGCTCCCTGCGGCTTCCAGAATAGCGGAGATGTTGCGAAGACATTGCTCGACCTGGGCCTGCACCGGCCCCTTCACAACCTGCCCTGTTGACGGGTCGATCGGCGCAGTCCCTGACACGAAAACCAATCCTGCGGCCTTGACGGCTTGGCTGTAGGAAGCTGGCGCCGCTGGTGCGGCCGATGTGGTGATTATCGTGCGCGACATGAAGCTTATCCAGTAAGATTTTGGTCAAGCGACTAGGCTCGGCCAAAAAGGGCCAAAGTCAAGCATAAGAATCCAAGGCTGGATGGAATGAGCCGTTTTCTCAATTGACCGCCGCCATTAATCAACCGGGCATCGGGTTATGGCCAGCCCGCCGCATGTCGGGGGGATATGGGGGCCGATCCACAAATGCGATGAAGCCCTGCCCGATATCCCCCAATGAAGCGGCGGCGACAGATATTACTTCAATCGGTCCAGTAGCTCTTTTGCCACAGCCGGAGCCGATGCGGGATTCTGACCGGTGATCAGCTCGCGATCCGTTACGACATGCGCGGAAAAAGCCGCATCAGCCCGACGGAACTGGCCGCCTGCTTGCGTGAGCGCATCCTGCGGATAGAATTTCATCTCGCCGCCACCCAAGAGTCCCTTTGCCATTTCTTCCTCCTGGTTGCTGAAGGCCGTGAGCTTGTAGCCAGCATAAATCCAGTCCATTTGTGCCTTCGCGGTTCCGCTCGTCTCGAACTGCGACACGAACCCATGTGGATCCGGCAGTGTAGACAGCAGCGCGATGGGACCATGGCAGGCCAGTGCCGTCGTCCTGCTATTTTCATGGAACCAAGTGAGCAGCTTTCCAAGATCGGAACTGACAAGCAGATCCTGCATGGGTGCGTGACCGCCCGGCACATAGACCGCGTCGAAATGGTCGTAGCCAATCTGCTCGACCCGCGCGAGGCTGATGACAGGCGACTTCTCGCGCGACATCAGGCCCAGTTCCGAGAGCTGCTCTTGGCTGGCTTTCATCGCCGCTTCGTCACCGCCGAAATACATCCTGTCGATGGAGGTCACATCGACGGAAGGCGCAGTACCTTTCGGCGTGGCGAAGGTGATCTCATGGCCGGCGTCACGCAGCGCCTGCACCGGCTGCATCAGTTCATTGAGGTAAAACCCGGTTTCGAAGACCTTGCCGTCCTTCAGGTCAAGGTGGCCGGAATCGGAAAGGACGATCAGCACGTTTCCGGCATGGGCGGTTAAGGTGCTCGCGCCGAGCGCAAGAGCGACGGCGAGGCTGCGCAGAAGTTCCATGGGTTTATCTCCAAATATGAGAAAATCTGTTTGGGAATGCAGAAAACGGAGGCTGATCAGCCAGCGACCTTGGTCAGCCGGTGCAAGGCGAAGTCGGCAAAATATTCACCAACGCCACTCGCCTGAAACCGCTGCATGGCGGCGCCCTGCATGTGTGCGCGCCACTGGTCCTCGCTTGCCCAGGTTTCGACGAAGATGCGGACGCGCCCATCATCGAGCGACTGATGCAACTCGTAACGAAGGCAGCCGTCTTCGGCCAAAGTCTCAGTGACCAGCTTTTCCTGGGCGGCACCAAGGGCCGCTTCCTTGCCGGGCTTGGCGGTGGTGATGGCGATGATGGTCAAAGGGGTGTTTGACATGGATAGCACCTTTCTTAAGCGATGGTGTTGACGAGGCCGCCTTCGGCACGAAGGGCTGCGCCGTTCGTGGCGGATGAGCGAGGGCTGGCGAGATAGGCAACAAGGTTTGCAACTTCTTCCGCTTCCACCATGCGCTGCAGGATCGAAGCCGAGCGAGCCGTGGCGAAGAATTCAGCCTCGATCTGCTTGATTGGTGCGGAGGGGTCGATTGCCTGGCTGCGCAGGAAGGTCTCGATGCCTTCCGACCGGGTCGGTCCCGGCAGCACGGAATTGACTGTGACATTGGTGCCGCGGGTCAGTTGCGCCAAGCCGCGTGAGACCGAAAGCTGTGCCGTCTTGGTCGTTGCGTAGTGGATCATATCCTGCGGAATGGCGAGACCCGACTCACTGGAAATAAAGATGATCCGGCCCCAGTTGCGCTCCAGCATGCCGGGAAGATAGGTCCGTGACAGGCGCACGCCGCTCATGACATTGACGTCGAACAGATGGCTCCAGTCGGCGTCGGTGATGTCTCCGAAGGCCTTGCTCTCGTAGATGCCGAGATTGTTGACGAGGATATCGATCGACGGTTCGGCCTTGGCGATGATCGCCCCACCTTCGGCGCTGGCGGCGTCTGCCAAAACCCCAGAGATGTCCAGGCCGCCGGATGCCTCAATGGCAGCGATCGCGCCGTCGAGTTTGGCGCGGTCGCGTCCGGTGATGACGACGCGCGCTCCCTCTGTGGCGAGCGTGCGGGCGATTTCGAGGCCGATGCCGGCTGTTGCGCCGGTCACGAGGGCAGTCTTCCCGTTCAGTTGCAGATCCATATCCGTGTCTCCAGATTGTTGCTGGAGGAAACTTATGATTTAAGCTCAATTCACACTATTGCCCGCAGAAGACATGCACCTGTGAATGAGGATCATCAATGCCGCGGATTCTGATGGAACGCTCCGGCGAGATGGAAGTGTTTGCCCGCGTCGTTCAGGATGGGGGTTTCTCCGCCGCCGCGCGCAACCTGGACATCACCCCATCAGCAGTCAGCAAGTTGATCGCCCGTCTGGAAACGAGACTTGGCACACGCCTGCTGGTACGAACGACCCGCGCACTCACGTTGACAGAAGAAGGCGAGGCCTATCATCATGCCGCGCTTCGGATTTTGCAGGAACTGAACGAGGCGGAGCAGGAAGCAGCAGGTGGCGCAGTCCGTGGACGGCTGCGGATCAACACCACAATACCGTTCGGCACGATGTTCGTTGCCCCGGCGATTCCGGAATTCATCGCCCGCAATCCCGACCTGATCGTCGACCTCTCCTTCACCGACGGGATTGTTGATCTGGTCGCAGAAAAAACCGATGTGGCTATCCGCATGGGCAACCTGCCGGACAGCGGCCTGATCGCCCGCAAGCTGGGGCAGAGCCGGCGCGTGGTCTGCGCTTCACCCGACTATCTGGCGCGCAGGGGTTCGCCTGAAACGCCGGCGGATCTTGCATATCACGACTGCCTGACCTTCAATTTCCGGCGCGCAAGGCCATCCTGGCCGTTTCGTGACCATGACCGGGACATCGCGCAACCCGTCAAAGGCAGCATCGTCGTCAACAACGGCGAGACGATGAAGCAGATGGCACTGGCCGGCGTCGGCGTTGCCCGCGTCGGCCTGTTCCATGTGGCCGACGACATCGCGGCGGGGCGGTTGATCCCACTGCTCGAAGACTTCAATCCAGGTGATCTTGAACTGGTGCACGCTGTCTATGTTGGTGGTGGTCCCCTGCCCCACCGCGTCCGTGCCTTCATTGAACATATGGTCGCGACACTTGGCAAGTCACCGCTGCTGAACGGCACATCCTGAACCGGCGAGAAGGGGGAAGGCGAGCTTCGAGTTACCTCATAATGCTCTTCAAGCATGATACTCTTGTCGTTGTGCGCTGTGCAACACTCCGCGTGCAATAGTTCGAAAACGTAACGCGGTACTGAATTCGAGATCCTGGCTTCGATTTCCAGCACTCTGTCTCCACTGAAGCCATGACGGACTCTTATCCAAGATCTCCTGATACCTTTCACAGTCGCACGCCCGGCAAGTTTGGGGCGCGATGAGGCGTTTGCCGCTACGCGCTTTAACGCAGCAGCGAGGCGACCGTCGGACGTTTTGGGAATGATTGTGCGTCGGAATGAGTAGGCGATCCGTATAGCGTTTGATGCCAGCCCCGACTTGACAGGACGGCGATTTCGTAATTGGATACAATTATGGTTTCGGATACAGATAAAACGCAGGCGGAAATGGCGACCGACAGGATCAGGACCCTGATCCTGAATGGCACGTACCGGCCCGGTCAGCCTTTACGGCAGGAAGCCTTGTCCGCGCACCTCCATGTCAGCCGCACACCCCTTCGGCACGCGCTTCAATCCCTTGCTGAGGAAGGCTTAGTCGAGGCAGTTGGCTTCAAGGGGGCACGCGTCGCAGAGCCCGATCCGGGAATTGTGCGCGATCTGTTTGAAATGCGCCTTCTGCTGGAACCGCTCGCGCTCAAGTCAGCACTCCCGCACCAGACAAAGCTTGATTTCGCCAAGGCAGAAATGGCGCTCGATGCAGCTGACGCAGAGGGCGACCCCTCCAAGCTCTCCGAGCTCAATTGGGAATTCCATCATGCGCTCTACCATCCCTCAAGCCGGCAAACGCTCATGAAGACCATCGAGCAGCTCAATCGAGCGTCTGCTTTTGCCGAGACGATTGCGAGGTCCATCGTTGTTCGATCGGAGAAATCGGCTGCCGAACATCGTGAACTCCTTCAGGCCTGCCGCAATGCAGACGAGGATGGCGCGATCGCTAGCCTGACGAAGCATCTCCAGCTCGCATATCACGACATTCAGAACAAGGAGCACTGACGTGCCGGTCATAAACAGGATCGCTGACTTTCACGATGAGATGAGCGTATGGCGGCGTCATCTTCATGCCAATCCTGAACTTTCCTACCAAGAGCATCAAACAGCAAAGTTCGTCGCTGACAAACTTCTTTCCTTCGGGATCGAGGTAAGCGAGGGCATTGGCGGAACTGGCGTCGTCGGCGTTCTGTACGGAGACCGAACAAGTGAACGTTCGATTGGTCTGCGCGCGGACATGGACGCGCTCGCCATCGAGGAACGCAACGATTTCGAACATCGTTCGATGAACTCCGGTGTCATGCACGCCTGCGGGCATGATGGGCACACGACCATGCTTCTCGGTGCAGCCCGCTATCTTGCTGAAACGCGCAATTTTTCGGGCCGCGTGGTTTTCATCTTCCAACCGGCAGAGGAAATGGGAGGCGCCGATGGCGGCGCGGCGCGCATGATCCGCGAGGGGCTGTTCGCCAAGTTTCACTGCGACGAGATCTACGGCTTGCATAACTGGCCGGGAATGGATGTCGGAACCTTTGCAGTCAAGTCCGGTCCGATGATGGCGTCGGGCGACAGCTTCGGGATAGAGGTGACGTCCACGGGAATGCATGCAGCGCAACCACACAAAGGCGCGGATGTCGTTCTGACGGCTGGCCACATCGTCGTCGCGCTCCAGCAAATTTCTGCTCGAAACACTGATCCGCTCGACGCACTGGTCGTCAGCGCGACGCAGATCCATGGCGGCGACGCCTACAATGTCTTGCCGAACACTGTCACCATTCGAGGGACAGTTAGAGCTTTTTCTCCTAACGCACGCGCGGCAGCGGAACCGGCGCTGCGTCGCGTCGTGGACGGCATAGCATTGTCGACCGGCGCCCAATGTACGGTCACCTACGCACAGCAATATCCCACACTCGTCAACTCCAATTCCGCGGCGCAATCCGCCGAGGCTGCAGGCCTATCGGTGTTCAACAAGGTCGAGACAAACCCGCCACAGACGATGATCGTCGAGGACTTCGCCTTCATGCTTGAGGACCGGCCCGGATGCTATGGATGGATCGGCAATGGCCCGGATGATAATGGACGGATCCTTCACAGCGCGTGGTTCGACTTCAATGACGAGGCCCTGCCTTTTGGGGCCTCCTATTTCGCAACAGTCGTTGAACAGCAACTGCAATGATAACCCGCGTGCGTGCCCTCTCCTCAGGCGCTGAAAGGCAACCAAGCCGCCGCCAAAGGCCGGCCCTCTGAGAGAGTGCGTCACTGAGCAGTTCCCAGATGAGGGGATCTTCATGCGAACAATCAAAACCGGCACTCTTGAAATTGCATATTTCGAACACGGTTCGCCCGAAGGTTGGCCAGTGGTCCTGAGCCATGGGTTTCCTTACGACACGCACGCTTATGATGAGGTAGCGCCTCGCTTGGCGGACGCCGGAGCACGGGTGATTGCGCCCTACCTGCGTGGCTTTGGCCCAACGCGCTTCCTGTCGAAGTCCACAATGCGCAGCGGTCAGCAGGCCGCTCTGGGCAAGGACGTTATCGACCTGCTGGACGCTCTTGGCATCGAGAGGGCCATCCTGGCTGGGTATGATTGGGGCGGCCTTGCTTCATGCGTTGCATCTGTGTTGTGGCCCGATCGAGTGGTCGGCCTGGTTTCCTATGCAGGCTATGACATTATCGACGTGAAGCGCCTCGGCCACGCCTACCAGCCGAGCCTTGAACATGCCGTCTGGTATCAACATTTGTTCCAGCAGGAGCGCGGCCGCGAATGCTTGTCTCTCCACCGCCGCGAACTGTGCAGGATCCTCTGGAAGCAATGGTCCCCCACCTGGGCGTTTGACGATGCGACATTTGATCGGACGGCCGCCTCTTTCGACAATCCGGACTTCGTTGATGTCGTCATCCACTCCTATCGCTTCGACTTCGGGAACGCAGCGGGAGATCCCGCAGTGGCCGACCTGGAAACAAGGCTGGCCGAAAAACCACCCATCACCGTTCCCGCGATTACCATCGATGGGACACAGGACCCGCTTAAGCCTGGCGGTACGGCCGATCATGCCCCGATGTTCAAAGCACGACACGAGCATCGGGTTGTTGACTGCGGACACAATCTGCCCTGGGAGGCACCAAAGGATTTCGCTGACGCTGTAGTAACCGTGCACGCTTGGGCTGCCTAGTCGAGAAGGTTGACGCTCGAATAAAGCGAGGCGGGATCGATTATGAGCGTGCGCGAACCCACACTACTGCCCATCACGGTACGTGCCTCGCCGGCTGCGTTGAGCAATGGGGTGGCTGGGCCACGCGAAGGCCGAGAGGTTCACTTCGAAGGTCGACTTGATATCCTCCCCTCGCGCTTCGCTTGGCGACCTATTCGCGTCGACCAAAGTCCCGGCGTCGTTGACGAGAATCTAGCGCGTCGATTTCTCCGGAAAGCCGCCTGACGGCCTCCGAGACGTTGCTCAACGGCAACAATCGTGCAAAAACATGATACCCGCAGTCAAGAATACGCCGAATGGCGCATGATGCGACTCCAAATGAAAGCAAGTACTTATCACCTCAGGGCGCTCGTATCTCTGGGGCACTTTAGAAGCCATCTAAGACTCCGAGATTGCTGTTCATATTTCTATCGCCTACGGCCGGCAGGAGGAGCTGTTTTGAACCCTGGATGAAGTCTATGAGTGCCAAGACGTTTGATATTGCTGATTTATACGTCTCCGAACAAAGGCGCCTGCGACAGCTCATCCGACGCCTCGTCGGCAACAGGGCGACAACGGAAGATCTTGTCCAGCAGACGTTCACCAAATTGCTATCTGCCGCAGATACTAGCAACTTCGACAACTGCCCGGCCTACCTTGCTGAGAGCGGTCCGGGTCGGGCGAGCTGGCTTGCCGGGCTCGCTGATCTAAAGCTCGCGCGCTATGCGAAGCTTCCCAACAATGTGGCCGCGGATTGGTCGGGCGCATCAATAGCATCGGCTGCCAGCATGTCACGGTCGTCATTTGCAGCGAAGTTCAAGTCCGTCGTGGGGGGAGCACCCCTCGACTATGTGACGCGGTGGCGGATGCAGCGTGCGCCGAACATTGATTGAGACGGATCTCGCCTTCTCGACAATCGCAGAAGACAATGGATACCGATCGCGGACGTCCTGCAGCCAGACGTTCAAGCGCATGTTCAGACATCCTCCGCAAGTTCTGAGGACCTATACCGAACCGCATTTCGGCGACCGATACGAAGACGGATCCACTGAGAAGGCGTAATCAGCCGAAGCGGACGTGCGATTTCCCCGCTCGCGCGCTTGATAGAGCCTTCACGCGTGGATCTGCCAGAGGTGCTTTCACTGGTTGCGCTCGGCGCCGGAAGCGTACTCAAGAGCGGCAAGTAGATTGTTCAGCTGACTCTGTGTGAAGGGTTTCGAAAGCCTCGGAAGGTCGGCACCCACACCCTCTGGAAGTTCCGCGTAACCCGTCGCGAGGACGACTTTCAAGCCAGGATAGCGCTCGGTGATCTTCTTCGCGAGTTCTGCACCGGTCATGTGAGGCATCGCTTGATCAGTAAGAACGACGTCAGGCAAAGGGCCATCCGCAAGCACATTGAGCGCGTCTTCGCCCGACTGCGCATCGATCGCGCAATGGCCAAGATCCTCCAGCATCAGCACGCTATTCATCAAAACAAGGCCATCGTCGTCAACCACAAGCACGGTCAGTGGCCTGGACGGCGCGAGCTCCTGCTTTTCGACGGCCGCCTCTGATGTATCGGCAACAGCATCAGCGACAGGCAGCCAAAGCTCCGCCGTGGTACCGCTTCCAAGCTGTGACTTGACGATCAGTCCACCACCCGACTGGGCCATTAGCCCTTGAACCATCGGAAGTCCCAGTCCCGTTCCCTTGCCTACCCCTTTGGTGGTGAAGAACGGTGTCGCCGCCTTCTCGAGCGTATCGGCATCCATACCAACGCCCTCATCCTTAACGGAGAGGCAAACGTACTCGCCGGCGTGCAGATCCTTAATCTGGCGTTCGCCGACCACCTGCCTTTTTGCGGAGATCGTTACTGCGCCACCGTTCGGCATCGCATCTCTGGCGTTGACGACCAGGTTGAGAAGGGCGTTCTCAAGCTGGTTGGGATCCGACTTTATAAGCGGCAGGTTCAGTGGAAATGTCGTACCGATCTCGACTTCCGGACCGATTGAGCGCTGCAGCAGATCGGCCATATCCGAGACAAGGACTGGCACACGAACTGGCTCCAGCTTGAGATCCTGCTTTCGTGAGAATGCCAGCAGTCGCTGCGTCAGCGACGCGCCACGCTTTGCGCCAAGGATCGCGTTATCGACGAGGTTCACCACTTCGGGAAGTGAAGCCGCCTTCTTGCGGGCAATCTGCAGGCTGCCAAGTATGGCCGTCAGAAGGTTGTTGAAATCGTGCGCGATGCCACCTGTAAGCTGGCCGACAGCTTCCATTTTCTGCGCCTGGAAAAGCTCTTGCTGTGCTTGCTCCAACGCCTGCTGCGCCTGGCGTTTTTCGGTAATGTCACGGGTTATCTTTGCAAAACCGATGATCGTTCCATCGTCCGAATGAATGGCGTCGATGATGACGTTTGCCCAGAAACGGCTGCCGTCCTTGCGGATACGCCAGCCCTCTCGTTCGAAACGTCCCTCGGAAGCCGCGGTTTTCAGCGCCGTCGCCGGCAAGCCAGTCGCCTTGTCTTCTTCGGTATAGAAGCGCGAAAAATGCTGTCCGATAATCTCGTCGGGCGCGTAGCCCTTGATGCGCTGAGCTCCCGGATTCCAGCTGGCGACATTGCCTTCCGGGTCAAGCATGTAGATCGCGTAGTCATTGACGCCCTGAACGAGGAGTCGGAACTGCTCCTCGCTTTGCTTCAGGACCTCCTCGGCGACCTTCCGTTCGGAGAGATCGCGGGTAATCTTCGCAAAGCCGATAAGGTGGCCGTCGGGATCCCTGATCGCATCGATGATGACATGCGCCCAAAACCGCTCCCCGTCCTTGCGAACGCGCCAGCCTTCGGCTTCAAACCGTCCCTCCTTGGCGGCGGTCGCAAGCGCGCGCTCTGGCCTTCCGTGGGCGCGGTCCTCCTCCGTATAGAACCGTGAGAAGTGTTGGCCGAGGATCTCAGTCTCGGTATACCCTTTGAACCGTTGAGCCCCCGCGTTCCAGCTCGAAATCCGGCCTTCGGTATCGAGCAAGTAAATCGCGTAGTCGGTGATGGCGTCGACGAGAATCCGATAGCGGCCCTCGATGGAGGCCGCTTCGAGCGTATTGACATGTGCGGTCATTCATTTCCCCTCGGAGAACACAAGTGTCCTCCGCTCGTATAATGTAGACCGTTCGACCGAAACGACAAGCAGACGACAGTCAAGGGAGGCTCGCCCCGAGAGGTCGCTTTTTGATATGTGCGCTTACAAAGACGCCGCTTCAATGCACCGAACGGCTGAGCATGCGATGAGGATACGCGGCCTTGAACTGCGAAATCATCGCGCATGCCTGCTGCAGGACTCGCTCGGTCGTTTCTGGCTTTTCCCGGGCAAGTTCGTCGGCGTTCACGCGGATAGCTTCCGCCATATTCCCAGATAGGACAGCAAAGCGGCCTTCTCCATAGACCAAAGCTTCTTGCGACGCGGTCTCCAGCCAACGCGCGAAGTCCACGATGATCTCTTCTCTCTCGGAGATGCTGACATTTCTGATAATGTTAATGTTCTCTTCCATTTGATCTCACTCCATACAGACGTGGGAAGTGACCGAGCTCATCAAGCCTCGGCCGCAAAGGGGCTAGGGAGGGAAATTTTCTGTTTCAAGTCTCGTGCAGCTTGACCTCGCTTTCCGGGCGCCATTCATTCGCCCTGATCAGCTGCTGATGCGAATAGCGGACGGAATGGAGCGGCAATCGAGGCTGGCCTGCCAACGGACCTGCTTTGCGCTGCCGGAAACCCGTGGGAAAATCGATCCTGTCAGCCTGCTAATCGTGCTTCAACTACGAGAGGGGCCGGTCTGGCGTTGACGTTGCTGGTTACCAAGGCAAACGTGAATGGAAGCAAGGGTTCAAGATGTGCCCAACTATGCGTCATGGCTTGGCACGTAGCCCTCCACCAACCCGATTCAGAGCTGGAAGCGCAATCCGCAGCGAGAGACCGTCGGCGCGCCAGTCGCGGGTAATCGTGCCGCCCAGTTGCTTTTCCAAGACCGCTCCGAGAAGTACCGTCCCGAACCCCCGACCATGTTGCTTCGGCGAAAGGGTAAGGCCGCTTTCCTCCCAGTCGAGAGCCAGCCCGTCGCCCTCCCGACGCCAGGAGATTTTCAAATGGCCACCGGGATGCGCCAGCGCACCATGGACGGCCGCGTTGGCGACGAGTTCGTGGAGCGCCAGACCGATCGGCTGAACCGACGGCGCCGGGATCATCACCTCTGGCCCCGTCGCCACAACATTGTCGCGGTCGAACACGCCGACCTGCGTGCGCACGATCTTGTCCAGCGAGACGTTCTGCCATCCGTTTTCGGCAAGCAGCATATGCGTCCGCGCCAGCGCCTGGACACGCTGCTGGACCGAAGCGGCGTAGGCCTCGACGCTGTCGGTCTTCGACAGACGAACGACGCTGTCTACGATCGCGAGGACATTCTTCGTGCGATGGTCGACTTCCAGAAGCAGCCGGTGCTCCGCCTCCTCCAAAGTCTGTATCCGGCGGAGCTCGGTGACGTCGATCTGCGATGCGAAGTAATAGGCGACCTCGCCGTCGGCGTCTCGCAAAGCCGATATATGGAGCTGGTTCCAGAAGGGCGTTCCGTCCTTCTTGTAGTTCAAAATTTCGATCGTCGCGTCGCGATGTTGTGCGATCGCCGCGCGGATTTCCGCGACGGCCGTTCGGGACGTTGCTTCGCCTTGAAGAAACCGACAGTTCCGGCCGATAACCTCGTCGGCGGAATAGCCCGTCAGCTTCAGGAAGGCCTCGTTCGCGAGCACGATCGGGAGGTCGGGCTGGCGCGCGTCGGTGACGACGATCGGCATTCGGGTTCGCTCGAATGCGAAGGCCGCGAGCTCTTTGCGGTCGGCCATCCCCTGAGGAGATGCTGCGGACGGATTGTCGCCGTGAATGTTGGAAGCTTCGACGTCGGACATAAAGCGCGCCTCGTGTTCACTGGTCGAACAAAACGTCGCTAAGCGATTGAAGTTGCACAATGCCTTCGCGAAAACGTCACTTGTACGCGCGCATGGTGAAAGATAGTGTGCATGCAAGGGAGACAGCAATGAATCTTGGGCGTGTGCTCGTTCTCGAAGATGAACCGTTTATCGCGCTGGACCTCGAAGGTATGCTTGAGGAGTTCGGCGCGACTTCGGTGGTCTCGCTCAACACTCGTGCCGATGCACTGCGATGGCTCGAGGACAACCGGCCGGACGTTGCGATCGTCGATCCTCGGGTGAACGACGGCATCTGCACCGACGTCGTGGAGGTTCTTGCAATGGCCAAGGTTCCGTTTGTCGTGTATTCGGGCGCCGGTGTCGAAGAGAACGCGTCGGAGGCATTCTCGCACGGAGAGTGGTTGAGCAAGCCGACCATGCCCGAGCTGCTCAGGGACACGCTGGAACGGCTGGTTCGAGCGCACCGGGACGAAGGGAACGCAAGTCCTTCATCGACCGCCTTTCGATGTCCTGCTCGACCAGAGCGACGTGACGGCGCACGGCGGCATCGTCGAACTCCTTTGTCGGCCGAGCGACGGTCGTCAGCCGCGGACACTGAACTGATCTCCCCTGGGCGTAAGCTACGCCTCGCACATAAGTAATATTCAAAATGAATGCAAGTGCAAACAATAATGTAAACCGTTAACATCCGGTTTACCATCATCGCTAGCGTACAAGCTAAGTACATTTGAAAGAAATCTACAAAGAAAGTTCGGTACCGACGTACCGGAATTCGTCTGCGCATGCGCCGCCGGGATATTCCATGGTAAGTATTGTTACCAATTCATCAGCCATTGCAGCGCTTGCAACGCTCCGCACCGTCAATGCTGGCCTTTCGACAACGCAGTCACATGTCTCGAGCGGCTATCGCATCGACAAGGCTTCGGACAATGCCGCCTATTGGTCGATCGCCACGACGATGCGCTCTGACGACAAGGCGCTTTCGGCTGTCCAGGACGCGATGGGAATGGGCGCGGCCAAGGTCGACGTTGCCTATACCGGCATGCAATCAGCAATCGATGTGGTAACGGAGATCAAGGCGAAACTCGTCGCGGCAACGGAAAACGGCGTCGACAAGACGAAGATCAACGAGGAAATTACGCAGCTCAAGAGCCAACTCCGTTCGATCGCGAGCTCCGCCAGCTTCAACGGAGAAAACTGGTTGCAATACGGAGCCAACGACGACCCTCCCGCTATAGGCGACGCGGAACTGGTCGGTTCCTTCGTCCGAGGTTCCAACGGCGCCATTTCTGTGCAGACGATCACCTATGACAGGGTCAACCTAGCTCCGGGTCCGGGCATGCGGAGGGGCAGTGCGCTTATCGACGATTCCTCCCTGACGCGCGGGCAATTCGGCATATTGACCAGCGACGTTTATGCTTACAATGCCGGTGCACCGGCGGGATATCTCCTCATTAAGGGAAGCGGATCGGGCACGAAATATTCGTCGGCTCCGGTGCTTTCGCAGGTCGAGATCGGGCTGACCGCCACCACGACAAACAAGGACATCAAGGATATGCTCAACGTTGTCGAGGCTATGCTGCAGGATATGATCGGCGCGGCCTCGTCGATGGGCAGCGTCAGTAAGCGCCTCGACATTCAGAGCAATTTCGTCAGCAACCTGCGCGACTCGGTGCAGAGCGGCATCGGCCGGCTGGTCGATGCGAACATGGAAGAGGAATCGAGCCGCCTCAGTGCGCTGCAGACACAGCAGCAGCTCGGCGTGCAGGCGCTTTCGATTGCCAACAGCAACAGCCAGAACCTGTTGTCGCTGTTCCGCTGAGACGCGGTCCGAACCTGTTCCTCTTCCCGCTTCAGCCGGTATTCCCTGGTCGCCGGATCCTTGACCAGTGTGCCAATTGCGCCGATCTGGCGTTCCTTTCAGCAAGTGGGATTTCTCGGTAAGCTTCCAGTCGCCGACGTCGCGCTTAACGTCGACCACAACTCCGCAAGAACCGTATCGTCGATCTCTTCCTCGTCGGTCGGGAGGCTCGCTGTCGTTTCTTGGCATCTCTGATGTCGGTCACCGCCGTTGCTCGAGCGTGGCACGTTGCCTCGCAATTGGACCGCGCCGGGGGCAAATTGCTCGAGGAGGGCTTCGCTCGGCAATGGTTGCCGCACCTAAAACCGATTGGTGCACTGGCTAGCGCCCTCGATCACGCTCGGCAGCCTTCATCTCGAACAGAATGAGCTTGTGGCGCATTCGTTTCGAACTCCATAACGGGCTTGTCCATGTGGCGGCTAAGCTCTGCATAGAGAAGTTCATGCGATTGCTTGGCAAGAAGGACCATGCTCACCGCCTCACACATTGCCCGGCGTCCTCGTTGACTGTCCACGGGCGTCCGATGGGCGGAAGACCATTTCTGAACGACTGCTGTAATCTGATCGATTTCTTCGTCCTGCAACGAAAGCAGATGGAGTAGAGACATCGCCGGCACCTAATGTTGCGGCAAGAGCACCCATGGTCTCCCAACCGGCCTCTACCGTTGTACTTCCGGGCCGACGAGAGGACCGTACTCCTTTCTACGTGCAGAGTCTCAATTAATTCAATCCCAAGATGCTACAGCATATCGAAGAAGAGCTTGGCCGCTAGAACGGCGGTTTCGCCTCTCAGAGACAGCGCGCGTTTAGCGGAAGAACATTTTCGCGAATGCAAAAAACGGCAGGCGATCGGTGAAATGGAACTTTCAGTCACGATCGGCGTTTTGCGCGCGGATCGCGCGGCGAACCTGTCTCTGTGATGATCCCTTCTAAGCCCAAGGGTTCGTTTGCGCGGTCCACCAACCCGCATCTTGGTATGGCTGAACAAATCGTGCCGGCCGGAAATCAGGTAAGTATATAGCCGCTACAGGGTAGCTTATTTAATATATACCCTCTCTTATTTAGCTATACATTATGCATCGTAACAGCAACGGGAAAAGTTGTGACGAAATCATGATTTCGGCCCACTTGAAAAGCGGGAGACCCGCCTCTAGCTCTACTGGGTCATGGATAATCGACTAGCGGAACATCATGCCAATTATTGAATCGGATCGACTATTGTTCGAACGGGTTTGGGCTACAGGCGCCAAAGTGGTGAGAGAAAATCGCATCTCTTCGCTGATCGACGTGACTCTTGATACCCCCACCTTGGAACAGTACCAGGACGCTCACGGCCAGCGGATGACCGACATGATCAAGGTCGTTCAGCTTGGGATCGCGCAACTTCGCGGCAGCGAGGACCGCGCCCAATCCGATGACGCGCAGACGCCCGCTCCGCCGTCCCGCCGTTTCGCCAACAGTCGGAACTGATGTTAAGTGGTAACCCTATTGCTTACTTGTCCGAGCAACATGGGTTTCGTCATATTTCCTGCCGGCCCCCACTTTCCTGTCGGGCGCGCTCCGTGGCCGCCAGCCAGAAGATGCAGGGCCGGCACCATCGCTCTCTTCATCTCGCATTCAGGTTTCAAAAGTAAGGATCAGCGTTGAATACAGCATCTTTTAGGTACTGGTGAATGGAAGAATCCAAGTCTGAGAGTTTCAAGTTAGGCCTGAAAGCTCTGCTGGACAGGCACCCGGAACTCAGGCCTTACGCGCCCATGGCACGGCAATTGACCGAATTGATCGAGACCTATGGCGATGCACTTCGGTCCAAAGACAAGTACCTGAGAGACGGTGGAGATCACGAGATGATCCTTGCCCATTATACAAGCGTATGTCGCGAGCTGGAGGAACACCTTCGATCGAGCCTGTTCTCCGACACGCCCAGTAGTGCTTCATCCGGCGGCGGCTCACTTCATTTTCAGCCAGTGGCAAGTGGCAGAGACCCTACCGTCACCGATATAGGCAACAATGCCACCGGTCGTCAGACCGGCGAAGGCGATCAGACCTGATATTCCTACCCCGAGCGTCTTCATGCGTTTCCACTCCGCAAGGGCCGGGTAACATACGCATGGTTCCTATCGAGGGTTTCTTCAGAGCTTTGATCTCTTCGCGGATTTGGGCGTCGACGCCGCCGCTAATTGCGACCGTGGTATCGAGGTGGGCGATCTGCTTGGCCTGGCTGTTGAGCCTTTTATGGATGACTGCCCTGCTATCGCGGCGTTGCTTCGCCTCCTGGAAATCCTCTCGGATTCGCTTAACGCCTTGCTCTCGACGCGGCCGAGCGCATGAAAGATATCCTCTCTCCTCCTGGAAATCCTCTCGTATCCGCTTTACCCCTCCTTGTTGAGTTACTGCGTTATAAAAATCGACATGTCGACCGAATTTGATCAAGACATCCTCATCTTCGAGGATACAGGCCGCCGGCTGATAGTTCGAACCCCTCTTGAGGCTGCCAACGCTTTGATCAAGGAGTGGCCGTAAGATGATGGCGAGGAATTTCTAACCGCGGTGAAAGCGTGTCTCGACGTTATGACCGGGAAAGCGAGCAACGACAATCCTTCGAGCAGCTAACGAGGCTGGGGTGGCCGCGCTCGCCGTCGTCCATTGAAAATCTCCGCACGTAACGAGCCGCTTGTCGGACTACTTTTCTCCGCACTTTCACGGGATACCATCACCAGGCAAGGCGTCCCACAATGGCGACAGTCGAGCACGGAATTAGTACCGCGGCGTGGGCTTTTCTCCTCGGCCAGCGAAAATCGAATAGCGCTGGTCGAGAGGTGCAAACTGAGGCTACAGCCAACCGACTAGTTTAAAAAGGGCTGCCCACAACAGCAGAGATATCGCCGCGGCGACGATCAGGTGATGAGTGCGCGTCATCTTGCCTTCCTCCTCCCAAAGGAACATCCCCATGATGCGCCGATTCGCGATTAAAGCGAAATATTCGCGATTTAGTTGATGGCGAGGTCGACCTCCGGCGGGGCCCATCGGATAATGGCCCGAGGGTTAAGCCTGATTAACGAGTTGTCCTTTAGGCTCGCATCGATCATATTTCCGCCGGTTTCGCCTTGGGCTCAGTTGACGACACATCCGATGGTCAGCTGCAATATGCGGAGCCAGCGCATTTTGACGCAAGAAATAAGGTGTGGAGTGTTGCCAAAGTGCGCACAAATGACCGCACTCCCCTTTTGCTCTCGGGGCGAAAGCGGTCAACCCCTAACGTTATGTCTCGACCAAGTGCAACGCAAATATTGACGCACATCCTTTGATTACCGAGTGGTGGGGTCAGATGGCCTATCTGCTGGCCTGGCGATCAAGCCTCGCATGAAATGACCGAACTGCTCTCATGAACCCTGTTTTCAACGCGGCCAAGAGCGCGAAGGATATCGTCATTCGAGGTCATCAGCAGGCTTCCCTTTCAATGCCACGCGAAAGCACCGGCCCCTGCGCCGGCATGCGGATATGAAAAAGCCGCCGGCGGCCGGGAACATCTGGTGCGTCGCGTAGTTCGACCCTCGGATCGTGCGACGCTTGTATCTTTTACCGGATACACCATGCACGCCCTAAGGCGCCGTGCGGTCCACCATCCCTCTACCGAACGAGCAAGATCATGACGGACAAGAACCGAGATGCTTCAAGCGATACTGAGCGGAGTGACCCAAAGGTCGCAGACGCCAACCGCGAGAAACTCAGGAAAGACGCAGACCAACGAATGAGAAATATGCGGCAGGATCTGCGAAAAGAGAATCCCGGAGAGAAACAGGATTGAGACCAATGTTCCAAGGAGGCGTGGGAACTTCCTTTATCTGATTTGTTCGGCCAACCTCTCTGAGGACGCGGTTCATGACATCACGAGACAAGCGGCCACTTCGACGGGCGGTTAGCAACAAAGGACCAGCGAAAGGACAGCCTAAGTTTGGTGCAAAAACCATGTTCATCTTGGCATGCGGAGCCACGGCAGTGGTCGGTTTATTCATCTTCTTCGTGATTTACGGTTTATCATCCCGGTGACTTCACCAGTCCTCGGAGCCACTATCCCGCACATTGCTCCTAGCTGAATCCTACTCTTTCTAGTGCGCTCCAATAGACGGACGCCGCCGTCTCTGCATAAGTACGACGTTCGACGAATTGGGGAGGAACGCGAAGAGGAATGCGAGCGCCTTCGGATTGATTAAGTTGTTGAGCGCACCCTCGCGAAGGGCCTTCCCGCTCGTTATGGATAACGAGTCTAAGGACCATATCCTCCACTGCTTCGAACCCTGATGAGAAGCTTGACACCCAGCCAATCAGATAGACTGCGCCGAGCCATCGCACAATATCGGAGGCGAGCGGCGAGGCCTGAAGGATCGACGCCACGCCGAGAACCAACAGCGCGATCTGGATGCAGCCAGATATGAGGGTCATACCAACCACCGTCAGAATGGCGGTCCGGCGGCCCCTGGCCAATTTCTCGTCCGATGACGAGCACCATGTCCGGCCCCGGAGAAAGCTGTATCGCCAGAACCGCGGCGTAGAAGGCGAGAAATGTCCCGGTGTTCAGCATGCATCGTCCTCCCGATCACGGCAGGACAATACCAGGGCGCGATCGACAAACATCCAACCTGGCGTAAAGGTTCGCTTTGATGCTAGCCGAAATTGTGCGTGTTTTCGGTACTTTGCCGTCTGCACCAAGCGTCAGGTTTTAGAGAGAAATGCATCAGGAGCGCCCAGTTTGGGGACGAATATCGACCTCGATCATCGCTTTCTCGCTTAAATGTACGATTTCGGACTAATCTTGTTCTCATCGTCAGGCGTGATGAAACCGAAACCCTTAGCTGCGCTGAACCATTTCACCTTACCCGGGAGCATAGATGATTTTCCTCTTACGAGGAGAATTGCCTGAATTTTTGCAGCCGCCATTCGCATACGCGGTCGGCAATGGCTCCCTTAAGCACCGGGATTTAGTTCGCGAAAGGTAATCGAATAACGAAGCTTGTCCACCGGAGGGATGGAATGCTCCCAGACAGTTCGTGCATCACCCGCCATCAGGTATGCCGATCCAGGTTCGAGAATAATCGAGCTGCGCTGCCACTTGTCGCCGTGGCGTCGCCTTAGCCTGAATGTGCAGGGAGAGAAAAGCGAAATTCCCACCACCCGACCGAAGACAGATTTATCCTTGTGCCAGCCGATCGGAGCGCCGGCACCATATTCGGTCACCAAAGCCTGTTCCAACCGGTCGGGATCGATACCCGCGAAACTGCCGGCAAGTGCGCGCACGGGCAAAAGAAACGACGGAATATCGTTGCCTTTCCGAACCCGCTGGGTATCGAAGTCGTATTTCCAGCCGTACGAAACCGTCCTGCGCCTGCCTTCGAAGCCGTGGAAATCGAATGCCGCGAACGGCAGCCCGGGCATCGTTTCCAGAAGGGCCTGCTGCAGATCGTCGGGGACGACATCCGGCGTATAACGAAACCCGTTCGGCAGCGCAGGCTCGATTGCACCGAAGAGGTCATGCTGTTCCATTATGCTCATATGCGGCTCTCAAAAGTTGCCTTTTGCCTCAATGGACGCTCGGCGTGTTCATCACGGTCGCGAAGTCCTCCGCGACCAGTTCGCTGACGGCGATCAGGATCTCTCGCGCGAGAAACCCGCCTGCAGCGGCCTCATCGCGGCTTCACAGCCGCAGGCGCGGCAGCGATGTGGGTCTTGCTCAATGAGTTTCCTTTGCCTGCCAATCGCCAGGGGTCACCAATTGTTGTTGGATTTTCCCGTCACGAAACAGTCGGAGGGCGCCAGCTTGTCGTCGGCTAAATGACGACGGTCGAACCTCAAGGCTCTGGCAAGTCCAATATATGGGTACTCGTAGAGAATACTGCAATTCCCGGAATAGGCCGCCGTGCTACATGGCAAAGGGCCTAGTCACTCGGAAAAGGCCTTCCTGGAAGAGAAACGCCTCGAACTTGCAAGCAGGCATAGAGACAGCATCTGCGAGGCGGTATAGTTGTCGCCTTGCCTATTCCGGCTCGTCTTCATCTGAAACCAACAGGTCGACCAGGGCGGCAGTCCCGCCCTTTGGCAGACGCCACCTTCGCCCATCAGGGCTTCGTCGTCATCGGCCCAGGCAAATGCCTCGGCGAGTTCAGGTTGGCGTTGCACCCGTCGCCACGACCTCGACCACCAGCGCTTCATTGGCAGGTCAAGGATGGCGATGACATCGTCGGAAGTCATTGTCATATCCATTGCCCTTTCTTGACTGATCCCTATCCGACCTCGCCGAATCTCGGTAGGGAGACGAAAAATCAATTTCTTGCGTGGCCCGTATCACATCTCTTGAATGTGCAGGCCACTGAATTATATCGATATTGTTCGATTGCCCAATGGGGATCGACAAGTCCAGGAGGCGCCATGTGCTCTTGGCGTCTCCTTGTATCCATGTTGCTTACAAGGAGGATATGGCTATGAGGACAAACCTCGATTTTTCTCCCCTGTTCCGGTCAAGCATCGGCTTCAGCCTCAGGCGGAACCTCGTCTGAGCGCCGGATCGGGGGTCATTGTCGATGCGACACGGGGCTACGTGTTGACGAACCATCACGTCGTCGCCAATGCTCGCAAGATCCTCGTGACGCTCAAGGATGGAAGGCGGTTGGATGCGAAGCTTGTCGGCCCCGACAAGGGTACCGACATCGCAGTGCTCCAGATACCGGCTCGCAATCTGACTGCATTGCCTTTTGGTGACTCGGACGCATTGCGCGTTGGCGATTATGTGGTGGCGATCGGTAATCCGTTCGGTCTTGGGCAGACTGTCACATCCGGCATTGTCAGCGCGCTAGGCCGAAGCGGTCTCAGCCGTGAAGGTTATGAGGATTTTATCCAGACGGACGCCTCGATCAACTCGGGCAATTCGGGTGGCGCGCTCGTGACTTTTGATGGCCGGCTCGCCGGGATCAACTCCGCAATCCTCAGCCCAGCTGGCGGCAACATCGGTATCGGTTTTGCGGTGCCCAGCGTTTCGAATTGGCGACGGTATCAAAGAACAGCGTTAGCACTGTACAAACTTCTGTCCTGGATAAAATTATCTCGAATACTCGCCAGGAGTCAGGGGCTTCGATTGTGATTGATGGGCGCGCCGCCAATCTGAGCCGCGGGACTGCGGAACAGGCCATGAAAAATGTCATGTCGGATGCCCTGTACGACCAGAACGCGCCAACTATAACGATTTACACGGCACAGGGTAAACTTGTGTATTCCTATCCAAAGTAGAGGTCGAAATGTCGGTTGATTACATGCTTTTGAATCTCGATACCGGGGACATGATCGCTGTTGGCAAGCAAAGGACCCATCCTGCTGTCCCGGAAATCGGGATCTTGGAAGATCATACGTTTTTTGACGGTATTCCTCACTGCGATCAGTCAGAGGATTGGGAGGAATTATACAGGCGATCGGGGCATATTCTAAATTTTTTCCTGGCTCAGTCGAGAGGGTGCCGGATAATAGTCATGGCTACGCAAGATATTCTAGATATACTTGATGAAATGGATGAAGAGCCAGGTGAACCTATCATGCATGGCGGGTCCATGCATATTCAAAACGAAAGAGTTGGAGCGCCATACTTTCAAAGACGACTTCAGCATACCAAATCGCGACAGCCGAAATCGGACGCCGAAAAAGAGGTGCAAGAGGAAAGGGCTCTGCAATATCGTGATGAAATCAAGCGGCTTATCAGGGCGAATGTAGTGAAGATTCCGAACAAGATCGGCGAGCTTGTCCCGACCTTCCAAGCTGGTGATATGGATCCCGATCCCGTTTTCGTGCCTTGGGATGATCGTCGTAGATCGCGTTGATTCATTGTAGGCCGCGCCAGCGCGATGTCGCTCAAAGGAATGCTATGTCACCAGCTGTCTGCGTGGCATTTACAGCGGGGGCGGCAGATCTTTGCCTCGACCACGGATCAAAAGCGTCGATGTATCCCGGTCGCTGTCCGCAGATGTACGCCACGACGCCAACCGCGATGCAAAGCCGGGTCCGGGTGACAGGGGCGACCGCAAGCGCTGGCGGAACCGTCGGCGAAGCTCGCCACCTACAACGTCAGCGGCATCAACGGCCGGCTCTCCTTCTCCGGTGGCTCGCCTAAGCAGGACCTGTGTCGTGCGCCTGCAGGAGTTGAAAACGCCGAGAGCATTGCCTTAGAGCCTGAACCGGCGCCTACCGACCAAGAGGACGACTGGTTTTAGATTAAAGAAGGCAGGAGGCGGAAATCTATGGCCCACTGATCCTAAAGGGCTTCGCCTTCGCTTCTATTTCAGGCAGGTGCCGCCAAGTATTCCGCAAGCTCGGTATCACTGATCGGCGGCCCGGTAATATCCATGCCGGCCTCATCCGCCACTCGCGTTAGTGCTTCAATGTCTTCAGCGGTCAGCCTCTGCTGCACAATCTTTGGGATGAAACACTCGAACTCACCGGGAGAGACGATGACCTGCAAGTGGATGGGATCATCGCCATAACCCTTCCACGTATGTTCCTTACCGCGCGGTAGAAATACGGTGTCTCCAGCTTCAGCGGTTTGCACTTCGTCAGGTGTCCATATCAGAACAGACCCAGCGACAATCAGGAATAGTTCGTCGTCCTGTCTATGAACGTGTCGCGGTGGACCAAACTTTGCCGGCGCATAATAATCCAACATCGTATATGCGCCGTTTGTTTGAGTCCGACTTACTCGTAAGCGAACAGCCTCCCCCCACACGGTCGTTGCCAAACTATGGGCGCCCGCCTTATCGATCATGAAATTCTGGAGAGGTTGAACTGCGCGCTCCATGCTCGGTTCCTTTCTCAATATTCCGGACCTTTGAAGTTAGTTGAGGGTTTCAAGCAATCTCAATCGAATAAGACTTTCGGCACTTGCGACAATTGCTTCTTCGCTTGTGCGCGGCTTCCAATCGAGCCTCTGCCTCGCCTTGTTGCTGCTGGAACGTCTATGGTTTGCGCTGCGTGAGGAAGAGGCACCGCGGTTGGGAACTCTGGCGGCAAACTCCGGAAAGCGCTCGCGCAATATGGTGGCAACCATTAACAGAGACACTGGCTCACCACTGACGGCTATAAAGCGCTCGCCCGCCGCGGACGGATCAATCATGGCCTGCAGGTGCAGGTCTGCGACGTCGCGCACGTCTACTACACCAAACCACATATCCGGCAATTCAGGTGGAAAGGCTCCGTCCAGCAGTCCTTTGACAATTCGAATTGATGTCGAAAGCTGAGGGCCGAGTACGGGTCCAAATATTCCGGTCGGGTTAACGACACTCAGCTCCGGTGTTCCGCGGTCCTTGACGAAATCCCATGCGGCACGCTCCGCGATGGCCTTCGACAGGACGTATGGCTGGTTTGGTGCATCGATCGGCGTCCAGTCGTCCTCAGTAAAGACATGGCTCGGTGCCTCCGGGCCATACCCAACGGCAGCAAAGGAGGATGTGAGGACAACGCGCCTCATGCCAGCATGACTGGCTGCGCGGAGAACACGCAACGTCCCGTCGCGCGCCGGCACAATCACATCGTTTGGGTCATCCGGCTGGGTCGACGGAAACGGAGATGCAGTGTGCAGAACATAGTCGCAGCCGGCGACAGCGTCGCTCCAACCTTCGTCATTCCCCAGATCAGCTTCATAAAATGCGACCTCGCGCTTCGGATCGACACCGGCTGCCGCGAGCATGGCGCTGACTTCGCCTGCTTTGTCGAGACTGCGCAGCGTTGTGCGAACCTCATGCCCTGCGGCGAGCGCCGCGACGATGCAATGGCTGCCAAGAAACCCTGATCCACCCGTTATAAGAATCTTGCTCATATGATTTTCCATACCTTCACTTGTCCTTGCGACCAGTCATTGCGAAGCATATGAAAATTGGCAAGTAGGATGAATTTCCTGAGGTAGTATGAAAAACCAGACCATAGAACCACGCATATATGGCGAAGATTGCGATGGCTGCACCGGACCGGAGCCGATCGACGTCATGCGCTTCCAGCGGGCAATACGGGCGATCACCGGCAAGTGGAAAATCGAGATCGTCTGCAGCCTGGTTGCCGGCCCGATGCGTTTCGGCGAACTGCGTCGTGCATTGCCGGGTATTACTCAGCACATGTTGACCGAGCAGCTTCGCGACCTCGAGCGCAACGGCATCGTCATCCGCACCGCTTACGCAGAGATACCGCCACGTGTGGAGTATGCGCTGTCGCAGGCCGGGGTCGATCTTATGCCGACCTTCGCGACCTTGCGGGACTGGGCCTTGCGTTATGAAAACCAGTTGGCGGATCAGAGTTAAGGATGGCCAATGGGATCAGCCCTGTTGCCGAGAACATCCCGAGGAAAGCCGGCGGCGAGATGGTCGATCAGCGCGCGCACCGCAGGTGACAGGCCGCGCCTCGTCGTGAAGACCAAATGCACAATCCCCTGCACCCCTCGCCAATCCGGCAATAGGCGCACGAGTTTACCCGCTTCCATCGCCTGGCGGCAGACATGATCCGGCAGGAGCGCGATACCGAGGCCATCGATTGCAGCATCGCGCACGGTCGCCATTTCCTCGCACCCCATGCGCGGCTGCACACGAACCACGTGCTTGCGTCCATCTTCTGCCTCCAAATGCCATTCGAGATCGTCCTCCGCATCATTGGTTGCGAGCGTCGGCAAGTTGGCCAGTTGCACAATGCTGCCGACCTGGCTGGCAAGCTGAGGGCAGGCCACCAGAATACGGGTCGATCGCCCCAGTGATCGCATGGTCAAGGCGGCGTCTGAGGTCAGGCTCGCACGCACACGAAGGGCGAGATCAATGCGCTCGCCGATCAGGTCCACCGCCCTGTCGGTTGCCACAAGCTGAAGCCGCACTTTCGGGAAGCGTGTCAGGAAAGATGAGATCAGGCCCGAAATCGGGGCCACCATTCCCGTTGGACAGCTGAAGCGGATGCGACCATGCGGCTCGGCCTGCGCCTGCGCCACCAGCGCGTCCGCCTGTTCTGCCTCTGCAAGGATTGCTCGGCATCGTTGGTAAAATGCCTGGCCGGTTTCTGTCACCCGGAAACGGCGGCTCGATCGCTCGATCAGGCGCAAGCCCAGCCTTTCCTCAAGCGCTGCGACCCGTCTGCTGAGCTTTGACTTGGGCTCGCGCAATGCGCGGCCGGCGGCGGCAAAGCCGCCATGGGCGACGACTTCGGCAAAATAGGCATAGTCATTCAAATCGATGCGCATCAGCGTTCCTCCGACGGAACGTTACGTGTCAATTTCGCTGACTACAAGGCTGATCGTTCCTCTCGTACATATCAGGACAACGGCGCTTGGCCGAGACTTTAAGGAGAAATACGATGGCAGACAGGTTCAACAACAAAGTCGTGGTGGTCACCGGCGGTTCGAGCGGCATTGGCCTCGCTTCAGCAAAAGCATTTTCAGCCGAAGGTGCTTCCGTCTTCATCACGGGACGCCGACAGGATGCATTGGACGCAGCGGTGAAGCAGATTGGCGGTCGTGTGACCGCCGTGCGCGGCGACATGGCTGATCTCACCGATATCGATCGGCTCTACGACGCCGTCCAGCAAAAGCATGCACAGATCGACGTGCTATTCGCCAATGCCGGGGGCGGCGAAATGGTCGCGCTCGGCGCGATCACGGAGGAGCATTATCAGCGGACCTTTGATACAAACGTCAAGGGCGTGCTGTTCACGGTTCAGAAGGCGCTGCCGCTATTGAAAGACGGCGCCTCTATCATCCTGACCAGTTCCACCACCAGTATCTCCGGCACACCGGCCTTCAGCGTCTATTCGGCGACTAAGGCGGCGATACGCAACTTCGCCCGCAACTGGATGCTCGACCTGAAGGATCGCCACATTCGCGTCAATGCCATCAGCCCCGGCGTCACCGACACGGCAGGACTGGACGAACTGTTCGGTGGCGGCGCGCAGGCGCAGGGTACCAGGGATTATCTCGCAAGCCTGATCCCCGCCGGCCGTGTCGGCCAGCCAGACGAAATCGCCAAGGCTGTGCTGTTCCTCGCATCTGACGACGCAAGCTTCGTCAACGGTATCGAACTCTTCGTCGATGGCGGCCAGGCGCAGATCTAATCCTTCCCATCAAGCCCTTAGACTCAATGGGAGCCTAGGGCTCCAACTCGTCCAACTCATTCAAGGAGATATGTCATGATACAGTCTAGCGAATCTGCGGAGCGTATCCGCGAACTGCTCGACCGGAACCTTCAGGAGGTCTTCGGCGAGGGCGACGACGCCCGGCGGCGTGCCGCGATTGCCGAACTGTGGGCAGCGGACGGAACCCTCTACGTACCCCCAGGCGCCATCATCGGGCATGACGCGATCAACACGTTCGCTGGCGATCTCAGGGCGACGCACCCCCACTACGTCTACACGCCGCACGGCAAGCCACAGGTGCTTCATAATGCGGGGCGGTTATCCTGGGGTTCCGGACCGCTCGGTGAGGCGCCCGAGTACACGGGCTGGGACGTCATCACCGTCCGCGACGGCAAGATCACGGCGCTCTATGTCTTCCTGGACGAGACGTCAGAGGAGTTTCGCCGGGCCAGCGGTAAAACCGCGAGCTGAGTTGCTCTCCTGAGCCGGCATGCATGCCGGGCGAAGACGGCTGAGCGGGCGCCATCCTGTATCATGGACTGACGGCGTCGGCCCAACCGGCCTCTCATCGACGCCCCGCCTGCCGCGGGGAAGTCGACCGAGTACTCTCCCTTTGTCTGACCTTTGCGGCGAGGGAACATCGTCCCGGCGTTGGCTCAGTGTCGCAAGGCTGCCGCGACCATGCTCTGCAAGACCGTGGTCGGCCGACCGATCAACCGTCCTAGCGCACCACCGTCGTCGAACAGCGCCCCGCGCGAGGCGGCGGTGTCGGCATCGGCCAGAAGGCCCGCGAGATCGGACGGGAGCCCGGCGCCCGTCAACACATCGCGAAAAGCAGCTTCGGACAGATCGTTGTAAATGACAGTCTTGCCCGACTGCCGCGAGACCTCTGAGGCCAGCTCGGCAAGGGAATAGGCATGGTCGCCCGCAAGCTCATACGTTTTTCCGGCGTGCCCTTCGGTCGCAAGCACCTTGGCTGCAGCCTCGGCGTAATCCTGCCGCGCCGCAGACGAAAAACGACCATTTTTCGCAGCGCCGACGAAGGCGCCATGCTCAAGCGCTATTGGGAGCGCCATCAGATGGTTCTCGGTGTACCAGCCGTTTCGCAAGATGACAGCAGGCAGGCCGGAAGCGACGATCAACTCCTCCGTCTGGCGATGCTCAACCGCGAGCGTCGCCGGCGAAGTGTCAGCGTGCAGCATGCTGGTGTAGGCGAACAACGAAACCCCGGCTTGCGTGGCGGCGTCGATCACGGCTCGATGACGCGGCAGGCGGCCACTGACCTCTGTCGAGGAAATCAGCAGCAGCTTCTCGACCCCGGCCAATGCCGGACCGAGCGTCTCAGGGCGGCTATAGTCAGCTTCACGAACGATCACGCCGCGCTCGGCGAGATCCTTGCTCTTTGCGGTATCTCGAACGGCCGCGACGATCCTCTCTGCTGGATTGGTCTTCAGCAACGCCTCGATTACGAGGCGGCCGAGTTTTCCTGTTGCTCCAGTCACTGCATACATAGGCCACTCCATTTCTTGGTTGTGGGATGGAAGAGCCTTTGATAGCGGCCATCGTTACCATGGGAAACCACGTATCTTGTAGTAACGTCCATTTTCCAGTAACCAGATGGAAACTGCCAACCAAGGAAGCGTGATGGTCCTCAAGGTGCGAAAGAAGGTGACGGCACTCCCCGGCTGTCCAATGTCGAAGTGCATGGACCTGCTCGGCGGTTGCTGGACGCCGGAAGTGCTCTGGTCTCTGAGCGAAGGGCCACGCCGGTTTTCGGAATTGCGCCGGGACTGTCCATTCATTTCGGCGAAGGTCATGACGAGCAGGCTGCGGGATCTGGAACAGCGCGGGGTCCTCAGTCGCAAGGTGATGCCGACATCCCCGCCGACTGTGGAATATGCGTTGACCGAATTAGGAAAGGAACTCCTCCCCGCGATCAGGTCCATCGTGGATGTCGGGACCCGCCTCCTGTTGCGCGATCCGACGCCTTGATGGGATATGAACCTACGGCAAGGTCCCATAGAAAGCTATTCGTCAAGTTTCGAGAAGCTTGAAGAACCCGCCGGCGATCAGGCGGGCACCCTCGAAGATGGTCTCCTCATTGTTCTGCGGCTGAACACGCGGGTCCGCTAGAACAAGCGGCAAGTTGGTCTGCGTCCATCCTCT
>UCCS01000188.1 GCA_900470965.1 Hyphomicrobiales bacterium
GACAAGCACAGGAATTGTCTGTTGGTTTCGTGCTTTACTGGATGGGAAGCATGGATGATCCCCGAGGTGGCCGCCCCGGGGATCATGCAACAGTGCACCCGCACAGGAATAGGTCTTGACGACCGGCCTCATCATGGGACGCTGCCGCACCAGCTTCGCATCGCTTGTTGACTTGAATGGGCCGGCAGGAGCCGAGCCCGCAGACAATGCCAAGCATGGAACCCCATCATGACCACTCACGCCTGCAAAATCCAGTCCGCTCTCGGCTGCGACGTCTCGGCGCGCACCGTCACCTTCTTCTCCAGCCTCACGCGCAAGACCATCACCGTTGCAAACGAGGCCTCTGCCTTGCGTGCGGCCCTCAAACCCTATGCCGGATCGACCGACATGCTCGCCGTCTGCGAGGCGACCGGCGGCTACGAAGACGTGCTGATAAAGGTCCTCGAAAGCCTCGCCATTCCCACCCATCGTGCCGATGCCGCCAAGGTCAAGGCCTTCATCCGGTCCTTCGGCACCAAGGCCAAGACCGATCCGATCGATGCCAGGTTCCTGGCCGCCTATGGTCTTGAACGCGACCTCGATTTGCCGCGCTGGCAGGCTGACGAACCGCAGCAGGCCAGAATGAAGCTGCTCGTCGCCCGCCGGGCCGATCTTGTCGCCATGCGCGTCCAGGAGACCAACCGGCTGGCCGCACCGCGCAACAAGCCGATCGCAAGGGAGATCAGAAGCCATGTCGGCGAGCTCAACAAACGCATCGCCGCCATCGAGACGGAGATCGAGGCCATCGTCGCAAGCAGCCGGCAGCTGAAGGCGCGTCAGGCCATCCTGCGCGCCATTCCCGGTATAGGTGCCGTCCTGTCGACGATGCTGATCACCAGCATGCCCGAACTCGGACAGATCAACCGGCGCAAGGCTGCAAGCCTGGCGGCCTGCGCTCCCCATCCACGCGACAGCGGAACACGCAACGGCTACAGAACCATCACAGGAGGACGCCGCCACATCAGGCCGGCTCTCTTCACGGCAGCGCTTGCGGCCATACGCGGCAACAACCGCTTTGCCGATATCTTCAAAAACCTCGTCAAGGCCGGAAAGCCAAAACGCCTCGCCATCAATGCCGTCATGCGACACATCATCGTCGTCGCCAATGCAAGACTGAGAGCACTCAACGATCCTGTCAGCAACTGACTTGATGAGGG
>UCCS01000095.1 GCA_900470965.1 Hyphomicrobiales bacterium
TCCAGTTCGTCGACGCTGAGGCCAGCGTAGAAGGAACCGGTTTCGTACTGATAACGGAGCGAGTTATGCAGCGTTACGACAGAACCGATATCGTCCGTTTCGCCGGAGAGACCATCGTCCCACCAGGAGTAGAAGAGACCAGCGCGGAAGCCAGCGATGTCGAGGTAAGCGGAGTCAAGCTTAGAAACCTGCGACGAAGCATTGTCCGCATTGGTCTGGAGAACGATCACGCCGGTGAGCGGGCCGTATTCGGTGTCGCTCTTGGCAGTGAACTGAAGCTGACCGCGGGTTACAGCATCCCAGCTCGAGTCGTTGGTGGTTTTGTCGCCGCCGGCGTTCGGGCCGACGTTAACCTGGAAACGGATGTAACCGTTGATCTTCAGGCAGGTTTCCGTGCCCGGGATGTAGAAGTAGCCGGTGCCGTAGGCGTCGCAGACGCGAACGTATTCAACCGGTTCCGGCTCGGCAGCAACGATTGCGTCAGCTGCCTGAGCGCCGGATACTACTGCCATAGCAGCAGCGGAGCCGAGAAGAAGGCTCTTGATGTTCATAATGACCTCCAATTCAAGTTTCGATCGGAGATAGGATCACGCCTGGACAGCGTTTCCCTGCCCCATCTCCGGTGTTTGAAGAAGTCGGGCGGTCAAGCCCTTGCTTCCGGGGCTGAAAATACAAGACGGCGGCTGTCACGCAATCACCAACTTGTGTTCAGGAGGGGTTTACGAAAGCCTTACCGAAACCCTGTTGCTGAAAGGCCACAAGTTGGGCAACGGGGCCGCCGCTTGTTTAGGCTTTATTAAGAAAGTACTTATTTTCCCGGTATTTATTGGGCTTTGTAAGAGGGCAGCGCGTCCCGCTGTGCCAAATCGGCACCATTTTTCTGCCAGATTCGGCCTTTTTGCGATAACCGGCTAGCGACTGGCGAAACTCGCCAATGCGAAAATCGAAACCGATTTCAGCTTTGGCCGACGAGAGACGATTGATTTCCGTATGCGATTCGCCCGGCGACCATCGCGATTCGGGAACGAGGCATGCGACAGGGAGAATTTCGAGCGGAGAAAATAGGCGGCGGAAACGAGAAGCCGCGCGCAAAGACCATAACACTATCAATGACGGAAAATGGCCCTCCAACACTGTGGCCGGCTGGCCGGCGATTCCAGGCCGCTCGATCGCTGAAGCCGTTCATCGGAGGTTCACGCCTGGGGGCTCAAGCTGAAAACCTGAGAGGATACGTCGATGAGAAAGCTATTATCAGCACTCGCAGCCGTGGTCCTGGCTGCATCTTTCGCCCCACCGCTAAACGCGGCTCCGATCTTCGTGCCGAGAGCAGAGCAAGTGCAGATCGGCAATGTCGAGCAGGTCAGACATCGGAGCTATCGGCATTGGCGTGCGGATCGCTACCGGAACCACCGGTACGCCTACCGTTCCTGCGGATATTATGGCAGATGCTACGGATATCCGCGCTACGGTTATAGATACCCGCGGTATTACGATCGCGATTATTACGGCTACCGCGATTATTACGGCTACCGTCCGCGGTCAGGAGTGACTTTGTATTTTCGTTTCTAGCCGGCGACACTTGTCCGCCATATCGCAGGGCGCGGCATTCAACGGCCGTCGCCCAGCCCGATTAAGGCAAGCGAAAATCGCGTTGCGGGTGGATTGCCACCGCTGCCATCTACCTGATTTCATTTAACAGAAAATAGATGGCGGAGAAGATGGGATTCGAACCCACGATACCCTCTCGGGTATACTCCCTTAGCAGGGGAGCGCCTTCGACCACTCGGCCACCTCTCCGGTGGGAGCCCTGATATGGGTATTCACCGGTGCGATCAAGCTTTTTTTGAAGTTTTCACACGTCCTTTATTTAGGCGGCAAGCGCGGTGGCGACAGTTCAAAACTGAAACTGCCTGCAGAGCCGGGCGAGCCGGCTCCACTTCAGCCCAGCAACTGCTTCAGATCGGCCGAGGGATCAGCGAGGATTGCCCGGTCTGGGTTGATGCCTGATTCCAGCATCTTCTTGCCCGTCACATAGGCCTTTGCATCATTGATGGCGTCGACGGCGATCAGCCTGCCCTCGCGGAAATACCAGACGGAGCTCGCTCCTTCGCGGGTGCCGGGGCGCAGCAGCGTGTCGTCATAGCCCATATTGAAGCCGGCAATCTGCAGCTTCACATCATACTGATCCGACCAGAACCAGGGCTTCGGGTCATAGGGTTCGTTGCCGCCGGCGATGACGGCGGCGGCGGCGTCCGCCTGATCGACAGCGTTCTGCACCGATTCGAGCCGGATGCGGCCGCCCTGCCAGGGCAGGCTCGCGCAATCGCCGGCCGCAAAGATCGACGGATCGGATGTGCGGGCGAATTCGTCGACGATGATTCCATTGCCGACTTCAAGCCCTGCGTCCTTCGCCAGAAGGTCGTTCGGCACCACGCCGATGCCGATGATGACGAAATCCACGTCGATGGTGCTGCCATCAGAGAGTTCGGCGCCGGTCACCCGGCCATCCTTGCCGATCAGATGCTTCAGGCCGGTCTTTTCGCGAATCGTCACATCATGACTCTTGTGGATCGCGCGCATGATGTCGGCGGTTTCCTTCGCTGCGACACGCTGCAGGATCCGGTCGGCCATCTCGATGACAGTCACCTCAAGACCGAGATGGCGAGCGACGGCCGCAGCCTCGAGGCCGATATAACCGCCGCCGATGATGAGCACACGGCGGCCGGGCCGCATTTCCCCTGCCAGCAGGTCAGCATCGCGCTTGTCGCGGGCGACATAGACGCCTTCCAGATCGCCGCCGATCGCCGCCGGCAGTCGGCGGGGCGTGGAGCCCGTCACAAGCGCCAGCGTGCCATAATCGAGAACGGAGCCATCCTGCAGCAGGACCTGTTTCGTGTCGCGCTTGATCTGCTCGGCCCAGGTCGAGAGACGGATCTCGACATTATTATCGGGGTACCAGTGTTCAGGACGGAACAGCAGACGGTCGAAGGCCATCTCTCCGAGCAGGTACTTCTTCGACAGCGGCGGGCGCTGGTAGGGAAGCACGTCTTCGGCGCCGATAAGCGTAATCGGACGCGCATCCTTCAGCGCACGCAGCTTGGCTGCCAATGCGAAGCCTGCCTGCCCCGCGCCGATGATCACCAGTCTATCCGTCACGATGTCACTCCCGAATATCAGCTCTTCCACAGGGACAAGGCCTATCCCCTGCCCCAAACGCCGTCAACGGAAGCGAGGGTTTTGCCTCAGCCGATCTCGATCCAGCGGCGCTCATGGAAGGACTGTGCCATGGCATGAACTGACTTCTCTATCCTGAGACCGTCTTCGAATGTCACGATAGACGCCGGCTCTCCGGAAATCGCCCGGATCAGTTCGCGGCATTCGATGATCTTGAGATCGTTGAAGCCGAGGCCGTGGCCGGGCGCCGGAATGAAGCGATCATAGGGCTGGTGGGCAGGAGCCGCCAGTATCTTGCGGAAACCCTGCTCGGAGCCTCGTCCTTCGGCCTGATAGAGTTCGAATTCGTTCATGCGCTCCTGATCATAGACAATAGAGCCCTTCGAGCCGTAGATCTGCAGCGCGATACGGCCCTTGCGGCCCCAGGCGGCGCGGTTTGCCATCAGCACAGCCGAGATGCCGCCGCCGAGGCGCATCAGCACATTGGCAGCATCGTGATTCTCGACTGCGCGTCTGCCGCCTTCCTTCAGAGGACGGTCAGCATAGGGTTTGACCATATCCGTGGTGACGGCCTCGACATGGCCGAAGAGATACCAGAGCAGCGACAGCGGATGGACGGCGAAATCGTCGAGTGCGCCATAGCCGGCCGACAGCTCGCTCTTCCAATAGAAGAGGACGTCAGGATCGGCCATGAAATCCTCGTCCATTTCGACGCGGATATGATTGACGGAGCCGATCGCGCCTTCGCCGATCAGCGTCTTGATATGCCGCATGATCGGGTTCTGGATATAATTATAGCCGAGTACAGCGACCTTGCCAGACTGCCTGGCGATCTGAAGCATACGCTCGGCATCGGCATAAGCAGGCGCCATCGGCTTTTCACACCAGACGTGCTTGCCGGCCTGAAGGGCGGCGATCGCCATTTCGGCGTGGAACTGGTTGGGTGTGGTGACGGAGACAACATCGACATCGGGATCGGCAATCAGCGCCCGCCAATCGGCGGTCGCCTTCTCGAAACCGAATTCGGCAGCGCGGGCGCTTGCGAGCCCTGCATTCGCCTCTGCAAGATGCACGAGGCGCGGGCGCTCGACATCGCCGAAGACCGTTTTCACCGCATTCCATGCCAGTGCGTGGCACTTGCCCATATAACCGGTGCCGATCAAACCTATGCCGAGTGGCTTCATGTCAGGGTCTCCTCCTCAAATCCGGAGAATTTTTGGAATATTTGGACCATTTTGACAAGCGCGTCCTGACGCATCATTTCGCCTTGCCTTGTCGAAAACTGTCTAAAACCTTTCATTTTCAGCCTATTAAAAACAATTAGGCGACTTCGAGGAAATCGTTTATGCTCCGAAATATGGAATATTTGTTTCATCTTCTGAGCCGTCAGCATGGATAGTGACCCCCAAAGAGCGCGTGTGCCGCGCGATTTCGAAAGCCTGCGCAGTACGATCATCGAGCGGAAGGCGAGCATGCCGAAACGGTTGGCACAGGTCGCCGCCTTTGCACTCGGCAATCCCGACGAGATCGCCTTCGGCACGACGGCGAGCATTGCCGCGGCCTCCGATGTGCAGCCGTCCACGCTGGTGCGCCTCGCCCATCACCTCGGCTATGAGGGCTTCTCCGATCTCCAGAGCATTTTTCGCGAGCGGTTGCGCGACCGGACTCTGAGCTATGAGGAACGCCTTGTCACGCTGGAACAGTCCGGCGGGGATGACGAGGATGCAACCTTGCTTTCCGGCTTCATTTCAGCGGCCAGCCAGTCCGTGAACCGGCTTGCGGCGACGGTGCAGACGGACACTTTTGCCAAGGCCGTCGATATCCTGGCGGCGGCGGAGACCATTTATCTTATCGCCAAGCGGCGCTCCTATCCGCTGACGGCGCATATGACCTATGCCTTTTCCAAGCTGAACATCCGCCATCAGATCGTTGCCTCACCGAACGGCGTCGATCCGGAGATGGTGCAATTCGCCACGCCGCGCGATGCGGCGATTGCGGCAAGCTTTTCGCCCTATGCCGCCGACAGTCTCACCCAGAGCCAAGAACTTGCAGATCGTGGCGTGCCAGTCATCGCGATCACCGATTCGGCCTTTTCGCCGCTGGCGGCCTGCGCGACTCATTGGTTCGAGGTAGCGGAGGCTGATTTCGGCGGTTTTCGCTCGCTCTCGGCCTCGATGGCGCTCACCATGGCGCTGCCGGTCGCCATCGCCGAGCGGCGACGCAAACTGCAGCATTCAAAACCCGCAAAGACCAAAATGGAATAAACATTCCGAATTGACAAAGAGACGGAACCGATGTTTCATTATTCAAAATTCGCGGGCGCTCCAGGCCGCGTAAAAATCTAGCGGGAGGACATCATGGTACAATCGAATCCGGGCCCACAGCCGGAGCCGACACTCGACGTGATCACCATCGGCCGCTCGTCCGTCGATCTTTACGGCCAGCAGATCGGCTCGCGGCTGGAAGACATCGGCTCGTTTGCGAAGTCCGTCGGNNGTCGGCGGCTGCCCGGCCAATATTGCGATCGGCACGGCGCGGCTCGGGCTGAAATCGGCGCTGATTACCCGCGTCGGCGACGAGCAGATGGGTCGGTTCATCATTGAGCAATCGGCGCGTGAAGGTGTCGAGACCAAGGGCATAAAGACCGACAAGGATCGGCTGACGGCGCTGGTGCTGCTGGCGGTAGAGGCTGAGGGCGTCTCGCCGATGATCTTCTATCGTTCCGACTGTGCCGACATGGCGCTCGAAGAAGGCGACATCGATGAGGATTTCATCAAGTCCTCGCGCGCCGTGCTCGTCTCGGGGACGCATTTCTCCCGGCCCAATACCGAGGCCGCGCAGCGCAAGGCGATCCGGATTGCCAAGGCCAACGGCCGCAAGGTGATTTTCGATATCGACTACCGACCGAATCTCTGGGGCCTTGCCGGCCATGCCGAAGGCTTCGAGCGTTATGTGAAGTCGGACCGTGTGTCCTCGAAAATGAAAGAGACATTGCCGGATTGCGACCTGATCGTCGGCACGGAAGAGGAAATCCTGATCGCGTCGGGTGCCGATGACGTACTCGGCGCCCTGAAAGAAATTCGCCGCCTTTCGCCTGCGACGATCGTGCTGAAGCGTGGTGCCATGGGCTGCATCGTTTATGACGGCCCAATCAGTGACAATCTGGAAGACGGCATTGTCGGCCAGGGCTTCCCGATCGAGGTGTTCAACGTGCTCGGCGCGGGCGATGCCTTCATGTCCGGCCTGCTGCGCGGCTGGCTGAAGGATGAGCCGCTGAAGATCTGTGCCACATGGGCGAACGCCTGCGGCGCCTTTGCAGTTTCCCGCCTGCTCTGCTCGCCGGAATATCCGACCTGGGCGGAGCTCGACTTCTTCCTGAAGAACGGCAGTAAACACCGCGCGCTGCGCAAGGACGAGGCGATCAACCACATTCACTGGGCCTCCACCCGCAAGGGTGCAGTCCCGCTTCTTATGGCGCTCGCCATCGATCACCGTTCGCAATTGACCAGCGTCTGCGACGAACTCGGCGTAGACTACAAGCAGATCGTCGCTTTCAAGCGGTTGGCGGTGGAAGCAGCCTCCCGCGTCGCAGATGGGCGGCAGGGCTATGGCATGCTGATCGACGAGCGCTTCGGACGCGATGCCTTCTTCGATGCCGCCAAGAAGAATTTCACCTGGATCGGCCGGCCGGTAGAGCTTCCGGGCTCCAAGCCGCTGCGCTTCGAATTCAGCCAGGATATCGGCTCGCAGCTGGTCGAATGGCCGCTCGACCATTGCATCAAGTGCCTGTGCTTCTACCATCCCGACGATCCGGCAGCGCTGAAGAGCGAGCAGCAGGAGAAGCTGCGCACGCTCTTCGAAGCCGCGCGCAAGGTCGGCCGCGAACTGCTGGTCGAGATCATCTCCAGCAAGAACGGGCCGCTGACCGATGATACGGTCTCGACGGCGCTGGAGGAACTCTATGCACTCGGCATCAAGCCGGACTGGTGGAAGTTGGAGCCGCAGGCCTCAACCGGCGCCTGGAAGAAGATCGATGCAGTGATTGCCAAAAATGATCCATGGTGCCGCGGTATCGTGCTGCTGGGGCTCGAGGCTCCCGCCGACGAACTGTTGAAGGGTTTCGAGGCCACACTGGCTGCTCCCTCGGTCAAGGGCTTTGCGGTTGGCCGCACGATCTTTGCCGATGCCGCGCGCGGCTGGCTTTCGGGCAAGATCAACGACGAGCAAGCGATCGGCGATATGGCAGGCCGCTTCAAACAATTGACAGAGGCATGGCTGAAAACGCGTGGCCTCAATTAAGAGAGTGAATTTGGGAGGCGCCTGATGGGCAAGACGGTAAGATTGACGATGGCGCAGGCCGTCGCGCATTTCCTTAAAGTACAGATGACCATCGTCGACGGCAAAAAGGTGCCGATCTTCGGCGGCGTCTGGGCAATCTTTGGCCACGGCAATGTCGCCGGCATGGGTGAAGCGCTCTACCAGGTGCGCCAGGAACTGCCGACCTACCGCGCCCATAACGAACAGGGCATGGCGCATGCTGCGATCGCCTATGCCAAGGCGAGCTTCCGCCAGCGCTTCATGGCCTGCACGACCTCGATCGGTCCCGGCGCGCTGAACATGGTGACGGCGGCCGGTGTGGCGCATGTCAACCGCATCCCGGTGCTCTTCCTGCCTGGCGATATCTTCGCCAATCGCGCGCCCGATCCGGTGCTGCAGCAGATCGAGGATTTCGGCGACGGCACGGTTTCGGCCAATGATGCCTTCCGCCCGGTCTCGCGCTATTTCGACCGTATCACCCGGCCGGAGCAGATCATCACGGCGCTGAAGCGTGCCATGCAGGTGCTGACCGATCCGCTCGATTGCGGTCCAGTGACGCTGTCGCTCTGCCAGGACGTTCAGGCGGAAGCCTTCGACTATCCGGAGAGCCTGTTTGAGGAAAAGGTCTGGACGGTGCGTCGTCCGCAGCCGGATGCCGACGAGCTTACCAATGCGATTGCGCTGATCAAGGCCTCGCAGAAGCCCGTCATCGTTGCCGGCGGCGGCGTTCTCTATTCGCAGGCGACCAAGGAGCTTGCAGCCTTTGCGGAAGCGCATGGCGTTCCCGTCGTCGTCACACAGGCCGGCAAGTCGGCGATCGACGAGCGTCATCCTCTGGCGCTCGGTTCCGTCGGCGTGACAGGCACATCGGCTGCCAATGCGATTGCCGAGGAAACCGACCTGGTGATTGCCGTCGGTACGCGCTGCCAGGATTTCACGACCGGCTCCTGGGCGCTCTTCAAGAATGAAGGCTTCAAACTGCTCAGCCTGAACATCGCAGCCTATGACGCGCTGAAGCATGACAGCCATCCGCTCGTCGCCGATGCGCGCGAGGGACTGAAGGCACTCTCGGCCGGTCTCTCAGGCTGGAAGGCGCCTACGGCGCTTGCCGAAAAGGCAACCAAGGAAAAGAAGGTCTGGATGGAGGCTGCCGCCAAAGCGATGGGCGCCACCAATGCCGCCCTGCCCTCCGATGCGCAGGTTATCGGCGCGGTTGTCCGTTCGATCGGCGGCGAGAAGACGACGCTGCTTTGCGCGGCCGGCGGCCTTCCGGGCGAGCTGCACAAACTGTGGCCGGCCACCGTTCCCGGCAGCTACCACATGGAATACGGCTTCTCCTGCATGGGCTATGAGATTGCCGGCGGCCTCGGCGCCAAGATGGCGCATCCGGAAAAGGATGTCGTCGTCATGGTCGGCGACGGTTCCTACATGATGATGAACTCCGAGCTTGCGACCTCGGTCATGCTCGGCCTCAAGCTCAATATCGTGCTGCTCGACAACAGAGGCTATGGCTGCATCAACCGCCTGCAGATGGCGACCGGTGGCGCCAACTTCAACAACCTGTTGAAGGACTCCTATCATGAGGTGATGCCCGAGATCGATTTCCGCGCGCATGCGGAAGCGATGGGCGCCATTGCGGTGAAGGTTTCCTCCATCGCCGAGCTCGAACAGGCGATCGCCGATTCGAAGAAGAACGACCGTACTTCGGTCTTCGTCATCGATACCGACCCGCTTGTTACCACCGATGCCGGCGGCCACTGGTGGGATGTCGCGGTGCCGGAAGTCAGCCCGCGCGGCGAGGTCAACAAGGCCCATGAGGCCTATGTCAAGGCACGCGCCGCCCAGCGCGTCGGTTGATCGGATTGCTATCATTTTCTGGAGGAGCGGAAGCGCTGCTCCGCGCTATTTTTAAGGAGACTATCGATGAAGGCCAAACTCGGCATGTCGCCCATCGCCTGGTGGAACGACGATCTTCCTGAACTCAGCGACGACGTGTCCCTCGAAGAATGCCTGCGGCAATCCCGCACCGCCGGGTTTACCGGCATGGAGCAGGGTCGCCGGTTCCCTAGCAATCCCCAGGAAATGCTGCCCATCCTGCGTGCTGCCGACGTGACGCTCTGCGGCGGCTGGTTCTCGGGTACGCTGGTCAATGAGGAGCTTGCGGCCAACAAGGACCGCATTGCGCCGATGATTGAACTCTTCAAGGCGGTCAATGCGCCCTGCATCGTCTATGGCGAAGTCGGTCGCTCGATCCAGGGCGATCGCTCCAAGCCGCTCGCGACCAAGCCGCGTCTTGGAGATGACGAGATGAAAGCCTATGCGCGCCGCGTCACCGAATTCGGCGAATGGTGCGCGGACCAGGGCATGCCGCTTTCCTATCACCACCACATGGCGGCCGTCGTCGAGACCGAGCCGGAACTCGATGCCTTCATGAAGAATTCGGGTGCCGGCATTCCGCTGCTGCTTGATGCCGGCCATCTGGCCTTTGCCGGCGGCGACGTGCTGCGTGCCATCGACAATCACCACGCCCGCATCAACCATGTGCACGTGAAGGACATCCGGAAGTCCGTCGTCGACGGGCTGGATCGCAGCAAGCAATCCTTCCTCGATGCTGTAGCGCTCGGCGCCTTCACCGTGCCGGGCGACGGCTCGCTCGATTTCGGCGCCATCGTCAAGCGGTTCGCCGAATACGGCTATGAGGACTGGTTCGTTGTCGAGGCCGAGCAGGATCCGCGCAAGGCGCCGCCGCAGAAGATGGCGGAGATCGGCCATGCGGAATTGATGCGCGTCATGACGGCGGCCGGTTATACGGTGGAGACGGAAGGTTTCCCGAAGGGATAACGGAGGAGAAACACCAATGCCAAACCTCAAGGTAAAACCGTCAGGCAAGACCGGCCGCGTCACGCATGTGACGCCCGAAAGCGCCGGCTGGACCTATGTCGGCTTCGACATGTACCGCCTGAAGCCGGGCGAGACGACCGCTGGAGAGACGGGCGAGCGGGAAGTCTGCCTCGTCTGGGTGAGCGGCAAGGGCAAGGCTTCGGCCGGCACCAGGGATTTCGGCACGCTCGGCAAGCGCATGAGCCCCTTCGACGGCGCGCCGCACGCTCTCTATATACCGATGGAATCGACATGGTCGGTGACGGCCGAGACCGATCTCGAGCTTGCCGTGTGCTCCGCACCCGGCGGCGGTACCTATGAGGCGAAGGCCATTCCGCCCGGCACCCACCCGCCGGTGACGCGCGGCAAGGGCACGAATGTGCGCCACGTCAACAACATCATGCCTGAGGATGACAGCTCGGCGCATTCGCTGCTCGTCGTCGAGGTCATCACGCCCGGCGGTCACACCTCTTCCTATCCGCCGCACAAGCATGATCAGGACAACCTTCCGCATGAGAGCATGCTGGAAGAGACCTATTACCACCGCCTCAATCCGCCGCAGGGTTTCGGCTTCCAGCGTGTCTATACGGACGACCGCTCACTCGATGAGGCGATGGCCATCGAAGACGGCGACGTGACGCTTGTGCCGAAGGGGTATCATCCCTGTGCGGCGACGCATGGCTATGATCTCTATTATCTCAATGTCATGGCCGGGCCGAAGCGCGTTTGGAAATTCTACAATGCGCCGGAACATGAGTGGCTGCTGAAAGCCTGAACGGGCCGCAGATCGCTAAATAATCTGACAGCGGGCGGGCCGCGCAAATGGTTCAATCCTCCCATTCAAACGCAATGGATGGAGGAACACCATGCGCGGCTCAAGCCTTACCGTTTACTCTCAGACCACTCGCCGGACAGAAATCAGGCAATCCCGTCTTCTTGCCAAACTCCTTGATGGTTTGCGCTGGCTGGCGCGCAAGATTGCCGAGCGGCGCAATCGCAGCGCCGTCATGGAATTGTCCGACGATCAGCTCAAAGATATCGGTCTTTCCCGCGGCCAGATCGAAAGCGACGTGCATATCTCAAGCCACTACTGGAACAACAAAGGATTGTGATAGGCTGGTGCGGCGGGCGATGCTCGCCGCCCGAATTCCGGAAAGACCGATGTCGCAATTTTCGACCGCATTGCTCCTGAAGACGAAGACCGTCACGATCCGTGACATCGTCTGCAATGGCGAATGCCGTCACAAGAGCGACGAGGAATGCGCCCACAAGACCAGTCTCGTCTATCCCTATCGCGGCGTCTTCATGCGCCATGTCGGGCGCAACGACACCGTGGCGGAAGCCAATCAGGTACTGTTCTTCAATGTCGGGCAAGGCTACCGCATCAGCCATCCGGTCGATGGCGGCGACGCCTGCATCGATCTGTCTATCGACGAATCCCTGCTTGCCGAGCTTGCGCCTAGGGATCAGGTACAGGCCGGCGAGTTGTTCGGCTTCAAACGCCAGCGCCGGCGTGTCGATCCGCGCGCGCAGGCGCTTGTCGCCCTTCTGCGCCATGGCCTTCGCCGCAACGTTGCCGAGACATTGGAGGCGGAAACGCTGGCGCTGACGCTCGTACGCCGCTCGCTCGGCGAGCGCACCTCGCATGCGGCGGGTGCCAGTGCCGGACGGCAGAAGCTTGTCGACCGGGCAAAGCTCGTGCTCTCCTCTGATCTGGCGCGGCGGTGGACGCTGGCGGAAATCGCGACCGAAGTCGGCGTTTCGCCTGTCTATCTCACGCAGGTCTTCCAGCAGGTGGAGGCGACGCCGCTCTATCGCTACCAGCTTCGGCTTCGCCTTGCCCGTGCGCTCGATCTGCTCGGTGAGTATGAGGATCTGACTGCGCTCGGCCTCGATCTCGGCTTTTCCAGCCACAGCCATTTCACCTCATCCTTCCGCCAGGCCTATGGCCAGACGCCGGCAGAGTTCCAGCGCGCAACGCGGCTGCGGGCGTAAGATCGCTAAAGAATTCGACAGCGACGAAAGGGCCAGCAGTGGTCTTATGATCCTACCCCAGACGGGGACCCAACCGGAGGATGACAAGATGAAGAAGACCACATGCGCTGCCTGCGACTGCGAACTCGGACCTGATGCCATCAGCGTCAAGCTTGGCGGGAAGACCGTCGAGGTCTGCTGCGAGGAATGCGCTCAGGCGCTCGGAGAAGCGGAGGCGGCTGCGGCATCCGCACCTGCAGCAGGTCAGGATTGAAAGCAAGGCCGCGCCGAAAAAGGCGCGGCCTTGTTTCTTTGTTTTACGCAATTCCGGACGCAAAACCGCTGCACACTTTTGCTGGAATTGCTTGCCTTCAGGCAGGCAACAGCCCGTAGCGCCAGCCAAGCCGTTTCGCATTGCGCGCAAGTACGGAAAAGGCCAGCAGGAACATGCAGGCCTCGGCAAAGACCGGCACCATCCAGATGCCCATCTCCCCGAAAGCATACGGCAGCAGAAAAGTCAGCGGCAGCGTGAAGAGATAGGCACGCGACAGACCGAAGATCGCCGCACGTTTGGCATCGCCGATCGCCTGGAAATAGCCTGACAGCACGATCATCTGACCGAACAGGAAATAAGCGCCGACCGTCCAGGGCAGGATGCGCGAGACCTCGGCGATGACGATCGGATCAGCAACGAAGACGTGGCCGATGTGAGTTGCCAGCAGCTCCACCGTAATCTCGACGCCAGTGCAGTAGACGAGCGCTGCGATCAAGGCGATCTGCAGGCTGCGGCCGACCCGCTCTGAAAGACCCGCTCCGTAATTGTTGCCGCAAATCGTCTGGGAAGCGATGTTGAGGCCAAGCAGCGGCAGATAGGCGAGCGTCATGACGCGGGTGATGATGCCGTAAGCGCCGATGGTTGCGACATAGTCGCCCTCGCCCCAGATCGACAGGTTGAAGATCACGGCTGCCGAGCAGAGCGAGATGCCGATGAAGCCGAGGCTCATCGGCGCACCAAGCGCCAGGATCGGCCGCCAATCCGAAAGCGGAAAGCGGGATGCCGGACGGAGTGCGCGCTCATTGCGCCAACGGTAGATCAGCACGGCAACGAGGCAGATCGCCTGCGCCAGCACGGAGCCCAGCGCTGAGCCGGCCACACCCCATTGCAGAATCGCCATGAAGAACCAGTTGGCGACGATGTTGAGTGCCGTGGCAGCGAGCATCACCATGGTCATGAAGCCGATCCGGCCTTCACTGCGCAGGGCGTCGATATTGAGCGACAGGAAGAAGGCGATTGGCGCGGCACCGATCATGATACCCATGAAGGTGCGGGCATTTTCGGCTACTGTGAGGTCACCACCTGCCGCATTTGCGACGACGTGCCAGCCGACGGTCCAGTAGATCACGTTGATAACAAGCACCACCGCAATTGCCAGCACATGGGCAGCCGCGAAGGTGCGCCGGGCGGCATCGCGATTGCCGCCGCCAAGCTCGCGGGCAAGGATGCTTGCCATGCCGTTCGAGACGAGCGACTGCAGGGCAACGAGCATCATCAGGCCAGGGAAAATCAGGGTAACGGCTGACAGTGCGCCAGCCCCAACATAGGCGCCGAGGAAATAGGCGTCCACCACGGCGAACAGGCCGTTGATGGTAGTGATCAGAATGATCGGCAGCGCCGTGCGGGCAAAAACGGCAAGCAGCGGGCCGGTCAGAAAAGTATTGGTTTCAGAACGTGAGGTCATGGACGGAATCCGGGTGTTGCGGGCAACGATTTGGCGATCAGATATCGAGAACGAGATGCGGCAGACCGTTCGAGGTCTTGCGCGGTGAAACGCCGTTCTCGTCGATCTGGGCGTGGATGCGCTGGCGGAAGGCCGAGAAGCTCTCGAAGGTCACGACATCGACAGGCTCATCGAAATGGATTGTGACCCTGTAGAACTCGCTGCCTGCGATAGCCGAAAGCGCCAGAACCTTGCCGGTGAAGGGCTGGTTCAGGTAACGCCCGCGAATGTGGGCGCCGACGAAGATCGGCGAGATGGGCTTGTCATTGGGCTTGGCTGCAAGGGCCGACAGCGTGTTCCAGTCGCGGGCGCCATATTGGCGGGCGATCAGTTCGAGGGCGGCGGCATGGCTCATCTCGCTGCCGCGTTCAGTCATGGCCTGGCGCAGGCGCTTTGCCTGGGCCTTCAGTTCGTCGACCGGTGGATAGGTCCGAGTCATGGGTATACGAGTCACGGGTTCAGCCTTTCAAAGGCATGCCATTCGACTGTCAGGGGGGCTCGCATTGCCGTCAGTCAGCATGCACAGGGGCTGTGACCAAGATCGCGAGGGCTTCACCATGGATCTTCATCCGCGAGCGGCTGGTGCCTCGAACCGGCTTTTTTATGCGCGACGACAGACGCCAAGTCAAGATCGGCACACATCTGGTGAAAAAATGGGCAGATTCTGGACAGTATTGCCAACGAAAAAAGCGCTATGCCGTTAGATTTTGCACAAGCTTTTAATTTTAAAGATATTGTTCAGCAGATGTGAGCAATCCTGCGTTAAAGTCTGATCATACAACAAGCGGAGGCTGACATGGCCTTTCAGATGCACCTCGACACAGAACATCCCAAGCCCGAACAGGCTTACAGAGAATTCAACCTCGATCGGCCCGGCAACATCATCTTCGTCGGCCATCACCTCAGCACCGGAACGCAAGTCCGCTGCCTGATCCGCACCATCACGCTCGCCGGGGCGCTGCTGGAAGTCAGCCCCAGCCTGGAAATGCCGCAGAATTTCTTCCTGGAAATCCTCGGCATCCATGACGAGATCGGCGCGACCGTGGTCAAGCGCGAAGACGAGTTCGTGACCATCAGCTTCAACATGCTGCTGAACCCCGAATTCCTGCACCACGTGCTGCGGCTGAGCTTCGAAACCAGCCTCTGATTTTAGCCTTCTCCCCATAAGGAAACGCGGGCCATACGACCCGCGTTTCGAACAGCGATGACTTATCGCGATCAAGCGGCGAGGTGCCGCTCGATCTGGTCGATTGGCAGATTGGTGTAATCCTTCGCCACTTCGGCCGAGATCGCGGCCTGCGCATCGGCGCTGAGATTGGGCCGCAGCGTGCCGAGCGCACGCGGAGGCGCCACCAGAACGATGCGACTTGCCTCCTTCTCATGCACGAGTTCGTCGAGCTTTACAGCGACTTCCTTCAGGAAGTCGGCTTCGGCCTGGTCCTGCCAGTTGGTCTCCTCCATGGCGCTGCCGCTCAGTCCGTCAGGCGCGTAGGAGCGTCCGGGCTTGTCGGTGCCGAGTTCACGGTCAGGTTGGTTGGGCTGCGTGAGCGTTTCGCGGACCTGGAGATTCATCAGTTCCGCATCGCCGGCATTCTGCAGGATCAGGGCCTTCGCCCCATCGCAGACAACGACCCAGGATTCCCAGGGGACTTTGACGTCAGTCATTTGATTTCCTCGCTTTCATGATTGGAAGCAGCGTACCGCTTGAGGAAAAACGCCCGGCAACTGAAAGAGTTCGGGAAAAATCTGCGCAAAGAGAATCAACGGCGATCCGGAGGGCATGCCATGGCGTAGAAGGGCAAAGCGGGAGATCAAAGACGATGAAGACAGCGCTTGTCGCCTATGCCGGTTGCCTTCTCACCCTTGCCGTCATCGACGCAATATGGCTCGGCATCGTCGCCCGCACCTTCTACCGCGATCAGCTCGGCGAGCTGATGCTGCCCTCGCCGAACCTTGGCATAGCGGCGCTTTTCTACCTGCTCTTCACAGTTGCAATTGTCATACTTGCGGTTTTGCCCGGGCTTTCCAGCGGCTCGCTCGGCACGACGCTGCTCTATGGTGCCATTTTGGGACTGGCGGCTTACGGCACCTACGACATCACTAATTTGTCGACACTGAAGAACTGGCCGCTCGCTATGAGCCTTGTAGATATGGCCTGGGGAACCTTTCTGACAGCACTTAGCGCTGCTGGAGGCTATTGCGCGGCAAGATTGCTGGCCTGAGCGCGAATGGTTTATTCCCAAGAGGGCACAATAGATGTGCCGCTAACGCACAAATTTCAAACTCGCTAAAATTGTAGTTTTATATTTGACGAATGTGAAAAACATTCGTGTGAGCCTCTCCGTCGAACAGCCTGAAATTTGAACTGCCCCAAATTTTGAACTGCCTGACGGAGAATGCGAAATGGAAATGCTCCGCGCAACGCACCTCGCCACGGTGAAGTCGGCTGTCTACGACATTCGCTGGGAGGAGTTCAACGTCAAACGACCGGCTCGTATCGTCGCCGTTCGCCCCTGTCTGACCGGGATTTCGATGCGCAGCGCCGAAATCCTCGATATTTCCCAGGGCGGCGCGACCTTCGTCGTGTCGACCACGGCGGGCCTGCCCAAACATTATTATCTCAACATCCTGGGGCTTGCCTACCGCATCGGCTGTGCCGAGGTCTACCGCCATCATGAGCGTATCGGCGTTCGTTTCATCAACCTGATAGAGCCGGATGTTCTACGCAAGGTAGTGCGCGCCGACTTCATGATCGGCAACACGGAAGCGATCGACGCCCGCCGCAACGGCAGCCGCGTCTGAGCCGTCACGAACGAGAAATAATCTTGCTTGCCTTGGCAAAGTGAGAGCCTATTGTTGCGCGGCATTTTCAATAATTCCGGGAAATTGCCCTCGCATGTCTGCCTTTTTGCGCTTCACGCCGCTTGCCAGCGCCCTGCCCTCCACCGTTCCTTTCGTTGGCCCCGAGGCCATCGAGCGCCAGCGCGGCGTTAAGGTCGAAGCGCGCATCGGCGCCAATGAAAACGGCTTCGGCCCGGCTCCCTCGGTCATTGCCGCCATGCAGGAGCAGGCTGGCGATATCTGGAAGTACAACGATCCGGAAAATTATGCACTGCGCGAGGCGCTCGCCACCCATCTCGGCGTGAAACCGGCCAATATCGCCGTCGGCGGCGGCATTGACGAACTGCTCGGGCAAATCGTGCGGCTGGTAATCGAGCCCGGCGGCACCGTCGTGACCTCCTTCGGTGCCTATCCGACCTTCAATTTCCACGTGAACGGTTTTGGCGGCCGACTGGTCACCGTTCCCTATGCCGGCGACCGTGAAAATCTCGACGCGTTGCTCGATGCAGTCAAGCGCGAGAATGCGCCACTCGTCTATTTCGCCAACCCTGACAATCCGATGGGAAGCTGGTGGGATGGCGACAAGATCGTCGCCTTCGCGCGCGCCCTGCCGGAAACCTGCCTGATGATCCTGGATGAAGCCTATAGCGAGACCGGCCCGGCCTCTGCCTTACCGTCGATCCAATCGCTCATCGACCTGCCGAACATCGTGCGGACCCGCACCTTCTCCAAGGCCTACGGACTTGCCGGCGCCCGCGTCGGCTATGCCATCTCGACGCCGGGCACGGCGCAGGCCTTTGACAAGATCCGCAATCATTTCGGCATGAACCGGCTTGCGACGGTCGCCGCACTCGCAGCCCTCAAGGATCAGGCCTATCTTTCCGAAGTGATCGGGAAAATCCATGCCGCGCGCGACAGGATTGCTGATATTGCCAGAGCAAATGGCCTGCAGCCGCTGGCATCGGCCACCAATTTCGTGGCTGTTGATGCCGGGCGCGACGGCGCTCACGCGCGGGCCATCGTCGAGGGGCTGATGGAGCACGGCGTCTTCATCCGCATGCCGGGTGTCGCACCGCTCAACCGCTGCATCCGCGTCAGCGTCGGGCCGGAAGCCGACATGGCGCTGCTCGAAGAAGCGCTCCCGCTGGTCTTAAAAAAACTCGCCTGACAATGGGAAACCGAAACGGGTAAACCGCGGCCGGCGGGAGGGCGCCGGTCGCGGTTTCCTTCTCCCGGCGTCGGCCCCGTCCAAAGCGCCCCGCCAGCTCCCCTCTTTTGAGGTTGTTATTTCGAATTATCTTGTTGGAGACGGTCCTTACAGCGTGTCGCGCCAAGCGACGACATGCTTTAGTGGATCGTCATCCATTCGCGGGCGGCGCGGAGCGCTTCGGCAAGCTGCATCTTGCTCATCGAAGCGGCCACATCGGCGCGCAGCTCGGCGGCGCGGTCGTTGCCCTTGATTGCGGCGATGTTCAGCCACTTGTGAGCGGAGACGAGATCGATCTCGCAACCACGGCCGGTCGCATACATCAGACCCATTTCGCAGAAGACATCGGCGCTGTTGTTTTCGCCACCCATGGTGGCCATTTCAGCATTGTGCATTTCAAAGCGTGCCATCGGTTTCTATCCCTGTTTAGCCTGTTAAGACGTACCCTGTTTTACCTTTGGGCCTTGCCATCTTCTGCGGCTTTCGGCCTCTCCGGTCCGGCGGGTTTGCCCCGCTCGTTTGATGGGTTCACTATGCCAAACTGCTTTCAAAAAACGCCTAAAATGCATGATTAATTTGACGCAAACAAAGTGCAAATGCTTGGTAAACTTGGGTTTTTGTTAAACATCGGAATCCCTGCAAATTAAGGATTTTTGCGCGCCTTTTACGAAAAATTCAGATTTGGAAATTGAGGATTTGTTCACTATGAAATCAGCATCGATCCGGCGATCATCAGAAAAAACCTGACGGGAAGGCCGGAATTCGGGCTGTTCGGAGGCGTATTTACCTTTACGTTCGCGTCAGTTATTTTCGCGCCATTTCATATCTTATGGAGGAAGAGATGATCCGTACCCTCGTTCTCGCCGGCGCGCTGGCACTTGTTGCAGGCCTTGCACAGGCGGATGAACCGATCGTCGGCAACTGGAAGACCCGCGCCGGCGACACGGCGGCGATTGCGCCCTGCGGCGGCGCTTACTGCATCACGCTGAAGACGGGCAAATATGCAGGCAAGAAGATCGGCAGACTATCCGGCACCGGCGGCAGCTATAGCGGCGAGATCACCGATCCTGCCGACGACAAGACCTATAGCGGCTCGGGCAGCATCTCCGGCGGCTCGCTCAAGATGCAGGGCTGCGTGATGCAGGTCTTCTGCAAAACGCAAACCTGGACCCGTCTCTGAGACGTTCAGGCAGGCTCTGAGAACCTTAGCCGGCCTCAGAAACTGAACGCAAAATGAACCGCCATCTCAGCACCCGTTCAGCCACATCATGGCAAAACAGCACCATGAAGGGCGTATATCGGGGTAAGGACGTGGACGTGTTCATTCTGGCGAGACGGTTTACAATCATAACGCTGTTTGCGGCGATCTTCGCGATCTCTTTTTCGGCAGTCGTCGTGCGCACCGGCGGCGGCGGCGCACAGCAGTCGCATTTCGGCGCGAACTATACCTGCCTGGAAAGCAGCGGCGGTTACTGCACCACCATCCGCTGAGACCTGGAAAAATCTGGGTCTCAGCCTTCGCGCGTCGTTTGCTTGTTAAAAACTACCCCCTATAATGCGCCATGAGCAAACGAATCTATCCCCTGTCCGCTTTCGACATCTCGTCCCCTCCCCCTTTCGAGCCGCAAGCCTTCGATGATCCGGCAAAAGCCGTCGAAGCTTTGACGGAGCTCTACGAGCGCAATACCTCGTTCCTGATCGACAGCTTCACGAAGCTCGCGCAAGGGGCGCCAGTCACCTCCCGCTACCGCGCTTTCTACCCGCAGGTCAGCATCGAGACGACGAGCTTCGGTCATGTCGACTCCCGCCTTTCCTATGGTCATGTGACCGCACCGGGCGTCTATACGACGACGGTCACGCGGCCGAAGCTCTTCAAACATTATCTGAAGGAGCAGCTGCTGCTCCTGATGAAGAGCCACAATGTGCCTGTCGTCGTCTCGGAATCCTCCACGCCGATCCCGCTGCACTTCGCTTTCGGCGAAGGCGCGCATGTGGAAGCGTCTGCGGCGGCTTTCGTCGATATTCCGCTGCGCGATCTCTTCGATACGCCTGACCTCAACACGACGGATGACGAGATCGCCAACGGCGAGTATCTGCCGCCTCCGGGCGAGCCCTCACCGCTGGCACCCTTTACCGCACAGCGCATCGACTATTCGCTCGCCCGTCTGTCGCACTATACTGCCACCGGTGCCGAGCATTTCCAGAACTTCGTGCTTTTCACGAACTACCAGTTCTATATCGACGAGTTCTGCTCCTGGGCGCGCAAGATGATGGCCGAAGGCGGCGACGGCTACACGGCCTTCGTGGAGCCCGGAAACATCGTCACGCTCGCAGGATCAAGCGTTCCGGAAACGGATGTGACGCTTGCCCGCCTGCCGCAAATGCCGGCCTATCACCTTAAGAAGAAGGGCCATGCCGGGATCACCATGATCAATATCGGCGTCGGTCCTTCCAACGCCAAGACGATCACCGACCACGTGGCCGTGCTTCGCCCGCATGCCTGGCTGATGCTCGGCCATTGCGCCGGCCTGCGCAACAGCCAGCGGCTCGGCGATTATGTTCTGGCACATGCCTATATGCGCGAAGACCATGTGCTCGACGACGATCTGCCGGTCTGGGTGCCGATCCCCGCACTTGCCGAAGTGCAGGTGGCGCTCGAGGCTGCCGTTGCCGAGATCACCGGTTACGAAGGCTTCGAGCTGAAACGCATCATGCGTACCGGCACGGTCGGCACGATCGACAACCGCAACTGGGAACTGCGCGATCAGGCAGGCCCGGTTAAGCGCCTGTCACAGGCTCGCGCCATCGCGCTTGACATGGAATCGGCAACGATCGCCGCCAACGGCTTCCGCTTCCGCGTACCCTATGGGACGCTGCTCTGCGTTTCCGACAAGCCGCTGCATGGCGAACTGAAGCTGCCGGGTATGGCGACCGCCTTCTACCGTACACAGGTGAACCAGCATCTGCAGATCGGTATCCGGGCGATCCAGAAGCTTGCCGCCATGCCGCCGGAAGCCCTGCATTCGCGCAAGCTGCGCAGCTTCTTCGAAACGGCGTTTCAATAAGATATCAGGCGCGGCCCGGCCTTGTCCGTCGGGCCGCGCACTGTTCTCAAGCGCTTGCGGCAAGCTGCAGCGCTGCGATCAGGCCGGCAAACGCCGCCAGCGCAATCACGGTCCTGACCAGCACCTTTATCACCTCGACATTCTCAAGCGGCGGCATCTTGCATGCGCCGCGTGTGACGATCAGGTGTGCTATTCCGATTTCAAGCATGCTCATTGCTCCATCTCCTCGATGTTGTCAGATGAAGCTTTGTCGAGCGCTGCCTCGGCCTTTCGACATTGCGGCCGACGAAAGATATTTTTCTTCCCTGTCGAAAAGCGCCTAGGCTGTTCGTCCAAGGGCTGTGAAAGCACAGCATGGAGGACAAGGAATGAAATATCTTTGCCAGGTCTGGTTCGACGGCTCGGTGCTGTCGGCCATGTCGCAGGAAGAGAAGAACAAGCTCGACCGGGACTCGCTCGCCTATGACCGCGATCTTGCCGACAGCGGTCATATGATCGTTGCCCACGCGCTGCAGTCGCCGCAATCGGCGGTCACGGCGCGGGTGCGCGGCGGCGAGATGTCGGTCACAGATGGCCCCTTCATCGAGACGAAGGAGGCGCTCGGCGGCTTCATCCTGATCGACGCCAAGGACCTCAATGACGCGATCCGTGTCGCAGCCGGCATTCCGCTGGCAAAGCTTGGCGCGATCGAGGTTCGCCCCATCCATGAATTCGGCTGAGGAGGTGACGCCATGAAGTTTCTGGGCCAGATCTGGTTCGATACCGAAAAGAGCAAGCGGGTTACGCCAGAGGAATGGGAGGCTGTCACCCAAGAATGTATCGTCAGCGACGACAGCTGGCGCGAAAGCGGCCATTTGCTGAGCGCGCTGGCGCTCTACGAGCCGGAGCAGGCAGTGACGCTCAGGGTTCGCAATGGCACCGTCGCTGCAACGGATGGTCCTTTCGCAGAGATCAAGGAGCATCTCGGCGGCTTCGTCGTGATCGAGGCTGGAGATATGGAGGAAGCGAAAGCGATCATCTCCACCTTCCCGATCCTCAAATATGCATCGATCGAAATCCGGCCCGGCTATTCGATCAAGGATGGGAGATAGCCATGCGCTTCGTCTGCCTCATCTATAATTCCGCCCATACGGACGGCACACTCAGCCAGGCCGAGGGCGACGAGCTCGTCAGGGCACATTTCCAGTATGACAAGGAACTTCAGCGCAAAGGCATCATGATCCATTCCGATGCGTTGGAAGGTCCTGACTGTGCCTCTGTATTGAGGGTGCGCGATGGCACTCTGTCTTCGACCGACGGCCCCTATGTCGAGACCAAGGAACATCTGGCCGGCATCTACATCATCGAGGCGGCCGATCTCGAAGAGGCGCGCAAGGTCGTTGCGGGCATTCCGAGCGTCCGGGTCGGGTCGATCGAATTGCGCCCGGTGAGACTGCTCACCCTGCCGCAGTGAGGGTCGGCCGTTTGGGACAGGTGACTGGGGAACAGGTGATCGAGGATATCTACCGACAACATTCGCGCCGGGTTCTGGCGACGCTGATCCGCCTGCTCGGCGATTTCGACCGGGCGGAGGAAGCGCTACACGACGCCTTTGCGGCGGCGGCGCGGACGTGGCCGGTTGACGGCATGCCCAACAATCCCGTCGCCTGGCTGGTTTCGACCGGCCGCTTCAAGGCGATTGATCACCTCAGGCGGCGGGCGCGCTTCAGCGCCTCGCTGCAGCATATTGAGGACGGCCTTTACCCCGATGGCACAGAAACGGAGATCGGCGATATGGAACCGATCGAGGATGACATGCTGCGGCTGATCTTCATCTGCTGCCATCCGGCTCTTGCCGCCGATGCACAGACCGCGATGGCGCTGCGTGAGGTCTGCGGATTGACGACGGAAGAGATTGCCCATGCCTTCCTGGTGCCGGCGCCGACCGTCGCGCAGCGCATCGTGCGCGCCAAGAACCGCATCAGGACGGAGAATATCCCTTACGAAGTGCCTGTCGGGGCGGAGCTTCCGGAGCGGCTCGACCGGGTGTTGCATGTCATCTACCTCGTCTTCAACGAGGGCTATTCGGCATCCTCAGGCAACACGATCGTCCGCGCCGACCTGACGGCCGAGGCGATCCGGCTGGCGCGGTTGCTGGCGACCCTGCTGCCGCATCCGGATGTCGCAGGCCTGCTTTCGCTGCTGCTCCTGCAGGAGTCGCGCCGTGCTGCCCGGCAGGATGTCGACGGCGCGCTGGTGCTGCTTGCCGATCAGGATCGCTCGCGCTGGGACCGAAGCAAGATTTCGGAGGGGCTTTCGTTGCTCGCAAGCGCCATGCGCACGCCTGATATCGGCATCTATACGGTTCAGGCGGCGATCGCGGCGGAGCACGCGAAGACCGGCAGCGTCGAGGAAACGGACTGGCGGCGTATCGCCTTCTATTACGACCTGCTGATAGCCGCCCATCCCTCAGCAATTGCTGAGCTCAACCGCGCCGTGGCGATCGCCATGTCCGAGGGGCCGGAAAAAGGACTGGCGCTTGTCGACGCCATTCTCGGCAAGGGAGAGCTGACGACCTATCACCTCGCCCATTCGGCGCGGGCCGATTTCCTGCGCCGGCTCGAACGCCGGGCCGAAGCGATTCAAGCTTATGAGACGGCACTGACATTCTGCCGACAAGAACCGGAACAGGTCTTTCTGCGCAAGCGCATTCTGGAGCTTACGACCTAGCCTTGCGGCGGCGGCCGAGAGGAAGCGAGATGGCGGTCCCGGTCAGGGCCGAGACGATGATGAGCAGGTGGGCGTTGACGCTTGCCTGGGCCAGCGCACCCAGCGCAGCGCGTTCGCTTGAAGCACCGAAGGCGATCGCGCCGGCAGTGATGCCGGCCGGATAGGTGCCAACGCCACCGGGCGCGTGGACCGGAAGGACGGAGGAAAGCTCACCGCCCAGCGCGCCCCCGAAGCTCGCGGCCATCGGCATTACGCCCATCAGACCGAGCGCCCAGGCGAGCACCAGCACCTTCACCAGCCAGTTGACGATGGTCATCGCCCAGGCGCGGCTAAAGGCGACGGCATCGAAAGGCAGTCCATTCTCGATTTCATGAAGCAGTGCCTGCGCCTTGCGCGGCAGAAGTTTTGCACCGAGGCGCAGCAGCGGCTTGCGGGCAGCGAAGGCGAAGACCGGCAGGAACAGGAAGATGACCCAGACAAGCCATGCAAGGGCCGCGTTCGGGGCGGCGACAGCAAAGCCGAGGCCGGCGGCGGCCAGCAGCGCATGCAGGTCCAACAGCCGCATGACCAGCAGGGCGGAGGTGCCGCGTGTCAGGGGAATGCCGAATTCCGTGCGCATCAGCACCGGAAAGCTGGTCTCGCCGGCTCGGAAGGGCAGCATGATGTTCAGAAGGTTATGGATCTGGGTCACCCGGAAGAGCGTTGCGAAACGGCCCCCCGTCTCCCGTGGAAAATAATCGTAGATGCGCCATGTACGCAGGAAATAGGTGCTGGTCAGGAGTATCAGCGCGCCGATGACCGGACGTGGACCGACGGCTGCCCATTGTTCCAGTATGACCGACCAGCCCCAGAACCATTCGATGAAAAGTGCATAGGCTGCGACGATCGCGACCGTCAGGAGGCTCATGCGATTGCGCAGAAACCAGGATTGCCCGCTTTCAACACTCGGGGTCTTCATGTATCAGGCTTCCTAAGTTTGGCTGCGGCGGCTGGCTTCCATTGGCTTCCATTGCCGCGCCTTTTAGGAGAAATGAAAGTTGCAGACAACGGTAGAGTCCATTCGCGATGCGAATGATCAGGTGCAACCGCTCGAACTGTCGCTGGTCGTTCCTGTATTCAACGAGGAAGAAAGCATTGGCCCGCTCGTCGAGCGCATTGCCGTGGCGATGGTAGACTATCCGCATCGCTGGGAACTGATCCTCGTCGACGACGGCAGCACGGACGCAACGCTCGTCAATGCCCGCAAGTTCGTCAACCGCGAAGAGCTGACGCTGCGCATCGTCGAGCTGCAGCGCAATTTCGGCCAGACCGCCGCCATGCAGGCCGGCATCGATACGGCGCGAGGCCGGCTGATCGCCACGATGGACGGCGACCTGCAGAACGACCCGAAGGATATCCCTTCGATGGTCTCGGAGCTGGAACGGCGCGAACTCGACCTGCTCGTCGGCTGGCGCAAGAACCGCCAGGACGGGTTGCTGCTGCGCAAAATCCCCTCCTGGTGCGCGAATTACCTCATCGGCCGCATCACCGGCGTGAAGCTGCACGACTATGGCTGCAGCCTGAAGATCTACCGCGCCTCGATCATCAAGCAGGTGAAGCTGATGGGCGAGATGCACCGCTTCATCCCGGCCTGGGTTGCCGGCGTCGTGCCGAGCTCGCGCATCGGCGAAATGGCTGTAACCCATCACGCACGCCAGCACGGCACGTCGAAATACGGCATCTCGCGTACCTTCCGCGTTATCCTCGACCTGCTGTCGGTGATGTTCTTCATGCGCTACAAGGCGCGTCCCGGCCATTTCTTCGGCTCGCTCGGCCTCGGCCTCGGCGGCCTCGCAGCGCTGATTCTCATCTATCTCGGCTTCGACAAGTTCATCATGGGCAACGATATCGGCACGCGACCGATGCTGATGGTCGGCGTCGTGCTGCTGCTCTCGTCCGTGCAGATGATCACGACCGGCATCCTGGCGGAGATGATCGCCCGCACCTACTACCGCGACGACGCCTCGCCGAATTATATCGTGCGCCAGATCTTCTCCCGAGAAAGCTGACGTGCAGAGCCTTTTCAGCCGCCGGCCACATCTGATCCTGGCGGTGCTCGGAACCTATTTTCTGCTCCACCTGATCGTGCGACTCAGCATCCCCAATGCGCTGGAGTTGGACGAGGCGGAGCAGATCCTGCTCTCGCAGTGGTTCGCCTTCGGCTATAATTCGCAGCCGCCTTTCTACAACTGGGTGCAGTATGGGGTGACATCGCTGCTTGGCGTGTCGCTCTTTTCGCTGTCGCTCCTCAAATGCAGCATGCTGTTCCTCTCCTACACCTTCTACTGGCTGACGGCACGGCTGACATTGAAGAACAGCAGCTTGGTGGTGGTGGCGACGCTTGGCCTGCTCACCGTGCCGCAGATCGTCTTCGAGGCGCAGCGGGATCTCACCCATTCCGTGGCGACGATCTTTGCCGGCTCGCTGTTTCTCTATGGTTTCTTCCGCACGCTGAAGACGCCTTCGGCAATCTCCTATGCCATCGTCGGCATTGCGACCGGCATCGGCATGATATCGAAGTATAATTTCGCGCTTCTTCCTGCCGCCGCTCTGGTCGCCGCCCTCATCGACACCGATTTCCGCAAGCGGATTTTCGACTGGCGGCTTGCACTGACGATCGTCTTGTCGATCGCTATCGTGCTGCCGCACGCGCTGTGGTTCCTTCAGCATTTCGACCTTGCGGTCGATCGCACGCTGCACAAGATGACCGGTGCGGGCGAAGGTTTTCTGTCACAGGTATCGACCGGCTTTTTCCGCTTCATCTCCGCGATGGTCGGTATCGCCGGCGTCTCGGTCGTCATTTTTCTGGCGCTCTTTGCCAAATCGCTGCGGGCGATGTGGCGCGCTTCCAGCCGCTGGACACGAATTGCCGGGCGCATCCTGCTGATCGAGATCGGCGCCATTGCGCTGATGATCCTGCTTGCGGGCGTCGACAACGTCGCCGACCGATGGCTGACGCCACTCTTCCTCATCCTGCCGCTCTATATCTGCATGAAGGCCGACAGTGCCGAAGTCGATGCAGGCGTGCCCTTGCGGGCATCGCTCGCTGTTGGTGGTGTCATCATGGGCGCGGTGCTCGCCGTGCTTGCCATGCGGGCCTATTGGGGGCCGCTCATCGGCGATTATCAGCGCCTGAACATTCCCTACGACAGTTTTGCCGAGATCATCCGCAGGGATATCGGCGGCGAGCCCGGGCTGATCGTCGGCTATGATCCGCATCTCGACGGCAATATGCGCCTGCAAATGCCGGGCACCCCGGTGCAGTCCTATTTCTATCCGGAGTTCAAGCCGAAGTTCCAGCTGGATGCAAAACATCCCGTCGTCTTCGTCTGGCGCGACGACAAGGGCAGAACGCCGCCGGCCTGGCCGGACTACTATTTTAAGGATGTCATTGCGCAAGACGGCTTGAAGCAGCCGGAGACGCATATCGTTGCCCTGCCCTATATCTACGGCCAGCCGGGTGACACCTATCAATTCGCTTATGCCGTCGCCTACCCCTAAGCGCGCAACTCCTTCCAGGCAGCATCCAACGCAATCTTGGTGATGCGTGCCATCTCATCGACCTCCTCATGGCTGATGACGAGCGGTGGCGAGGCCAGCATGCGGTCGCCGGTAGCGCGCAGCACGAGGCCGTTTCCGAGCGCGTGATTGCGCACCAGCGAGCCGATCGGATCAGGCTTTTCGAAACGGGTGCGGGTCTTTTTGTCGGCGGCAAGCTGCAGGCCGCCCATGAGGCCAACGCTTTCAGCCTGGCCGACGAAATCGTGCTCGGCAAGGGCGCCCCATTTCTTAGCGAAATAGGGGCCGATGTCGTCGCGCACGCGTTCGACCAGCTTTTCCTCCTCGATAATGCGCAGGTTTTCGAGTGCAGCAGCGGCGCAGACCGGATGGCCGGAATAGGTGAAGCCGTGGTTGAAATCGCCGACTTCGTTGATCAGCACATCGGCGATGCGATCGCTGACCAGCACGCCGCCGATCGGCAGATAGCCCGACGAGAGGCCCTTGGCGATCGGGGCAAAATCCGGCTCGACGCCGAAATATTGATGGCCGAACCATTCGCCGAGGCGGCCGAAGCCGCAAATGACTTCGTCGGTCACAAGCAGGATGTTGCGCGCCTTGCAGATGCGGTCGATCTCCGGCCAGTAGGTCTCCGGGGGGATGATGACGCCGGCTGCCCCCTGGATCGGCTCGGCCACGAAGGCGGCGACGTTCTCCTCGCCGAGCTCATCGATCTTGGCTTCCAGTTCGTGGGCGACCTTCAGCCCGAATTCGGCCGGCGTGAGATCCCCTCCCTCCCCATACCAATAGGGCTGGCCGATATGGACGATGCCCGGGATCGGCAGATCGCCCTGTTCATGCATGTATTTCATGCCGCCGAGGCTGGCGCCAGCGATCGTCGAGCCGTGATAGCCATTGCGCCGGGCGATGACCGTCTTCTTCGACGGCTGGCCGACCGCCGCCCAATAGACGCGGGCCATGCGGAACCAAGTGTCGTTCGCCTCCGAGCCTGAGCCGGTGAAGAAGACATGGTTGAAGCGCGGCCCGGCCTTGGACGTCACCTTCTGTGCCAGCAGGGTCGTCGGCGGCGAGGTCGTGCCGAAGAAGGTGTTGTAATAGGGAAGCTCGTTCATCTGCTTTACAACAGCATCGGCGATTTCCTTGCGGCCATAGCCGATATTGACGCACCAGAGGCCGGCGAAACCATCGAGATATTTTTTGCCGTTGTTATCGAAAATATGCACGCCCTCGCCGCGCTGGATGATGCGCGTGCCGTCGGCATTCAGTTTCTTCATGTCGGAGAAGGGATGCAGATGATGGGCGGCATCGATCGCGGCAAGGTTCGACAACGGATAAGTATCGGACATGATTAGACCTTCGGATTGAAAGGCTTTCGGTGATGGTTTACGACCTTGGCCTTCTGCGAGAGGATTTTCAAGGTCATGGCGAGCAACGGCAAACAGGCTGAGCAGGGCGATCCGCGTTTCGAGATCCTCGTTGTCGGCATGAATGGCGATCTGCGCGGCAAGCAACTGCCGCTTTCGGCCGAAAAGAAAGTCTGGGCCGGCGACATCCGCCTGCCGACCTCCACGCAGTCGCTCGATATCTGGGGCGATGACAATGACGACATCACCGGCCTGTCGCTGACGATCGGCGACCCCGACGGCAATGTCATTCCCGATAAGCGCAGCCTGACGCCGATGCCCTGGGCGCCCGAGGGATCGATGCAGGTGCTTGCCACGATGCACGAGTTCGACGGCAGCCGCAGCTTCATGGATCCGCGCGGCATTCTCGCTTCCGTGCTTGAACGCTATGCAGAACGCGGGCTGACGCCCGTCGTCGCGACCGAGCTGGAATTCTATGTGGTCGAGGAGAACTGGCGCGAGACGGGCATTCCCTCCCCGCCTGCAAGCCTCACCTATCGCGGCGATCCGAACGGCTTCCAGCTCTACGACATGAGCGCTGTCGATGCACTCGACGACTACCTGCAGACGCTGCGCGCCTATGCCAAGGCGATGAACCTGCTGGCGGAGGCGACGACAGCGGAATTCGGCCCTGGCCAGTTCGAGGTCAACCTGCTGCACCGGCCCGATGCGCTGGCTGCGGCCGATGATTGCCTCTACCTGAAACGCGTTGCCGAACAGGCGGCGCGAAAGCATGGGCTGAAATCGACCTGCATGGCCAAGCCCTATTCGGACCAGGCGGGATCGGGTCTGCATGTGCATGCCAGCATCATCGACAGGGATGGCAACAATATCCTCGATGCCAAGGGCGGCGAGCCGACACTTCTGAAATCGGTGACGGCAGGCATGCTGCAGACCATGCAGGAGGCGCAGCTCGTCTTCGCCCCCTTTGCCAATTCCTATCGCCGCTTCCAGCCGGGCTCGTTTGCGCCGACTGATCTGACCTGGGGTAGCGGGCATCGCGGCACGGCAATCCGCATTCCTGATAGCAACGGGCCGGCGGCGCGCATCGAGCACCGCGTGGCGGGTGCAGATGCCAATCCCTATCTGCTGCTGGCGACGATCCTCGGCGGCATGCTGCTCGGCCTCGACGGAGATCTCGATCCCGGCGAGGAAACAACGCCCGCCTATACGCCACCGGGCGCGAAGCGTCTGACGCATGATTTCCTGACGGCGGTCGAGGCCTTCCGGCAGTCGGCCTTCATCGCCAATATCTTTGGCGACAAGTATCGAAAGTTGTATGGCGATACGAAGTACAAGGAAGCAATAGCGTACCTGCGCACCGTGTCGGATTTCGACTATCGTACATATCTTGCGCGCCTGTAGTTAATAGCGCCCGTCACATAACTTACACCTAGATGCTTTTCTTAACCCTGTTGGCATTATCGATGACCTATACTCGAAATCGGTAATATATGCCCGGTATCAGCATATTCAGTAAACCGGCAACGGGGCCGGATTGGATGACGAGTTGAAAGGGATCCGGTTTGATGAACCGCATCACTCTTGAGGGAAAGCTGCTCTTTGCGACCGTCATCGTGGCGTTTCTGACCCTCATTCTGACAGCCAGCGCTCTCATTCCGACTTATGAAAGCTACCGCTCGACCAACGACAATCTGCTGGCTGTGGAGCGCTTCCGCCAGGTTCTGGAAGCGGCGAGCCGCATGTCGGCGGAGCGCGGACCGGCCAACGACATCATGGCGATCGAGCCAAATAGCAGTCCGCCCGCAACGGAGCGTTTGAAGGTCTTCCGGCGCATCAGCGATCTCTCGCTCGAGGCGCTCGATGAACCGCCGCAAGTCGATCTATCCTCCTCCCTTCCCGATCTCCAGGCGGCGCTCGCTGAGACAAGGGCGCAGCTTCGCAGGGCTCGCCAAGCCGTCGACCGCGTTGCCGCAACACCGCTCGCCGACCGCGATCCCGACGATGTGCAGAACGCGATCGGCGAAATGATCCAGGTGATCGAAACATTCCAGCATGTCGTGGACTGGCACATTGCCGCTTTCACCACCCGCCGGTCGGAACTGACCGCGCCATTCCTGACGGGGCGGATGATCAGCGACATGCGCGAATATGGGGGCCGGGCCGCCTCGCAGATCATGGGTCCGATTGCCACCCGCCAGCCTTTACGCGACAGCCATATCACCGACGCAAGCCGCACCATTGGCCGGCTTCTGGAACTGCGTGCGCTGATGCAGGGCCAGACGATCGTCAGCGATCACGATGCGCTCTCTGCGCAGCTCATGAAGGATGTCGATACGATCTTTTTCGGGTCCGGCCTCGAACTCGTCAAGATATTGATCGAGCAAGGCAAGATCTCGGGGGACTATTCGGTTTCCGCAGTTGACCTGACACGCGACTATGTTCCGACGTTGCAGCCGCTCGAACGGCTGCGTACGGTCTTTCTCGATGATGTGGTGAAGCGCTACCGGAGCCAGCACTACGCCGCTTCCTATCGCCTGGCGGTCATCGCTGTGATCACGGCCTCCGCTCTTGCGGTGCTGTTTACGCTCTTCCGCTCCATCCGTCTGCACATGCTCGGTCCGCTGCTGACGGCACGACGCCAGATCATCGAATTCGCAGACGGCAGTCCCGTGACCGACCTGGAGACGATCTCCAAGGCGCCGGAGATGCGCAGCCTGTTCGAGGCGCTGGAATTGCTGCGTGGCAAGCTGGACGAACGGGCCGAATATGAGGCCCGCCTGAAGATGCAGGCCGAAAAGGACGGGCTGACCGGTGTCTGGAACCGCCGGGCGCTGGAAGGCTTCGGCAATGCCCCTTCGGAGCGCGAGGAAGATGTCTGCCTGATGCTGATCGATATCGATCACTTCAAGACGGTGAACGACACCTATGGCCATCTGACGGGCGATGCCGTGCTCATTGAAATCGCCACCCTGCTGCAGGGCGCGATGCGTCCGACTGACATCGTCGCGCGCTATGGGGGCGAGGAATTCGCCGTTCTCGTTTCCACAGCCGATCTTTCGAACACCTTGGATTTTGCCGAAGAACTTCGCAGCCGCATTCAGGCGCATGTCATCCGCGATACGGAAACCGGCGTCGCTCTCTCGATCACTGTCAGCATCGGCGTCGCCTCCGGCGCTGAAGGCTGGCGACAGCTCATCGCATCAGCCGACGAAGCGCTGTACTGCGCCAAGAAGAAGGGGCGCAACCGGACCTGTGTTTTCGGCGACGAGGCGGACCGGGATATCGTCGAAAGCGCTCTCATTCCTTTCAGGGCCAGACGCTCCGCTTCGTTCTGAAAATCACGCGGCCGGTTCGCGCCGCTCCCTCTCGCCTTCCTGCGCGGCCAATCCCTGCTTGACCAGCACCTTCAATTCGCCCGGATGCAGCTTGACGGTGACATCGCGCTCCAGCGGCAGAAGCTCGCCATCCATCACGCAGTTCGCCTTGGCGCGCAACTTCGGGAAGTGCAGATGCACCTCGGCCGGATGCAGGACCATGACCGCATCGTTTTCCCGGAATCTGCCGCGCAGCATGTCGATCGCCAACCGTGCGACGCCGAGCGGTTTCAGCGGTTTTGCCGTGTAGAAGCCGAGTTCGCCGCTGCGCAGATTGTCGGCATAGAGCAGCGCGTTTTCGCCGAAGGGGTTGTTGGAGACTGATATCGCCGAGACGCGTCGGGTCTCCTTCATGCCGGCCGCCTCGAACTCGACCTCGAATTCCGGCGGATTGAAGACGACGCCGAAGGCAGCGCGAGTGCTGGCGCCCATCTTTCCGAGGCGGGAGCGGTAGCTGTAGGAATTGCGGTAGCGCACCATGCGCGCATGCAGGCCGGCGGAGAACTGGTGGATGAACGGCCTTCCGTTGGCGCTGGCAATATCGATATTGTCGACTTCGCCGAAAGCCAGCACATCGAGCGCCTGCCAGATATCGAGCGGCACTTTCAGGGAGCGGGCAAAGAGGTTCATGGTGCCGGCCGGCACGACGCCGAGCGCCACGCCGTTCTTCCAGGCAATCGATGCGGCCGCCGAAATGGTGCCGTCGCCGCCGCCGGCGACGATGCCGTCGATGTCGTCGCGCCGTGCGGCCCGTTCCATAGCGGGAACGATCTCGTTGCCGGAGAAGACGATCGCTTCGAAATCATGGCCGGCTTCGCGGAAGACTTCTTCCGCGCGTTTCTCATAAGCCTGCATGTCCGTCGTTCTGAAGGTACCGCCGTCGCGATTGAAAAAACCGACGAGCTTCATGAGGTGCCTGTTCCTATCCCGCTATCCATGCCCTCAAGAAATGGTTGATGCACCTGCGATTTCAAGCCGGATGGTTTTTCGGGTCACATCGCCGAAACGCAAATATTGCAATGGACGTATGCAGATAGCAGGACGCTGCACTGCAAAAAAAGCACTCGACGCTTCCGGTTTCCCGTTCAATAGATGGGATATTGGAGATCATATCTCCGCCCCCCGCCATTTCTGCCCACCAATTGCAAATGACCGGCCCTGCGCGTCCCGCCAGCGGCCGTCGCCAAGCTTAGATCCTCCGAGGACCGCCCGTGAGCCAGGTTGCCGTCAACGATTCCATCGATGATTCTGTCGATTCCGGGCCGGAGGCAGCGCTTCCCTCGGCCATGACCGTTGCCCTGGTCCAACTTGCACTCGCCGCCGGCGGCTTCGGCATCGGCACCGGTGAATTCGCGATCATGGGCCTACTGCCGAATGTGGCCGATACTTTCTCGGTCACGACCCCGCAGGCAGGTTATGTGATCAGCGCCTATGCGCTCGGCGTCGTTATCGGCGCACCTGTCATTGCCGTGCTTGCCGCCAAGATGGCGCGGCGCACGCTGCTGCTCTGCCTCATGCTGCTCTTTGCCGTCGGCAACATCCTGAGCGCCGTCGCACCGACATTCGAGAGCTTCGCGGTGCTGCGCTTCATTACCGGCTTGCCGCACGGCGCCTATTTCGGCGTCGCAGCGCTCGTCGCCGCCTCCATGGTGCCGGTGCATCGCCGCGCACGGGCCGTCGGCCGCGTCATGCTCGGCCTGACGGTCGCAACCCTGCTCGGCACGCCGCTGACGACCTTTTTCGGCCAGGCGCTCGACTGGCAGGTGGCCTTCCTCACCGTCGGCATCATCGGTCTTGTGACGGTCGCCCTCATCTGGTTCTACGTTCCGCACGACAAGGTCGCCGAAGGGGCCAGTGCCCTGCGCGAACTCAGCGCCTTCCGTCGTCCGCAAATCCTGCTGACGCTCGCCATCGCCGCTGTCGGTTATGGCGGCATGTTTGCCATGTTCAGCTATATCGCCTCGACGACGACGCAGGTGGCCATGCTGCCGGAAACGGCCGTTGCGCTTATGCTCGTGCTGTTCGGCGTCGGCATGAATGCCGGCAATGTCATCGGCTCGTGGCTGGCGGACAAGTCGCTGCTCGGCACGATCGGTGGTTCGCTGGTCTATAATATCGTCGTGCTGACGATGTTCTCGCTGACCGCTTCGAACCCCTACATGCTCGGGCTCTGCGTCTTCCTCGTCGGCTGCGGTTTTGCGGCAGGCCCAGCGCTGCAGACGCGCCTGATGGATGTTGCTGCCGATGCGCAGACGCTGGCCGCCGCTTCCAATCACTCGGCCTTCAACATCGCCAACGCACTCGGCGCATGGCTGGGTGGCCTCGTCATTGCCTGGGGTTACGGCTTTGCGGCGACCGGCTATGTCGGCGCGGTCCTGTCCTTCCTCGGCCTCTTCGTCTTCGCAGCGTCGCTACGCCTGGAGCTCCGCAGCCGGAGCGCTTAGCGCCTTTGCGATACGCAGCTCCCGTCCCTCGGGGCTGCAGAAGACGAATTCATCACCCCAGGCAGCGAGAGCCCGGATGACCGGCTTCAGCGTGGAGCCGAGGGGCGTCAGCGCATATTCGACGCGCGGCGGCACGACCGGGTAAACTGTTCGTGAGATCAGACCGGACTCTTCCAGCTCGCGCAGCTGCTTCGTCAGCATGCGCTGGGTTATCGCCGGCAGGTTACGCCTCAGCTCGTTGAAGCGCAAAGTCCTGTCCATCAGGTGGAAAAGGATCACGCCCTTCCACTTTCCATCGAGATAGGTCAGCGTCGCCTCCACCGGGCACCCGGGGAAATTCTCGATCAGCTTGGCGCGCGGGCGTGACATTTACAGTATCCTTTTTGGTACTACGTACAGAATTTGTGCATTCTTGCGTTGCCGGAACATAGGTCGCATCTAGCTCTCGTACAACAGACACAGGAGTTACCAAGATGCGCGCCGTCGCTTACAAGACCCCACAGCCCATCGCCGCCGAAACCTCGCTGATCGATGTCGAACTGCCGACGCCCGAGGCCAAGGGCCATGACCTGCTCGTCGAGATCAAGGCCGTCTCCGTCAACCCCGTCGATGTGAAGGTGCGCGCCAACATGGCGCCGCCCGCCGATGAGCTAAAGGTGCTCGGCTTCGATGCCGCCGGCATCGTCAAGGCCGTCGGTTCCGATGTGACGCTGTTCAAGCCGGGCGATGAAGTCTTCTATTCCGGCGTCATCAATCGCCCCGGCTCGAATGCCGAGTTCCAGCTCGTCGACGAGCGCATCGTCGGCAGGAAGCCGAAGAGTCTGGACTTCGCTGCAGCTGCCGCCCTGCCGCTGACCTCGATCACAGCTTACGAGGCACTGTTCGACCGCCTGCGCGTGACCGATCCGGTGCCGGGCGCGGCCTCTGCCGTGCTTATCATCGGTGGGGCGGGCGGCGTCGGCTCGATCACTATCCAGATCGCCCGCGCGCTGACGGATCTGACGGTCATCGCCACGGCCTCGCGTCCGGAAACGCAGAACTGGGTGAAGGAGCTTGGCGCCCATCACGTCATCGATCATTCGCAGCCGATAGCGCCGCAGGTCGCAGCACTCGGCATCGGAGCGCCGGGCTTCATCTTCTCGACGACGAATACGGACAAGCATGTCGCCGATATCGTCGAAGCGCTCGCGCCGCAAGGCCGCTTCGCACTGATCGACGATCCCAAGACCTTCGATATCGTTCCCTTCAAGCGCAAGGCCGCTTCGGTCCACTGGGAGCTGATGTTTACCCGTCCGCTCTTCGGCACGCCCGACATGATCGAGCAGCACAAGATTCTGAACAAGATTTCCGAGCTCGTCGACGCCGGTAAGATCCGCACGACGCTGTCGGAAACCGTCGGTGCGATCAACGCCACGAACCTGAAAAAGGCGCATGCCATGGTCGAAAGCGGCAGGATGAAGGGCAAGGTCGTTCTCGCCGGATTCTGAGGTTTTCGAGGTCGAAAATCCGCCTTTTCCGACGCTCGAAATATTGCGTAAAGGATGCTGACCTATAATGCCGCGCCGAGGGTGCGGCATTCTGGCGTTAAGCATTTAAGCAGCTTGACTTTTTCCGCATTCGAGACCACCTAGTGTGACACGTGGATGACGTACGTCGTGCACGGATATCAACGGAGCCATCATCACGATGCCAAGCGACAGTAGCAGTCGATTGCCTTTGCCGTACGCGGCCTTCGTGCGCTGACCTGGTTGCTCCGGGCTCGCCCGATCGGACGCTACGGCGGATCGACGGAAAGGCGAGCCAATGAATATCAATCGCTTCCCTCTGCGGGCCGGCTATGCCGCCCGTGCGTTCATGAATAACAGCCGTGTTGCGTCCATCGCCGAGCGCGTGGAATCTCTGAACGGGCTTGCCCCGGCTGAAGCCGGCCGCATCCTCTCGCGGATGCCGCAGGAATATGCCGTCAACATTCTCGACCGTCCGGAGCTGCGCAACGCACCGGCCATTCTGGCGCTGATGGACAGTGCGGATTCGGCCCGGCTGCTGCACGGCATGTCGAACGACCGCGTCGCCGACGTCCTGCTGGAACTCGACATCGATGACCGCGTACGCCTGTTCTCCAGCCTGGAAGAACCCGTCCGCGTCGCCATCCAGCATCTGATGGGCTATCCGCCGCGCACGGCCGGCAGCATCATGACGACGGAATTCGTCAGCGTGCCCGATGACTGGACGATCGCCCAGACATTGGACCATGTCCGGCAGGTCGAACGCTCGCGCGAAACCGTCTATGCGATCTATGTGCTGGATCATAATTCCGGCGTGCTGCTGCATGTCGTCACGCTGCGCCGCCTGATCACCGGCGAGCCCGATGCCTCGATCCTGTCTGTTGCCCAGAAGGGCACGCCGGTTTCGGCCAATGCGCTGATGAAGCAGGAAGATGTCGCGCGGCTGATCCGCAAGCATGACCTCCTGGCACTGCCCGTCGTCGACGATCACGGCATGGTGCTCGGCATCGTCACGGTCGATGACGTGATCGACACGATGATAGCTGATACGACCGAAGCCGCGCAGAAATTCGGCGGTATGGAAGCGCTCGGCAAGCCCTATATGAAGATCAGCTTCGGCGGCATGATCCGCAAGCGTGCGGGCTGGCTCTGCGCCCTCTTCCTCGGCGAAATGCTGACGGCAAGCGCCATGCAGCATTTCGAAGGCGAGCTGGAAAAGGCCGTCGTGCTGACGCTCTTCATTCCGCTGATCATGAGCTCCGGCGGTAATTCCGGTTCGCAGGCAACCTCGCTCATCATCCGGGCGCTTGCCGTCGGCGAGTTGAAGCTGACGGACTGGTGGCGAGTGCTGCTGCGCGAACTGCCGACAGGCATCGTGCTCGGCGCCATTCTCGGGCTTGTCGGCCTGCTGCGCGTGATCTTCTGGCAGACTGCCGGGCTCTATGATTACGGCCCGCATTGGCAGCTGGTCGGCCTGACGGTCTTTGCCGCATTGGTCGGTATCGTCACCTTCGGCTCCATATCGGGTTCGATGCTGCCGTTCATCTTGCAGAAGCTGCGGCTCGATCCGGCAACGGCATCGGCTCCGTTCGTCGCCACGCTGGTCGATGTGACCGGGCTCGTCATCTATTTCTCAGTGGCGCTGCTGATCCTCAGCGGGACGCTGCTGTAGATCCTGCTTCAGATTTCAGGCCGGTCGGCCTGAAATCATCCGCATCCAGAGCTTTGTTCTGATGCAATTCCGGACGAGGCCCTCAGTGCCTGCATAGGATGCATAAGATGCATAGGCAGTTTTCCACTGCTCTATAGGAAATGTCAGATACACACCTGTCATGTCACCATCTGACATTTCCCACACGGCGTATGGAAAATCCTATGCAAGTTATGCATCCTATGCACCCTACCAATGATCTGGCTGGCTCTGCGCAAGAACAGCTCCATCCCATCACCTCAACGCAAAATCGCTGCACATTTTTGTTGGAATGGCTCTAACGTTCGACGAAGGGGAGGCAGAGTGGTGTCCCATCAACGGGATGGGATATCACGACGGCGTCGATGCCGAAGACTGCGCGAATGAGCTCCGGCTTCAGAAGATCGGCAGGGCTGCCTGCCGCGTGAATGCCGCCATCGGCGACCGCGATGATGTGGTCGGCATATTGGGCGGCATGATTGAGATCGTGGACGACCATGACGATGGTGCGTCCACTCTTCTCGTTCAATTCCTTCAACAGTTCCAGAACTTCCAGCTGATGGGCGATGTCGAGATAGGTCGTCGGCTCGTCCAGCAGCAGGATCGGCGTTTCCTGCGCCAGCGCCATGGCGATCCAGGCGCGCTGGCGCTGGCCGCCGGAGAGGCGGTCGAGCGGGCGCTCGGCGAGACCGGTCAGGCCGGTCGCGGCCAGCGATGCCTCGACGATCTGCTCGTCACGGCGCGTCGTGCGCGACAACATGCCCTTGTGCGGATGGCGGCCGAAGCGGCAGAGCTGGCGCACTGTGAGACCATCGGGTGAAACAGGGCTTTGCGGCAGGAGCGCCAGCGTCTGCGCAATCGTCTTGCCGGGCATGGCGGCGATCGCCTTGCCGTCCAGCGTCACGGTGCCGCCGAGCGGCTGGATGATGCGGCCGAGCGCGCGCAGCAGCGTCGATTTACCGGAGCCGTTGGCGCCGATCAGGGCGGTGATCTTGCCGTCGGGGATCGTGACATCGACATGATCGAGAACCTTGATCGCGGCATAACCGAGCGTCAGGTCCTGCGCGGACAGGCGCGAATGGGCGGCATCAATCATACCTGCATCAGTCATGGGCGGCCTGCCTCCTTGATCAGCAGGAAAATGAGATAGGGACCGCCGATCACGGCAGCGACGATGCCGGCCGGGATCTCGTTCGGCAGGGCAACTAGCCGGCCGATCAGGTCAGCAGCGGAAAGCGTCAGGGCGCCGATCAGGGCGCTTACTGGCACCATGTGGCGGGCGCGCGGGCCGGCGAGCAGCCGGGCGGCATGCGGTGACAACAGGCCGAGGAAGCCCATGCTGCCGACGGCGGCGACGCTGCCGGCGCAGAGCAGCACCGAGACGACGATGAGGCCGCCGCGCAGGAGACCGGGCGAGATACCCAGGCTCGTCAACGTATCGTCGCCGAAACCGCCGGCATCAAGCCGGATGGTGGCGATCAGCACGAAAGGCAGACAGGCGAGAAGCCAGAGCGAGAGAGCGACCACATCGGTCATCGTCGAGCCATAGACGCTGCCGGCAAGCCAGACCATCGACTGGTCAGCGCGGGTCGGGACGAGCACCATGACATATTGCATCAACGCCTGGGCCAGCATGCCGAGGGCGACGCCGACGAGCGCCAATGCCGCTATGCCGCCACCGAAGCTGCGGCCGATCGCAAGCAGCACCAAAGCGCCGGCAACCGCGCCAGCGATGACACCTGATGGAATGGCCCAGACGGCCCAGGCCGGCGGGGTGAAGAGACCGGCGAGGAAGGCGCCGAGGCCGGCCCATTTGGTGATGCCGACCACATCGGGCGAGGCCAGCGGATTGCGCAGCGCACCTTGCAGGAAGGTGCCGGCAATGCCGAGCGAGGCCCCGGCGAGGATGGAAACGATGACGCGCGGGGCGCGGTACTGCATGACGATGAAGGCGCTCTTGCCGCCGGCGATACCATCCAGCACCTGGGCGACCGACAGGGTCACGGCGCCGATCGTCATGCCGAGCACGGCAATGATGAGGATGAGAACAGCGACGACGAGGCAGACGCTTGCCGCACGCAGGCTCTTCGATGGCAAGGCCGCACTGGTCATTTTGCCCTCTGCCGCCAGAGGATGGCAACGAAAGCCGGTGCGCCGATCAGCGCCGTCACGATGCCGACAGGGGTTTCGGCCGGAAAAGCGGCGACGCGGCCCACGAGATCGGCGGCAGTCAGGAGCAACGGGCCGGCGATGGCGCTCAGCACAATCACTGTCAGCTGGTCGTTGCCGGCGAGACGCCGCACGATATGTGGCACCAGCAGGCCGATGAAGCCAATCGGGCCGCTGACGGCGACGGCGGAGCCGGCGAGAATGACGATCAGCATTGCAGCAAGGCCGCCGACACGCCGGGCATTCTGGCCAAGCGAAACACCGGTGGTCTCATCGAGCGCCAGCACCCCGAAATGACGACCGGCGATGAGGGCGATCCCCCCGCCGAGAAGCGTGAAGGGCAGTATGATCCAGACCTTGCTCCATTGCGCGCCATTGATGGAGCCGGCAAGCCAATAGACGATATCCTGACCGGCATTGTTGGCAATGAGGATCGCCTGCACGAGGGCGGCAAGCACGAGCTGGATGGAGATGCCAGCAAGGGCCAGCTTCATCTCGTTCATGGCGCCCGATACCGACAGTGCCCACATGGCGAGACCTACGGCAGCCGCGCCAATGAAGGCCGGCCAGACCGTGCCGCCGGCACTCAGGCCGGGCATGGCGATGAGAGAGATGACGATGACCAGTGAGGCCCCGGCATTGATGCCGAAGGTCTGTGGCGAAGCGAGCGAATTGCGGGTCAGCGTCTGGATCAGCACGCCTGCAATGGCGAGATTGGCGCCGACCAGCATGGCGAGCATTGCCCGCGGCAGGCGCACATCCCAGACCAGCGCGCTATCCGGCGAGCCGTCGGGTGCAAACAGCAGATGAAGCGCGCGGGCGACCGGCAACTCGGAGACGCCGAAGGAAATGCCGGCGAGAATAACCATGGCGAGCGCCAGCAACAGGCAGAATGCCAGCAGCACGGGGCTGCCGGTTTCATGCCGCATGGCTGCGCCGCCTTTTGTCGTCATTGGCGCTTATCCGGCCTGATAGACCTTGGCGAGGATTTCGCGAGCGATCATCTCTGCCGTCGTCAACCCGCGGAAACGGGAAAACTGGTTGCGGTCGACCTGAAAGACCATGCCGGTTTTCACCGCCGCAATGTTGTTGAAGGCGGTGTTGCTCTTCCACTGGTCGAACACGGTGGCGCCGGCGTCGGTCGCGACCAAAAATACGTCCGGATTGACGGCGACGAGACGCTCGATCCCTGCCCCGCTTTCCACGGCATCGCTGGAATCGATCGCCGGCGTCAAGCCCATGGCCTTGAAGACGGAACCGGTGAAGGAGGAGGAGCTATGCAGGCTCATGGAATCGGGATTGGCGACGGCGAGCAGGAAGCGGCGCTTTTCGCCGGCCGGGATCTTTGCGACCAGTCCGGCGATGACGGCCTCATGGGCGGCGAGCGCCTGTTCACCCTTCGCCTTTTCACCCAGGGCATCGGCGATGGTTATGACCGAAGATTTGATAGTGTCGTAGCTGCCTTCCCAGCTGTTCAGCACGATGGTCGGCGCAATGGCACTCAATTGTTCGTAGATCGCCGAATGGCGGAGTTCATCGGCAATGATGAGATCGGGCGTCAGGGCGGCGACGAGCTCGAGATTGGGCTCCAGCCGCGTGCCGACCGAGCTGTAGTCGATCTTCTTGCCGAGAAGCTGTTCGATACGCTTCGGCTGGTTGTCGTCGGTAATGCCAACCGGCACGACATCGACCGCATTCAGCGCCTGCACGAAGGAGAATTCGAGGGCGACGACACGCTGCGGCTTGCCGGAGATTTCGGTAGTGCCGAGCTCGTGTTTGATCGTGCGCTTGTCATCATCGGCAAAGGCAAGGCTCGGTACGGCAGCAACCGCACCAGCCGAGAGCAACAGGCCGAACTGGCGGCGCGACAGCGGAATATCAAAAACGCTCACGGCAAATGTCCTCATACTGAAATGATCACCGGCCCTCACACCGGATGAGACACCCGCTACAGAAGTGAAGTGAATTTTTCAAGTAAAGTTTACAAAAACAATCACCTTATTGGGATGCCTTGTTGGGGGCGCGTCAGTTGCGCTCGGGCAGCTTCAGCGGTCCATGCGTCTTGATGCTGCGAATGGCGAAATTCGAGCGGATATCGGTGACATTCGGCAGGGTCAGCAGCGTCTCCGTCAATAGCCGCTCATAGGCCGAGAGGTCTTCGACCACGACTTCCGCCAGGAAATCGGCCGTGCCCGAGATCAGGAAACAGGAGACGATTTCGGGGATGGCGAGCAGTGCCGCCTGCTGGGCCTCGGAATTCTCCTTGCTGTGACGGGCAACCTTGAATTCGACGAAGACGGTGAGGCCGAGCCCGACCTCCTTGCGATCAATATCGGCTGTGTAGCGGCGGATGACGCCGAGCTTTTCGAGGTTGCGGATACGGCGCAGGCAGGGCGATGGCGAGAGGTTCACCTTCTCGGCGATCTCGACATTGGTGGCGCGCGCATCCTCCTGCAGGCATTTCAGGATGGCGATATCGAATTTATCAAGATTTGGCATGTTTGCGAAATCCATCGGCATAAATTGGCAGATCATTGCGCATAGCACGTTTTTTGAGCCACAGATAGCAAGGACATGCCTCGGCCTCTGGCGCTAATCTTCCTGTCAACCGGATGACATCCGGACGGAGGAAAGGACAGGACGATGAGCACGATCGCATTTTCAAACGAGAAATCGCCTTCGCAAGGCTTGGGTTATGCCGCCGGCACCGTGACCGTGCTGATCTGGTCGACATGGTTTCTCGCGACCCGCCACAGCGCTGCAACGCCGCTCGGTTCGATCGATATCGGCCTCATCCGCTTCGGCATTCCGGCGCTCGTTCTCTCACCGGTCTGGCTACGCACCGGGCTCTTGCCAAAGGGCCTTCCGCTTCATCTGCTGGCAATCATGGTCGCCGGCTGCGGTGCGATCTTCTTCCTGGTGACTACGCTTGCCATTCACTCCACACCGGCGGCCTCGTCGGGTATCCTGCTCGGCGGCTCCATGCCGCTCGCCACCGCCTTGATCGGCGTTCTGCTGTTCGGCGAACGGCCGGATGCCACACGCATTGCCGGGCTGGTGGCGATCGTCGCCGGTGTGCTGATCCTGCTCGTGCGCAGCCTTGCCGATGCTTCCCTGCCCTGGACGAGCTTCGTGCTGCTGCCATCAGGCGCCGTTCTCTGGGCAAGCTATACGCATGCCTTCCGCCGCTCGGGTCTGACCGCCATCCAGGCCAGCGCGCTGATCGCCATCTGGTCCTTCCTGATCATGGCCGCCCTTGCGCTGGTCTTCGGCATCTCGCTGCCGCAGGCCCCACTTCCGGAAATCGGCCTGCAGGTTCTGAGCCAGGGCATTCTTTCCGGCCTCGTTGCCATGGTCGCCTACGGCACGGCGGTGCGCACCCTCGGCGGAACGCAGGCTGCGGCTTTCACCGCGCTGACGCCGGTGCTTGCGACACTCGGCGGCGGCTTCCTGCTGGGCGAGCAGATGGGTCTTGCCGAAATCAGCGCGGCCGTGATCACTGGCATCGGTGTCGCGCTCTCGACCGGTATTGCCGCCAAGCGCCGCTGAGCATCCACCAAAAACAAAAGCCGCCGACAGCGATCCGCTGCGGCGGCTTTTGCATGCCTATAATTCGGGCTTGTGGTTCAGGCTGTCGCCTGGATGACGACGACCCTGGCGCCGACTTCGACGCGGCTGTAGAGGTCGATCACATCGTGGTTCATCATGCGGATGCAGCCGCTCGACATGGCGAGGCCGATCGATTGCGGCTGGTTGGTGCCGTGGATGCGAAAATGCGTATCGTTGCCGCCGCGATAGAGATACATGGCGCGCGCGCCCAGCGGATTGTTCGGGCCGCCCGGCATGCCGCCGGCAAGCTTGCGATAGCGCTCCTCGCGGCGCTGCATGTTTTCCGTCGGCGTCCAGCTCGGCCATTCCGCCTTGCGGCCGACATAGGCATTGCCGGCAAAGGCCAGCCCTTCGCGACCGACACCGACGCCATAGCGCATCGCCCTGCCATCACCGAGGATATAGTAGGCGCGCCGCGCCGGCGTATCGACGACAACAGTGCCCGGCGCATAGCCGCCCTCATAGGTGACTTCGGTGCGGCGCAGCTCCGGCTTGATCTGATCGATCGGCACCTGCCTCAACGGAAATTTCTCATCCGGAAGTGCGGCATAATTCGTCTGGCTATTCAGAGTGGTCGAAGAGCAACCGGCGACAAATAGGGGCAGAGCGATCAGAAAGCCCCGGCGCGAGATCGTCATGAATGTGTCCTTAACGCGTCAAGAAGATGTCGCAAGCTAAGGAGATTATGGTTAATGAAATGATAAACGGGCGCGGCAGAAAGAGATAACGAATGCGTTATCAGGTATAGGCGGCGCATTGCTCGGCGCAGATTTCAATACTACTCGCCAGTGCAAGATATTGATCTGCGGCAAGATTTTTCCGGGGTCATTCCGGCGCCGGGTTTACGGCGCCGAACAACCGCGCGGCCTCACATATTCGGATAGACNNTGGACGCAGTTCTGGGCGTTGATGACGAAGGTCTCTTCGCCGTCCTTTTCCACCCATTCGTAGACGCCGGCCGGACAGTAACGCGTCGACGGGCCGGCATAGATATCGTGCTCGGACGATTTCTGCAGGGCCATGTCCTTCACCTGGAGATGGACCGGCTGATCCTCCTCATGGTTGGTGTTCGAGAGGAAGACGGAGGACAGGCGGTCGAAGGTCAGCACACCGTCGGGCTTCGGATAGTCGATCTTCTTGTGCTGCGAAGCAGGTTCCAGCGAGGCGGCATCGGTCTTGCCGTGACCAAGCGTGCCGAAGAAGGAGAAGCCGAAGAGCTGGTTGGTCCACATGTCGAGACCGCCAAGAGCGACGCCCAAGGCCGTGCCGAACTTCGACCAGAGCGGCTTGACGTTGCGCACGCGCTTCAGATCCTTGCCGATATCGCTCTTGCGCCAGTCGGTTTCGATCTCGGCTACTTCGTCATTGGCGCGGCCGGCAGCAATCGCCTCGGCGATGCGGTCGGCGGCCATCATGCCCGAGAGCACGGCATTGTGGCTGCCCTTGATGCGCGGCACGTTGACGAAGCCCGCCGAACAGCCGATCAGCGCGCCGCCCGGGAAGGAGAGCTTCGGCACCGACTGATAGCCGCCTTCGGTGATGGCACGCGCACCATAGGAGAGGCGCTTGCCGCCCTCGAAAGTGCCGCGGATTGCCGGATGCGTCTTGAAGCGCTGGAATTCCTCGAAGGGATAGAGATAGGGATTTTTGTAATTCAGGTGGATGACGAAGCCGACGGCAACGAGATTGTCTTCCAGGTGATAGAGGAAGGAGCCGCCGCCGGTGGACATATCAAGCGGCCAGCCGAAAGAGTGCTGCACCAGGCCGCGGCGGTGGTTTTCCGGCTTGACCTCCCAGAGTTCCTTGATGCCGATGCCGAATTTCTGGGGCTGGCGACCGCTCGAGAGATCGAACTTGGCAATCAGCTGCTTGGCGAGCGAGCCGCGCACGCCCTCTCCAACAAGCACATATTTGCCCATGAGAGCCATGCCGCGCGCATAGTTCGGGCCTGGCTCCCCGTTCTTCTCGATACCCATGTCGCCGGTCGCGACACCAATGACGGAGCCCTCGTCATTGTAGAGCACTTCGGTCGCGGCAAAGCCCGGATAGATCTCGACGCCGAGTTCTTCGGCCTTGGTCGCCAGCCAGCGACAGACATTTCCGAGCGAGACGATATAATTGCCGTGATTGCTCATCAGCGGCGGCATCATGATGTTCGGCAGGCGGATGGAGCCGGCAGGGCCAAGCAGCAGGAAGTGATCGGCATTGACCTCGGTCTTGAAGGGATGGTCGGCCTCCGTGCGCCAGCCGGGAAGCAGGCGATCGATACCGATGGGGTCGACGACGGCGCCGGAGAGGATATGGGCGCCGACTTCGGAACCCTTCTCCAATACCACGACCGACAGTTCCGGATTGACCTGTTTCAGGCGGATGGCAGCTGAAAGGCCGGCCGGACCGGCGCCGACGATCACCACGTCGAATTCCATGCTCTCGCGTTCCGGCAGCTCAGTCATTTCGGTCATCGATCCGTCTCCGCTCGGCCCTCTCAAGGCCGTTCATCCCCATTCCTGAGGTACTCTCTTGTCAAAACCGGAAAACATTGTCGAGCCGGGAAGCGACAGCCAATCCTCCAATTCGCACAATGATGTTCCTCCGCACAGAAGATTATATGACGCTTACGTCAACGTCAATTATTGGAGTACCGTGAAAGCGGTCTTCGCGCTTTTCTTTCACGGGACTTGCGCCCTATAGAAAGGGCACAGGAAATGGAGGAAATCATGGATCTCGGCATCAAGGGCAAACGCGCACTCGTACTGGCTTCCTCGCGCGGCCTCGGGCTCGGCATTGCGAAGGCGCTGGCGCAGGAAGGGGCAAACGTTCTTCTCTGCGGGCGCAGCGGCGAGCAGCTGGACGCCAATTGCAAGGCGATCAATGAGCAAGGAAATGGCCGGGCCGACTGGATCTGGGCCGACCTTTCCGAGGACAATTTCATCGCGAGCGTAACGGCTGCCGTGCAGGAGAAATTCGGCGGGCTCGATATTCTCGTCAACAATACCGGCGGCCCGACGCCCGGCACGACCGAGGACATGACGCCGGAAAGGCTCGAAACCTATTTTCTCTCCATGGTGGCGCGCGTCATCACGCTGACCAATGCACTGCTGCCCGGCATGAAGGCGCAGGGCTGGGGTCGCATCCTGACGGTTGCCTCGTCAGGGGTGATCGAACCGATCGCCAATCTGGCACTGTCGAACACGCTGCGCCCGGCCCTTGCAGGCTGGAGCAAGACGCTCGCATCGGAAGTGGCCGGCCATGGCATCACCACCAACCTGCTTCTCCCCGGCAGCATTCTCACCGCACGGCTCGACGACCTCGACGGTGCGGCCGCCAAACGAACCGGCAAGAGCGTCGAGGAGATTCGCGTGGAGAAGGAAGCACGCATTCCGGTCGGGCGGTACGGCAAGGTGAAGGAATTCGCCGCAACGGCGGCCTTCCTCTGCAGCCAGCCGGCAAGCTACATCACCGGATCGCTGATCCGTTGCGACGGGGGTGCTGCGCGCTCCGTCTGAGCAACCGCATCATCCAGCAGCGGCCCATGCTTTGACGCTATCGATCATCTCGCCGGCATAGGTCGGATCGTCTGCAAATTCTGCGAGTTCCGACAGGCGGTGGAAGCCGGTGAGGATAGCGATGCGCCAGCGGTCGAGCCGGCGGCCGGTCAGCGTCTCGTAGGCCGAGACGATGCGTGATGTCAGATCGGGCGAGATGAAGTTCGAATAGATGAACTCCTGATGCAGCGGGCCGAAGCCTGAATCCGAGAAATCATAGAGGCCGTTCAGCCTGCCCTCAGCATGGTCGAACGCCATATTCCAGCCATGACCGTCGAAGAAGCCGTAAATGACCCCGTAAGGATCTGGCGGTAAAGCAATGAAATCCCAGATAATCCTTTCTGCATAGCTTACCAGCTCGGACGACAGCAGCGGTAGCGCCTTTTCCCGCACCGCGTCAGGTGATTGCCAAGGCAGGATCGGTCCGGCACCGAGCGCGCGCAGGCGGTCGGCATCGAGAGCATGCAGTTCGGCATAGAAGCGGGCGAGATCGTCGCCGAGGCGCTGGCGGGCCGCTTCCGGCAGACGCTCGTAATCGCCGGCGATGAGATGTTCGCCCCGGATCTTGGCATGGCTGGAGAAGATCGGCGGGCCGTCATGGATGCGCATATCGGGAACCGCCATCGACAGCGACGGCCTGATGATGCCGAGAAGGGCCGCCTCTTTGACCAGTGCCCTCTCCGCCGCCAGATCGCGCGGGAACTTGAAGATCAGCCTGTCATCCACATCGATGGCTATCGAATCCCAACCCTTCGTCGCGAGCCGGAAAACGGAGGCCGTAAGCTCCGGAAAGATGTTGGTGATGAGTGAACGAAATTCACCGGCATTCAACTCGGCCATGACCGTCTGCCTCTGCGTTTTCCAGGTTCTATCCCGCGCACAGGACCTGCAATTCGGAGCAAATAGTGTTCGCCAATACAGCCTGCGCTGGCAGGTCACCAAGGCGGAGGACGCTGCCTATCCGACTATATATTAGTATAGTTTGAATATTACAGAATGTTCATTACCAAAATTTAAGCCATTATAACCGCTTAGTGATCATCGCCGGGGTGATTATGTCTTTTTTGCGCCGCAATATAGGCGGCTCAATCAGCGCGGAAAATCACGCAATCTGCCCAACAAAACCGGTTTCGCTTATGAAGAAATTTTGGATCACCGTCACTATTGTAGCCGTGGCCGCGGTTGGCTTCTGGCAGTTCGGGGACAAGATCCCCTATGCTTCACGCATCCCCTATCTCTCACAGTTCATCAACAAGCCTGAGGGCAGCCAGAATAACGGCCATCAGCAGGCGCAGGCCGATCAGGCCCAGAGCGGCGGCGGGCAGCAGGGTGGTCAACAACAGGGTGGCGGGCGCAGGCGTGGCGCGAACGGTGGTCCCACGATGATCAAGACCGTTGCAGCCGTGAAGGCCGCTCTGCCCATGGATGTGACGGCGACCGGTTGGGCCGATGCCGAGGACAATACGACGATTGCCGCACAGGAACAGGGCCTCGTCGTCAGCATCGAGTCCGAAGACGGTGCGACGGTCAAGGAGGGCGATCTGATCGCCAAGCTGGACGACCGGACGGCCAAGGCCGCCGTCGACAAGGACAATGCGATGATCGTGCGCGATACGGCAACGCTCGCAGAATCCGAGACGGCGCTGACCCGGGCGCAAGACCTCTTCAACCAGAAGGCCGGCACCCAGCAGAGCCTCGATCAGGCCAGGGCTGCCCGCGATACCGCCGCCGCTACCGTCGAAGCCGACAAGGCCACGCTTGCTTCGGACCAGGTCATCCTCGAGCATACCGATATTCGTGCGCCCTTCGACGGCAGGCTCGGCGATATCGCTCTCAGCAAGGGCGCCTTCGTCAACGCCGGCGCGGCCATCGTCACCATCGCCAAATACGATCCGATCTATGTGAAGTTCCACCTGCAGGAGCGCTATCTGCGGGTCCTGAAGAAGGCGCTGGCCTCCGGTCCGGTCGAGGTCAGCACGGCGCCCGATTCCACCAAGGGGCAAGTGCGCAAGGGCGAAATCAGCTTCTACGACAACACGGTCGACACGGCATCGGGCACGATCCTTGCCAAGGCGAAGTTCGAAAATGCTTCCGGCGCTCTATGGCCCGGCCAGTCGGTCAATATCGTCGTGCATTTCAACAACGACGAGCAGCAGGTGGTCGTACCGACGGTTGCCGTCAGCCCCGGCCCCGACGGTTTCTTTGCCTTCGTGGCCAAGGACGGAAAATCGCATCTGACGCCTGTTACCGTCGCCCGCGCCAACGGTGGCTTCACCGCCATCGCGTCGGGCCTTTCGGAGGGCGACCATGTGGTCGTCGAAGGCCAGGGTCAGCTCAGCGACCAGCAGGCGGTCAACGAACAATTCGACGACAAGACGCTCAACGTCGCGTCCGCTGACGTGCCTCAGCAACAGCAGCAACAGGCCGAGACGATCGCGGTGGGGGCTGAGCAATGATCCCGAATTTCTGTATTCAGCGCCCGGTCGCGACGACGCTGCTTGCGATCGGTGTCATTCTGGCAGGCCTCGCGGGCTACCGGCTCGTGCCGGTTGCGGCTCTGCCGCAGGTCGACTTCCCGACCATCAACGTTTCGGCGCAGCTGAGCGGCGCCTCGCCGCAGACGATGGCGACTTCGGTCTCGACACCGTTGATCAAGCAGTTCGAGACGATCCCCGGAATTAGCGAAATCAGCGCGTCGAGTTCTCTCGGCAGCACCAGTATCGTGCTGCAATTCGACCTGAACCGCGATATCGATGCGGCCGCCGCCGACGTGCAGGCGGCCATTTCGCATGCGACGCGGCAGCTGCCCGACAACATGACGACACCGCCGAGCTACCGCAAGACCAACCCGGCCGACGCGCCGATCATGCTGCTTTCGGTGCAGAGCAACACCATGCCGCGCAGCAAACTCGACGAGATCGCCGAAGACATTATTTCGCCGTCGCTGTCGACGCTTCCGGGTGTCGCCCAGGTCAGCGTCTTCGGTGCGCAGACCTATGCCGTGCGCGTCGAAGTCGATCCCAACAAGCTGCTGACCCGCGGCATCGGCATCGACACCGTCAACAAGGCGCTTGCCGCCGCCAACAGCCAACAACCGGTCGGCACGCTGCAGAATAATACGCAGAGCATGACCATCACGGCGAATACGCAGCGCACCAACGCCGAGCAGTTCCGTTCGCTTGTCATCGCCAATCCGAACGGCGCGCCGGTCCATCTCGGCGATATTGCCGATGTCCAGGACAGCGTCGAGAACCAATATACGGGCAGCTGGTATGACGGCCAGCGCGGCATCATCCTTGCTATCCAGCGCCAGCCGGATGCCAATACCGTGGACGTCGTCGACGCGATCAACGCCAAGCTGCCGCAGCTTCACGCCGAAATCCCGCCCTCGGTCAACACGGTCATCATGAACGATGCCGCAAAGCCGATCCGCGACGCCATCGCCGACGTGAAGTTCACGCTGCTTCTGACGATCGGCCTCGTCGTTCTCGTCATCTACCTCTTCACCGGCCATGCAACGGCTACGATCATTCCGGGCCTTGCCGTTCCGCTGTCGCTGATCTCGACCTTCGGCATGATGTATGTGCTGGGCTACAGTATCGACAATATCTCGCTGCTGGGGTTGACGCTCGCGGTGGGTCTCGTGGTGGACGACGCGATCGTCATGCTGGAAAACATCCTGCGGCATGTCGAGGAAGGCATGCCGGTGCGGGAGGCGGCTATCAAGGGTGCGGGCGAAGTCAGCTACACGATCATCTCCATGTCGGTGTCACTGATCGCGGTCTTCATCCCAATCCTCTTGATGGGCGGCGTGGTCGGCCGCGTGTTCAACGAATTCGGCATGGTGGTGGCGATCGCCATCATCGCTTCGGCCATCGTATCGCTGACGGTGACGCCGATGCTCGGTTCGCGCCTTTCCAACAACCACAGCCGTCCGCCACTCATCATCCGCATCTTCGACGCCGGTTTCGAGCGGACGCTGCGCGGCTACGACAATGCGGTCGGCTGGTGCCTTCGCCACCGCCCCTTCATCCTCGGGATCTTCTTCGCTTCCGTCGCGCTGACGATCTATTTCTTCATGACGCTGCCGACGAGCTTCTTCCCGCAGGAAGATATCGGCCGCCTGACGATCAGCACCCAGGCGCGACAGGACATTTCCTATTCGGCGATGGAAGCCCTGCAGCAGCAGGCTGCCGCGATCGTCAAGGCGAACCCGGCCGTCAACCATGTGATGTCGACGATCGGCGGCAACCCCAACAAGCCACAGAACAACGGCTCGATGTTCGTCGAACTGAAGGACAAGGATCAGCGTGCACCGCTTGACCAGACGCTGCGCGAACTGCGCACGGCGATCAACAAGATCCCCGGCCTGCAGGCCTTCGTGACACCGAACCAGAGCCTGCGCTTCGGCGGCCGCCAGACTGCCAGCCAATATCAGCTGGTCATACAGGCACTGAACGCCGACCAGACCAACCTGTGGGCAGGCAAGGTCCAGCAGGCGATGCGCGCCGACCGCCTGTTCACGGACGTGACCTCGGATGCGCAGAACAATGCCCTGCAGGCCAATATCGTCATCGATACCGAGCGGGCAGCCGCCTACGGGATCGACAACGACACGCTGCGCACGACGCTGCAGGAATCCTTCAGCGGCTTTGCGGCTGCGGAAATCCAGTCGACCGGCGACAGCTACGACGTCATCGTCGAATATGACACGAGCAAGCCCTGGGACGACCAGAAGCTATCGGAAATCCGGGTCGCTTCTTCCAATGGCAGCCTGGTGCCGCTGTCGAACTTCGCACATGTCGAGCGCACGGTCGGACCTGTCACCATCAACCAGACGGGGCAGCTCGTCTCGACCACGGTGTCCTTCAACCTGCCGGAAGGCGTATCGCTCAGCGACGCGACGGCCAGGATTGAGCAGATCAAGAAGGACCTCAACATGCCGGCCGACGTCTTCACGTCCTATGGCGGTACGGCAGAGATCTTCCAGCAGTCGCAGGGCAATACGCCCTATCTGATCCTGGCGGCCGTTCTGACCATCTATGTCGTGCTCGGCGTGCTCTATGAAAGCTTCATCCACCCGCTGACCATCCTCTCCGGCCTGCCGGCAGCGGCCTTCGGTGCGCTGCTGGCGCTGAAGATCATGGGCTTCGACCTGTCGATCATCGCCCTCATCGGCCTCTTGATGCTGATCGGCATCGTCAAGAAGAACGCGATCATGATGATCGACGTGGCGGTGGAAACCATGCGCACGACAGGCGAGAAGGCGACAGCGGCGATCCACGAAGCCTGCGTGCGACGCTTCCGCCCGATCATGATGACGACCTTCTGCGCCCTGCTTGGCGCCCTGCCGATCGCGCTCGGCACAGGTGCGAGCTCGGAACTGCGCCAGCCGCTTGGCATCGCCGTCGTCGGTGGCCTCATCGTCTCGCAGATGCTGACGCTGTTCATCACGCCTGTCATCTTCGTCGAGATGGACCGCTTCGGGAATTTCCTCCACCGCATGCTCAGCCGCGAGAAGAAGGAAGAGCATGTGGCAGCGGAAACGCGAGCGATGGCCGCGGAATAGAGAGACAGAAAGGGCGCCTTCCGGCGCCCTTTCGCATCAGCGGCCTTCGACCAGCTTGGGGAAATCCGCGACCAGCGTATCCCGCGTCTCGAAGCTGATCGGATTGTCGCTGTAGCGGTGATTGGCGATATAGAGCCTTGCGAAGATGAGCCGCCTGTCGCCCTTGGTCGCCCAGCCGACAAACCAGCCGAGCGGCCGCTCGTAGTTGGTCTTGCCGGCCGTGTTGCGCAGCCAGCCGGCGCCGGTCTTGCCCTGGATATCCCAGCCGCCAGCCGCCTGGAAATGCGGCACGATCGCCTCCGTCATCTGCCGCGCACGCTCCGAAATCGGCAGGCTGCCGGTCCGGAAGCGGCGCAGGAAGCGCACCTGATCTTCGGCCGAGATCTTCAGCGAGGACATCAGCCAGGATTCGGTCAGTCCATCCGTATTGCCAGGCCCGCCCGTAACATCCTGATTGCCGTAGCCGAAACGCCTGACGTAATCGGCAAAGGCGCGCTTGCCGAGCTTGCGGGTCAGCGCCTGTGAGAACCAGACGATGGAATCCCGCTCCCAAATGGTCGGATCGGTATCCTTCTGCTCGCGTGGGGATCGCTTGAGCTTCGGATCATATGTCCAGAGCGGATTGTGCTCGTCGACCAAAATGCCGGAATCATAGCCCATCATGGCCAAAGGCAGTTTGAAGGTCGACTGCGGATAGAAGCCCTGGTCGCAATTGCCCTGACGGTAAATCGTCTCGCCGGTCTTCTCATCGATGATGAGGGTGCAGCGGATCGGATCGGCGGCATCGGCCGGCGATGCACCCATGGAAATTGCTGTAATACTTATAAAAAATGCCAGAAGAAGAAGTCTTTCGAAAGCCACTTTCGTTCTCCATATGGTTCGACCTCAGCTTTCTAGGCCGGCCTGGAAGGCCTGATCAAACGATGATATTTCCGGTCAGGCATAAATCAGATTAGGCCATTGCCATGGTTCGACCATATTTGCCGCTGAACTCGCTGCGCGCCTTCGAGGCGGCGGCGCGGCACCTTTCCTTCACCCGGGCGGCGATCGAGCTCTGCGTTACGCAGGCGGCCGTCAGCCATCAGGTGAAGCTTCTGGAACAGCGCCTCGGGGTGAGCCTGTTCCGCCGCCTGCCACGCGGGCTGATGATCACGGAGGAAGGGCTTGCGCTGCTGCCTGCCCTGCAGGATTCCTTCGACCGCATGGCCGATATGCTGGAGCGTTTCGAGGGCGGCCATGTGCGCGAGGTGCTGAAGCTCGGCGCCGTCGGCACGCTCGCCGTCGGCTGGCTGTTGCCGCGACTTGCCGATTTCCGCGAGCAATATCCCTTCATCGATCTCAGGCTTTCGACCAACAACAATCGCGTCGATATTGCCGCCGAAGGGCTCGACTATACGATCAAGTTCGGCAATGGCGCCTGGCACGATATCGAGGCGGAGGCACTGTTCGAGGCGCCACTTTCGATGCTCTGCATTCCCTCGATCGCGCGCCAGCTTTCCTCCCCTGAAGATGTCGCCCATCAGACACTGCTGCGCTCCTATCGCGCCGACGAATGGCCAAGCTGGTTCGAGACGGCGGGTGTCACACCGCCGCCGATCCGGGGCATGGTCTTCGATTCCTCCGTGCTGATGATCGAGGCGGCGCTGCAGGGTGCGGGTGTGGCGCTGGCGCCGCCCTTGATGTTTTCCCGCCAGCTTGCGGCGGGCGAGCTGGAGCAGCCCTTCCCGATCTGGATTTCCAAGGGCAGCTACTGGCTGATGCGGCTCAAATCCCGCTCCGTCACGCCTGCCATGGAGATGTTCCGCAAGTGGATCGGCAGGATGGCCGAGGAGACGCAGGTGCAGCTCGGAAACTGATCAGAGCGCCGTGCATCCGCACAGCGCTCTAACTCTCTAGATTTGCGCATCAGGCTTTCCGAAAATCGATTCCGATTTTCGGGCCGATGCTAAGGCGGGTTGCTTTCCGACCTCTCCTGTGCGATCACGCGCCTCTCAAAACACCTTCGAGGGCGCAGCAAAGCGCCCTTTCGCATTTCGGGGTATCTGCCCCGGCTCATAGATTTTCGACATATTTGATAGGGAGCACGGCCATGGCACGGGCGCTCGGGCTTGACTTCGGCACGACCAATACTGTTCTGGCGCTGGCAGATGGCGGCGCAGACACGCATTCCATATCGCTTACCAGCAGCGCCGGCACGGCCGACAGCATGCGCACCGCGCTCTCCTTCATGAAGGATCCGCAGCTCGGTGCCTCGGCGCTGAAGGTCGAGGCCGGGCACGCGGCGATCCAGCAGTTCATCGACAATCCCGGCGACTGTCGTTTCCTGCAGTCGATCAAGACCTTTGCGGCCAGCGCCCTCTTCCAGGGCACGATCATCTTCGGCAAGCGGCAGAGCTTCGAAGACCTGATGGAAATCTTCATCCGGCGCCTGCGCCATTACGCAGGCGAGAACTGGCCCGAAGATACTGGCCGCATCATCGCCGGCCGCCCGGTGCATTTTGCCGGCGCCAGTCCGGACCCGGTGCTGGCCGTGCAGCGCTACAACGAGGCGCTGACGCGTTTCGGCTTTCCGGAAATTCACTATGTCTACGAGCCTGTTGCGGCCGCCTTCTACTTCGCGCAGAACCTGAAGTCCGATGCGACCGTGCTCGTTGCCGACTTTGGCGGCGGTACGACGGACTATTCGCTGATCCGCTTCGAGACCAGAGCCGGCAAATTGACGGCAACGCCGATCGGCCATTCCGGTGTCGGTGTGGCAGGCGATCATTTCGACGCGCGCATGATCGACAACATCGTCGCGCCGCTGATCGGCAAGGGCAGCCATTTCAAGAGCTTCGACAAGATCCTTGAGGTGCCGTCAAACTACTATGCGAGCTTCAGCCGCTGGAACCAGCTGTCAATCTTCAAGACATCGCGGGAATTCGAGGATCTGAAGAAGCTGGTGCGTACGGCGCTGGAACCGGAGAAGCTGGAAACCTTTGTCGATCTCATCGATCATGACGAAGGCTATCCGCTCTATCAGGCGGTCTCGGCAACGAAGATGGCGCTGTCATCAGCCGAAGAAGCACAATTCGATTTTGCCCCGCTCGGGCGCGGCGGCCACCGCATGATCAAGCGCAGCGATTTCGAAAGCTGGATCGTCGACGACCTTGCCCGCATCGAAGGGGCGCTCGACGAGGTACTGGAAAAGACCGATACGGATGTATCCGGCATCGACAAAGTGTTCCTGACCGGCGGCACATCCTTCGTGCCGGCGGTGCGGCGCATCTTCACCGAGCGCTTCGACAGGGACAAGATCGAGACCGGCGGCGAACTGCTGTCGATCGCGCACGGTCTGGCACTGATCGGCGAACGCGACGATATCAACCAGTGGACTGTGCAATAGCAGCCGAAAGGGCGCCGGCAGACCTGCCCGCCCTTTCATTGCCGTTTTCGCTCCGCTAAAGTCTGTCCATGATCTCCGCCAACGACCTGAGTCCGGCCGAACTTTCAGCACTTCTGCATTTTCATGCGGAGGCGGGTGTGGACTGGCTGCTGGAGGAAGAGCCGGTCGATCGTTTCGCCGAGTTCGAGGCGATGAAGGCTGCGCGCCGTTCGGCGGCACCGGCCGCGCAACCGCAGCAGGATAGACAGGCACCACCTGAGAGGCAGGCGGCCTCCCGCCCTGCCC
>UCCS01000062.1 GCA_900470965.1 Hyphomicrobiales bacterium
TGGCGTTACCTCGCCGAGGTGCAGGAACCTGGCAAGCCGGCGGATGACACTGGATATCGCTGATCTGACGCTGCCGCCCGAGGGATCGATCCCCATGCGAATCTGCTAGTCTCTCGACGAAGAGGGAGTTCGCATGGCTTTGCGTATCATTTCATTGAATGCCTGGGGCGGCAGCATCCACGCGCCACTGATCGACTATCTGGCAAATGTGGATGCCGACGTCTTCTGCCTGCAGGAGGTAGTCCGGTCCGCAGCCGATACGCCGGGATGGCTGGAATATCGTGATGGCGGCGTTGTGCTGCCGCAGCGCGCCCATCTCTATGACGAGATTGCCGCCGTCCTCCCTGACCATGACGGCTTCTTCTGTCCCTTCGCACGGGGTGATCTCTTTCACGGTGAGGCGGTCTTCCCGACCGAATTCGGCATTGCCACCTTCGTGCGTAAGTCGCATGCGGTAATCGGCCAGGCGGTGGACTTCATCCATGGCGGTTTCTCGTCCAATGGCTGGGGTGAGCATCCGCGTTCGCGCAATGCCCATTGCATTCGGCTGTTCGATTATGCCGGCGACTTTTCCGTCACCATCGCACAGCTCCACGGCCTGCGTGATCCCGCTGGCAAGGGAGATATTCCGGCCCGGCATNNGGCATGCGCAGGCGGATGCGCTCGTCGAGCTGATCGAACGTGTCTGGCCGGGTGATGAACGCCTGGTCGCCTGCGGCGATTTCAACGTGCTGCCTGACAGCGTAACCTTCGAAAAGCTTGGCCGCCTCGGCCTCAACGATCTCGTCACCGGCAGGGGTTTTACCGATACCCGCACCTCGCTCTATCGGAAGGATGGACGCTTTGCCGACTATATGCTGGTGACGCCGGAAGTGGTGGTGAAGCGCTTCGAGGTGGTGGAGGCTCCCGAAGTTTCCGATCACCGGGCTCTCTTGATTGATCTTACCTAGCGCAGCTTAAAGTGCCGCTCCAGGTCGGCAATCTGCTCACTATTGAGCTGTCGCACCTTCATGCCGCGCGTAATGATCGAAAGCTTTGCCGCCTCTTCCAGCTCTTCGATCGCGAAGACGGCGGAATCGAGCGTGGCAGCCGACACAATCGGCCCGTGGTTTTCCAGCAGCACGGCGCTGTGCTCGCCGGCGATTTCAGCAATCAGTGGTTTTACGTCAACCGAGCCGGGCCGCGTATAGGGCACGACAGGCACCTTGCCGACGCGCATCACCACATAGGGCGTCAATGGCGGAATGGCGTCATTGGGATCGGTATCGGCAAGGCAGGAAAGGGCAGTCGCATAGGTGGAATGCAGATGTACCACCGCGCCCGTCTGCGGCCGCTTCTCGTAGAAGGAGAAATGCAGCGGCAGTTCCTTTGTCGGCGCATCGCCCGAGAGATGCCTCCCGTCGCTGTCGAGCTTCGACAGCCGCTCAGGATCGAGGAAGCCCAGGCAGGAATTGGTCGGCGTTGCGAGATAGCCGTCCGTGGTCCTTACCGAGATATTGCCCGAGGAGCCGGCCGTAAGCCCTCGCTCGAAAAGCGATTTTCCCCAGCGGACGATGGCTTCGCGCAGCGCTGCCTCATTCATGGCCTGCAATCCTGTCCAGAGCCTTGGCGAAGAAATCCGGCGAGCCGAAATTGCCGCTCTTCAGCGCGAGTCCGATCGGCCGCGCCGGCCGGCCGCGCTCGGACACCAGAACCGGCACGCCGGGATCGATCTCCGCACCAATGGTCATATGCTTGAGGCCGAGTGCCTCAACAACCGCACCAGAGGTCTCCCCGCCGCCGACGACGATCTGGCATGTGCCGGAATCGGCGAGCCGCTTGGCAAGGCCGCCGAAGAAATCCTCAAGGATCTTTGCCGATTCCTCGCGGCCGAAGCGCTGCTGCACGAAGCTCACGACATCCGGCGAGGTGGTGGAGTAAACGATCGGATTGTCGGCCGCATTGGCGGCGACCCAGCTGGCGGCGCGCTCCACCGACATGGTGCCGCGCACGATGGCTGCTGGATCGATCGACAGGCCTGGATGGTTCTCCAGATGGCAAGCGACCTGGTTCTGCGAGGCGAGCGAGCAGGAGCCGCAGAGGACGACGCCGGGGCCAGCAACGATAGGCACTTCGGCGGGAATACCGGAAAGCTTGCCAAGCTTGGCGAAATTACGCACCAGCCCCTGCGCCAGTCCCGACCCGCCGGTTACCAGCGCATGGTCGGCGACAGCTTCACCGATGGTTATCAGGTCGGCATCCTCGATGGCATCGACGACGACGAGGCGGTTGCCATCGGTCAGCTCGTCGCGCAGGCGGCTGCGGATGGCGCCCGAACCTTCGCGCACTGTATCGAGTGTGATGCTGCCGACACCGCCGCGCGTCTGGTGCCGCAGCCAGCGGCGGATGTCGGGATCGGTCATCGGCGTCAGCGGATGGTTCTCCATGCCGGATTCGCTGAGCAGCTTGTCCTTGACGAAGAGGTGGCCCATGAAGACCCGCCTTCCGGTCGCCGGAAAGGCCGGGCAGAACACGGTGACATCGGCGCCCGTCAGCCGCTGCAGGGCCTCGGCCACCGGGCCGATATTGCCTTCACGTGTGGAATCGAAGGTCGAGCAATATTTGAAGAAGATCTGCTCGCAGCCCTGATCCAGCAGCCAGCGCGCCGCATCCATGGATTGCAACACCGCGTCCTCGACCGAGATCGAGCGCGTCTTCAGCGCGACCACACCGGCTTCGCAATTCACTTTGCCGCGGCCGGGGCCGACGAACTGCATCGTCGACATGCCGCCGCGGGCAAGGGTGTTGGCTAGATCGCTGGCGCCGGTGAAATCGTCGGCAATGGCTCCAAGCAGCATGTCAGGCAGGCTCCGGCAGTCTGTTGTTCAATTCGTCCTCGATATGGACGCAGATAATGTCGTCAAAGGATGTCTCGGCTGTGAAGCCGAGCGAAAGGGTGAGGCTGGCATCCAAACTCTGCGCCGATCACAAGGATTTTCATCTGAAGCGGTCCTTCCGACGGATGATGTGAACGCAAACCAAAACGCGCCGCCGCCTGAGTCGGCAGGCACGGTGCGTTTCTAGTTAAGACCAGCCGGGCAAGGCTGTCACGCAATTTCGGGCGGAGGGTCCGGTTTGATTGTGGGTTGGAATTGGCAGTCGGCCTTGCTCCGAGACCGGTTTCGCGGCAACAAGCATGGCATGAGCATCCCGACAGAATACCCTTTCGACTTCGACCCCACCTACGGCATGACGCTTGCCGACCTGCAGGCAATCCGCCCGCCGGAATCGCCCTCGGGATTCGATGCCTTTTGGCAGAAGCGTTATGCCAGGGCGCTGGCGGTGAAGCCTGAGCCGCGCTTGAGCCTAAGCAAGGATACCCATCCGGACTGGCAGGTACGCGATATCGTCTACACCTCCACTGATGATATCAGCATCGGCGGCTGGCTGCTCACGCCCCGCAAGGGCGAAGTCAGGCGCGGCCTCGTCGTCGGTCACGGCTATGGCGGGCGCGACCAGCCGGAATTCGATATTCCGGTCGAGGAAACCGCAATCCTCTTTCCCTGTTTTCGCGGCATGTCGCGCAGCGCCCATCCGCCGATTTCGCCTGACGCGCCCTGGCATGTGCTCCACGACATCGAAGATCCCGATCATTACGTGATCGGCGGCTGCGTTGAAGATCTCTGGGTTGCAGTGTCGGCGCTGCTATCGCTCTATCCCGCGCTTGATGGCCATATCGGCTATAGCGGCATCAGCTTCGGCGGCGGCATCGGCGCGCTCGGCATTCCCTTCGATAAACGTATTGCCCGCGGCCATCTGACGGTACCGACCTTTGGTAACCGCAAGCTGTGGCTAACATTGCCGACGGTCGGCAGCGCCCATTCGGTGCAGGATTATGCAAAGACGCATACGGGTGTTTTCGAAAAGTTGCGGCTCTTCGATGCCGCAACGGCAGCGACCCGCATCACCGTGCCGATGCTGGCCGCCGTCGCCCTCTTCGATCCGGCGGTTGCACCCCCCTGTCAGTTCACGGTGGCCAACGCTTTGCCGAAATCAAAATTTAATGAAATCTTCATCCTGGATGCCGGGCATTTCGACTATGCTGATAGTGCAGTGCAGCAAGCTGCGCTGCGCGAGCGAGTCGGGCGGTTTTTCAGGGGTCTATGAACCGAGAATATCTGCGCTGGTACAGCGATCGGCTCCATCGTGACATGGAGCTTCTGGTGTTCGGGCATGCCGGCGCCAAAGTACTGATGTTCCCAACGCGGGAAGGGCGCTTTTGGGAATATGAACATCTCGGAATCGTTGCCAGCCTCGCCGACAAGCTCGAGGCAGGTCATCTGCAGCTGTTCTGCATCGAGGGCCTCGCGGGCGAAACCTTCTACGACTTCGGCCGCCATCCGGCCGATCGTATCCGTCGCCATATCGCTTTCGAGGAATATGTGCTGAACGAGGTTCTGCCGCTGATGGAGAGCCGCAACGGCCACGAATGCACCATCGTCCACGGCTGCAGCGTCGGCGCCTTCCAGGCCGCCAGCCTCGTCTTCCGCCACCCGCATCTCTTCCGCAAGCTGGTGGCCTTTTCCGGCCGCTACGACCTGACGATGAAGGTCGAATCCTTCTCGGATCTCTTCGACGGTTATTACGACGACACGGTCTATTTCCACATGCCGACACATTTCCTGCCGGGCCTTGCCTGCGATTGGCGGCTGGAAAAGCTGCGGCAGGTGGATATCGTGCTGACGATCGGCAACGAGGATCCATTCCTCGATAACAATCGCTATCTCAGCCGCCTTCTCGCTGACATGGGTGTCGGCCATCGGCTGCATTTCTGGGATGGCAGGGCGCACCGCGCCGGTGCCTGGCGCCGGATGGCGCCCCTTTATATCTGAGCATCGCCGGATGTTTATATCTAGGCATCGCCGGATGGCGCCGCTCTATATCTGATTCACTGCATCAGCGGCTTCTTGAGGAAGCTGTTGCGGTCGGCGGATTTGATCCGCAGCCAGGCCTCGCGGCCGTTCCGCAGCACACGCATCGGGATTTCAGCGCCTGCCGGACCGCTCTTCCAGACCTTACGGTAGAAATCGGCAAGCCCGTCCACTTCGCCGTCGCGGATTTCCGAGATCACGTCGCCCTGCTGCAGGCCGGCCTGCGCGGCCGGGCTGCCCTTGGCAACGCTCATGACGACAACTTCCCCGTTGCTTTCAGCCGAAAAGGCGCCGAGCCACGGGCGCGGCGGCCTGTCGATCTGGCCGCGGTTAAGCAGGTCGTCAAGGATCGGCGGAAGGAGGTTGATCGGCACGGCCATGTTGATATCGGCGACCTCTTCGTCCTGAACCATCTGCAGGCGCAGCGAACCGATGCCAAGCAGCTTGCCGTCGTCGCTGATCAGCGCCGCACCGCCCCAGGAGGGATGCGCGGGTGCGATGAAGATCGCCTCGTCGAGCAGATATTCCCAGTAGCCCGCAAATTCCTGCTTGGCGACGATATTGGCCTGCACGAATTCGCCGAGACCATCGGCAAAGATCACGGCATCGCCGACCGTCGTCTTGACCTTGTCGCCGATGTCGATGGCCGGCAGGTCGAGAGGCGCCAGCGACTGGATGAGGCCGAAGCCGGTTTCCTGGTCATAGGCGAGCGCATGGCCAGGTACGACCTTGCCGTCATGGCGCGTCAGCCAGATTTCGTCTGCTTCGGTGATCAGGTAGCCGATGGTGAGCACCAGCCCGTTTTCCCTGATGACGACGCCGCTTCCTTCCCGGCGGGTGCCCAGCGTATTCGCGGTGAAGGCATCTTCGGGGATGGAGGCGCGAACGGCCACAACTGACCGCAGGATCCTGTCGATATTCATGGTTTCATCCTCGTAAGGCGGGCACAAAGGCTCGGAATGCAGCGAGGGCCGGCAAGGGCCGGACGCATACCATTCCTTCTATAGGTATGAAACGACAGTCGTTTCTGCAAGACCCGCAGCCTGCGGTCTTTTACCCTGCTGCTTCCCGGCTGTATTGCCGCGGCGAGCGCGCCATCACCCGCTTGAAGGCGGTGCTGAAGGCGCTTTCGGAATCGTAGCCGAGCGAAAGTGCAATCTTGCCGATCGGCTCGCTGCTGTTGGAGAGCCGCTCGCTCGCCAGCATCATACGCCAGCGTGTGAGATAGTCCATCGGCGCGGCTCCGACCTTTTCCTTGAAGCGCTCGGCAAAGGAGGAGCGCGACATGCCGGTCATGACCGCGAGTTGCTGCAGCGTCCAGCGCCGCGCCGGCTCTGCATGCATAGCGCCGATCGCCATGCCGATCTGCCGGTCGGCGAGCGCAAACAGCCAGCCGGTGCCTTTGATATCGGGTGCTGAGAGATAGAGCCGCAGGATCTGCATCAGCATGATATGCGCCAGATGCTCGGTCATCAGGAAGCCGCCCGGGTGCCGGCCGCGCAGCTCCCGCGCCATCTGGTCGATCGCAAAGCGCAGCACCGAGGCCTGATCCGAATGCTCGCTGACATGGACGACCGGCGGCAATATGCCGACGAGCAGATCGGCGCCTGCGCCGGAAAAGCCGAAGCGGCTGCCGACGAGGAAAAAGGCGCCGCCGCCATTGCAGATCGCGACACCATCCTTAGCATGCGCATAGATGTCATTGGCGGGGATCGTCGGCAGGCTGCGGTCGCTCATCATCCGGAAGGGCCGGCTCTGCGTCAGCAGAAAACAATCGCCTTCCTCCAGCCGCACAGGCTCAGCGACCCCATCCACCTCCAGCCAGCAGCCGCCCGAGAGAACGGCATTGAACTTGATGCCCTGCGGCGGCGGAAAATCGATCGCCCAGTCACGGCCGGCATCGAGCCCGAGCGAGACGTAGCTCTTCGGCTTCAAGAGCGCCAGCACATCGGAAAGCGGATCCATGGAAACAGAACTCATACGGAAATCCGGACGATCGCAAACATATCATGGACTTTAACGCATAGATCGTATGGACGCCACCGCATTAGTCTCCGGCCGAAAGCAGAAGGAGGCATCCATGGAAAACACACAACACCCCATCGGCTCCGGTTTTGGCGCTCGCTCCACAGCCGACGACGTGCTCGCGGGCATCGATCTCACGGGCAAACTGGCAATCGTCACCGGCGGCCATTCCGGCCTCGGACTGGAGACGACGAAAGCGCTGTCGCGGGCCGGCGCGCATGTGCTGATCGGCGCGCGTCAGCCGGAAGCGGCGGCCAAGGCGCTCTCGGGCATCGCCAATGTCGAGGTCGACAGGCTCGATCTCTCCGATCTCGAAAGCGTCCGCGACTTCGCCGAGCGCTTCGTCGCCTCCGGCCGCAAGACCGATATCCTCATCAACAGCGCCGGCATCATGGCCTGCCCGGAAACGCGGGTCGGGCCGGGCTGGGAGGCACAGTTTGCCACCAACCATCTCGGCCATTTCGCACTCGTCAATCGCCTCTGGCCGGCGATGGCGAGGGGAGCCCGAGTGGTTGCCGTCTCCTCCGGTGCCCATGGCATCACGCCCATCCGCTGGGACGATGTCCAGTTCACCGAGGGCTACGACCGGTGGCAGGCCTATGGACAGGCGAAAACCGCAAACGCGCTCTTTGCGGTGCAACTCGACAGGCTGGGCGGGGATGCCGGCGTGCGTGCCTTCTCGCTGCATCCCGGCAAGATCCTGACGCCGCTGCAGCGGCACCTGGAGAAGGAAGACATGGTCGCCGCCGGCTGGATCGATGCCGACGGCAATGCGGCCGACCCAACGTTCAAGACACCGGAGCAGGGTGCCGCGACGCAGGTCTGGGCCGCAACCTCGCCGCAGCTTGCAGACCTTGGCGGCCTCTATTGCGCCGACTGCGATATCGCATCCGTCTCGGATGACGGTGCGGAAACCAGCGTGCGCGCCTATGCCGTCGATCCCGACGAGGCGGCCCGTCTCTGGGCGTTCTCGGCGGAACTGACCGGTGCAGACGCGTTCAGCCGTTAAGCGTGGATGCCGGGCGCCTCGTAGCCGGTGCGCTCGACATACTCCGTATAGCCACCGCCATACTGCTGGATGCCATCGGGCGTCAGCTCCAGCACGCGGTTGGAAAGGGCGGCAAGGAAGTGGCGATCGTGCGAGACGAAGAGCATCGTGCCCTCGAAATCGGCGAGCGCCTTGATGAGCATTTCCTTGGTGTCGAGATCGAGGTGGTTGGTCGGCTCGTCGAGCACGAGGAAGTTCGGCGGGTCGAACAGCATGTGGGCCATGACGAGGCGGGCCTTCTCGCCGCCGGACAGCACGCGGCAGCGCTTGTCGACGTCGTCACCCGAAAAGCCGAAGCAGCCGGCGAGAGCACGTAGCGGCGCCTGGCCGGCAAGCGGGAAGGAATCTTCCAGCCATTCCAGTACCGTGCGTTCACCATCGAGCAGGTCCATGGCGTGCTGGGCGAAATAGCCGAGCTTGACGCTGGCGCCGAGCGCCACGCTGCCGGCATCCGGCTCTGCCGTGCCGGTTACCAGCTTCAGGAGCGTCGATTTGCCGGCGCCGTTGACGCCCATGATGCACCAGCGCTCCTTGCGGCGCACCATGAAGTCCAGTCCTTCATAGATGGTACGGCTGCCATATTTCTTGTGCACGTTCTTGAGGTTGACGACGTCTTCGCCCGAGCGCGGCGCCGGCTGGAAGTCGAAAGCCACCGTCTGGCGGCGCTTCGGCGGCTCCACGCGCTCGATCTTTTCCAGCTTCTTGACGCGACTCTGCACCTGCGAAGCATGGCTGGCGCGCGCTTTGAAGCGCTCGATAAACTTGATTTCCTTGGCGAGCATCGCCTGCTGGCGCTCGAACTGCGCCTGCTGCTGCTTCTCGTTCTGCGCCCGCTGCTGCTCGTAAAAACCGTAGTCGCCGGAATAGCTGTTGAGCGAGCCGGCATCGATCTCGATGATCTTGGTGACGATGCGGTTCATGAACTCGCGGTCGTGCGAGGTCATCAGCAATGCGCCCTCATAAGTCTTGAGGAATTCTTCCAGCCAGATCAGGCTTTCGAGATCCAGGTGGTTGCTCGGTTCGTCAAGCAGCATGACGTCGGGACGCATCAGCAGGATGCGGCCGAGCGCCACGCGCATCTTCCAGCCGCCGGAGAGTGCACCGACATCGCCGTCCATCATTTCCTGGCTGAAGCTCAGGCCGTCCAGAACTTCGCGGGCACGGCCTTCCAGCGCATAGCCATCCAGTTCCTCGTAGCGCGCCTGCACCTCGCCGTAGCGCTCGATAATCTGATCCATCTCGTCCATGCGGTCAGGATCGGACATGGCCGCTTCCAGCTCGCGCAGCTCTGCGGCGACGATGCTGACGGGGCCGGCCCCCTCCATCACCTCGGCAACCGCGCTGCGGCCGGACATTTCGCCGACATCCTGGTTGAAGTAGCCGATGGAGACGTGCTTTTCGACTGAGACCTGGCCTTCATCCGGCAGCTCTTCGCCATTGATCATGCGGAAAAGCGTCGTCTTGCCGGCGCCGTTGGGGCCGACGAGACCGATCTTTTCGCCGCGATTGAGGGCGGCAGTGGCTTCGATGAAGAGGATGCGGTGGCTGTTCTGCTTGCTGATATTTTCGATACGGATCATGTCTTACGCGGGAGCTTGGGAGAATTTTGGCGCCCTTATGCCACGGGTTTGCCGCCGTGTCGCAGGTTTTCCGCGTCATCAAGCTGTGATCTTTGCAGCTGTGGCCATTCCGCACGACTGGAAATCGAGGGATGCTTCCTTATTATCCCCAAGGGGGGAGGAGCCCATGGCCAATAAGATGTCCAGCAAGCCGGCAAAATCGGCAGAGCCCAAGCTGCTATCCGGCGGCAATCCGCAGATCGCCAAAGGCGAGGGCGATGGCCCCGTCCAGGCCTATATCGCCGCCATGCCCGGCTGGAAAAGCAATGTCGGCCGCCACCTCGATGGACTGATCATGCGCACTGTTCCAGATGCCCACAAGGCCGTCAAATGGAACTCGCCGCTCTACGGCACGAAAGGCGACGGCTGGTTCCTCGGCATCCATTGCTTCAACAAATACATCAAGCTGGCCTTCTTCCGCGGCGCTGCTTTGCAGCCCATACCGCCGGGAGAATCCAAGACTGCGGAAACGCGCTATTTCCACATCCATGAGAACGATCCGATCGACGAGGCGCAGCTCGCCGACTGGATCAGGCAGGCAAGCCTGTTGCCGGGCGAGAAAATGTAAGGAGAGAGACCATGAAGAAAGCGGCGACGACGAAAAAGGAAGCGGAACCGAAAGAAATCTCTCCCTCCGAACGCATCGATGCCAAGATCAGGGAATTGGTCGACTGGCGCGGCGAAACGCTCGCCCGTGTGAGGGCCATCATCCGCGAGGCCGATCCCGAGGTGGAGGAGGCGTGGAAATGGAGGGGCGTCCCGGTCTGGGAACACGCCGGCATCATCTGCACCGGCGAAACCTACAAGGCGGTGGTCAAGCTGACCTTCGCCAAGGGCGCTTCGGTGGAAGACCCGTCCAACCTTTTTAACTCCAGCCTTGAAGGGAATACGCGCCGGGCGATCGATATTCGCGAGGGGGATAAGATCGATGAGGCGGCGCTGAAGGCGCTGGTGCAGGCCGCGGTGGCGCTGAACACGGCGGGCAAACCGGCATCGAAGAAAGCGAGCGCCTAGTTCTGAGGGTAAAAGGCATCTGGGGCGACAACTGGTCATTGCCGATGCCGCGGAGCGTCCTATGTGGAGCCTTGCGAGCTCATTTCGATTGAAACCCGCTAAGACGGAGGCTCTCTTGAAGGGTTACCTTCCCTATCTGGCCGGCGCACTGGCGGGAATGCTCGTGGCCATTTTCCTGTCCAGCCTTTTGACGCTGACAGGAACGCCACAGCTGGTCCTTTTCGCCCTGCTGCCCGTAGTCGGTGGTGCTGTCGCCGAGCGTGTTTCTCAGCGCCGCTCCGGCAATTCGTGAGTGACCATGGGGCGGCTGAAGGAAATCGTCATCGATTGCGATGTGCCCTCCCGCGTCGCCCGCTTCTGGGCCGAAGCGCTCGATGACTATGCGGTCTTGCCCTACGACGATGAGGAAATCGCCCGCCTTGCCACGCTTGGCCTGACGCCGGAAACCGATCCGGTGGTGATGGTCGAAGGACCGGGAACGCGCCTTTGCTTCCATCTTCGCCCGGGAGAGCGTCCGGCCCGCAATCGCGTTCACCTCGATATCGCTGTCGGCGACCGGACAAAAGAAGTCGCGCGCCTCATCTCTCTGGGCGCGACCTTCGTGCGTGAGACGGCAGATTACACCGTGCTGAACGATCCCGAAGGCAACAATTTCTGCGTCACCTCCGATTAGTCAGCGTCAGACAGACTTCACCTCGCCACCATCCATGCGAAGCGTCGTTCCGGTCATCCAGTGCGCACCCGGCGATACGAGGAAGGCCATGAGTTCGGCGATCTCTTCCGGTTCGCCGTAGCGGGCAATGCCAGCCTCCTTCGGAAATCTGGCCGTCGCCTCCTCCACCGTCATGTCATGCAGCGGCGCCCAGTGCTCCAGATAGCTGCGCCGGCGGCCGGTCATGACCGGGCCGGGCAGCACGCTGTTGACCTGCACGCCATCCTCGATGCCGCGATCGGAGAAAGCCTTGGCGAGTGCGGATATCGCCGCATTGATCGTGCCGACGGCAGCATAGGCCGCCTTCGGAAAGACCGCCGAATTGCCTGACATCAGCACGACGGAACCCTTCATTTCCTTCAGTGCCGGCCAGGCGGCGATGGTCAGCCGCCGTGCGCCATGCAGCTTCAGCGCCATGCCATCATCCCATTGTCGGTCCGTCATTTCGAACACGTCGATCTGCGGCACGGCGCCGGCAATGTTGAGCAGCGCATCGATCCGCCCGAAAACGGCAAGCGCTTTGTCGACGACGGCCTGTGCCGCCGCCGGCTCCGCAAGGTCGGCATCGATGACGAGCGTCTTGGCACCCGCCGCTTCGACTGCTTTCGCCGTCTCCGCGAGATTGGCCTTGTTGCGGGCAACGAGCACGAGCTTGGAAAAATCCTTTGCGAGCCGGATGGCCGTTGCCTGGCCGATGCCCTGGCTGGCACCGGTAATGATGGCTACTTTATTGGACATGATACCTCTCCTGTCGCGGGATTATCAGCCAAGGAAATCGCGGATTGCAGCGGCAATTTCATCCGCATGTGTTTCGAGCGCGAAGTGGCCGGTATCGAAGAATTTGATCACGGCGTCAGGAATATCGCGGGCGAAGGCTTCCGCGCCCGGCGGCAGGAAGAAGGGATCATTCTTGCCCCAGACGGCGAGGAAGCGCGGCTTGTGGGTCCGGAAGTAATCCTGGAAGGTCGGGTAGAGTGCCACATTGCTCTTGTAGTCGCCCATGAGATCGAGCTGCACATCTTCAGCGCCCGGACGCGAGAGATAGAAATTGTCGAGCGAATATCCGTCAGGCGAAATCCTGGTCGTATCGGCAACGCCATGCGTATATTGCCAGACCGTCGTCTCCGGCCCGAGGAACCCCTTCAGCACGGCGCGGTTTTCTGCACTGGCGTCCTGCCAGTAGGCCTGCACCGGGTTCCATGCATCGCTGAGGCCATCCACATAGGCATTGCCATTCTGCGAGATGATGCCCGTGATCCGCTCGGGATGCTTGACCGCCAGACGAAAGCCCGTCGGCGCACCATAATCGAAGACATAGACGGCATAGCGATCGAAGCCGACGATCTCGGTGAAGCGGTCGATCGTGTCTGCAATGCTGTCGAAGCTGTTGACCGCGGGATCGTCCGACTGGCCGAAGCCCGGAAGATCCGGCGCGATGATGTGATAGCGATCGGCCAGCAGTGGGATTAGATCGCGAAACATATGGCCGGAGGTCGGGAAGCCATGCAGCAGCAGGAGCTTCGGAGCGTCCTGGGTGCCGGCCTCGCGATAGGCGATCTTGATGCCGTCGACGGTGGTGTTGCGGTAGCTGATCTTGGTCATGGTCATGGTTCCTTCAGTTGAGATGAATGGCGATGTATTGGGAGATATGTCGGTCATTCAGGCTGCGGCCACTGTTGCTGCGGCCTCTCGGATGACCTGCAGCACCGTGTCCGGTGCCGTCACCATCGGCGTATGATCGACCGGGAAGGGCCGTTGCATCGCCTGCATACGCTCAGCCATGAAGCGCTGGTTGGCGGCAGCGATCATCCGGTCGTCCTCCGCCACCAGGAACCAGGAAGGGCGATCCTTCCAGAGCGGCCGCCCGACCGGTGCCGTGATGCAGGCAGGCGAGATCGGCCGCTGCACGGCTGCAAGCACCACTAGTTCCTCATTCGTGGCATTCTGCGCATAGGCCGCGGCAAAGGCTTCATGCGGATAATAGATCAGGCCGTTTTCATCAGGCGCTAGCTGCGGCGCCCGCGGATCGAGTTCGCTGCGATAGAAGACATCGGCAACCGTCTCTCCTTCATCGGGGGCGAGAGCAGAAACATAGACCAGTGCCTTCACATTTTCATTCCGCACCCCGGCGATAACCGCTCCGGCATAGGCATGGCCTGCTAGAACCACTGGCCCGTCCACACGGTCCAGCGCCTGTTCAAGGGCTTTAACGTCATCGGCATAGGAGGTCATCGGTAGCGGCGCTGCTGTCACCGCAAAACCCTCGGCGACAAGCGGCGCGATGACTTTGGCCCAGCCAGAGCCGTCGGCCCAGGCGCCGTGGACGAGCAAGATATGGATAGTCTGCTGATCAATCGACTGCGACGGCATCTGCTTTCTCCTTCATTCGGCTTGTAACCGCTTAAATAGATATAGAACGGTTACTCCTTAGGAGGGTAACTTGTCAACAGCCTTTTGACAGGTTACATAAGAGTCGCGTTTTCAAGCAGGCTGCCCTACAGCTATGGTCGGCAGCCGGAATAGGACTTGTCATGGATAACCACTCTCCCGCCTTGTTTCTGGGTGATGCGCTGGCACTGGATTTCCTGAATTCGGTGGCAACGCCCATCGACACGCCTGTTGATTGGATAGAGGACGGGGAGGGACTGTTGCGCTGGCTCGAGCAGGCAAACCTCGTCCCGCGCGAAACGCTCGAAAGCCTGCGTGCCCAGGCGTTGCCGGGCGAACTCGACAACGTCGCCGATCAGGCAAGGAACCTGCGTGAATGGTTCCGGACCTTCGTCCGCGAGCATAAGGGAAGGCAGTTGAAGCCCGACGCCCTGGCCGAGCTCGAACCGCTGAACCGTCTGCTGGAGCGCGACGAAGGCTATGGCCGCGTCGTGGCGCGGCAGACGGATGAGGGCGCGGTCTTCGACTTCCAGACAATGCGCAAATGGCGCTCACCGGAAGCATTGCTGCTACCGGTCGGCGAGGCACTTGGCCGCTTCGTCTGTACCGAGGATTTTTCCAATGTGAAGGCCTGCGAAGGCCCGTCCTGCACCCTGCTGTTTGCCGACCACACGCGCGGTTACCGCCGGCGCTGGTGCAGCATGGCACTCTGCGGCAATCGCGCCAAGCAGGCCGCACATCGGCACCGGATCAGACAGGCGTAGCCGCCATCTCTTCGACGAGCCGGTCGAAGCCGATGCCGGTGCCGCTCTCTCTGATATCGCCGTCTTTGGCATCGCCGAAGACGGCCTGTTCGGTGAAGGTCATCAGCGTCGTGTCGCCGCGTCCGGTGAATTCCACCGTGACCAGCGAGGAAGAGATGCTCTTTCCCGCCGTCAGCATCGTATAGGCATAGACGATGCGTTCGCGCGGGTGGATTTCGAGATAATAGGCGCGCATCGCCTGTTCCGTCCCGTCGGGCATGCGCCATGTCATGCGCTCGCTCCCGCCGGTCTCGAAGTCGAATTGATCCTCCAGTACTTGCCAGTCGGGATGGCAGGCGGTCCAGCGCCGTTTCAGCGCATGGTCCGACCAGAAGCGGAATGCATGCGCCACGCTGCCGGGCAGGTCGCGTTTGATGACGAAGGTGCGGTGATTGACGCTGACACCCATCAGTGATCCTTTTCCTCAGGAGTTTCCGCCATCAGCAAGGCGAGGCGATCGAAGGCGGCGTGCATTTCAGCTTGACGCTGCTCGATCCATTGGTTGATGGCGCCGAATGCCTGCTGCTGCATGCGATAGGTGCGCACCCGCCCCACCTTTTCCGAAATGACAATGCCGCTTTCTTCCAGAATTCGCAGATGTTTCAGCACCGCCGGCAGGCCGACATCGGCGGGCTCTGCCAGTTCCGTGACGGAGGCCGGCCCCCTGGCAAGCTTTTCCACGAAGCCACGGCGATAGGGATCGGCGAGCGCCTGAAATATCCGGTCGAATTCGGCTGGCGCCAGTTCTGCCATCATATGCCTCAAGATGTCCCGGCCTCAAGATGTCGCGGCTTCAAGATAACGCGCTGGCATTGCCTCCCGATAGGGAAACATCGAGAAATAGGGCTGCGCTTCGGCCAGCACGCGTTTGACGGAAGCACGTTGTAACAGACGCTCCAGATAGGAGGAAAGCGCCTGCTGCTCAGCGGGGAATGGATGCACGATGGAAGCAAAGAACAGCCCCGGCAAAGCCGCGCAATCGGCCATGGTGAAATCATCGCCCGTCGCCCAGAGCCTTCCCTGCATATCCGCCTCGATCATCTTATAGGCCTGATCAAGCATCCCTCTCGCTTCAGTGACGCCATGCGGATCATGGGCGTCCGCCGGCCGGATTCTGTCGGTGACGATCTTCTGCATCGGCACGCTGACATAGAGGTCGTAAAACCGATCCCAGAGCCGCACCTGCAGCAGCGCGTCCGGATCATCGGGCAGAAGCCGCACCGGCCCCGGATAATGGGCCTGCAGGTATTCGATGATGATGCTCGTCTCCGGGACCGTACGCCCGGTTGCCTCGTCATGCAGGATCGGAATCTTGCCGACCGGCCATTTGTCGAACAGGGCCGCGGCCGAGTCCGGATCGGCAAAATTGACGATCCGGCTGTCGAACGCGGTCTCGTTTTCATAAAGCGCGATCAGCACCTTGTGGCAGAAGGAGGCAAGCGGATGCAGGTAAAGGGTCAGCGTCATACGGCACCTATAGTTTCCAATTTCGGAAACTATATCTCGGTCGCTATTGTCACGCAAGATACTTTCCAAAACTGGAAAGTTTAGGGGCGCCTATGCGTATGCCACCCATCCCCTGAAGCTGAAGGCGGCGTAGAACAGGCTGACATCCGAAAAGCCTGCCATACGCAACATGGCCTCCTCATCATCAGGAGCGAGGATATGCAGCCTCTCGCGCATGGCGGTGCGCGCATTCTCCTGCCGGGAAGGGTCTCCTCCGTCAGGAGCGCCATAGGCGATATGGCGATCGATCCACATCGACCGTCCCGGCTCGTCTTGCGGGAAACTCATATGCGCAACAACAAACGGCGCACCGGCTTTCAGCCGGCGGCGAATATGCTGAAGTGTTTCAAGCCGTTGCTCGACGGGGATGTGATGGAAGGTCAGCAGGCAGACGGCGGTATCGAAGGGGCCTTCGGGCGCGATGTCGATCCTGCCTTCGTGAAAACCTATCCGCCCGCTGTGCTCTCCGGCGACCAGCCTTGCCAGTTGCAGCATGTCGGCCGAGGGGTCTACACCGTCAAAAGTCCAGCCCTCATGCGCCTCGGCAAAAGCCTTGAGCTCCAGTCCGCCGCCGGCGCCGAGCACGAGCACGCGGCCATTGTCGGGCGTCCGCTCCGCCATCAGCATCGTCGCCATCCGGTGCAGGCTTGAAAAGCCGGGAACCTGCCGCGGAGGGCCTTCGAGATAGGATTTGACGGCATCGCCGGTAAAGGCTGATGTCGTCTTATGAGGTGTGGGCAGGCTCGGGTAAGTGTGATCTCGCGTCATGTAACTTTGATTATTACATGATACCAGAGCTGTCAATTTTCGACCTATTTCGCAAACTTCCGCGCCCCGGCCACGCAGAGAATGACAGCGACGGTCACCGCAAGCATGGACCAGCTTACCGTCTCGCGCAGCAGTGTCGCAGCAAGCGCAAGGCCAAAGAAAGGCTGCAGAAGTTGCAGCTGGCCAACGGCAGCAATGCCGCCCTGCGCAAGCCCGCGATACCAGAAGATGAAGCCAATCAGCATGCTGAAGAGTGAGACATAGGCAAGGCCCAGTATGGCCGGCGTCTGGATCTCGGCAAAGCTCGGCGGCCTGTAAAGGATGGCGGCGACGATCATGACCGGCAACGACACCACCAGCGCCCACGAGATCACCTGCCAGCCACCAAGCCGGCGCGACAGCCGCGCGCCCTCGGCATAGCCAAGCCCGCAGACGATGACGGCGGCCAGCATCAGCGCATCGCCAACAGGCGAGGCCGTCAGCCCCTGCGCCAGCGCAAAGCCCGCCACCAGCGCGCTGCCGAGCAGCGAGAACAGCCAGAAGGCCGGCTTCGGCCGTTCGCCACCCCTGATGACCCCGAAGATTGCGGTCGCCAGCGGCAGCAGGCCGATGAAGACGATGGAATGCGCCGAGGTCACATGCTGCAGCGCCAGAGCCGTCAACAGCGGAAAGCCGACGACAACGCCGAGCGCGATGACGACAAGCGAAATGAGATCCTGCCGTGAAGGTCGCTTCTCACGGAAAGCGATCAGCAGGCAAAGCGCCAGGATGCCGGCAATCGCCGCTCGCGCCACCGTCAGGAAAACCGGATCGAGCTGCATGACGGCCACGCGGGTGGCCGGCAGAGATCCGCTGAAGATGAGCACGCCGATAAAACCATTGATCCATCCGGTCGCTGTGCGATCCATGTGGGCACTCCTTTGTTTGCCCCATGCTTATCCGCCGTTCGCACTGGTACTGCCAGCCACAGTTCGATACAGTTGGCTGAAACTGTTATGGTTGGGGAAGCAGTACGGATGGACGAGCAAGTTCAGGCAATTAGCCGGGTCGGGATGGTCATGGCGACCATCCGCCAACGCATTGCCGGCCGCAGCCTCACGCCCGGAGCCAAGCTGCCTTCGATCCGCAGCCTGTCGGGAACTTTGAAAGTCTCCGCCTCTACGGTGGTCGATGCCTATGAGCGCTTGGTGGCCGAGGGTGCGATCCTCTCGCGCCCCGGTTCTGGCTTCTATGTCGCGAGCCAGGCCGCGCCACTCTCGCTGGCCGATATCGGCCCGAAGCTCGATCGCGCCGTCGATCCTTTCTGGGTATCGCGGCAATCGCTGGAGGCGCAGGAAAGCGATCTCAAGCCCGGCTGCGGCTGGCTGCCGCCCGCATGGCTTCCCGAGGAGGCCATTCGCCGGGCGCTGCGATCCCTGTCGCGTGCGGACGCCGCAAGCCTCTCCGACTACGGCTCGCCCCTCGGCCTCAAGCCGTTGCGCCAACTGATTTCCAGGCGCATGGCCGAGCGCGGCATCGAGGCCGCGCCCGATAAGATCATGCTCACCGAATCCGGCACACAGGCAATCGATTTCCTCTGCCGTTTTCTCATCGAGTCCGGCGATACGGTGCTGGTCGACGATCCCTGCTATTTCAATTTTCATGCGCTGCTGAGAGCCCACCGCGCCAAGGTCGTCAGCGTTCCCTACACGCCTTCAGGCCCAGATATCGAGCTCTTTGCCGCAGCCCTCACCGAGCACCGGCCGCGCCTCTACATCACCAACTCCGCAATCCACAATCCGACCGGCGCCACGCTCTCGCCGGTCACGGCGCACCGATTGCTGAAGCTCGCCGAACAACATGGCCTCACCATCATCGAGGACGATATCTTCGCCGATTTCGAACTGACGCCGGCGCCCCGCCTTGCCGCCTTCGACGGCCTCGACCGCGTCATCCATATCGGCAGCTTTTCGAAGACACTCTCGGCCGCCGCGCGCTGCGGCTTCATCGCAGCGCGGCCTGAATGGATCGAAGGCCTGATCGACCTCAAGATTGCCACCTCTTTCGGCGGCGCCCGGCTGAATGCCGAACTGGTGTTGAGCGTGCTCAGCGACGGCAGCTACCGCAAACATGCCGAGGGCCTGCGCAGCCGTCTCTCCAAGGCGATGTTTGATGTCACGACCCGGCTGAAAACATTGGGCATCCGCCCATGGCTGGAGCCGCAAGCCGGCATGTTCCTCTGGTGCCATCTGCCGGATGGTCTGGATGCCGCGGCAGTGGCGCGTGCCGCGCTCGCCCAGAATGTCGTGCTCGCGCCGGGCAACGCCTTCAGCCTGTCGCAATCGGCCACCGGCTTCATGCGCTTCAACGTCTCCCAGACACTGGACAACAGGGTGTTTGACGTGCTTCGGGATGCGCTCAGGCAGGCATCAATTAGTCCGCCTGCCACTCCATGAAGGCTTTGCCGATCACCTTGCCATCCTCTTCCCGCCGCAGCCGGCAGAGGGCTTGCCGCCGATCGGGAGAAAGCCCCATCAACTCCACCCGCACGGCTTCGCCCGCCCGGATATTGCCGGAAAAGAATATCTCACGCCGAGACACCAGCGAAAACTCCGGAAACCACCGCCCGAAGGCGCGATCGGCCAGCGCCTGGAATTCGGCGAAGTAGAACAGCCCGGCGCCGTTGAACTCCTGCGACGCATCCGGCTCGAAGCGAAAGCCGCGCAGTGCCTTGGCCGGGTTGGCCGGCAGGCCGAAATGCGTCTCCAGCGTACCGGCGCGCAACGCCGCCGCCGTCCTTGCCAGCGCATTGTCCTCCACAGCCGTCGCCAGTCCGGGCAGGGGAACGCGGGCGATCGAATAGTTGTCGCCCTCCCGCATGCGGCAGACGAAAGTGGAAATAAGCTCCACCTCGCCGATCAGGTTGCCACGCACGAAAAGCCGGTGGCGAGTTGAAACCTGCGTGCGCGAGACGGGCGACAGTGTCGAGCGTATCGTCAACACATCATTGGCGCGAACCGCGCCGAAGTTCGCATCCTCCAGCGACGTCGCGCAGATTGCCGCATATGCCTCGCCGCCATCGGGCGCGCGGAAATCGGCATTCTCCATGCCGAGATGGCGCGCGAGCATCAGCCAGTGGCGATGCCCGAGCTCTTTCATCACCCATGTCTCCGAGAGGCCTGACGGCGTCAGGTGCGGCATGCCGATGAGCATATGCGGCGCAAGCGCCTGCTCCATCAGCTCGCGCGCTGACGGCTCGGGTGGATGAAAATCGAGGATCGCGACATTCATGTTCAAGCGCTGGCCGCCTGTTTCAGGACCTGATGGGTGACCTCAAGATGGCCGGCGAGGTGGTTCACCACATGCTCGGCATCTTTGCCGACGGCCAGGAACCGGCCGGAACCCCAGGTCCAGAGCCAGGGCAGGCCGAGAACATAGACGCCGTCGATGCCGGTCACGCCGCGCCGCTGCACCGGATAGCCGGTGCCGTCGAAGATCGGCAGGCCGACATAGGACCAGTCAGGCGAAAAGCCGGTCGCCCAGATCACCGAAGTGACACCCTCCGCCCTGAGATCGAGTTCCGCCGGCTCGCTTTCCGGCTCCCAGAGCGGCGTGTAGAGGCTGGCCGGCGGCGCATCGATGCCCTTCTCGGCAATATGCCGGTCGATCAGCGCATTGATGCCGTTATAGACGCGGTCGGCATTGTCGAGATTGTCCCTAAGATTCGGCTCGAACAGCATCCGCCCACCCGAAACACCCTCCATGCGCCCATAAAGCGACATGCCCTCCAGCGCGAATTTGCGCAGATCGATATCGCGTCCGCCGTCGCGGCCGGTCAGATAGTGGTTGGTGTCATGTTTCTTCTTGGTCATGCCGTCATGCTCGATGGTGATGTCGTACTGGCCGACATCGGCGAGCCAGTCGACCACATCGCGGCCGCGATAGAAACGGGCGCAGCGTGGTGCATTGCCGGTGACCATATGCACCTTGCGGCCGGCAAGATGCAGGTCTTCGGCGATCTGGCAACCGGACTGGCCGGAGCCGACGACAACGATGGCGCCCTCCGGCAGCTGGCCGGGATTGCGATAGTCAGCGGTGTGGATCTGCAGGACATCATCCGGCAGGCGCTCGGCGGCGCGTGGGATCGCCGGCGCGCTGTAGAGGCTGGTGGCGATAATGACGCTGTCGGCGGTAAGCGATCCCGCCGAAGTCGAGAGCCTGAAGAGATCGCCAGCCTTTTCCAGCGAGGTGACCGTCGTGCCTTCCAGCACGGGCGCATTCACCTTTTTCACGAAGCGATCGACATAGGCGAGGATCTCGTCCTTCACCATGAAACCATGCGGATCGTCGCCGTCATAGGGGTGGTCGGGCAGCCGGCACTGCCAGTTCGGCGTCACCAGGCAGAAGGCGTCCCAGCGCTCGTTCTTCCATTTATGCGCTACGGTCTTCTTCTCGAAGACGACATGGTCGATGCCGTGCTCCTTGAGATAGTGGCTGGCCGAAAGCCCGGCCTGACCGCCGCCGATGACGACGGCGCTGTAATGCGGCTTGAGGGAAAAGGTCATTGGTCGGGTTCCTTTCAGAGAATGAAGCTTTCGCAACGCACGCGGGCATCGACGTCGGCAAGAAACAGGGAGCCCGCCTCCTCGATGCGGGCGAGCTGGCCGCGGGCGAGCGAACACGGATAGCCGTATTTCGCCTCCACCCGGTCGCTGGCGATGGTCAGCGCCTTGCGGCTGCGGTCGAGAAAATCGCGGATCGGATAGGTCTGGCCTTCCTCGAAGAATTCCCGGATGACGAGCGAGGGCGAATAACAGGTCTCCTCGCGGCCATCCGGCCAGGCGATGACGAAACGCATTTCAGGCATGGGCAGGCTCCTTCAATGTCTCGTAGGCTTGGAGATGCGCGGCAGCCGTACGCTGCCAGCTGTGATGGGCGGCAAGCTTCAGCCCGTGCGGGATAAGTCCGGCGCGCACCGGTGGCATGAGGGAAATCGCCATGGCCTCGGCGATAGAGGCGGCATCGTGCGGATCGCACCAGACGACGTCTTCAGGGCCGAGATATTCGGTAAAGGGCGCGATCGAGGAGACGACGACGGGCACACCGCTCGCCATCGCCTCCAGCACCACGAGGCCGAAACCTTCCTTGACCGAGGCGAAGACGAGCGTATCGGCAAGCCGGTAAAGCGCCGGCATGTCGTCGTCCGCAACCGTGCCGAGGATGTGGACTGCAGCCGCATGTTCGCCGAGCGAGGCAAGCACAGCGCGGAACTCACCCTGATAGCCGCGATGATCGAGCAGCGAAGCACCGCCGGCGATCACGAATTGCGCATCCGGGCGGATGGCGCGCACTTGGCCGAAGCCTTCCAGCATGGCGATCGTATTCTTCCGCGCCTCGATGCCGCCGACAGCAAGGAAAACAGGGCCATCCGGCAAGGCGAGTTTGCTGCGCAGCGCAGTGCCGTCGATGGTGGGAGAGAAGCGCTTGATGTCGACGCCATTGCCGACGACGGTGGAGCTGATGCCGCGTGTTTCCTTGAGCGTCTTGCGCCACATCGAACTGACGGTAAAGAACAGGTCGGCCCTGTCGATGGATCGATCCTGCAGCTCCATCAGCCTGATATCGGCGAACTGGTCGATATGATGGACGGTGCGGACGAAAGCGGGGATCAGCCCGCGCTCCTTCAAGGTTGCCAGTGCATTGCCGGAGATGCCGTCGTGGGCGTGGAAAATATCAAAGTCGCGAGCATCGGCGGAATTTTCGAAATAGCGGAGATAATCGGCGATCCGATGCTCGACCATTGCGGTCATATCATCAGGCGCAGGCCCGACAGGAATGCACATCGCGCCGCAGGCTGGCTCACGGAAAAAGCCCGTCCCCTTCGCATCAGGCGCATGCAGCACGACGTCGTGGCCAAGAGCGGTCAGCGCCTCCGAAAGCTGCATGGCGTGCACCACGCCACCGCGCGGGTTGGTGGAGTGGGAAAGCATGGCGATGCGCAGCGGCCGGCTCATGCAGCATCCTCCTGCCGGCCGAGCTGCAGCAGCGGTGTCTCACCATAATCGCGGATCACGACACGATCGGTGCCATCAGATATCGCCACTTCGCTGCCAGCTTTGACATTGGCGATCACGGCCGCGCTGATATTGCGGGCGGCAAAACGCAGGATCACCTCATCGGCCTTTTCGGGCGTGGTGGAGATCAGGTAACCGAAGCTTGGGAACGTCGCGAGCCAGCGCTCGAGCGCCACGCCATCCGGCAGCGGGATTGTCGAGATATCGATATCGATGCCGACCCCGGAACATTCCGCCAGCATGATTGCCGTGCCGATAATTCCGCCCTGGCTGATATCCTTGGCGGCCAGTGCCAATCCGGCTTCGGCAATGTTGGGCAGGATCTCCAGATCGCCGCGCAGCCGGGCGGACGGGGCATCGGTTGCCGCTTCCCAATTGTTGAAGGGTTCGCGATAACGGCCGCGATGATCGATCGCCGCGATCAGCACATCGCCCACCTTCGCATCGAAGCTCGTCAGCAGCTTCTTCGCCCTGCCGAGAATGGCGACTGAAAGCTGGCCGCGATCGGTGCGGATATTCGTATGGCCGCCAACGATCGGCACACCAAACGTCCTGGCTGCCGCCCGCATGCCCTCGAGCACCGGTGCGGCCCCCGCCTCGCCATTCGCCCAGACGGCATCGACGACGGCGACCGGCCGGCCACCCATGGCAGCGACATCGGAAATATTGACCATCACCCCGCACCAGCCGGAAAACCAGGGATCGGCGGCGACGAACTCGTTGATGAAGCCCTCGATGGCAAAGAGCAGGTATCCGTCGCCATCGGGCAGCGCTGCACAATCGTCGCCCACCGGTATCTGCTGACCGGCAAGGCCAAGGCTCGCGGCAACCGTGCCGATATCCGCCTTGGCAGCGATGCCGGAGGAGGCGGAAAGCTTGGCTGCCAGCACCGTGAGATCGATCCTGTCGCCCATCACGCCGCCTTCCTGGCGAGTGCCACCAGCCCGGTTTCCGGCGTCGGGCAGGGCGGGTACCAGGCAAGGTCCGCCTTCATCCTGAGATGCGGCTTGCCGTAGACCTCGAATTCCTCGATCACATCCCAATGCAGACGGCGGAAGAGCAGCCCGTTCTGCACCTGCACATTGGCAAGAAACGTGTGGCAGCCCATCGCATTGGCCGAGGAGACCGCAAGCCGGATCAGCGTTGCGCCAAGCGCGCCGATCTTGCGGAAATCCTCGTGCACGGCGAGCCGCGAGCCCCACCAGAGGCCGGGCTCTTCCTGATGGATGCGCACCGTGCCGACCAGCCTGTCGGCGGCAACGCCCATCATCGACAGCGCCACGATCGGAATGGCGTGATCGTCGATCACATCGCGGTCATCGCTCTCGAAGATCTTCTGCTCCTCGCAGAAGACGGCGCGGCGCAGCGCATGCGCTTCCTGCCGTTCCCACTCCGAGGTGGAAAACTTCACCTGGAATTCGCTGGCGCGATAGGGTGAGAAGGGCTCCAGCATCATTTCGTTAGCATCCTTTCATAGGAGGAAAGGGCAGAGCAGGCGCCGCATTTGCCGCAGCCGGCCTTGATGTCGACGGCCTTCAACCCGCTATCGACCAGCAGCTTGGAGAGCGGGCCGAGGATCGAATGCATGAAATCAGGCTTCGGCGCCGGATGGCTTTCGAGCGGCGTTCCCGAAATCGGCACGAAGGGCACGACGAAGGGATAGACGCCGATAGCAACAAGCTTTTCGCAGATATCGAGGATCGCCTCGCGCGTATCGCCGAGGCCGGCGAGAATGTAGGTCGAGACCTGGCCGCGCCCGAACACTTCGACGGCGGCCTTGAACGAGGCCGTGTATTTTGAAATCGGGACCTGCGCCTTGCCGGGCATGATGCGCTCACGCAATTCCGGCGTGACGACTTCGAGATGCATGCCGAGCGCATCGACGCCGGCTTCCTTCATGATCGAAAACCAGATGTCGTCTTCCGGCGGCTCGCACTGCGCCTGGATCGGCAGGGCGGCGGCCGCCCTGNNGGGCGCTGTCGGCAAGGATCGAAGCGCCGCGATCCGCCCCCTTCGGCGTTCCCGTCGTCATCACCATATGCTTGACGCCATCGAGCTCGACGGCGGCCTTGGCGACTTCCGCGAGCTGTTCCGGCGTCTTGTGGGCAACGGTGCGGCCCGCCGCCAGCGACTGGCCAATGGCGCAGAATTGACAGGTCTTGGTGCGGCTTTGATAGCGGATGCAGGTCTGCAGCACCGTGGTCGCCAGCACGTCACGGCCATGCAGCACGGCGATCTGCGAATAGGGAATGCCATCGGCCGTGCTGCGCTCGTAGAAACGCGGGCGCAGCGGGAAGGACACTTCGCCGAGCACGCGCCCATCGCGGCTGATGCGGCTCTTGCCGGCCTCATCG
>UCCS01000193.1 GCA_900470965.1 Hyphomicrobiales bacterium
TGCCGACGCCTTCGACAAGGTGGTGATCGCGCTGGTCGGCGAACGCGGTCGCGAAGTCCGCGAATTCATCGAGGATACGCTCGGCAGCAATATGAAGAAGGCGATTGCCGTCGTCGCCACCAGCGACGAGAGCCCGATGCTGCGCAAGATGGCGCCGCTGACGGCGGTCACGATCGCTGAGCACTTCCGCGACAAGGGCGAAAACGTTCTCTTCATCGTCGATAGCGTGACGCGCTTCGCCCATGCCATCCGCGAGGTGGCGACCGCCTCGGGCGAGCCGCCGATCGCGCGCGGCTATCCGGCTTCCGTCTTCACCGAGCTGCCGCGTCTTCTGGAGCGCGCCGGTCCCGGTCCGGAAGGCGCCGGCACCATCACCGCGATCATCTCCATCCTCGTCGATGGCGACAATCATAACGACCCGATCGCCGACTCCACCCGCGGTATTCTCGACGGTCACATCGTTCTCCAGCGAAGCCTGGCGGAGGAGGGGCGCTACCCGCCAATCGATCCGCTCGCATCCATCTCGCGTCTTGCCCGCAAGGCCTGGACTCCGGATCAGGAAAAGCTGGTTTCCCGTCTCAAGGTGCTGATCCACCGCTTCGAGGAAACGCGCGACCTACGCCTTATCGGCGGCTACCGTCCCGGCGCCGATGCCGATCTCGACATGGCGGTCAAGCAGGTGCCGATCATCTATGACGTCCTGAAACAATCTCCGGGAGACCGCGAATCGCTTGATGCCTTCGCCGATCTTGCCGGGGCTCTCAAGGCCGCCGCCGGCGTACCGACTCCGAGTGCGCCTATTCAAAGGAGGGCCTGATCATGGCCGATTTCGAAGACGAACGGATCGCTGCGCTGAAAGAGCGTAACAAGGGAGTGCTGCTCGACCGCGCGCTGACCTTTTTGGGTCTGGCACTTGCCGGCGCTTCCGCCTTCTTCCCCTGGTACGTCTTCTTCAACGCGGACAAGTTCGGCATCAGCGTTGCCGATAGCAATGCCTCTCGTGAATTGCCGAATTGGCCGGCGCGCAACGTCTTCAGCGTTTCACCGCTCGCCATGGTCAACAAGAACGATGAAGGCAAGAAAGTCCCACCGATCGACAATATGACGACGGCAACCGTTTCCGAGCTCGGCAAGGAGCGCAATGGCGACGCCTCGATGGAGGATCAGCCCTTCCCCGGCAAAGGCTCTTTCCGTTTGCTGCACGTGGCCAACGGCCGGGCGCTCATTGAAGATCCTTCGGGCATGTATGTCGTGCGCGTCGGCTCGATCCTGCCTGACGAAAGCCGCCTTGCCACATTGGAACAACGCGACGGCAAGTGGGTAATCGTTACTTCCAAGGGTGAGATCTACCAGAACAACTAGTTCAGGCAAAAAGACGAATCGCTGCGAGGCTCTGTCGGAGAAACGGCCGGGCGGCAGTTGGTCGCTGTCTGCAAGTAATCTCGAAGAATGGCTTGTAAAGCCTGCATTTACCGTAAGTCCCACGCAAGATTACCGCCCTAGGTTCGGCCTAGTAAAAACGGAGAGTTCTCATGCAACCGATTCAACTTTTCGACTTGGCTTCAAAGCAGGCGGAATGGCTGACGATTCGTCAGGAGGTTGTTGCCGGCAACATCGCGAATGCAAACACGCCGAAGTTCCGTGCGAAGGATGTCACGCCTTTTCAGGCTGTGCTCGACCAGTCGGACGTCACCATGGCGCGCACCAATCCGATGCACCTGAGCGGCAACGATTTCAGCACGAGCGGTGACATCGATGTGAAGGATGCCGCGCTCGACCAGGAAATCGGCGTTCAGGAATCCGGCAACACCGTCGGTGTGGCCGAAGAACTCTCCAAATCGGGCGAGATCAAGCGTCAGTACGACCTGAACACCTCGCTTGTCAGTTCCTTTCATCGAATGATGTTGATGACCGTAAGGAAGTAGACGCATGGATCCGCTTTCAGCAGCAATGAAAATCGCAGGTTCCGGGCTCGAATCGCAGTCGACACGTCTGCGCATCGTCTCGGAAAACATCGCCAACGCCCGCTCGACAGGCGACACACCCGGTGCCGATCCCTATCGCCGCAAGACCATCACCTTCGGCCAGCAACTGGATCGCACCAGCGGCGTCGAGACCGTCAACGTCAAGAAAATCGGTACGGACGAAGGCGATTTCACCAAGGAATATGATCCGAGCAATCCGGCTGCGGACGAGAAAGGCATCGTCAAGATGCCGAACGTCAACATCCTGATCGAGATGGCCGACATGCGCGAAGCCAACCGTTCCTATGACGCCAATCTGCAGACGATCAAGCAGACTCGCGACCTCATTTCCTCGACGATCGATCTCCTGAAGAGCGGACAATAATGATCAGCAGCGTACAGAACGTAAGCAATCTCTCGATGACCCGCGCCCTCGGCGCCATCGATCCCGAAAATTCCGCCTCCTCTTCGACCTCGGCCTCATCTGCTGCGGCCGGCGTATCCAACGGCCTGAGCTTCGCCTCCGTCATGGGCAACATGGCGACCGAAGCCGTCAGCAGCCTGAAGGGCGCGGAAAACATGTCCTTTGCCGGCATCAAGGGTACGGCCTCGACGCGCGAGGTCGTCGATTCCATGCTGCAGGCGGAGCAGACGCTCCAGACTGCAATCGCCATTCGCGACAAGGTCGTCTCGGCCTTCCTCGAAGTCACCAAGATGCAGATGTAACTGATTTGAGGACGAACACATGAGAGCGCTCGCCATTGCAGCAACGGGCATGGATGCCCAGCAGACTAACCTGGAAGTCATCGCGAACAACATCGCGAACATCAATACGACCGGTTTCAAGCGTGCCCGCGCCGAGTTCACCGACCTTCTCTATCAGACCGAACGCGCCAAGGGTGTCGCCAACCGCGCCAACCAGGCTGTCGTTCCCGAAGGCGCCAATATCGGTCTCGGCGTCCAGACCTCGGCCGTGCGCAACCTGCATCTCCAGGGCGAATTGACCCAGACCGGCAACGACCTCGACGTCGCAATCGTCGGCAAGGGCTTCTTCCAGATCCGGTCGACGGACGGTACGACGCTCTATAGCCGTGCCGGTGCGCTCAACAAGAACGACCAGGGCCAGCTCGTCAACATCGACGGTTATGAAGTCATCCCCGGCGTCACTATCCCGCAGGGCTCCACCGAGCTGACGATCAGCCGCTCCGGCGAAATCACCGCCAAGCTGCCCGGCCAGACCACTCCGACCACTCTCGGCCAGCTTACGCTCGCCGACTTCGTCAACGAGGCAGGCCTGCAGCCGATTGGCGACAACCTCTTCCAGGAAACGCCGGCATCCGGCGAAGCGGTCATTGGCAATCCTGACGAAGATAATATGGGTTACCTCAAGCAGGGCTACCTGGAATCCTCGAACGTCGATCCGGTCAAGGAAATCACCGAGCTGATATCGGCCCAGCGCGCTTATGAAATGAATTCCAAGGTGATCACGACAGCTGATGAAATGGCATCCATCGTCAGCAAGAACCTGAAGTAAGAGGGAAGGGCCGAACATGATGTTTCGCCGGGCAGGATACATCCAAGGATGGGTGGCTGCGGCCACGATCGCAATCGCCGGCATGNNCCGGCATGGTCATGCCGGCAGCAGCGGATGCCGGCATGGGTTATGCCGTCGTCCCCACGACGATCATCTATCCCGGCGACACGATTTCGAGCGCTCAGCTTCAGGAAGTCGAGGTCACCAATCCCAACCTCGCCGGAGACTATGCAAAGTCGGTCTCCCAGGTCGAGGGTCTGGTTTCCAAGCGCACGCTCCTGCCGGGGCGGACGATTTCGATCTCCGCCCTGCGCGAGCCCTATACGGTCACGCGCGGTTCCAATATCCGCCTGGTCTTCCAGCTTGGCCAGATGACCATTTCCGCTGCCGGCTCGCCTCTTGAAGATGGTGCGACCGGCCAGATGATCCGTGCACGCAATATGGATTCCGGCGTCATCGTCAGCGGCACCGTGCTCGCCGACGGTACGGTCCATGTGAGGGCAAAATGAAGTTCTTCTTTCGTATCCTGAGCCTGGTTGCGGTTCTAGCGATGAGCCTGACCGATGTCGCGCCTGCATGGGCGCTGACGTCCCGTATCAAGGACATTGCCTCGCTTCAGGCCGGCCGCGACAACCAGCTCATCGGCTACGGTCTGATCGTCGGCCTGCAGGGAACCGGCGACGGTTTCCGTGCTTCGCCTTTCACCGAGCAGTCCATGCGCGCGATGCTGCAGAATCTCGGCATCTCCACGCAGGGCAGCCAGTCGAACGCCAAGAATACCGCGGCCGTTATGGTCACCGCCAACCTGCCGCCTTTCGCAAGCCCCGGCAGTCGAATCGATGTGACGGTCAGCTCGCTCGGCGATGCGACCTCGCTGCGTGGCGGTACGCTCATCATGACCTCGCTGTCGGGCGCCGACGGCCAGATCTATGCCGTCGCCCAGGGCGCCGCCGTCGTCACTGGCTTTCAGGCTCAAGGACAGGCCGCGACCGTTACTGAGGGTGTGACGACGGCCGGCCGTGTACCGGGTGGCGCCATCATCGAGCGCGAGCTGCCGTCCCGCTTCAAGGATTCGGTCAATCTCGTCCTGCAGCTCCGCAACCCGGACTTTTCCACCGCGATCCGCATTGCTGATATCGTCAACGGCTACGCAAAGGCACGCTTTGGCGGTCCGGTCGCGGAAGCTAAGGATTCGCAGGAAGTCGTCATCGAGAAGCCGCGCGAAGCCGATCTTACGCGCCTGATGGCCGATATCGAAAACCTCGTGGTCGAGACCGACACGCCGGCCAAGGTCGTCATCAACGAACGCACCGGCACGATCGTCATTGGTTCGGATGTTCGCGTCTCGCCGGTCGCCGTCAGCTATGGCACATTGACAGTGCAGGTAACCGAAACGCCGCAGATCATCCAGCCGGAGCCCTTCTCGCGCGGTGAGACCGCTGTCCAGCCGCAGACGGATATCCAGGCGCAGAAAACGGGCGGACGGGTCGCTATTATCGACGGTCCTGACCTGCGCACTCTCGTTGCCGGTCTCAACAATATCGGTGTCAAGCCGGATGGCATCATCGCCATTCTCCAGGGCATCAAATCTGCAGGCGCCCTGCAGGCGGAGCTTGTGCTGCAATGAGCAAGATGACGAACCAGAACCCGATCGTCGAACTGTTGCGCCGGCTGGCATTGCCGGCCGCAGGCCTCGTCCTGCTTTCCATTCCCGGCGCCNNGCCCAGGAAGTGGCGCCGGCAGGCGACATCACCTCGACGGACGAGGTCAAGCAGTTCTGCACGAATATCGCCGATCCGGCCCGCGATCAGCGCTATCTCCTGCAGAAACAGGAACTCGAGAAGCTGCGCGCCGATATCGACAGCCGCGTTGCCGAGATGGACAAGCGCAAGGCCGAATACCAGGACTGGCTGAAGCGGCGCGATGATTTCCTCAAGCAGGCCGAGGCCGGCCTGACGGATATCTACAAGAAGATGAAGCCGGATGCTGCAGCCCTGCAACTGCAGGACGTCAGGCCCGAACTGGCCGCCGCCGTCATCATGCGGCTCGGGCCGCGTCAGTCGAGCCTGATCCTGAACGAGATGGATTCCACCAAGGCTGCCAAAATCGCCGGTATCATTGCAAGTGCATCTGATCCCAATACCTCGAAGGATCCTTCATGAATAAGCGTTTACCGGCTGTGATTGTCGCCGTCGCACTCCTTGCAGGCTGCCAGTCCACGGCAGTCAACGAGATCGGCCGCGCGCCTGCCATGAGCCCGATCGGCAGCGGCCTCGCCTATGGTCAGACGCCACAGATGGGGCTCTATCCGAAGCAGCCGCGTGCGGTAGCCCAGGGCTATTCACTGTGGAGCGATTCGCAGGCCGCGCTCTTCAAGGATGCGCGCGCTCTCAACGTCGGCGATATCCTGACGGTCGATATCCAGATCAATGACAAGGGATCCTTCGACAACGAGACCAATCGCAGCCGCAAGAATTCGAGCGGCATGAACTGGGATGTCAACGCCCAGGTCTTCGGCTGGACGCCGCAGTCCAAGACGGATCTGACCTACGGTTCCGACACGAGCACGGACGGCAAGGGCAAGATCGAGCGTACCGATAAGCTCAACCTTTTGGTTGCCGCCGTTGTCACCGGGATTCTCGAAAACGGCAACCTGGTTATCAGCGGTTCGCAGGAAGTTCGCCTGAACCAGGAACTGCGTATCCTCAACGTCGCCGGCATCGTGCGTCCGCAGGACGTCAATTCCGACAACCAGATCTCCTACGACAAGATCGCCGAAGCCCGCATTTCCTATGGTGGCCGTGGCCGCCTGATGGAGGTGCAGCAGCCGCCGCGCGGCCAGCAGGCCGTCGATCTCTTCTCGCCGCTTTGAGGCTGAACCAAGATGGCAGACAACGAAACAGGCGAAGGCAAAAAGAAGTCGAGCGGCATCGTGATGACGATCATCGGCCTTGCCGTGCTGACGCTCGTCGGCGCCGGCGGCGGCTGGGCGGTCGGCAACATGGTGGCCCCGAACATCCGCAGCGCCGCGGAGGCTGAACAGGCGAAAGAGGCCGAGGCCAAGAAGAAGGCCGAGGGCGGTCTTCCGAAAATCGCGAACGAAGCCAACAACATTGTGCTGCTCGATCCGGTCACCTCGAACCTCGCTTATCCCTCGGAAAACTGGATCCGACTCGAGGTGGCGCTGATGTTCAACGGGCCGCCGGATGTCAAGGTCGCCGAGGATATTCACCAGGATATCCTCGCTTATGTCAGGACCATTTCCCTTCAGCAGATCGAAGGGCCGCGCGGCTTTCAATATCTCAAGGATGACATCCAGGAACGTGTTGACCTTCGCTCTCAAGGGCGCGTATCGAAGGTCATGTTCAGGACCTTTGTCATCGAATGATTCGACTTATAGCTTTCCTTGCCGCCATGATGGCGGTGCCGGAACTGGCGGTAGCCCAGCAGCTGCCGACTGATCTGTTGAATATCCCGGTCGACGGCTCTGTCGCCGCCTGGATCATCAGGACATTCGGCCTTCTGACCGTGCTTTCGGTCGCGCCGGGTATCCTCATCATGGTGACGAGCTTCCCGCGCTTCATCATTGCCTTTTCGATCCTGCGTTCGGGCATGGGCCTGTCGTCGACCCCCTCGAACATGATCCTTCTCTCGCTTTCGCTGTTCATGACCTTCTACGTCATGTCGCCGACCTTCGATAAGGCCTGGCAGGACGGCGTTCAGCCGCTGCTTGCCAACCAGATCGATGAGGCGACCGCGGTTCAGCGAATTGCCGAGCCGTTCCGCACCTTCATGTCTGCCAATACCCGCGACAAGGATCTGGCGCTCTTTGCCGATCTGGCCCGCGAGCGCGGCCAGAATATCCAGACGACCGAGCCCATCGACTACCGCATCCTTCTTCCCGCCTTCATGATCTCGGAGATCCGGCGCGGTTTCGAAATCGGCTTCCTCATCGTCCTGCCCTTCCTCGTCATCGACCTGATCGTTGCAACGATTACCATGGCAATGGGTATGATGATGCTGCCGCCGACCTCGATCTCGTTACCGTTCAAGATCCTTTTCTTCGTGTTGATCGACGGCTGGAACCTTCTGGTTGGCAGTCTCGTGCGCTCCTTCAGCTGACGGACAACTGACCGGTAAAACCGGCCTGGCAACATTCTTTCTGTTAAAAACACAAAGCCCGCCGGATCGCTCCGGCGGGCTTTGTGATATTGGATGCGCCTCCGCTCAACTGTTCGAGCCGAAGGGCTCTGCGCGCGGCGGCAGCGCCGGTACGTCGATATGATCAGGGGCAAGACCCTGCTTGGCTCGGTCCGCGATCAGTTCATAGGCATGTTCGAGGTGATGGCAGAAGCGTTCGGCATCAAAGAGCGGCGCGATATAGCGCTTCTCCTGCAGGTGCTCTTTGTAGCCGGCGACGCGCTCGGGGTTGAGAGCAAGCTCGACGGCGAGATCCTCGTAGGCTTGGAGATCGTCGGCGACGAGTTCCGGCAGGTCGATAGCCCTGAGCAGGCTTTCGCTGACGCGCGAGGCGAAGTTGGTGCCTTTCACCGTCAGGACGGGCAGGCCGCCCCAGAGCTGCTCCGAGGTGGTGGTGTGACCGTTGACAGGGAATGTGTCGATGCCGAGATCGGCCGCCTGCTGACGGCTGATATGCTGCTCGTAAGGCGCACGCGGGCAGAAGATGATCCGTTTTGCCGAAATACCATTGGCCTGGAAACGCTCCAGCAGGTTTTCCTTGTTGCGGGTCGTATTCGCCATCAACCAGAGTACGCTGTCAGGCGCACGCTTGAGGATCCGGCTCCAGCTGTCGACCACCTGCGAGGTGATCTTACGGTTACCGTTGAAAGACGCGAAGATGAAGGCGTTTTCCGGTAGGCCAAGCTGTTCGCGCGTGACTGGCTGCGGCCGAGGGCGGTTCGCCGGATCGTTCGGCTGATAGCTCTCCGGCAGGCGCAGGAATTTCTCATGGTAGAAGGGCTTGGCGATGTCAGGCAGCACTGAGTGATCGCCGATGACATAGTCGAGGTCGATATTGAGTGTGCTGCCAGGGAAACCCAGCCAGGCCACCTGGATCGGCGCCAGCGGCTGATTGAAGGAGGAGGCACGGCTTCCTGAGGTGTGGCCCTTGAGGTCGACCATGATGTCGATGTTCTCGGCGCGAACGGCATTCAGGACAGCTACGTCCGACAGGCCGTATGTATCGACGATCTTGCCCCACCGGCTGCGATCAGTGACGTTCTTCTCCAGAAACTCGGGTTGCGTGTGATCAAAGAGCGTAATTTCGAACCGGTTGCGATCATGAAGCTCGAGAACCCGCTGCAGCAGCTTCATCGTCGCGTGACCGTCCCACAAGTCCGAGGACATATAGCCGATGCGGATCTTGTCGGACCAGGTATGCGGCAGACCGCGTCGATAACCCACGCGCACCGGGTCCAGCGGTTGCGTGCCGATCGTCGCATAGCGATTGAAATCCTCGTTGCCGCACCAATGCAGATGATAGAACGGGTTGTCCTTCCTCAGAGTATCGACCTCGCCCTTGGTAAGGGCGGCGTCGATAGGCGCCTGATGTTTGTTCGCCTCATCGAACTCGTTGAATTCGCGCACGCAGACGAGATACAGAAAACGGAAGGCGAGGTTGCCCGGGAAGCGCCGGAAGAGGTTGCGGGCGAGCTGCTGGTTCGTCTCATCCATGAGGTCGTCGCTGAGCAGCAGCGCGGCGAGACGCATATGATCCGGGTTCATGCTTTCGGACAGGATCTTCTTGAAGGGGCGCAGCAGATCCCGCCGCTGCCGGCGTACATAGATCGTTGCGATAATGAATGCGAGTTCCGCATCCTCCTGAGCCTTGGCGAGATTGCGCATCGCGATCAGCAGGGCATCGTCGTCGTTGCCGGCTTCCAGGTGGAGTTTAGCGGCAGTCTTCAGGAATTCGAAGGCGCCTTGGGGTGCGCAGTCGGCCGCCAGGCCATAAGCCTTGGCCGCGTCGGATTTGAAACCGAGTTGCAGCAGGTTCTTGGCCAGGAGAGCGTAAGTCTTGGCATCCTTCTGGGTATCGATGAGCTGGTTGAGCGTCGCGAGGGACTGTGTATAGCGGCCCGCCTGATAATCCCGGGATGCCGCCGAGAACGAAACTTTGCTGTTCAAAACCTAACTCCGTGAGGAAATGTTCCGGCATGAAATGTGATCGACGGGACGCGCAATCAGGCCGTCCTGCAGAAAGCAGGTTGCCCGACGATACTATCCCGGCTTCTGCCACACTGGCATTCGAAGCTTGCTTGAAACCGGTGCAGTCGAATGCTCGCTTTCCGAGAAAAGCTGACACTTTAAAACAGAATTCAAACAACATTAACTATACAACTGGAGCGGCTTGGCGAGGAACTCCGCTTTTAAGAAGTTGGCAAGTATTGGCTGCGAGATTGCCCTCGACATGACGGGTTTGGGCCAAGAAACAAAGGCACCGAGTAGCATGAAGCTGGTCCGTCATCGCCGGTATTCATAGTCCGGTATGTCCTCCTTTTTTGTATCTAGTTTTCTAGGGGACACACTTATGACGAGCATTAACACGAACAATTCCGCTCAGGCCGCTCTCCAGACGCTTCGCAACGTCAACCAGGGCCTCAACAGCACGCAGAACCACGTTTCCACGGGTTATCGCGTCGGCAAGGCTTCCGACAA
>UCCS01000002.1 GCA_900470965.1 Hyphomicrobiales bacterium
TCGCCGAGCGGGGCGTGCGCTCCTCGGTCGTGCGCACTCCCCTGATCGTGCATAGTTCGACCGGTCGCTTGCAGATGATTAGGCTTGCGAAGGAGAAGGGCTCCGTCGGATATCCCGGGGAGGGAAAAAATCGTTGGCCCGCCGTGCACGTCCGCGACCTCGCCTTATTGTACCGCTTGGCGCTGGAGAAGGGGCCCGCCGGTAGGACTTGGCACGCGATCGGTGACGAAGGAATCCCATTCCGCGATCTTGCCGAAGCCGTTGCCTCTCGCATGGGCATGCCCGCGGTAAGCATTCCCGCTGACGAAATGATGGTGCCGGGTTACTTCGGGTCCATAACGGCTGTAGTCACGGGCGACTTTCCCGCGTCCAACGCCGTTACACGCCAAGTCCTCGGCTGGGAGCCTGTTCAGCCAGGCCTGCTCAGGAATCTGGACAACGGCAATTACTTCCCTGCCAGCTAAGTTAAGCTCACGGCGGACCCTCCCATAGGGACGAGCCGATCACGGACTCTGTTGGCCTCGCGGCTCTGTGCCCCTTTAATGTTCAGGGGCCATTTTGTTCGATGCTCATCACATCTCTCCATGCCTCGCATTGGTTAGTCGGCGACGGCGATTCAGCCGAGACCGATGCCAAGTTGTTGCTGCATTACGGAGTCCACTTTGTAGCAATGAAAGGATGTGACCTTTCCATTTTCGAGGTGAAAAACGTCGCAACTCGGGACATCAATTGTCTTGCCCGTTGGAGCTAGATTTCCAGTGGGAAGGGCAAGCTCACCTTTATGCGTTCCCTGGATGGCAATTTCGACAACGACGGTGTTTTCCGCGACACAGATGCTCAATATCTCACGGTGGACATCAGGAAATGCTTTGACGAAGCCGGCAATAGACTGCCCAAGTGCCTGCCCGCGAAACTCCATGCCGGTCGGCATATCGCGCATATATCCTTCATCGGAAAACATGGAGATAAACTTCTCGGGGTCGGTCCCATATCCCTCCGCCGCTTCGTAGAGTTCTCTGATGACTTTTTCATTGCTAAGCATTGTTGCTCCCTTTCTTCATTGCCGGGCAGCGAGCTTGCCGGGGACGTCGTTTTGCGCTCAGCCGATATCGACGTGCATGGCGAGGTCCCAGGTGCCGGCGCCGTGTTTGGCGAGGCCGATCATCATCAGCCCAAGCGCTTCGAGGGTCTGGGCCATGTTCAGGCCGCCGACATCGAATGGACGAAGCCCCAGGCTCTCGAGGAAGGTCGAAACGCGCTTCTTCGCCTCCGCGTCGTCTGCAGCGATGAACGCGTCGAGGCGTCCACCCTTCGCAAGGACGTGGCCGAAGATGGTGTTGAAGGCCTTCACGACATGCGCGTTGGCGGGGAGGCCCTTGGCGGTCTCCTGCGCACCAGAACTGGCGTAGGGGGCGACGAGGCCCGAGAAGTCGGGGGCAACCGGGTTGGCGATGTCGATGATCACCTTGCCGTCGAGCGCGTCTCCGTACTCGGCCACCACCGCCGCCGCACCGGCGTAGGGCACGGCGAGAATGACGATGTCACCCCCCAGGTGCGGCGCCGTAAGTCCCTGTGGTCGCTCCGGATGCGAGTTGGTCAGCAAGCGTCTGCGCCTTGGCTCGGTCACGGCTGATGACCTCGACGATGTGTCCAGCCTTTGCGGTACGGCCGGCGATTGCCGCAGCCATTTTTCCTGAACCGATGATGCTGATAGTACTCATATCAAGTCTCCTAAAGCGTTGGGTACGCTGGTCTTATTCAAGCGCGTTAGCCCGCCGGAAAGTAATGCCCGTTGTCCAGGTCTTTAAGGAGGCCAGGCTGAGTGGGTTCCCAGCCGAGGGCCTGGCGCGTGAAGGCGTTGGACGCCGGGAGATCGAGCGTGACCAAATTCGCAAGAAACCCGAAGTAGCCCGGGAGCATGAGTCCGTCTGAGGGAATGCTCACCGCGGGTAGGCCCAGACGCCTGCCGATGCCCTCGGCGATCTCTCGGAACTGCACACCACCGTCTTCGATCCCATGCCAACTTTTGCCGGCCGGACCCTTCTCCAGCGCCAGGCGGAACAGAGAGGCAAGATCTTGCGCGTGCACAGCCGGCCAAAGGTTTGCACCGTCTCCAGGGTAGCCGATGACGCCCTTCTCCTTCGCCAGCCCGATCAATAGTGGAACGAAGCCGGCGTTATCGGTCGTGCTGTGCATGACGGGAGGAATCCGTACGACCGAAGACCGCACGCCCCGCTCGGCGAGGCCGACCACGGTGGTCTCCACGACGTTGCGAATTCGCAGGGTACCCTTGTGCTTGTCGTTGGCGGCAAGCGCCGGGTCTTCCTCAGTGGCCGGCCGACCCAGGCCTTCCCATCCTGGTGAGCCAATGCTCGCCGACGCAACCAGTGGCTTTCCGGTGCCAGCGAGCGCCTCGCCGTACGCGAGCATGATCTGGACTTCCGCCGCGGCCACGGCGTCGAGCCCACCGGATGGGAGCAGATCTTGTCTGTGGGCAACGTGGATAACGCCATCCGCCTCCGCTGCCGCAGCCTTGAGGCCTTCTAGGTCGGAAATGTCTCCGCGACGCACCTTGGCGCCGAGCCTGGAAACCGCCTCCTCGGCTTTGTCCGACCGGGCAAGGGCCGTGACTTCATGTCCAGCGCCGATAAGTTCGGAGATGATGTAGGGGCCGGAATGGCCGGTCCCACCAGTGACGAAAACGTGCATGTTGCTGCTCTTTTTTGAATGAGGTGATGCTAGAAGTGGCTCTGCCGGTGGACTCAGCCAGGAAGGTTGACACCGATTGAAAAGTTGCCGTGTTTGACGGAGTGGGTCATGAGACCGAGCCACAGCATGCAGGCGTGCTCCAGCGTCCAGGCCATGAACAGCTTTCCGGCATCCATCGGGCGCAATCCGAGGCTCTTGATGAATGCCGAGACGCGTGCCTTCGCCTGCGCGTCGTCCCCGGCGATGAACACGTCCAGCTGCCGGCCCTCGACTGGACCGGCGGCCAGGACGCGGGCATTCTGGGTGTTGAACGCCTTGACGATGACCGCATTGGCGGGGGCGACCTTGGCAATCTCCTGCGCCCCGAAACTGTTCTCAGGGGTCAGGAAGCCGGTGAAATCGGACTTGATGGGATTGGTGATGTCGATGAGTAGCTTTCCGGCCAGTGCTTCGCCGTATTGCTTCACGACGTCGAGAACCGCGGAGTAGGGAACCGCCAGGATGACCATATCCCCGGCCGGAACGGCGCCGAAGCCCGCTGCCGTCGCGCCGGCGCCGAGCCCATCAACTAGCGTCCGCGTCTTTGCGGTGTCACGAGCCGCCACTTCGATCGCGTGTCCGGCTTTGACGGCAAGGCCCGCGATCGCTGCGGCCATGTCGCCTGAGCCGATGATGCTGATAATACTCATGTTCATGTTCCTTGCCGGTTTTCCTGATGACGTCTTGCTTCGTGTCGCGGGCAGTAGGTCTGTTGCCTTTTACACGCAGGCACTATATGTATCGGATCATCGATCCGTTTATTATCGGACCGCCGATCCGAATATACGGACCGCTGATCCACTTATCAAGGTGCTACATGCGAGCCGACGCAAAAAAAAATTACAGCCACCTCCTCACAGTTGCGCATGATGCCGTCATCGAGCACGGAACCGAGGTGTCCATGCGCGATATTGCCCGCAGGGCCGAGGTCGGATTGGCCACGCTACTCCGCCATTTTCCGACGCGAGAAGCGCTCTTCGAAGCGTTGCTGCGGACGAACCTCGACGCTCTGACACGAAGGGCAAGTGAACTCGAAGCGTCGACTCCACCCGCCGAAGCGCTATTGACCTGGTTTCGCGAATGGATCGCATTCGCCCAAAGCCACAGGGGAGTTGTCGCAATGATGGCAAGTGCCCACACGAACCCGGACTCCGCTCTTTATGTTGCATGCGCGGCCCTGCACGCAGCAAGCGCGCGGCTGTTGCTCCGTGCGCAGGCTGAGGGGACGGCGCGCATTGATATGACTGGGGACGACCTATTCGGCCTGATGTCGGCGCTTGGATGGCTCGTCGATCTGCCTTCGTTCGCGCCCAGGGCCGGGCATCTCGTTCAGATCGTTGCAAGCGCGATCCTGAAAGATGAGCTTGGCGACGAAGTCGAGAATCAACGCGCCAGATCGGGCCCCGATAATGCGCGTTGAGAGCCTGTCCTTGGCGGCCACTCATCTATGCGATGGAAGATCCTCTGCCAGCGTTCGCAGCAAGCGCCGCACCAATGTTGGGCGAGCAGTAGGCGGCTCGCGATGCTTTCGAGATCGAAGCGTCGGTGAAGAAGATATAGACAGCCACTAGGCTAGTTCTCTGCGCAGGTGATCTTGGCTTCCGAATAGTTGTCTTGCTTGATAAGCCTTGGAATGCAGATTCAAGCATGAATAGCGCGAGACCGATCAAAAGCGGGCTATCGAATTTAAGTAGGACCTCTGCAATGGACACTGTCTGGCTGGAAGACTTTCTCGCTGTTGTTCGGGCAGGTGGGTTTTCGCGCGCCGCAGAGCAACGTGCTATCAGCCAACCGGCTTTCAGCAGGCGGATAAAGTGTCTTGAAGATTGGGTAAATGCCCCGCTATTTGACCGCGGAAAACATTCAGTCGGGCTTACGGCTGCCGGCGAGAGGTTGAAGCCGTTTGCCGAGGAGGTGCTCCGCCAACTTGAGACGGGTCGCCGGGACGCGGCCAGCGCCGCCCAGGCGTCGACGGAAACCCTTCTTTTCGCATCGACTCATGCTCTTTCCATGACGTTCTTCCCACCATGGCTGCGGATGGTCGAAAAAGTAGAGCCATTGATGACATCCGTGCAGTTGACGGCCGACAGCATGGTCGGTTGCGAGCGATTGATGATCGACGGACGCGCGCAGTTTCTCCTCTGTCATCACCATCCCGCTGCGTCCACTCGGCTCACCGCGGATCGTTTTCGTTCGGTCCCGCTGGGGGAAGACGTGATGGTACCGGTTGCAGCCCCCGCCCTTGCAGCGCAAGGTCTCATGAACGATGGACCTTATCTCGCCTACTCGTCAGAATCTGGAATGGGCCGGATTCTGGCGGCATCTTGGGAGGAGAGCGGCAGACGTCCGCCACCGATCCCTGCCTTTTCCTCACATCTGGCGACCGTGCTGGCGATGATGGCGCGCGATGGTCGAGGACTCGTCTGGTCTCCTCTCAGCCTTATTGCTGAAGACATCGCAGCTGGCAGACTTGTCAGGGTCGGCCAACCCGAGGACGAAGTTCGTATTGCGATCCATCTCTTTCGCCCGAGGGCACGCCAGACGCAGGTCGCTGAGCGCTTCTGGCGACGAATTTGGGATGAAGCCGGTCAACGAAAGAACGAGCGAAGCTCGGATAGAACGACCTCGGGGCACTCCTCCTGAAGGGTGTGTCCGCAATCTAAGGCATGCCCGGTCACGTCGACAGCCTTTTCTCGCCACGTGTCCAGAACATCGTAGAGAGCTCCGACTGTGCCTCGAGCTCCCCAAAGCGCAAGAAGAGGAGCGACTACGCGCGCGTCCTTGTCGGCCTCGTCATGAACAAGATCGATGCCGGCGGCGGCGCGGTAGTCTTCGCAGATTGCATGCCTTGTGGCCGGATCGAGGTAGCAGCGGAGATATTCTGCGAAAGCCGCCGCCTCCGTCGCATCGGCAATCTTGTTCTGTCCATCGATATGCTTGCGCAGAAAAAATTCGGGATCGGCTTCGATAAGCCTTTCCGGCAACGGATATGGCTGGATCAGGAAGAACCACCAGAAATACCGCGTTGCAAATGCCTTGTCGGTTCGCGCGTACATCGTCGCGGTCGGTGCTATATCGAAGAGGGCGATCTTGGCGACCGCATTGGGAAAATCGAGTGCCATGCGATGGGCAACGCGGCCACCGCGGTCATGACCGACCACGAAAAATCGCTCGTGCCCGAGGGCTCGCATAAGAGCAACGGGGTCCTTCGCCATCTCTCGCTTGGAATAGTTGACGTGGCCCGCTTCGCCAGCCGGCTTGCTGCTGTCGCCGTAGCCGCGCAAATCCGGGGCGATGACGGTGAACGTCTCGGCCAAGGCCGGCGCGATCTTGCGCCAGGTGACATGCGTCTGCGGATGGCCGTGGAGAAGGAGAAGAGGTGGCCCACTGCCTGCGGATGCATACCGGATTCGGATGTTCCCGGCATATTCGAAGTCGCCGAGTTCGAAACCGCGAAGAAAATTCGACGATCCTCTTGCCGTGAAGCTCGATGCGGACCCTGTCATCAGACCAACCATGGATTTTCCTGTAGACGCTTGTTTTGGAACGCAAGGATTTCATCGCGAAAAGTAAGTGTTTGGCCGATTGCGTCTAGCCCCTTCGTCAAAGCGTTCTTAAGCATTGGATCGATATCGAACGGCAGATTCAGTCCGGCGCCGATGATGCTTTGATCCTCAAGATCGATGGTCAGCATGCTGGCCTCCGATGAAGAGACCGCTTGCATCACTCTATCCATCCTGTCTTCCGGCATCGAGATCGCCAGCAATCCGTTGCGGGCACAGTTGTCAAAGAAAATACCGGCGAACGTCGTCCCGATAAGAGCGCGAACGCCATATTGCATCAAGCCCCAAACAGCGTGCTCGCGGCTCGAGCCGCAGCCAAAATTCGGGCCGACGGCCAGGAACGCAGAGTCTCTCCATTCGGGTTTGTTGAGGATGAAGTCTGGGCGTTCGGCGCCATCGTGGTCAAATCGCAAATCGTGAAACAGTCCCTCCTTCAAGCCACTGCGATCCACGCCCTTGAGGAATTGCTTAGGCATGATGACATCGGTGTCGACATTTGCTGCAGGAAGTGGCGCGACCGTCCCGCTGACACTCACAAACGCTTGCATCAGTTCGCCTCCACAAATTGACGTGTATCGGCCAAATGACCTGCGATCGCGGACGCCGCAACCATGGCCGGGCTCATCAGATGCGTGCGCCCCCCGGCGCCCTGGCGCCCTTCGAAATTGCGATTTGTGCTTGAAGCGCAACGCTCGCCGCTCGCAAGGATATCATCGTTCATTGCAAGGCACATTGAGCAACCCGACTGTCGCCACTCGAAACCAGCCGACGTGAAGATGCGGTCGAGCCCCTCTGCCTCGGCCTGGCGTCTGACGGAACTGGAGCCGGGAACCACCATTGCCTTCACGCCAGCAGCAATCTTGCGGCCGTCGAGGATGCGTGCGGCATCGCGAAGATCCTCGATCCGAGCGTTCGTACAGGAGCCGATGAAGGCACGTTCGATAGTGATGGTGTCGATGCGCTGGCCGGCTCGAAGGCCCATGTAAGCGAGCGCACGCTCCATGTCCCGACGGCGGTCGGGATCAGACTCCATGCCGGGATCGGGCACGTTCTGAGTAATTCTCACGGCTTGGTCCGGGCTGGTTCCCCAGGTCACCATCGGTGCGATGTCTGCTGCAGAAAGTGTGACCTCCTTATTAAAGATCGCTTCCTCATCGCTTCTCAACGCCTGCCACGCCTCGATCGCCGCATCCCAAAGAGCGCCCTTCGGAGCGCGGGCCTTCCCGGCGAGATAGGCGACGACCTTTTCGTCAGGCGCGACAAGCGCTCCACGAGCGCCGCATTCGACAGCCATGTTGCACATGGTCATGCGCGCTTCGACACTCAGGCTGCGAACGACCGACCCCTGAAACTCGATTGCGTAACCTGTGGCGCCGGAAGCTCCGATCGCCTCGATCAGAGCCATGACGATATCCTTCGAGCGAACGCCTGGTGCGAGTTCTCCCTCCACTGTGACGCGCATGGTCTTCAAACGCTTGTAGACCAGAGTCTGGGTAGCGAGGTAGTGTTCGATGTCGGATGTGCCTATTCCGAAGCCAAGCGCCCCGAGTGCGCCGTAGGTGGTCGTATGACTGTCGCCGGCGGCGATGATCATGCCCGGCATGACTAGCCCGATTTCCGGCATCACGACGTGCTCGATCCCTTGAAGCGGGTGGAGAACGTCGAAAAGCTCGATACCGAAATCTCTGCAATTTTCCGCGAAGTACCCTGCTTGCCTCGCCGCGTCGGCATCCGCCATCTTATTCGTGCGGAGCGCGGCGGTTGGATTGACATGATCCACCGTGCCCAACGCCGCCTCCGGACGCCAGACTGGCCGACCCGCCTCCCGCAACCCGGTAAACGCCTGGGGCGAGGTATATTCGTTGAGGACAGTGCGATCGATATAGAGCAGAAGCTGATCGCCCTGTTCGTCAAGTGAGCGGACATGATGACTATCGACAAGTTTGTCGTAGAGCGTACGTGGCTTGGTCACCTTCTTGGCCTCCGGCAGTGGTTTTGCGAGGAATTATAGAGGCCGCCTCCCGAAAGCGTTCATGCAATAATCGGATGAAATCATCGGCTAATCCTGTTGGCCGCGAAGAACCCTTGGGCGCTAAGCTTCGCGAATACCTATTCCGCTCCGGTGGGTAGGCTAAGGGAGGAAAGCGACATGATACTAAGGAAACTCTACGTTCAAGTTTTGCTGGCGGTGCTGATGGGTGCTGTGCTCGGCTACGTCTCGCCCGGCTTTGCAACGGAATTCAAAGTCCTCAGCGACATCTTCATTCGAATGATCAAGATGGTTCTTGCGCCCGTGATCTTCTGTACGGTGGTGCTCGGGATCGCCAAAATGGACAGCATGAAGCAGCTTGGCAGGATCGGCATCAAGTCCCTGGTCTACTTCGAAGTTGCTTCCACGTTGGCCCTGCTGATCGGACTACTGGTTGTCAATGTCATTCGGCCCGGCTCAGGGATGAACGTCGATATCTCAAGCTTAGACGCTGCAAGCGTTAGCCAATACACCCAAGCCGCTGCAAAGCAGGATGGCGTACTCGATTTCATCGTGCACACGGTGCCCCAAAGCGTGGTGGATGCTTTTGCGCGAGGTGACATTCTGCAAATCTTGTTCTTTGGTGTGCTCTTTGGCGTTGGGCTTTCGCAGATTGGGCCAGCGGCGCGTCCTGCCGTGGTTTTCATGGAGAGCTTTTTGGCGGCGGTCTTTCGCATAGTGTCGATGATCATGCGTCTCGCTCCGCTGGGCGCCTTCGGTGCCATGGCTTTCACGATCGGCGCCTATGGCATCGGAAGCCTTCTGTCGCTCCGCAAGGTCCTCCTTTGCGTCTATCTGACTTGTGGCTTGTTTGTTGGGCTTGGCTTCGGCGTCGTTGCCTATTTTTCCGGTTTCAGCCTCTGGAAGTTCTTGAAATTCATCCGCGACGAAATATTCACGGTGGCGGGGACCTGTTCATCGGAATCAGTCCTGCCGCAAATTATGCGGAAACTCGAAGCCGCCGGTGTACCGAAACCGGTTGTCGGTTTGGTGGTTCCCGGTGGGCTAAGCTTCAATGCCGATGGAAGCGCAATTTACTTCACCATTGCCGCGATGTTCATCGCCCAGGCGACGAACACCCCTTTGAACTTCGCTCAGCAATTGACCATCCTCGGTGTCCTGATGCTCACCTCAAAGGGCTCAGCGGGTGTCGCGGGTGCCGGGTTTGTAACCTTGGCTGCTACGCTAGCGTCGATGCATACCATTCCCATTGAGGGCCTGGTTCTTTTGCTTGGCGTCGACCGATTCATGGCAGAAGCAAGGTCGGTCACAAATACCATCGGCAACGCAGTCGGAGCTGTTGCGGTTGCTGCCTGGGACGGCTGTCTTGATCGGAACAAGCTTGCCCTAGCACTCCACGGCAAGGTCAGTGTTTCAGAAACCAGCGTGCCCGATCACGAACTCGAAGTTCCTTTCGAGCGACCCCCCTCGTTCAAGACCGTCTAATTTTGCGTCTAAGAGCGCCGGCGTGCGGCGTTTTTAGACGCAAATTTTCCTATTCAAGGGACCTTGATGAGGCAGAAGGACTATCATGGAATTCAGAATATCGGCCCGGGCCGTCCTGGCCCTCAATACACAAGCGGATGGGTTTTGTAACCGGCCGTATTGCACCCTTTCCAGCGAAAAGGTTCAACATTACTCGGGCCTTCATTATCGAAATGCGCGAAGTTACTGTGTGATTTCCACTACCACGCGGCCACGAATTTTCCCCGCGACTATGTCTTCCGCAATCTGTGGCAGAGCCGACATAGGCTCGACACGCGTCAACGACTCGATATGCTGCGGACTTAGGCGCCGGTTGAGGGTTTCCCAGGCGCGCGCTCGTTTCGCCATGGGCGCCATGACGGAATCGATGCCGAGCAGCGCCACGTTGCGCAGGATATGCGGCAAGACCGTCGCCGGCAGATCGGCGCCGCCGGCAAGACCGCAAGCGGCGACCGCCCCGCCATAGACCGTCTGAGACAACACGTTGGCAAGCGTCGTCGAGCCGACGGAATCGATTGCGCCCGCCCAGCGCTCTTTCTGCAGCGGGCCGCCCTTCTCGCTGAGCGTCGCGCGGTCGATAAAATCCGTGGCGCCGAGTGAGGTAAGATAATCATGGGTTTCCGGCCGACCCGTCGAGGCCGTTACCCTGTAGCCCTTGTTGGCAAGCAGGCTCACGGCGACTGAGCCGACGCCGCCGGCAGCACCTGTGACCAACACCTCCCGATCGTCAACGCCGATCGTTCCCCAATCCTCCAGGGCATTGACGCAAAGGGCGGCGGTATAGCCGGCCGTTCCGATCGCCATGGCCTGTTCCAGGGAGAATTCCGGCGGCAGCGCGATCAGCCATTCCGCCTTGACCCGCTGGTATCGGGAATAACCACCCCATTCGGTCTCGGAGAGGCCCCAGCCATTCAGAATGACCTTGTCACCCGCAACCCATTTGTCCGAGCGCGACTCAACGACAACACCGGCAAGATCGATACCGCCAACCATCGGCGTGCGGCGCGCAATCTTCCCCTTGCCGGAAAGGGCCAGACCGTCCTTGTAGTTGACCGTGGAGAACGCGACTTCGACCAGAACGTCATGGTCGGGCAGATCGGCCAGGGTCAGCTGTCGGAAGCCGGCCTGCTGTTTGCCATCAACCGTATCGATCACCATTGCCGTAAAAGAATCTGACATGGAATTCCCTTGACCTTCAGTGCTTCCGAGGATGTGAACCGACCGGGTTCAGGACTGCGCCTGCTCGCTCGCCCGCCGGCCGCGCGCATCGAGCGCGGCGCTATAGCTGTCCCGCACATAGGCGAGGAGATTTGTGAGCGCCGCCGTTGCTTCGCCGACATCGCGATTGCTCAGCGCCTCATGGATCCGCTGGTGGAAGGCAACGACCTGACGGCGCTCGCGTACCCTGAAGACGATCATGTTCGTGATCGGAATGAAGGATTCGATCACGATATACATCATCAGTTTCAAGGGGCCGTTGCCGGTCGAGTCGACCAGGGCGCGATGGAAGCGCACATCGGAAGCACAGAAATCTTCATCGCTGATGTCTTGATCCCGTTGCAAGGCGATCTCGGCAGCCATGGCCTGCAATCCCTCCTCGCTGCGGTTTTCGCAGGCAAGCCGGCAGCAGACGGTCTCCGTCTCAAGCCTTGCGGTAATGATCTCGTCAATATCGAAAGCGCCGATGCCGACGAGAAGTGTCGCGGCACCAGTAATCGCCTTCGACAGCCCCTCCGGATCGGGTCGCATCACGAAATTGCCGCCGAGAGGGCCGCGACGCGAATGAATGAGGTTCTGCGCCGCCAGACGCTTCAGCGCCTCGCGCACCGTCGGGCGCGAAATTCCGAAGCTGCGGGCAAGATCCTCTTCCGTCGGCAAGCGCTCGTCGATCTTCAGACGCCCGTCCAGGATCGCGGACTTGATATTCTCGGCGACCTGCTTGGCGATGCCAGATCTTACCACTTCGTCATATCTAAGATTCATAGAGCTCCATCCTTCGCTCGAAAGCATTGATGCCATGCCTTCATCGAAAAGGCTATAGGTATTTAAATATAGGTTTGACAAATATCAGATAGGCGATAACCTGCCCTCGATCCAGATAACCAGGGGAACAGAATGGGCGGATCGATCGACCGGGCGCTCGCCGCTCATCCCTTATCTGCGCCGTCTTTGCGGCTCTCGGAATTGTTGGCCCGCCTCAACGACAGGCTGGACAAGAACGCTGTTGTCACAGGCCCCGATGTTGGCGACGCCTATTGTGCAGACGCGACAGACGAGCGCGGCGCACGGCCATCCATCCTGTTTCGCCCCAGGGATACCGCGTCAGTGTCGGCTATTCTTTCCGCATGCGACGCCCTTCGCCAGCCTATCGTCGTGCAAGGCGGACGCACTGGTCTTGCAGGGGCCGCGCGACCTATGGCGGGCGAGGTTGCGCTGTCCCTGGAGCGCATGAGCGCAATCGAGCAAGTCAACGACGATGCCGGCACTGCGATCGCTCACGCCGGCGCGACCCTGCAGGCTGTCCAGGAGGCTGCGGCCAGCCACGGTTTCCTATTCGGCGTGGATATCGGCGCGCGCGGCACGTCCACCATCGGCGGCAACATCGCCACCAATGCCGGCGGCATTCGCGTCCTGCGCTACGGCATGTATCGCGCCCAGGTTCTTGGCCTGGAGGCCGTGATGGCGGACGGCTCGGTGCTGACCAGCCTCAAGGGCCTTTCGAAGGACAATTCGGGTTTCGATCTCAACCAGATCTTCATCGGCAGCGAAGGTACGCTCGGCGTCGTAACCCGTGCCTGTCTGCGTCTTCATCCGAAGCCACAGTCACTAGCAAACGCATTTTGCGCACTTCCTTCGCTCAGCGCGGCCATCGCTCTCCTGCGGCGCCTGCGCCAGAGTTTGGGACCTTCCCTCTCCGCTTTCGAAGTCATCTTCCCCGCCGTCTATGCGGGCGTTCTCAACCGCACCGGCGCGCCGCCACCTGTGCCGGCGGGTGCCGGAATGTATGCGCTCATCGAGATGCAGGGACAGGACGAAGCTGGCGACGAGGATCGCTTCGCGGCTGCACTGATGGAATGCTACGAGGACGGCATCGTCAGCGATGTCGCGATTTCCCGCTCGTTGCGCGACTACCATGCCATCTGGGCTTTGCGCGAGGCGGCGAGCGAGTTCATTTTCAGCATGGACCATGTCGCGGGCTTCGACGTCAGCCTGCCCATTTCCGCGATGCAGCGGTTCCTGGACAGGGCCACGACCGAAATCGCAACTGTCGATCCCGCCGCGTCCATCTACATTTTCGGTCATCTCGGTGACGGCAATCTGCATTTTCTCGTACGCACACATCACTATGACGGCGTCGCGGACGCGACATACTCCTGCGTCGCCAACGAAGGCGGATCGATATCGGCCGAGCATGGCATTGGCCTTGAAAAGAAGAAGTGGCTGGCGCTCGTTCGCAGCCCGACGGAGATGGCCGCCATGCGCCGTCTCAAATCGGCGTTCGATCCCAATAACATCCTCAATCCCGGCCGCGTTTTCGACATGGAACCCACAATGCCGGCGGAGCGCTCATAAATGTCCACTCTGCCCGTCGCCGCACACTCTGAAGATCGGCCCAAGGCCTCGGCCGCGACGACACCCAGCCTCGATGACCGCTACATGCTCGATCGGGGAAGCATCCTCGTTTCCGGCACGCAGGCGCTCGTTCGCCTGCCGATGATCCAGCGTCAGCGCGACCTTGCGCGCGGACTGAATACAGCCGGCTATGTCTCCGGATATCGCGGCTCGCCACTTGCCAGCTTCGACCGCGAAATGACGCGCGCGAAGAAATATCTCGACGACCATCACGTCCGCTTCCAGCCCGGCCTCAATGAAGACATGGCCGCCACAGCCGTCTGGGGCACGCAGCAGACGGCAATGTTTCCGGGCGCACGGTATGATGGCGTCTTCGCCATGTGGTACGGCAAGGGACCTGGCGTCGATCGCAGCATGGACGTGATCCGTCATGCCAACGCCGTCGGCACCAATCCGAACGGCGGCGTTTTGCTGCTCGTCGGAGACGATCACGGTGCCGTTTCGTCGACCCTGCCGCATCAGAGCGAGCACAATCTGATCTCCGCGATGGTGCCGCTCCTGTCGCCGGCCGGTGTCGGAGAATACATCGGCTATGGATTGCTCGGCTGGGCGCTCAGCCGCTATTCCGGTGCCTGGGTCGGCTTCAAATGCCAGACGGAAATCGTCGAATGCACGGCAACGGTCGAGCTCGACCCCAATCGGCCCGCCATCATCCATCCCGAGGGCAATGGCGACCTCTCTTTGCGCTGGCCGGATGGCCCACATGCGATGGAGCGGCGGCTGGAAAACAAGATGGAGGCGATACACGCCTTCGCCCGTCAAAACAGCATCGACAAAACGATCTGGGGCAGCACTGCCGGCAAAGCGAGGCTCGGCATCGTTTCGACCGGGAAATCATGGCTCGATCTCATGGGCGCGCTGGCAAGCCTTGGCATCGACGAGCGCCGGGCCGGCGAACTCGGCATCCGGCTTTACAAGATCGGCATGGTCTGGCCGATCGAACCGGAGGGGCTGCAACGGTTCGCCTCCGGCGTCGAAACCCTGCTGGTGGTCGAGGAAAAGCGCGCGGTCATCGAAGACCAGGTCAAGGCTCAGCTTTTCAATATGGATTCCGGCCGGCGCCCAAAGGTCTGCGGTAAATTCGCCGTAGATGGCAAACCGCTCTTGTCCGCAGCCGGCGAAATCAATGCGGTCGCGGTCGCCAAGGCGATTATCTCGGTCATCGGAGAGGATCACGCCGACCTGCTGGCGAGATCGCGCGATATAGAGGCCATCCTCACGGCAAGTGCTGCGGAAACGCCCGCGCTGAAACGCGACCCCTATTTCTGCTCGGGCTGTCCGCACAGTGTTTCCACGCGACTGCCCGAGGGAAGTCGCGCATCAACCGGCATCGGCTGTCATATGATGGTGATCGGGCTGGAAGAGCGCAACACCTCGACCTTTACCCAGATGGGCGGCGAAGGCGGCGCGTGGATCGGCCTTTCCCAATTCACCGACGAGAAGCATATTTTCGTCAACATGGGCGATGGCACCTATTTCCATTCCGGGCTGCTTGCGATCCGCGCCGCGATTGCCGCCAAGGTCAACGCCACCTACAAGATCCTCTATAATGATGCCGTTGCCATGACCGGCGGCCAGAAGCATGACGGTGAAGTCTCCGTTCCCGGCATTGTCGGGCAGATGCTCGCTGAAGGAGCGGCCCAGGTCGCCGTCGTCGCCGAGCGCCCCGAGGTCTGGCAAGGCAATCTGCCGCGCGGCGTTACGGTCAACCATCGTGACGAACTCGACGCGGTGCAGCGCGAACTACGCGAAGTGCCGGGTGTTACCGTCCTCGTCTACGATCAGGTTTGTGCTGCCGAAAAACGGCGCCGGCGCAAGCGGGGGGCTTTGGCCGTCTCCGACAAGCGCGCCTTCATCAACGAACTCGTCTGCGAGGGCTGCGGCGATTGCTCCGCGGTTTCCAATTGCATCTCCATCGAGCCACACGAAACGGAGCTCGGCCGCAAGCGGCGGATCAACCAGTCGAGCTGCAACACCGATCTCTCCTGCATCAAAGGCTTCTGTCCGAGCTTCGTCACCGTCGAGGGCGGCACCATCCGCAAGCCGGCGGCAAAGGCGAGCAAGGCAAGCTTCGACGACCTCCCTCTTCCGACCCTCCGACCGATCACCGACCGTCCCTACAACATGCTGCTCGCCGGCATCGGCGGGACGGGCGTCATCACCGTCAGTGCTATACTGTCGATGGCCGCGCACATTGACGGTCTCGCCGTACAAACGCTCGACCAGACCGGCCTTGCCCAGAAAAATGGGGCCGTTATTTCGCACCTGCGGGTCGCACGGACGCGAGAGCAGATCACGTCCGTGCGTATCGGACCGGGCGAAAGCGATCTGGTCCTCGGCTTCGATATCGTCGTGTCCGCGGCGCAGAACGCCCTTTCCACATTCGCCGTCGGCCGGACCAGGGCCGTTCTTGACGATCATTTCGCGCCGACCGCTTCGTTTGTGCAGAACACCGCGATCGACTTTCGGCAGGAAGCAACGTTGAAGGCCTTGCGCAGGGCGGCTGGTGACAATGCCATCAGCCTTATCGCCGCGACAAAACTGGGGGCGGCCCTGATGGGCGACGCGATCGCCGCCAACATGTTCCTGCTTGGGCATGCCTGGCAGCGTGGACTTGTGCCAATCCGCCTTGAGGCAATCGATGCGGCGATCGAACTCAATGGCATGGGCATTGCGATGAACCGCGCAGCCTTTGGCTGGGGCCGTCGTTCCGTCGTCGAGCCGGAAGCTGTCAAACAAGCCGCCGCGGTCGACCTGGACGAAGCGCCGGCCAAGCAGACGCTGGACGACCTCGTCGCCAAGCGCATCGAGTTCCTGACGCATTACCAGAACACGGCATATGCAGCAAAATACCGCAAGCTGGTGACGACCGCCCGCAATGCCGAAGCTCGAGCGAAGCTCGGAGAGGGTTTTTCCGAAGCCGTGGCGCGCAATGCCTTCAAGCTCATGGCTTATAAGGACGAATATGAAGTGGCTCGTCTCCACAACGACCGGAGCTTCAAGGACAAGATCGCCGCACAGTTCGAAGGCGATTTCGAGATCAAGCATCATCTGGCGCCGCCGCTCTTTTCCCGAAGGATCGACAAGCGCACCGGCAACCCGGCAAAGATTGCCGTCAGCCGCAAGCTAATTTCACCGGCATTCTCCGTGCTGGAGAAATTGCGCTTCCTTCGCGGCACGCCGCTTGATCCCTTCGGCTACACGCATGAGCGACGTACCGAGCGCAAGTTGGTCGCCGACTACACGGCACTGATCAACGACCTCTCAGCGGACCTGTCGCCGGGAAACCAGCAGCGCGCCATCGCGCTCGCCCAACTCCCTGATCAGATCAGGGGATTTGGTCCGGTCAAATCAGCATCGATAGAGCGTTTCGAAAAGAACAAGGCAGCCCTGTTGATGCAGGCATCGAGCACTGCATCGCAACCGGCTGACACCAGCGTAAAGAGGAAAAGCATATGAGCATGACCGAGAGCTTCGAGACCATCCTCTATGACAAGGATGAACAAGACAAGTTCGCGACGATCACCATCAATCGGCCGGACAAGCTCAATGCGATGAACAAGACGACGGTGCGCGAGGTCGACCGTGCCGTTGCGCTTGCTGTCGCCGACAAGGACGTCAACGCGTTGGTGATCACCGGTGCCGGCCGCGCGTTTTCGTCTGGTTACGATCTGCAGGGCGCAGACTATGACGTCGGTATCGAGGATTGGCATGCCGACATGTCGGAAAATGCCCAGGCGCTTCTGAATATCTGGAAAGCTCCAATCCCCGTCATCGCCTCGGTGAACGGTTATGCGCTTGCCGGCGCTCTCGAACTCGTCATGTCGTGCGATCTTGCGATCGCCGCCGACAACGCTAAATTCGGCGAGCCGGAAGTCAGGCACAATTCCGGTCCGCCTGCCCTCTTCATGCCTTGGCTGCTGGCCACCCGCGATGTCCGCTGGCTGATGTACACCGGTGACCTGGTGGACGCGGAAGAGGCGCTGCGCATGCACCTGATCAACAAGATCGTGCCCGCCGATCAACTCAAGCAGAAGACCGAGAACCTGGCGCGCAAGCTGGCGCGGATGCCGGTTCCGGCGATCAAATTCGCCAAGTCCTCCATCAACAACCAGCAGATCGCTGCCGGCCTGATGACATCCTTCGATTACAACGTGCACGCCATCGCCGCCCTCCATGTCAGCAAGGACGGGCAGGAATGGATGCGCAATCTTCAGAAGATGTCGCTGAAGGAATATCTCGAATTTCGCGACGCACCCTTCAAGGGGCTCGACTGACATCATCTCCCTCGTTGGCAGGCCGTCGAGCCGCCACGACAACATGGCCATGTTCACTCCGGAAAGGATCAGACAATGCAGACGGCGCCATCCTCAACGCGGGACATGGACAGCATTCCGGTCATAGATATCTCGCCTTTCATCCATCGAACCAACGGCAGCGATACCGTGGTCAAGGCGATCGAGGCGGCCTGCCGCGAAACCGGCTTCTTCCTGATCACCGGACATGGTGTGTCCACGGAGGCGACCGCGCAGCTTTACAATCTTGCCCGCGATTTCTTCGACGAACCGCAGGACTGGAAGAAGAAGCAAGGCCGGGGAACCTCGTTAAAGGGGGGCGTCGCTTTCTCCCCCATCGCGGACGAAGCGCTGAGCGCCACGCTGGGGATAAAGACGCCTGGGGACTACAAGGAAAGCCTGAATTTCGGCCCGCGCCTTCCGGGCGATGTCTGGCCTACGGTACCACAAGGACTACAGGCTGCCTTCAGCGCCTATTTTGCCGAGATGGAGACGCTCGCAGGCCATCTGCGGCGCGCATTCTGCCAGGCGATCGGGCTTGCGCCCGATTACTTCGAGCCGGCCTTTGTCGACCACCTTTCTGCACTCCGTGTCATCAACTATCCGGAACAACAGGGAAGCCCGCTGCCCGGCCAGTTGCGGGCAGGCGTCCACACCGATTACGGCTTCATGACCATTCTGCGCTCGGAGGCATCGCCGGGAGGGCTCCAGGTCCGCAGGCGTGACGGCGAATGGCTGGATGCGCCGAACGTCGACGGCGCCTATGTCGTCAATATCGCCGATGCCTTCATGCGCTGGACCAATGACGAATGGCTTTCGACGCCGCATCGGGTCGCCAATCCACCCGGCCATTTCAAGGGAACGACACGGCGTCAATCCATTCCCTTCTTTGTCAATCCGTCGAAAGAGACGCTCATCGAATGCCTGCCACCCTTTGCGGCAAAGGCGCCGGCGAAATACACGCCGATTACCTACGGAGACTATATCGCGCTGAAGACAAGCCAGGCCTTCAGCAAATCCTGAACGCAAGAAGCGAAACATCGCCTGCCGCACCAGCACCACCGACACGCAGCATAACAAGGGGAACCGAGATGATGAATATGAACAGGCGGCAGCTTCTTGCCGGAATGGGCGGCCTTGCCGCAGCAAGCATGATCAGCCTTCCTGCACGCGCGCAAAGCAAGACGCTCGTCGTGCCGACGCTCGGCGGCGCCTGGGAGCAGTTCTGGCGCTCGACGCTGGCACCAGCATTTACGGCAAAGAGCGGTGCCGCGGTAACACTCGATGCCGGCAACGGCCGTGTCTGGAGCGCCAACCTGCGAGCGGCGGGCGCTGAAAATCCACCCTATTCGATCCTGATGACCAACGAGGCCTTCGCCTCCAGCCTGCGCAAAGAGGGTTTCTTCGAGAAGCTCGATCTGACGAAACTGTCGAACTACAACGATCTCTATCCCCTTGCGAAGAAGACGGATGGTTGGGGTGCCGTCGCGATGGTCTCGCCGATCGGCATCGCCTACCGCACCGATATGGTCAAAACCCCGCCGAAGGGATGGAAGGATCTCTGGGAAAACCCGGAATTCAAGGGTCGCATCGGCCTCTACAACTTCGCCAATACGGCCGGCAAGATGGAACTGATGCTGGCATCGAAGATCTTCGGCAAGGATCAATACGACGTCGATGCCGGCTTCAAGGCGCTGGAAAAGCTCGGGCCTGTCATACAGGCGGACTTCAATCTGTCGACGGGCATTGCAGCCGGTGAATTCGTGGTTGCGCCCTTCGACTTCGGCGAAGTGGCGCGCCTGCGCGCACAGGGGCTGCCGATCGACGTCGTCGTTCCCGAAGAGGGCATGCTGATGTTCGACCAGACGCTGAATATCCTTGCCCACGCCCCGGAAAAGGAACTCGCCTACCAATATGCCGACTTCCTGCTTTCTCCGGAGGGGCAGATACCGCTCATGAAGCAGTTCTTCGTCTCCCCCACCAATTCCAAGGTGGTGGTCCCGGCCGATCTGCAAAAGGATGTGCCGATCTCCGGCGAGGCCATGGACAAGATCCTCACATGGGATTGGAATTTCATGAACCAAAAGCAGCCCGAATTCTCGGAGACCTGGGCAAAGGTCATGCGCTAGACGCGCCCTGACGATCCTCTCGCTACTGCCGGCCCGCCTCCATGCGGTCCGGCTGCTTTCTCGACATGGTGGCACGGCCACGATCGCCGCTGGCAGAATTTGGAAGATCGATCATGACAGAGGTGAGCATCGAAGCGCTGACCAAGCACTATGGGGCATCTCTTGCGGTAAACGGCATTTCCGTGAAAATCGCAAAGGGGGAGTTCATCTCCCTTCTTGGCCCTTCCGGTTGCGGCAAGACAACCACGCTGAAAATGATAGCCGGCTTCGAGGACGCTACATCAGGCGCGATCCGTTTCGATGGGCAGGACGTCGTGCATGTGCCTGCCGAAAAACGCGACATCGGCATGGTCTTTCAGAATTACGCCCTGTTTCCGCATATGACCGTCGCGCAGAACCTGGCGTTCGGACTGGAGATGCGTCGCAGGCCGAAGCGCGAGATCGCCGAGCGCACCGCCCGTGTTCTCGACATGGTGCAGCTCTCCGGTTATGCGGACCGCTATCCGCGCCAGCTTTCCGGCGGACAGCAACAACGCGTCGCCCTTGCTCGAGCGCTGGTGATCGAACCTCGAATTCTCCTTCTCGACGAGCCGCTTGCCAACCTCGACGCCAAGCTGCGCGAGGAGATGCGCGTCTTTATCCGCGATCTTCAGAAGCGGGTTGGCATCACCACCGTTTACGTGACCCACGATCAGGCCGAGGCTATGACTATGTCGGACCGTGTCGTGGTCATGTTTGGTGGGCAGATCGCCCAATATGGCGCGCCAGCCGATATCTACGATCGGCCGGCGAGCCTCGAAGTCGCGCAATTCGTGGGGCAGGTCAACATCCTGTCCGGTCGGCTGCTCTCCACCGAAGCAAACGATATCTCGGTCATCGATACCGCGCTCGGCACGGTCAGGATCGGCAATGCGCCGAGGTCGCCCGATGGCGCCGTGACGCTGGTGCTGCGGCCCGAAGCCGTCGAGCTGTTTCCGGAAAGCGCCAAGCAGACAGGCACCCCGGCCACCATCACAGCGAGCTATTATTCGGGCAGCCTGATCGACTACCGCTTGGCGCTTGCTGGCGGCGACACGATCAGCGTTCAGACTTTCCCCCGCAGCCGTTTCTCTCCGGGCGACCGTGTCACCGTCAAGGTCGATGGCGATCGCTTCTGGGCGCTCGGAGCCGCCGCATGAGTCTTCGAGCGAAATCTCTGAAGCCCTTTGCCCTGATCGCTCCGGCTGTTCTGCTGCTCGGCGTCTTTCTGGTGCTGCCTTACATCAACATCGTGGTCATGAGCCTGCGCAATCCGGGGAGCGGGACGCCCTATGCGCCCGGCTTCACCCTCTCAAACTATCTCAGGCTCTTTGCCGACAGCTTTTACCTGGAGCAGACCGCAAACACGTTGATGATCGGTTTCATCACCACCTCTGTCTGCCTTCTCCTCGGCTTCCCCGTCGCTTGGCAGCTAGCGAAGACCCAAATGCGTTTTCGTGGCCTGGCTTATGGCCTCGTGCTGTCACCGCTTCTCGTCGGCATCGTGATCCGCAGCTATGGCTGGACGATCCTGCTCGGCAACAATGGCATGATAAATCGCACCCTAGTCGGCTTCGGCCTGATCGATCGCCCGCTTGGCCTAATGTACAACTCTCTTGGGATCGTGATTGCCCTGGTGCACGTCTTCCTGCCCTTTATGATCCTGCCGCTCATGAGCGCGCTACAGGGCATAGACCCGTCGATCGAAGCGGCCGCCCGCTCGCTGGGGGCCGGACGCATCACAGCCTTCAGACGAATTGTTCTGCCGCTGGCTATGCCCGGCATACAGGCCGGCTGCATACTGGTCTTTGTCCTGTCGCTCAGCGCCTACGTCACACCGTCCCTGATCGGCGGCCTGCGCGTAAAGACGATGGCGGTCAGTGTCGTCGACGCCCTTATCGATACGTTCCAATGGCCCTTCGGCTCGGCCATGGCGCTGATCCTGTCTCTCACCGGGGCGATGGTGGTGATGCTGTTTGCAAGGCTCACCCGCATGAAATGGAAGGCCAACTGATGTCCAGGCACCTCCTCACCGGCTATTGCCTGCTGATCTACGCCTTTCTACTGCTGCCGATCCTCGTGGTCGTCGGCGCCTCCTTCAATGCAGGCGCCTTCCTGACGTTCCCGCCACAGGGACTTTCATTTCGCTGGTATGTCGTGTTCATGCACAATGAAGTCTTCCTCAGCGCGATCAAGACATCGCTCTGGGTGGCCGCGGTCTCGACGGTGATCTCCTCGATCATCGGCACGATGGCCGCTATCTTCTATGTCCAGCATGCCGGACGCTGGAAGGAAAGCATCCGGCTCGCCATGCTCCTGCCGCTGTTGCTGCCGGAAGTGCTGACGGCCATCTCGCTGTTGTTCTTCGTCTACTCGATAGGCGTGGGCACACGAACGATCGCGGCAATGATCGTGGGCCATTGCCTGATTACACTTCCCTTCGTCTTCATCAACGTTTGTGCGGCCATGGAGTCCTACGAACCGTCCTGGAGCCTGGCGGCCAAGAGCCTTGGTGCGGGACCCATGACGCGGTTTCGCCGCATCATGCTGCCGCTGATCAAGCCCGGCGTGATTGGCGGATGCCTGTTCGCCTTCATCATATCCTTTGACACGTTCACCATATCCTTCATGCTAAAGAACGTGGGAACCGCCACGCTTCCAATCCAGCTCTACGACTATCTGCGCACGAATTTCACACCGGAGGCCGCCGCCGTATCGACGGTCTCAATCGTGCTGACCTTGTTCATCGTCATCTTGTCGGAGAAAGTGCTGGGCCTTCGCATTCACCGCTTCTGATGAGCTCTTTGGTAGAGGATGATCTGAACCCTTCAAACTGGACTCTTTTTCGTCAATGTTTTCCAGTGAGCCTCCCTTTGCAGCGCCGACCAAAGCCATGCTTTTTACGGCAAGCTCACCTGTTCGAACGGCTGCAAGGTCCCCGGCGGACGGCGGGAGGCAGCCATTGCGGCAGTGGAGAAGGGCCCAGAACCCTCTGACTAAGCCCCAAGCGCAAGCAAATCGGTGGACTCTGCTGCTGCCGCAGCCCCGCGTCGAATTTCAGGGGTTCGCATCCGTCGCCCTTCGAGCCTCGTAGGCTTTAAGCCCAATGAAGACAGTCCGGAGAACCGGAAGTGCAGCCGCGCTTGGAGATCGTGCGATCAAGTCCCCGATGATGTGGTCTGCTTCGATGCGTCCCTTCGCCTCGATGTCCCTGAGCATGGACGCCGTCATAGGCGACGCCTCCGCCGTCAACATGGCGAGCGTTCTTTGTTTGAATTCCAGAGTGGGGGCATGACCGTTTGCTGCCGCAATCGCGCTGCATTCTTCAACCAGCTGCTCGATCAGGGCCGACCCGTTTGCCTCGACGATATCACCGATAGCAGCCCGCATCAGTGTGGTAATCCCGGCACTTGACGCGATGAATACCCATTTCTGCCACATCTCCTGTTCGATCTGATCCGACTGGTGAACATCGAATACAGCACCCGTTAGTGCTTCAAGCACCTCTGCCGCTTCAGTCGCGGGATTTTCTGTCCGGGGGCCGAACACTAGGCTCTGAAGCTCGCCCATGTGGATTATGCCGCCGTCATGATCGAGCGTGGTTGAGATCATGCATTGCCCACCATACACGCGATCGGCTCCGAACTTTGCGTCCAGCACATCAAGATGTCTCATGCCATTGAGGAGCGGCAGAATGACCGTTTTGGGACCGACGGCGGGTGATAGGGAAACGACCGCATCCTCAAGGTCATAAGCCTTGCAGCTGAGGATTATGAGATCGTACGGCTCTGACAATTCAGAGGCAAGCAAGGTCGTCGGCCGTTCGATATGCAGGTCACCCGCATTGCTCTTGATGTTCAGACCTTTTTCCCTGAGAAGCTCTGCCCGTTTCTCGCGGACCAGGAAAGTGACATCCCTCCCGGCTTCGTGAAGCCGGCCCCCGAAATATCCGCCAATGCTACCAGCACCGATGACCAGCATACGCATGCATTATCTCCTCGGGCGCCGCCCGGTTGCAGAAGGATTTTGTTGGCCGATCAAAGCGCCGATATCGTGCTGACGGCGAGATTGTCGTCTCTGAGGCGGATAGCCCTATCGGTCCCGAACTCTTTTTCGAAGGTGGCCTGAGCCGCATTCCAGACCGGAACAGCTTGATCGAGCTTGGCTTTTCCTTGAGCCGTGAGGTTGAAGACATGACCCCGCTCACCTTTAGCGCGGTTAGCCGTCACCAGGCCTTCAATCTGAAGGGGTTTTAAGTTCCGCAGGAGGGTGGTCCTCTCCATGACCATGATCTCCCCGAGATCGCTGACCCTTATGTTTGGATGATTATCGATGACGCTCAGCAGGGAGAACTGCGAGATTGTCATCCCAACTGGTCGAAGCGCCGCATCGTATAATCGTGTAATTTGCCTGGAGCCCCTTCGCAAGGCGAGGCAGTGGCACGTGTCGTAACCTGGTAGCTGTGTCATGAAAACTTTTCTAACTGTGTATTTACACACTGTCAATTGATCGCTAGATCTGATTGCTCACGCGCATAAATGCGCCAAACTGTGTAATTGCACATATGGAGCTCCATGATGACTGAGACAAGCGGCGCGAAGCGCCACCCATTCCTGGAAGACCTTGCGGATGACGTCGTTCTGACCAGCAACACGCTCCGCGAACCCGTGGCCGGAAAGGATGCCGTCCTGCGGATCATCAGGGCAGGGGCCGGGATCTATGAGAAGCAGACCAGCACCTACTTCAAGCGCATCGACGATTCACGCACCCTCTTGGAATACGATGCCGATCTCGTTGGCGGACGAACCGTCCACGCGGTCGTGGTCATCGACTGGAACGAGGACAACAAGGCCCAGAAGCTGAACATTGGCTTCGCGCCTCTCGGCGGAGCATTGGCCTTTGCCACCCGGCTTGGTGAGGTGCTTGCTCAAGACGACCGGAAACTCGCCATCTGAAAAAAACTAGGAGGGCAAAAATTTTTGCCTCCTTAAACGCCTGCCGCGGGGTCTTTAAATGAGACCAGAACTCAAAAGAAGACCGAGGTTCTCATGACGGAAATCACATACGGCATTACGGGGGCAAGTGGTCAGCTTGCCCGGATCGCGGCCGAAGAGCTGAGGATTGCGGGCGTCAAACGTCTGGTGCTCGGGACACGAGATCCGTCGTCACTGAGCACCACGGCGCTTGCGCAGGATGACGTCCGTCGGCTCGACTTCGACGAGCCATCGACCCTCACGAGCGGATTGGCGGGCGTCGACCGCTTGCTGATCGTGTCCACCGACCACCTCTCGGTGATTGGTGCTCGCGTCACGCAACACAGGAACGCGCTTCAGGCGGCGCTCGCCGCGGGCGTTGGTCACGTCGCCTACACCTCGATGCCAAACCCGGCGGAAAGTTCGGCGATCCCGTTTGCCGAGGATCACCGTATCATGGAAGCCGACCTGCAACGCAGTGGGATCGACCACACCGTCCTTCGCGTCAGCTGGTATTTCGAAAACCTGCTGCCGCTTCTTCGGCATGTCGCATCGACCGGGACGTGGTTTTCGGCGGCAGGCGACGGCCGAATTTCGTATCTGGCGAGATCGGACGCGGGCCGGGCGGCAGCCCGGGCTCTCCTCCGCGCGGATGGCGGCGTCATCGACCTTACCGGGCCGGCCTATCAGACGACGCGGGAGATCGCCGAGATTTTCTCTGACTTCCTAGGGAGGAAAATCCAGGTGGTCGATGCCAAACCGTCAGAGCTACCTGGCTTGTGGACGGCCGCAGGACTTCCGCCTTCCTACGTCGCGACCTTGGCCATGACCGATGCGAGCCAGCGTGACGGCAGGTTCTCTGATGTCTCAGGGGCGGTCGCCGAACTAACGGGCCACGAGCCTCTAGGCTGGCATGACTTCCTCTCCGCCAACCTGGAGCACCTGCTTCCGAGCGTCGTGCACTGAAATCAAACAAGATCCCAACCGTTGAAAAGGAATACCCATGTCCATCGTACAGTCCATGGAATGGCGCTACGCGACCAAGAAGTTCGCGCCTGAAACGCTCACAGATGCCGAGGTGAACGACCTTTTGGAGTCGGTAAGGCTCGCACCGTCGTCCTATGGGCTCCAGCCCTACAAGTTCATCGTCGTGAAAGACGCAGCCCTGCGCGAGAGCTTGAGGGCCGCCGCCTTCAACCAGCCGCAGGTGGTTGAAGCTTCCCATCTTCTCGTCATCGCCTCCGAAACGGATGTCAATGAAAACACCGTGGCACGGTTTATCGATAACGCTGCCAAGACCCGTTCGGTCGATCGTTCGGCGCTGAAGCCGCGCGAGGACTTCATCAACAACTACCTCGCTCCGTTTACGGCAGACATGCGCAACGATTGGGCGCAGAAGCAGGCCTATCTGGCACTGGGCGTGTTCGTTGCTGCCGCGGCGGAGGCGGGAATCGATATGTGCCCGATGGAAGGTCTCGACCGCCCGCGTATCGACGAGATCCTCGGGCTTCGCGCCCAGAACCTGACCACCGTGGCATTTGTCACGCTTGGAAAACGGTCTTCGGACGATCCGGCGGCCGCGTTCGCGAAGGTTCGCAAGCCAGCAGAACAGCTTTTCCCGGCGATCTGATCGACCTTCGCGTTCCGGAGCATGACGATGAAATCCATAAGCCTCATAAAATATGGAGACGCCGTGGAGGGAACCCGCTTCCTCGACGTGGAGGAGCCGGGCCAAGCCGGGCCGGGCGAGGTTCTCGTCAAGGTCGATTACGCGCCGGTCAACTTCAACGATCTGATGGTGCCCTGGGGTATCTACCCGTGGAAGCCGGAACCGCCCGCCGTACTCGGTACCGAAGGCGCGGGGACCGTGTTGGAGCTCGGGCAGGGCGCCGCGGGTGTGAAAGTCGGTGACCGCGTCGTCCTTCCGTTTGGGTCGCAGACCTGGAGGGAGCGACTGGTCGTCAATGCCAGCGACCTCGTAATCGTTCCCCCCGAAATGTCATCGGAACAGGCCTCGGTTCTGACGATCAACGGTGCCACCGCCTGGATGTTGCTCCATGACTTCGTCGATCTGCAACCGGGCGATGGTGTCGTCTTCGGCGCCGCGACCTCCGGCGTCGCTCGCTGGCTTATCGCCATCGCGAAATTCCGGGGACTACGGACGATCGGCCTGGTGAGACGAGCAGCGGATATCGAGGTGGTCAGGGCAGCAGGATGCGACTTCGTATTCGAGACCGGAAGTGACCCCAAGGCGGCGAAGGCGTCGATCTCGGACATCCCGATCCGGCTCGGCCTGGATGTCGTTGGAGGGGCGGTCAGCGCCCTGGTCGCTTCCTTCATCGATTTTAGGGGGCATTTCGTGAGTTACGGAGCGATCAGCAAGGCACCGATTGAGATGCCGGTCTGGAACCTGACCTTCAAGGACATAACTATCCGTGGCTTCTTCGAGGGTTCGGAGGAGAACTTGAAGAAGATCGTTCCGGCGCTTCAGGAGCTCCTTGGGATCGACGACGTCGGAACGGTCAAGCAGCCCTTCGCCGGGATTTTCCGTCCGGAGGAGGCGAGGGCCGCTCTGACCTTGGCGACACAGGGCAGGAGGGTGCTTCTGGATTTCCGCTCGTGATCGACCTGGAAACCAACGCGCTAGGAGAACGTCATGAATGAACATGACCCAGTTGTCGCCAGTTTCAAACGCTGGCTTTCCATGCCGGTCGTGACGGCAAGATGCCCTGTACGAGATGTTTTAGACCGTCTTGGCGAGAAGTGGACGACCTTGATGATCATGGCGCTCGCCGACGGCCCGAAGCGCTTCAGCGAGTTGAGGCGGGCGGTGCCGGATATCTCGAAACATTCCCTCACACTCGCCCTGCGTAACCTTGAGGAAGACGGGATCATCACGCGTCACGTGTTCCCGACCAAGCCCCCGGCAGTGGAGTATTGCCTCGCTCCGCTTGGGACGACCATGCTGGAGCCCTTGGCAGGAATGATATCCTGGGCAGAAAACCATCATACGGAAATCCAAGCCGCGCGGGGGCGCCGATCCAAAGAACTCGGACGCAAAGTTTGAACTGGCGTAAACGCCAGGCGACCAACCAAACATGCAACTAAATGTGTATATACACAAAAAGAAGAGGAACATGACATGACCGGCATACTCAACGGCAAGACGGCTGTAATCACAGGCGGCGGCACGGGCATCGGTTTGGCGACAGCGAAGAAGTTCGTTGCTGAAGGCGCATTCGTGTTCATCACGGGCAGGCGCCAGGCCGAACTTGAGGCGGCTGTCGAGGCGATCGGGCCGAACTCCGTCGCCGTTCAGGCGGACGTCTCAATCAATACCGATCTTGACCGGCTTTATGAAACGGTCAGGGAGCGCCGCGGAAAGATCGACATCCTGTTCGCCAATGCGGCGGTTGCAGAGGGCGCTCCGCTTGGCGCGATCACCGAGGAGCACTTCGACAGGCATTTCGACATCAACGTGCGCGGCTTGGTCTTCACCGTCCAGAAGGCGCTTCCACTGCTCGTCGATGGAGGCTCGATCGTATTGACCTCGTCCGTATCGGCTTTTACCGCGGATCCTGCCCTCAGCATTTACAGTGCCACCAAAGCAGCAATTCGAAGCCTCGCTCGCTGTTGGGTCCTTGATCTCAAAGATCGGCATATCCGGGTGAACGCTGTCAGCCCGGGTTCGACAGAGACCCCAGGTCTCGGTGGCCTTGCGGGACCTGACGGCGACACGAAGGGCTTCTACGACTTTCTGGGCAGTCGCATTCCGCTTGGCCGCCTCGGTCGACCTGAAGAAATTGCCAACGCGGTGGCGTTTCTCGCCTCCGACGCGGCAAGTTTCATCAACGGTGCCGACCTGCAGGTCGATGGTGGCGCCGAACAGATCTGAACAGGAAGAACCGGAGTGCGCCAACCAGGCAGCGCTCCGTTCAAGGAGCAATGATGCACGACGAACTCGAACTCATGGCCGACGCAGACGCGCGTGCGGCCCGATATATCGGATCAGTGCAAACCAGGCGGGTTTTCCCTGACCATGAAGCACTCGATGGCCTTGCAAGGTTCTCGGAAGACCTTCCGAACAAAGGCAGGCCTCCGGGGGAGGGGCTGGCGCTTCTGGACGACGCGGGCTCGCCTGCTACGGTGACAAGCAACGGCCCGCGATACTTCGGTTTCGTCGTCGGAGCGGCCCTGCCGGCCGCCGCGGCTGCCGACCGGCTGATCGGTGCCTGGGACCAGGGCGCGACGCTTGCCATGACCTCACCGGTTTCGGCCAAGGTCGAGGAAGTCGCGGCGCAGTGGATTTTGGAAATACTCGATCTGCCTCGCGAGAGCGCGGTCGGCTTTGGAACCTCCGCGACCGCATGCGGGATCACCTGCCTTGCTGCCGCACGACGCTCGCTGCTGAAGAAGCACGGCTGGAATCTCGACGAGGACGGACTGATCGGTGCACCCCCGATCAGGATTGTCGTCTCCGAAAAGATCCATATCGTCGTCCTGAAGGCTTTGCGCATACTCGGCTTCGGAAAGAAGGATATCCTTCTTGCTCCGGTGGACGCCTTTGGCAGGGTGGATCCCGCGAGACTTCCTGCCGTGGACGACAAGACGATTGTCTGCCTCCAGGCGGGCGAAGTGAATACCGGCGAATTCGACCCGTTCCCGGAAATCATCCCGACCGCCAAGGCCGCAGGCGCTTGGGTCCATGTAGACGGAGCCTTCGGTCTCTGGGCAAGAGCATCCGCCCCGAACCGCCACCTGACCGAAGGCATCGAGCTGGCCGACAGCTGGACCACCGACGGGCACAAGTGGCTGAACACGCCTTACGACTCCGCAATGGCGATCTGCAGGGACGCCGATGCGCTTGCCGAAGCGATGAACAGCGATGCCGTGTATGCGTCCGGATCAAAGAAGGCCCAGAAGAACCTGACGCTGGAATTTTCCCGACGGGCAAGAGGGATTCCGGTCTGGGCCGCTCTGCGGGCGCTCGGCCGTGCTGGCGTTGCCGAACTGGTCGAGCGACATATTTCGCAGGCCAAGCGTCTCGCTACGGAACTGGAGGCAGCGGGGTTCGAGATACTTAACCGCGTTGTGCTCAACCAGGTTCTGGTCCGGGCATCGAGCGATCAAACGACAACCTGGATCAGAAACGAGGTCGAGAGGTCGGGCGAGGCCTGGTTCGGCGGCACCATCTGGGACGGACGCGCTGCATTCCGGCTCAGTGTTTCCTCCTGGAGAACGACGGACGACGACATCGGCCGCCTCATTGCTCTTCTGATCCGCCTTCAAGGCGAGGCACGGCGTGAAGAGGTGTCCCAATGAGCGAAACGTCTCTGACCGTGCACGACACCAAAGTCGCTGTCATCGTTCGAAGCGATCTGCAAACATGGCAGAAGCTGAACGTCACAGCCTTTCTGATGAGCGGGATAGGCGCCGCTTACGCGGAGATGATCGGTCAAGCGTATTTGGACCGAGATGGCCGCCAGTTCCTGGCGCTGTCGGTCCAACCCGTCATCGTTCTCTCTGCAGACGCGTCGCTCCTTTCGAAAATTTCATGAGCGCGCGGTGTCGCGTGACGTCCCGGCCGCTGTCTTTATCGATGAGATGTTTTCAACGAACGATGATTCGCAAACCGCGAGGTGTTTTCCAGGTTTGCGGTGGAAGACGCGAAGGTGGCGGGTATCGCAGTTAGAGCGGAACGGTCTATCGTGGACAAGATCACCAAGGGTGCCTCTCTCAGGCACTAATTGAGAAGGTAAAGCGATTGACCTCAATAGAGGAGAGCCCGCCCTGGGCAATAGGGTCGCGGGTCCATATTGGTTCAAGGCGCTTGTGTTTTGTCCGACGTCGCGTCGGTGCGGCCCTGCTAGCTCGGAGCTGCCGCCAACTCTATTGTAGCTGATCGAATGTTGAGGGCCGCGCGAAAAGCGGCCCTCAATTTTACCGATCTTGCAAGGCGATCGTCGGCACGCGAAAAAGCTCAACGCCGATGGACGATGGCAACTTTGCCAAAGTGATCGGCTGCTTTAAAAAAGCGAAAAGCTTCTGCCGCTTCCTCGAATGGAAATACCTGGTCCACTGCTGGCATGATGCGGTTGCGGTCGACGAAGGCGACAAGTTGATCCAACATTGTGCGGCTGCCGACCATCATCCCCTGCAGGCGCGCCGCTGTCCCGATCAGCCGGCTTGGTTGAAAACCCGGATTGCTGCCGGCCCTTGCGCCAATCACAACAACTGTACCCCCTTGGCGGACCGACGAAAGCGACTGATCGATGGTGGCGGCACCACCGACCTCGACGACGAGGTCCACGCCTTCTCCGTCGGTGATTTCGCGAACAGCGTTCGACCATTCAGGGGTCTTGCGATAATTGATGGTCTCTGACGCGCCAAGTTCGCTCGCGCGCTTGAGCTTCGCCTCGCTCGACGAGGTAACGATCGCGCGCAACCCTGCCGCCTTGGCAAGCTGCAGCGCCCAAACGGAAACACCGCCGGTCCCAAGAAGGAGAATGCTTGCACCGGGTTTTGCGCCGCCAGCTTCGAAAAGCGCGTTCCAGGCCGTCACGCCAGCGCAGGGAAGGCTGGCAGATTGAGTCGGTGAAAGCGTTTCCGGTGCGATTGCAAACGAGCTCTCGGTAGAAACCAGTTCCTCGGCCAAAGTGCCATGGTCGTCTGCACCAAAGCTTCGTTTCGTTTTGAACGGCGAGATCGGCCCTTCGATCCAGTCTGGCCAGAATGCCGGCAATACCCGATCACCGACTTTCAGCCTGCGAACGTCGGCTCCTGTTTCCGTGACGACACCGGCGCCGTCGCTACCGGGGGTGACCGCGAGGTCATCGGGAAGGCCATATTGCCCCTCTGCGATCATAAGATCGCGAAAATTGAGCGCAGACGCTTCCATTCGCACACGGACATCATTCGGTCCGAGCGTTCGTGGAGACTGGTTTACCTGAGTGAGCGAGGATAGGCCGCGATTGGCGGCAATGCGGTAGGCTTTCATGGTTTTCTCTTTCATCGGTCGGTGAAATAATAGCGGCGTCGACGCGCGCGTCGGCCCACATCGCCGTTAGCGGCGATGCTGAAAAATTCGTTCGATGGTTCGGCTATGCTTGAACCCGCGAGTGCCAAAGGGCCTCGAAGGTTATGTCGAGCGGTTGCTCCAGCGAGGGCAGATCGCTCCGATGTGGCGCCCTGTTGGGATAGCTGTGACGCTTAAAGCTGTAACGATGTCCCAGCCACCCCCCGGTTCCGTCCGCCAAAGTCAAGTATTGGTCCTTCGTATCGCTGTCCGGTCTGTCGAAGGTCGTGACCTGACGCATTCTCATCAGGATGCCGCCGCGTCCCCCGTCATTCCAGGCTGCTATCAGATAGAAATCGAGATCAATGGACTTTCCGTTGCAGGCATTCTTGCTCCAGGCAGGCATCATGAAACGTTCGGCGATAAGCCCGGCCGAGGTTTGCGGCTCGGCTCCCGGCGATTTCCAGATGGTTTCGCTTAGATCCCAAAGTCCAATCCGCCCGGCAAGGCGTTCGCCCTGAGGGCCGAGCTCGTTTAGATCCGCGCGGTCGAGCGCTTGGCTGTTGGAGCGAATGGGCGCACCGCTCGCCAATGCTGCGCCCAACAGAACTGTCGTCTTGATGAAATGACGCCGCTGCATGGAGTGATTTCCCTATCTGCGAATAAACAGGAACGTTTGTGACGATATTGCCGACGGTTCCTGGCAAGGGGGTGTCGACGGCGAACCGCACGCCAGAGGACGCTCTGAGTTTCCTTTTCTGACTATAACGACACGATAACACGTCATTATGCGCAACAGTTGCGCTGTTTACGCTCGACTATGGTGTCTGAAATGCTACAATAAGCTCATGTCGACGCCACTCAGTGATATCCCGGTCTTCATGTGCGCCGTTGAAACGGGAGGATTTTCGGAGGCTGGCCGTCGGCTGAACCTGTCACGGTCGTCTGTGGGCAGAGCGGTCGCCCGACTGGAAGGCAGTCTCAAGGTCAGGCTGTTTGATCGAACGACCCGGCATCAAAATGTCACGGCGGACGGACAGCTTTTTTACGAGCACTGCCAGCGAGCAATGGCAGAATTACGCTCGGCCGAGGCGGCGCTGGATTCGGGGCTTAGCGTACCGCGCGGGAAGCTCAGGGTCTCGATGCCCGTGCTGTTCGGGCGCATGTGTGTCGCCCCGATTCTACGGCAAATAGCGAGCGAACACTCCGGCCTGGAACTTGAACTCAATTTCACCGATCGAAAAGTCGACCTTCTGGAGGACGGCTACGACCTTGCCATACGAAATGGCTCTCCGGGGAATGGCGCCGGTATTCGGGTGCGGCGAGTTGGTCACGAAGCGACGATGATCTTCGCCGCACCGGCCTATCTTGAGAAGCGGGGATATCCACAGACCCTGGCAGACCTCGCTTCGCATGACACAATCGCGTATTCGCGTGGAGGGCCAGTGCAGTCGTGGACGCTGGACGATGATGGTGCAGCCTTTGAATTTAATCCTGTCTCGCGGTTTCGGTTTGACGACATCGATGCCATCGCGGACGCCGCGGTCGAAGGCTTCGGACTAACGTGGCTCCCATACTGGCTAGTCCAAAAGAGGGTTGATTCGGGAGAACTCGTGCAGGTGATACCAAATATGCGTCCCAGTCTGTCCGACGTCTGGGCCGTGTGGCCAGAGGGGCCTCATCTACCCACTCGGGTTCGAGTTGCAATTGACGCGCTTGCAAAGTTTTTGCCCAAGCTGGTGCCGACGCGTTAATCGACCTGCCGTTCGGAATCGCCGACAAATTCACTGGCATCGCCGTGCATTCGACGCTACCACCGGGAGAATGCAACTATCTCAGCGGCGCCAAGATTGGCGTTGAGCGCGTTCTGATGTGGACAACGTTTCGAGATTAGTTGTGAGATGCGAACCCTTTGCCGCTCATGTCGGCGGCGCGACGAAGGCCATCTCCGGAAACGCCTTCCCAACCACTTCCAGAAATGCCCGCACCTTGGCGCCGACCAGGCGGCGCGAACTCTGCAGCGCCCAGATCTCCACCGGCGGCCGAGCTAGTGTTCCCCAATAGGCAAGCCTGCCAGCCTCGATATCGTCGGCGACGAGGAGTTTCGGCAGCATGGCCGCACCAGCGCCTGCCAGGACGGCGTCGCGGACCATCAACAGTGAAGAAAGGCGGAGAACCGGATCCGGCCGCAGGACGACATCCGCCGTTTCGGAGCTAATTCGCCAGACGTCCTCTGGCCGTGCTGCGGAGAGCAGAACGGCCTTTACCCTCGCTTCCTCACCATCCAAACTGAGGACGGGTCCCGGCATGCCGGGTGGTGCCACGATCAGGCGTTCATCGTTCAGGAAACGGCGCCCCACGAGGCGTTCGTCGGGCGACGGGTCGATCCGGATGACTAGATCATAGCCTTCTTCGATCGGATCGACCTTGCGGTCTTCAGCCACGATTTCGAGCTGGACGTCCGGATAGGCCAGGGCAAACCGCGCGCCGATCCGGGGTAGCGCAACATGCGCGAAGACGACCGGTGCGCTGACCCGCAGCCTGCCTTTCGGCGTAGATGCGCCAAGCACGACCGCCTCACCGGCCTCAACGATTTCGCTCAGCAGCCCGTGCGTCCGCTCATGCAGCGCCCGTCCTTCATCCGTCAATCGCAAATTCTGGGACCCGCGCTCGATCAGCCTCACACCAAGGCTTTCCTCAAGCTCGGCGACCCGCCGCGACAACGTGGCTTTGGAGCGGCCGGAGACGCGGGCTGCGCGACCGAACCCGCCATGGGCGGCGACGAGGTCGAAGTCGGATAAGGCCTGAAGATCCATTTGTGGTGTTCCGTATTCGAGACAAGTGGTCTCGATATTGGCATCTTCAAAACGATAATGAAACGGCTATTTTCTCTCAGCAGATGCAACGAGCACCAGCACAAGGAGATTTCGACATGAGCATTCTCGTTACAGGCAGCACTGGAACCGTCGGGGCGCAGGTCCTGGCTCATCTTCAAACGCGTAACGCCGATGTCCGCGCCCTGACACGCTCACCCGAGACGGCGCAGCTTCCCGCTGGCGTGACGGCGGTCGGCGGTGACCTCGCCGATCCGGATTCGGTGCGCGCGGCGCTCGAAGGCGTCAGCACGCTGTTTGTGCTCGCCCCGAACGTCGCCGATGAACTGACCCAAGCTATGCTGACCCTGACGGTCGCCCACGAGGCCGGCATCAAGGGCATTGTCTATCTTTCGGTCTTCGGCGGCGACGCCTATGCCGATGTGCCGCATTTCGCCGGCAAGTACACGGTCGAGCGGATGATCGAGGCACTCGACCTGCCCGCGACAGTTCTGCGTCCCGCCTACTTCATTCAGAACGATCTTCGCCAGAAGGACGGACTTCTGAAGGCCGGCATCTATGCCTCGCCGATCGGCGCGAAAGGCGTCTCGATGGTCGATATCCGCGACATCGGCGAGGCCGCCGCGATCGAGCTGGTTCGCCGTGAGCGGGCCCCGTCGCCGCTCGGCCGCGAGACCTATGCCCTGGTCGGACCGGACAGCCTAACCGGTGAAGGGATCGCCACCATCTGGAGCGAAGCCCTCGGCCGCGCGATCCGTTATGGCGGCGACGATCTCGTTACCATGGAGCAGCGCATGAAGACCATGCTGCCCGCCTGGCACGCGCTCGACCTGCGCCTGATGTTCAGCCGCTATCAGGCAGAAGGTGCGGTGGCGACAGCCGACGACCTCGCCCGCCTGACCAAGCTGCTCGGTCGCGCACCGCGCTCCTATCCCGCCTTTGCCAGGGATGCCGCCGCCCAGTGGACGAAGGGCTGATCCCGCACCTTACCGTCCAATGAAGGAGACCTGCCATGATCACGATCCAACCCCTTTTGGCGGAAGATGCTCCGGCAGTCGCCGCAATGCGTCAGGCCGCCTCGGCTCATAAGGGCGAGGCACTTGGCCCCGAGGCGCGGCCGATGTTCGATGCCATGTTTGCCGCCACACCTCCTGCGGCGGATGTCCGGGTTGAGGCCACGACGGTCGGCGGCATTGCGGGCTTCTGGCTTCGGCCGGCAAACGCGCAACCGGGTGCGCGCATCCTCTATCTTCACGGGGGCGGCTATATGCTTGGCTCGGCCAAGGCGTTTACCAGTTTCGTGGGCCAGATCGCGGCACGCGTTGGCGCCGATGCCTTCGTGCCGGACTATCGGCTGGCGCCTGAGCATCCGTTCCCGGCCGCGATCGACGATGTGGTCGCAGCCTATCGCGGCCTCGTGGCAGACGGGACTGAGCGTATCGTGGTTGTTGGCGACTCGGCAGGTGGCGGTTTGACGCTGGCGCTGCTGTCGATCCTTGCCGCCGACAAGACTGAAGGCATAGTGCAGCCGGTCGGCGCGGCGGTAATGTCGCCCTGGACCGACCTGGCACTGACCGGCAACAGCTTCGAGACACGGGCCGAAGCAGACCCGATCTTCACGCGCGGCGTGCTTCAGGGCTTCGCCGACATGTACCTTCAGGGCCAGGATACCGCCAACCCCAAGGCGTCACCGCTTAACGCCCAACTCGACGGTCTGCCACCCATCCGCATCGATGTCGGCGACGATGAAGTGCTGCTCTCCGACGCCATCCGCTACGCTGAGAAGGCGCAAGCGGCGGGCCTGGAGATCACGCTTGCGGTGTGGGAGAGCATGCCACATGTCTTCCAATCTTCGCTCGGCCAGTTTCTCGCCGCCGAGCAGTCTCTGAATGCCATCGGCGATTTCCTGCGCCAGCGGCTCGATGCCCCGGACGACGCCGCCTTCCCTTCCAACCCACACCAAGGAGCTTGATCATGACACGCGTATTGTTTCTAGGACAGAAGCCAGACACCGTCGACTTTTCCGACCCCTCCCTGCCACCAGGGTTCGATGCCGAAAAAATTCAGGCGGGCATCGAAATCGCGGAGACGACCATGACCGAGCGCGGTTGGGAGGCGGACATTTGTATGATCGCTCCCGATGACAGTGGCATCGCAACATTGGCCGCGCAGCTGGCGAAAGTGGACTACGATTGCGTCGTGGTCGGCGGCGGTCTGCGCATCCCACCCAAAGGACTGCTGTTCTTCGAGAAGGTCGTCAACGCGATCCACCAAAATGCGCCGAAGGCGGCAATCGCATTCAACACCCGTCCCGAGGATACGGCGGAGGCCGCCGCGCGGTGGATCGACGATCGCCCTCACTGACTTAGTCCACCAGCGTCGGATTGAAGCTTCCCAACCCATCAGCACAACTTCGGAGTTTTGACATGAAAGTTCTTGTATTGGGCGCGACCGGCGCCACGGGCCGGCTGATCGTCAGCAAGGCCGTTGCAAACGGATACGAGGTCGTCGCCCTCGTTCGCTCCAAGGCAAAGGCCGCGGATCTCAGCGGTGCAGAGTTCATCGAAGGCGACGCCCGCGATCCGGCAGCACTCGCCCGCGCCATCGCCGGCTGCGATGCCGTCGTCAGTTCGCTGGGTACGGCGATGAGCCCGTTCAAGGAAGTAACCTTGTTGTCGACTGCGACGCGTGCCCTGGTCGGCGTCATGGCTGCACAAAACGTCCGTCGTCTGGTGTGCATCACCGGCCTCGGTGCTGGAGACAGCCGCGGCCACGGCGGCTTCTTTTTCGACCGGCTGTTCCTGCCCTTGATGCTGCGAAAGGTCTATGAAGACAAGAACCGCCAGGAAGATGCGATCCGCGCCAGCAATCTTGACTGGACCATCATCCGGCCGACGATACTCAACGACAAGCCGGAGCGCGGCGGCATCAAGGCGTTGACCGACCTGTCCGGCGTCCATGGCGGGACCATCGCCAGAGCCGACGTCGCCGAATTCGTCGTGCAGCAACTCACCGCAGATACGTGGTTGCGCAAAGCACCGCTCATTACGTGGTAGGTTCGATTGCATCGGCATATTGCGAAGCATCGCAGTCGAGAGACCGGCAGCAGCCAGCCTATGGGACATCTGATGACCATAGACGTCGTGAAAGCTGGCTGTTGCCAGGGAGAGCCCTTTGTCATTGAAGAGCGAGATCGACATCGAGGATCTGCGTAGTGAGAAGATCATTTCCTTTTCCCGCCAGAACCTCTCCTACAGCGAGCGGTATTTTGCGGAAAAATTCGAGGAGCACGATCTGACCGACAATGTCGCCTATACATGCGACGACACATTCTCGCTGGTTGATGTCTCCTTCCGTCATTATCCCTTCTTCTTGCGCATTCTCATGTGACCCGTGACCTTGCGGGTCGGAAAACCATCGTTGGGAAGCGGCTCGTCGGAGATCGCATCCAGACGATCCGTCCAGTGATCCTGGCGGCCGGGGCGCTCATTGACAATACCCTTCCAGAACATGTCGTCCTGAGCGGTTCCAGGACCAGCGAGACTTTTGGCATTCTCGAAGTCCAGGCCCTTCAGGAGTTTGAAGACTTGGCCCTCGTCTTTCTCGAGCACATCCTTCGTTTCGACCTGACTGCCTCGGTCGATGAACGATAGGGCGTCGTGCATCCGCGCGATGTCCCGGATGCTGCGTTCGGAGAGAGCTTCTCCGCGCCGCCAGTTATGGATCGATTGACGCGAGCAGCTCATAAGCTCGGCGATCCGTGTCCACGAATAGCCAGTGATGCGCTGAAGATCGAAAAGCTTCGTATAGACGCGCTTGCCTTCGGCATCTGCCTTGGCGGGAACCGCTTCTGCTCCCGTGCCGCCACGCCAAAGATCCATCGACTGGGATATGGTATTTGTCGTTCTCGACGCAAAGCTGCGCGTAGATAGCACAATCATTAGACTTCTTTCCCGTATCTTACGAGGAACGTGTCGTTCACCGACCATAGAAAAATCGTATAGGCGCGGCTTGCCAGGCCGAACACCACTTCTGAAATCTTATCGGGCGCGAATTCGAACATTTCAGATTCATCAGATTTGTACGAGTCCACGTCCAGAAACCACGATGCTGTTGCTGTAGGCGGCATTACGTCGGGATCATGCGTGCCCTCCGCGGGCATATGACCCCATCGGACAACCACAGCGCCTTCCCTCGTATTGGCCTCGAATTCCGAAAGCACATACTTGGTGACACCAATGGCATCCCGGATGCCCGCCATTTCGGGACGAAGCATGTCTTTCATGCTCTCGCCGTCCGGAAGCGAAACCTGATCCACATATCTGATGCCAATCCGCGTGCAATGGCTTGGTGCGATGGTGGCAGCGAGGGCATGGAGCAGGAACGCAAACCGCTCAGTGAAATCCTTACGAGATGTATATTTTGCCGTTTCGAGCGACAGGAACGTGTCCGACATCGACACCCGCCAGCTTTGAGAGGGGTCGAGGTAGCGCCATACCGTGGACGACACCATTCGCTGCGGACCGATGACAAATGTGTTGATCAGGTCGTTTTTGGCAATGGAATACTGTTTCCGGATGCGCTCCTGAAAAGGTGCAACGAAGCTGCGATCCTGAACGGAGAGGATTTCCGGGAAACGAACTTGAGCGACGACCCGCGCAAGCGGAGCGTTTGCCAGTGGAATCTCCACAGGATACTCTCCAAACAGAGGGTCTTTGATGGTTTCGCTCACGGATCACTCGCAGGGTTGATTTTGAATCAACTATAATAGTGTAAAGCAAATCGTAAAGTGGCGTTGAATCACATTAGAAAATTAATTTGGTTGTGCGGTCAAATTGGATGACTTCATCCATGGGCACCTCGACCAAGCGTAGTGGGCTTCCTATTTCCGCAGAGGCGATGCGATCCCGGTCGCGTCTCTTAAAGCCCGTTGCAATGAAACGGAGCATCTCAATCCACCGTTTGTGGCCTTAGAAAGTGTAATCGATCCGCCATACAGCTGGATAAGCTCGTTGGCGATCGTCAATCCAAAGCCGTCACCGGGAACAGCTTCATCCATGCGCTTACCGGGGAGGAAGGCTTCCGCCATTGTGTCTTGCGCCATGCCTGGACCGTCATCTTCGATTATGATCACGATCATGCTGCCTTCGGTTCTACCCGAAATTTGGATGACGCCTGCTGCCCACTTGAATGCATTGTCGATCAGATTGCCAAGAATCTCATCCACATCCTCTTCGGCGCAGGCAACAAACAAGTCTGGATCGATATCGCAACGGACAATGATGCCTCGCTCGGCATAAATCCGCGTCATGACAACAAGGAGATCGTCGATGCGAGGTTTGATGGCGATGCTGAGACCGCTCCCCCCGGCCGCGGTTTTCCGGGCGCGGGCGAGATGATGGCGAATGCGCCGGTCGATCCGGTCGACCAGGCTGCGCATTTCCCCATCAGGGTCGTTTTCTGAATTCAGCGCGAGCGAAAGACTTGTGACTGGCGTCTTGAGCCCATGAGCAAGATTGGCAAAGTGCAGGCGTGTGTCGGCGAGCCGCTGCCGGTTCTGATCGACCAGGCGGTTAATTTCCTGCGTTACGAGGCTCAACTCTTCGACGTCGACATCTGCCAGGCGCGGCAGATTGCCGGCCGTGATTTCCGAGATGCTCGATGTCAGTTGTCGAAGAGGGCGCAGACCGTAACCAACCTGGAGCAGGATGCCCGCCACCAGAACGGTACCCAGAAACGTCATCGCGGGGATCAACCACAGAAGCGCACGCCTTGCCGGGGCGGTCAGCGCCGATTGGGGCGCTGTAACGGAGATCTCAACTGTCTTACCGTCAATGTTCGCCGAAGCGACGCGCAGGTAGAGCTCCCCTCCTTGGAATGGCATGTGATCGGTCGGCTGTGGCGCCCCGCTGAAGACATGTCGCCAATCCAACGGACGGGGAGGGCTGTCGATACTTTGACCAGCGAGTGACCTTGAGGTGATGAAGACTTCGCCGGCCGAAACCTGCCAGTACCACCCGGCGCCCCTGCGGTCGAAGGGCGGGCCGTCCAACGAAGTTCTGAGAGCCAGCGTCCCGTTCGCGTTGACGAAAAGGCTCCCTCGCAGTCCGTCGATTTGGGTATCCAGCCGTTGATCGATCTGCTCGCGAACGACACCTGCGACGATCAGATAGAGAATGACGGAAGCAAAGATAACAGTCGCGGTGACGAAGACGAGCGAGAACCCGACCAGCCGCCGCGAGATCGACGGCCGCGTGTACAAGCCGAGACCATTCATGACGCAGCCGTCAGCATGTAACCGCGCCCACGAACCGTTTCGATCAACTCCGCCCCGATCTTTCGGCGCAGCCTCGCAATGATCACCTCGATCGAGTTGGAATCAACTTCGGCATCGCCCTCGTAGACCCTCTCGATCAGCTCGCGCCGATCGACGATGATCTCCTTTCGAAGCATCAGGCAGGATAAAACCCGCCATTCGAGGGCGGTGAGTTTCAACGGCAAGCCGCTGAGTTCGAACGTGCCGAGCTGGGCATCGAATGCCACGGGTCCGCATGTAATCTTCGAGCTGGCGTGACCGGCCGAGCGCCGGACGAGTGCGCGAAGTCGCAGCACCAGTTCCTCGACCTTGAAAGGCTTGGTGAGAAAATCGTCCGCGCCCGCCTTGAAGCTTTCAACTTTGTCCGGCCAGCCGTCACGTGCCGTCAGGACCAGGACCGGAAAGGTACGATCGGCGGTCCGCCACGCTTTGAGAACGGACACGCCGTCGATCTTGGGCAATCCCAGATCGAGAACCGCAATGTCGTAGATCTCGGTAAGGCCGGCATGCTGGGCATCCTCACCGTTATGGGCGATATCGACCACAAAGCTTTCCGCCCGCAGGCTGGCGGCAATTCGCTTGGAAAGGTCGTTATCGTCTTCGACAAGAAGCACGCGCATCTTTGGTCCGTTTCTGTCTGGATAGCGCCATTGCTAAGCCAGCAAGGCTTAACTCAACCTGAACCGCAAGGTTCAGGTCCGTGGTGGTACCACGCTGATAAAACTCTCCCGTCAAACCAGAACAGGAGATTTCCATGTCAACCCCGGACCAAAACACACCCGACAATCATCACGAGGCCGTTGCCGGCAAGCACCCGCATCCTAAGCCACCTCACAGCCACCGAACCCGTCGACTGGCGGCGTTCGGGGTAACCGCTTTTGCCATCCTGGCGCTCGGAGCTGCGGCCGGCGCCGGCGCAATGAAACTGACCCGTCCAAGCATGGAGCTCGCCCCCATGACGCCGGTCGCGATTTCGGCCATGCCGGATCGGAGCCTGGTGACCGTCAAGGGAAAGGTAGCCGAAGTCTTCGGCAACAAGTTCATCGTTCAGGACGACAGTGGGCGGGCCCTAGTCGAGACCGGGCCTTCCGGTGACGACGGCAAACTTGTCAGCCTCAATGAGGCCATTAGCGTCCAGGGCCGTTTCGAGCACGGTTTCCTGCACGCGAGCTTCATCGTTCGCCAAGACGGCAGCGTCGAGGCGCTCGGACCGGCCGGCGGACCCCCGCATCACGGTCCGCTGGAGGACCTGCTTCGCCGCGGCAAACCGTGAGGAACTTCGGTTCCCATGACCACACCAGCCGCCTGGAACGTTGTCTTCCATTCTCCGTTCCCGGCGGCCACCACATCGACAACAACACCAGCAAGAGAGGACGGGCATGCAAACCACGTCACGGACAGGCCTGACCGACCGGTCGTTGGTGGCGCTTGCATTTCTCAACTTCTTCCTTGCCGATGCGCGCGATGGCCTTGGCCCGTTTCTCGACGGTTTTCTGGCGACCAATGGCTGGTCACCGATGACGCTCGGGATCATCGCCACGCTCGGTGGAGCGCTTGGCATGGTCGCGACGCCGCTGTTCGGCGCATGGGTCGATGCATCGCGCCGCAAACGCATGCTGATTATCATTCCGGTGATTCTGGTTACCGCGGCGGCCCTGTGGACGCTCGCCAGTCCTGGCAATGCGTCGGTCTTCGGCGGCCAGTCGGTCACTGCAATCGTCGGCGCCATCGTCGGCCCGGCACTGATGGGTCTGACGCTGGGCCTCGTCGGTGAAAGGAAGTTTTCGCATCAGGTGGCGAGGAACGAGTTCTGGAACCACCTTGGCAATGTCGTTTCGCTTGCCGGCGTATACGTGGCCACCGTCGCCTTCGGCCTGAACGGAGTGATCGGCCTTATGGTCCTGACCGCAATCGCCGCCGTCGCGGCAGCGATTGCGATAGATCCCAAGAGGATAAATCATGATGTCGCTCGGGGCCTGGCGCATCACGATGGTGCGCCCGGTCCGTCCGGTTACTCTGTTTTGATCGGCAGCAAAGGTCTCATCCTGCTCGCCGTGACGCTGATGATCTTCCACTTCGGCAATGCGCCGATCAGTCGCTTGATCGCCCAGGATTTCTCCATCCAGCTCGGCACCCCATTCCGGACCACGGCGGTGACCACATTCGTTTCGCAGCTCGCCATGATCGTTATGGCGCTTGCGGCACCACTCCTCATCCGCCGCTTTGGCCTAGCGAGCATTTTCACCATCGGATTGCTGGCCCTGCCAATTCGCGGCGCGATTGCCGGCTCCTTCACGGATTTTGCCGTCATCTTTCCGGTACAGATCCTCGATGGCATCGGAGCCGGCCTGATCGGCATCGCAACCCCGGTCGCGACGGAACGTATCCTGGCCGGGACCGGACGTTTCAATGTGGGCCTGGCTGCCGTGATGACGGTGCAGGGGATCGGTGCGTCGCTCAGCAACATCGTCGCCGGCTGGCTGACGGACATGGGTGGCTACGGGCTCGCCTATTGGATCCATGGCGGAGTTTCCGTGCTTGCGTTCGCCACCTTCCTGATCGGCCGAGACAGTATTGCTCCGCTGAAAAAGCACGATATGGATGCTGCTGCCCGTCGCTAATGGCGACGTGTCGGCGCCAGCTCTAAAATTCGGTTGGAATACGAGGAACGCACTGACCATGACCTGGGGCATAGCCGGGTTGACCGCCCTGGGTGTGATTACGAGGCCCGTCGCTTGGAGCCATCTGGGCGCTTCTCGGCGCGGCGCTTCTGGTTGCCCTGGGACTGATTGGTCCAGGCGATACCTGGGCTGGTGTTGCCAAGTGCTTCGACGTCCATCTCTTTCTGATCGGTATGATGTTGCTCTCCCCAGCTCGCACGGCAGGAAGGAGCCGCGGCTAAATGACAGCATGGGGTGTCTGGAAAGCACTGAAATCAGATCCCACTGTGGACGACAAAAGTCTAGCCAAAGCAATCCGAGAAAGTTCTGGCCGGACCGAACTCGTTCGCTCCAGACATTGATTTGAGCGGTGATAACCAGCTTTTCCTTTTCTTCGTCAATATGAACACTCGCAACCATCTCAAATAAAGTTGAGTAGTCTCATCGATATATTGGGGGAAAGCAGCTTTTGGCTCAATCTGCTCTGCTGCACGGAAATTCCCGAATCTGGAGTTGAAATGCCGTCGGGTGCCCACTTACTGTCTTCATTCGAGAAGATCCTCTGAAACGAGGCGACGATAAAACGAACTTGTCGGACGGTTCTTCTGCCTGTCAGACGTGTGAGAAAGCGCCAAGAGCTTGCGTCATTCGGGCCGCTTTCGCCCCCGAACGACACGGACACGACGAGTCATTCCTGGTTGCTGCATACGGTGGCTTGGTCACTATTTCTCATCAGCGGCTGGAATTTCAGTCAGCGCAAGTGACGCCGCTTGGTGGCGCCCGTGGCGATATGGCGGAAGTCGCAGGCGGTGGGCGTCCGGCGAGCCGGTTTTGGTTACCGTAGGCCCAAACTCATTGTGAACCGCTTTGGTATTCGTCGGCGTGCGCCCCGATGTCATCCCGCGGTGGAATGAGCCGTAGGGCCAGAACTTAGTAGAAATCGACAGGCAGAGTAAGAACCCTTCGTTGACAGAATTGTCATGATCGCGTTAAGGGTGCGATATAACATGAGTGCAAGCGTCAAGTTTCCGACACGAGTTTGGTCAAATAGACAACGGAAGGTGGCTGAAACCATGAAGTTCCATTTTCTATCCCCGCATAAGTTGATTCCAACCGAGGAGACCGATGCAGGCAGGGTCGACCAAGTTCATGGCCTAATTTCTACGGCCGGCTGCTGGACGGTCCCGATCATGGTGGAGAAGGACGTACTTTTTGTGATGGACGGCCATCACCGTTTGGAGGTCGCGCTCCGGCTTGGGCTGCGTGCCGTACCAGTCATTCTCCTCGACTACAGGAGGGTACGCGTCGAGGCGTGGAGGGCCGGTGAGACGATCGCGCCAGCTGACATTTACGACATGGCCCGCAGCCGACAAAAATTTCCGATCAAGACCACCCGACACATTGTTTTGGACGATCTCCCGGCGTGCGATGTGAGCCTCGATGATCTTCGACAGTGGTACGAGCCTCTGGATGGTTCTGAGAGGCGTGCCGGATGACGTCCCACATCATCCCAATCGCGGGGGTGGACTTGTCTCCGATTCTGTCTCCTCTTGCTGCTGACATATTGACCGAGGGCGCGCCGCTCCTGCGCAAATGGATCGAAGAGTACGGGTCTCCGCTTCACCTCGTGCTTCCGTCGGAACTCACTGCAAATGTCGAAGCCCTGCGCCACGTTCTCGACGATCGGGGCGTCGGGCACGCGATCTATTATGGGTCGAAAGTCAATAAATCCTCAGGCCTGATGCAGGCCGCACTGGGGGCAGGCGCAGGCATCGACGTGTCGAGTGTTTACGAGCTTCGTGATGCTGTGAAACTTGGGGCTCGCGGTGACGATATCGTGGCGACCGGTCCCGCGAAGACGGCGCAATTTCACGACGAGCTGGTCCGCATCAGGGCACTTGTCTCAGTTGATAGCCCGGAGGAACTCGCCGACATATCGAGGCGGCTGCCGGCAAATGGCGCCAAGCAGCCCGTCCTTTTGCGACTGCAGCCGAAAGGTCATGAGAAGAGCCGTTTTGGCATGGCCGCCGACACGGTACGAGCGTGCCTTTCCCGCATCGCCGCCGATGATCGTTTCCGGTTCGACGGCATACATTTCCATTTGAGCGGATACCGCTTTCATGATCGGGCGGTTGCGTTTGAGGAGGCTGTCAAGCTGCTGGAGGAAGCACGCACAAGCGGATTGTCTCCAACAATGATCGATATCGGTGGCGGATTACCGGTACAATATGTGCCTGAGGCGGCCTGGGGAGAATATCTGCAGCGCCAAAGCGCCGACGATTACCGGACGGGCAAAGTTCCGGCTTCCTTTTATCCCTATGGCGGTCCGCAATCGGCGGCGTCGTGGCTTCGTTGCTTTTTGGATGCTTTGCTCTCAACGGGCGAGACAATTGAAGACTATCTCAGAGCGCACAAACTAAAGCTCGCGATGGAGCCGGGGCGCTCCCTTGTCGACCAGGCGGCGATTTCAGTTTTCCGTATCACACGCGTGAAGGATCTCGGCGGCGGAAATGGCGTGATCTTCGTCGAAGGAAGCAGTTTCAGCGCCTGCGAGACCTGGTTTGCTTCCGAATTCATGGTGGATCCCATCCTGCTACCCCGGAACGACCGGGCTCCCCGGGGTGAGGCTTTCCGGGCATACATTGCCGGTCACAGCTGCCTTGACGAAGACGTTCTGAGCAATCGCTGGCTCAGCTTTCCCCATGTTCCCGAGGCCGGAGACATTCTCGTCTGGGCCAATACAGGCGGCTATCAGATGGATCTCCTGGAAAATGAGTTCCATCGGCACCCGATGCCCAAACGGTTATGCGTCACAAAGAGCGCAGCCGGAGAACTATCGATCTATCCCGACAACTAGGAGAGAACACCATGCTTCCTACGAATGTGACCCAATTGATTGGGTGCACCCCGGTCATGTCGATCGAGATCCCGAGCCGAAATTCCAGACTGGTGTTGAAGATAGAAAAGAACAATCCTGGCGGTTCGATGAAGGATCGCATGGCGCGCAGCATGGTCGTGGCGGCCTTGCAGGATGGCCGGCTTGCTCCGGGCGGCACGATTGTCGAATCGTCTTCGGGAAACACCGGTATCGGCCTGGCGCTGGCGGCGGTCGAGTTCGGGTTGAATTTCATTGCCGTCGTGGATCATCATGCTGCGCCGGACAAAATTCGCATGATGCGAGCGATCGGCGCCGATATCCGCTACGTCGAAGGGGATTTCAGGGAGGATGAAGTCGCCGTCGTCGCCAGGCAGAGACTGGCAGCGCAACTCGGCGCGCAGCTGCCAGGCGCCATGTTCATGAACCAGTCCGACAATCCGGCCAATCCCGAGGGATATGCGGGTTACGTTGATGAACTGATGGAGCAGCTTCCCGACGGCATCGATGCATTCGTTGGATGCGTGGGCACCGGGGGCTCGATGACCGGCATCTCGCAGCGGCTCAAGAAGCGCTTTCCCACGATCCGCACAATCGCCGTGGAGCCTGCGGGCTCCATCGTGTTCGGACAACCGGGACATCCCTATTACCAGTCTGGAACCGGCACGCCGGCCGGCGACGACGTCGGCAAGGTCCTCGACTATAGCTGCATTGACGAGGGCGTACAGGTTAGCGATGCGCAGGCATTCGAAACGGCGCGTTATATTGCCCGTCGCAAGGCGCTGCTCGTTGGCGGATCGACAGGCGGGGCGATCTACAAGGCTCTCGAATTCATCGCTTCCGGTAAGTTGCAGGGTACCGTCGTGACCACCGTAGCCGACGGAGGGGAGAAATATCTCGGTTCGGTCTTCGATGACGACTGGATGGCAAAGCGCGACCTGTTCGACCCGTCGATTGCTGCCGAGCTCGATGCCTGGCTTTTCGGACAGGCACGCGCGGCATGAAGGTTACAATATGCGGGGCCGGACGAACCGGCCATCTGAATGCTGTCCTGTTCAAACAGCTCGACGGGGTGGAAGTGTCCGTTCTGACGTCATCGGCAGAGCTTGCCGGGAAATGGTCGAATGGAGAGCAGATCTGGCGGGCGACTTTGTCCGATGGCAGTGTTCTGGCGGGACGGATTGATCATGTCAGCATCGATCCCAGCACCGCGCTTGTCGGTACGGATCTGGTCGTTGTGACGCAACCCGCCCACGCACGTCCCGCGCTGTTGCGGCAGGTAGCCGCCCATCTGCCGGTCGATAAACGGGTCTTCGTGGGAGCCATTCCGGGGTTTTGCGGGTTTGACTGGCTTGCCGAGGTTGCCTTCGGCGGTCGCGAGAATGTCGTGATCTGGGGGATGAAGGACGTGCCCCATACCGCTTATAATCTTATTGCCGGCAGCCAAGTGCGCATGGGTGGCGCGAAGGCTCAACTCTATGCGGCGCTTCATAGTCGCGAGGCTAAAGCGGCGAAAGAAGAGTTGTCGGATTTGCTCGGCCGGCTGTACGAAGCGCCGATCAGCATCCTCGACGACTATCTCGAGATCACGCTGACCCCAGGCAACGCATTGATGCATCCGGCTGTGCTCTACGGGCTTGTCGGCCCCGGTGCCCCGTGGGAGGAACGCCCCTTTGATGAGCCAATCTGCTGGTGGAGCGATTGCCCGCGCACCGGCGCGGAAATGCTGGAAGCTTGTGATGCCGAAAATCAGGCGCTCAAGCTCGCCGCCGAAAGGCGACTCAAGGTCGATCTGGCAAGCGTAAAGCCGCTCAAGCAAGAGTTGATCGAGGCTTATGGCGACCAGATCGGCGATGACAGCACGATGTATTCCCTGTTGAGAACCAACAGCGCCTACGCCGGAATCCGTGCGCCCCTCGTTGCCAATCCGGATGGACCGGGTCTGGTGATCGACCGGGAAAGCCGGGCCTTTCATGAAGACATCGCTTTCGGTCAGGCCCTGCTGCTTCAAATGGCCAAGCGGCTGGATGTGCCGGTGCCCACGATCGAAACGACTTATCATTGGGCGCGGACCTATCATGGCAATCTGCCGCAACCTCCTCTGAATTTTGTTCCCTTGAAATGGGCGGAGGCAATCGGATGAATGAAAATATCGTCAATTCCTACGCAGGGGGAGGAGATGCGCTCGACCCGCAACTTCACCAGCAGGCAAGGCACAATGCCCTAGCGCGCCTTGTGCGATGCCTCCTCGCCGAGCGTATTCTCAATCCCGACGCCTTGCTTTGGTCCGCAGATGGGATACAGGCATGGCTTCCGTTGTGGTCTGTCAGAAAGGTACTCCATTTCGCAGACCTGCGGCGTTTACCGGCCAATACAATGTTGAATCGGGGCCCGATCGAGATCATCGATGACAGGGGAAGGCGGCGAAGACTGGAAGCGCCTGCCGATCTGGTCGCCGAGAGCTCATCGGACTGGTCGGTCGAACCCGCCTCGGATGGGATTGCGCATCTGCTCGCCGATATCGAAAACAGCATGCAGAATGACGCGCTGATCCGTCATCACCGCCGGGACTGGAGTGCAACGCTCAGCCGGCAAATAGCAGCTGGCGGCGACACCGGCCTCATTTCCTATCTTCGGCATACGTGTCCTGTACATCAGGCAGCCATGATGCTGGACCAGTGGGGGTCCTTGGAGGGACATCCTTTTTACCCGACCTGGAAGTCGAAGCCAGGCCTCACTGCGCAGGAGGTCGAGGCCTTGTCGCCAGAATTCGGCGCGCGCGTCAATCTACGCATAGCTGCGCTGCGGCAGGATTGGGCCTATGTGGAGACGATGCCGCATGTGGACAGCTACAACGGCTGGTTCCACCACAATTACCCCGAACTCTGGGACGCCTGGGTTATGGCATTGAGGGAAAGTGGTCAAACGCCTGCGGATTGGCTTCCCTTGCCAATTCATGCTTGGCATCTGGATCACTTTGTTCGCCGGGAATTTGCTGACGAGATCGCTTCAGGCGTGCTTCTAGTCGATGGACCCGAGATCGCCACAATCCCCTCGATGTCCTTTCGAACCATGCTGCCGGACCTCGAAGAAGCAAGGCCCTTCATCAAATTGCCGGTCGCCATCTGGATGACGAGCGAAATGCGCACCTTGCAGGCCAAGTCCATTCACATGGGCCCGAGACTGAGCACCCTGATTTCCGCCATTCTCGCTGCCGATGAAGCCATTGGAGGCGAACTGGAGTTCTTCCGCGAAGAGCTGGGTGCGATCCTCCACCATCCCGAAACGGGCGACGAACATCCGGGCCGTTTCCTCTCCGTCGTCTATCGCGAGGCCGACGGGATCGCCCGAAAAGACGGCTTGATGCCCGTCACTGTGGCCGCCTTGCTTGCCGCAAGTCCCGTCGATGGCCGGCCGCTGATCTGCGAACTGGTCGCGCGCATGGGCAGTGATCGGCCAGCGGCCGCAGCGTTCTTTCGAAATTATGCCGAGGCCGTTCTTAGACCCACGATTGCCATGTATCTCTTATATGGCATCGCCTTCGAAGCTCACCAGCAGAACAGTACCGTACTCTTCGATCCGTCCGGGCGCCCGCAGCGATTGCTCATTCGCGACTTCGGTGATGGCCGGAGCTTCGCCCCCCTGTTCGAGGCGCGAGGATATTCGCTGAAGCCGTTCAGCCGCGCCGGCATCTTGCCGACCACCTTCAATGACGACATCGCTCTTGTTCGCTCGTTCGTCATCGATGCCTGCTTCGTCTGCCATCTTCATGAAGTGGCGCTTTGCCTGAACGAACACTTCGGGCTCAGCGAAGCATGGTCGATCTTGAGGCAGAAGACTGAAGAAGCATTTGACCGGATACGACCCCGCATGCTGTCCGACGAATTTTGGCTGGAAGAGCGAAAGGCGTTTCTCGATCGCCCTTGGTCAACGCGTTCTGTCTTGCGCATGCATCTCGAGCGATATCGCAACTATCGTCTGGAGCATGAACTGCCAAACCCGCTGACAGAGACGCCATGACGGGGACTATTGCGGTTATCCGAGGCTTCGGGCCGATCTTCGGTATTCTCTTCGGCCTGCAGTTCATCTCCATGGGAGCAATGGAGATGAGCGGTCCGTTCTGGCCACTGCGCATCGAGGAATTGTCGTCCTCCGGCGGAATCTTCGCATTGGCTGGAATCGGGGTCTATGTGTGCCCGATGGTCGGCGTCTCTCTTACCAGCGCCCTGTGGGGAAGGATGGGTGATCGGTACGGCAACCGCCTGATGATGGTCAGAGCGCTTGCCGGGCTTGCGGTCACCCAGATTCTCGTCTCCTTCGCTCAGGACATCTGGATGATCCTACTCCTGCGGTTTCTGCAGGGATGCTGCGCTGGCTATATCGCGCCGGCCCAAGCCTATGGCATCGAGATTACAGGCGGCCGTAACCGAGGCGTGCTTCTGACCTGGCTTCAGGTGGCGACCAATGTCGGTTCGCTCGGTGGCGCATTCCTCGGCGGTCTCATCCTCGACGCATCGTCCTTCACGACGATCAACCTGACGGCCGGTTTCATCTGCGCTGTCTGCGCCATCGCTGCCTGGGCGATCTTGCCGCGGCCTGCGGCAGAAACGAGCCGAACCGATGAAGGCCAGGTTCATCAAAATCAAGCATTCAAGGGGCAAGCGACGGTACCTGTCTGGGGCCTCTTGGCACTGACGGGAATGATGCTTGCCAGCCGAATGGTTTTGCAGGTGCCATTCGCGCTGTACATGGCTGAGGTCTTTCGAGCTCCTCACTGGGTCACTGGCTTCAGCTATGGGCTTCTGGCGCTCGGCTTTGTCGTTGCGGCTCCGCTCTGGGCGCAATTTTTCAATGACCGTCCTGCAAGCTTCATCCTTGGTTGGATGATCCTTGTTGCCGGTGGGTGCGCCTTGCTCACCATTCTTGCCGGCCTGACCCGCTCCGTCGAATATTTTGCAGTGTTCTATCTGTTTTGGGGCGGCCTGCTGGGTGGCACGACACCCATCCTCGTGGCCCTCATGTCCGCAGCCGCGGCCGATGGCCGTCAGGGCTCGGTGCTGGGCACCGCCCAGTCCTGGCAGCAGATCGCATCCGTGGCGGGGATAGCCATCGGAGCGGGCACTACCCAGATATTCGGCCTTACAAGCGTTTACCCTCTCGTTTCGCTGCTTTATGCGGCATCCCTCTTTATTGCCGTCGGCCTGTGGTTCCTTGCACGCTCGCGCCTACCTGTTGGAGATTCCCTTTGACCTGCCTTCGCCACTACGCGTTTGCGATAATCCTGTTGTTGACGCCACTCACTGCTCTTTCCGCTCGCGCCGAAAATGAGGCGATTGCGCAAGCTACTGTTACCGTCAAGGATATCGCCGGGCGGGATGTGCAAGTTAAGGTGCCCGTCCGCCGGATGCTGCTCGGAGAAGGCAGACAACTCTATCTGGTCGCATCGCTCGACAGAGAGGATCCGCTGCAACGCATCGTCGCTTGGCGTAACGATCTGATGGAAGCCGATCCCGCGACCTACAAGCAATATCTCGACAAATTCCCCGACCTTGCGAAATTGCCAACCTTCAAGGGAAATGAAGGAAGCCTGATCGACATCGAATCCGCGATCGTGAAGAAACCCGACGTGGTCCTCCTCAACCTCGAAGCCAAACAGGCTAATGAAGACGCTCAGTATATCGAGAAACTCGCATCGCTTGATATACCAGTCCTCTATATCGATTTCAGGCACTATCCGCTTCAGAATACGGACCCGACCATCCGGCTGCTCGGCAAGATCATGGGGCGCGAGGAGCGAGCCGAAGACGTGATCGCATTCCGCAAACAGGCGATCGCTCGGGTCGAGGACGTGCTTGCCAAGACGAAACCGGACCGCCCGAAGGTTTTCATCGAGCGCATCGGCGGATATACGGAGGACTGCTGCCTTTCATTCGGCGCCGAGAATTTCGGCAAATATGTCGATCTGGCCGGCGGACACAATATCGGCAGTGATTTTCTGCCTTCGACATTCGGACAGCTGAGCCCTGAACAGGTGGTCGTCTCCAATCCCGATCACGTCATTGTCACCAGCGCCGATTGGCAGGCCTATGTGCCTGGCGGCCGCTGGATTCCGGTCGGCCCAAATGCAGATCTGGATGCCTCGAGGAAGAAGCTCGAGTGGTATACGACGCGGGATGCTTATGCCGGGACCACGGCGCAGACGAAGCGTAATTTCCACGCCATCTGGCACCAGTTCTACAACAGTCCCTACGAATTTATCGCGGTTCAATGGATTGCAAAGTGGCTCCACCCGGATCTCTTTGCCGATCTCGACCCGGACAAGACGTTTGCTGAATATCACAAGCGCTTTCTGCCGATCGCCTATCAACCCGGCTACGCCGTCAGCCTGGATGCCCAAGCACAATGACCGAAACCCAGACAGCCATGGCCCCCGGGCATGCGGTCGGCCGCTATCGCTTGGCAAGCCTTAGAAAACACCTTGTGCTTTGTCTGCTGCTTGCAGCCGTAGTCCTTGTCTTTCTCGCCGATATTGCCACCGGTCCAGCCTGGTACGGACTGGACGATGTGCTGAAGACCGTGCTGGTGCCTGCGGATGCGCAAGCCCAGATGCGTGTCGTGGTCTGGTCCATCCGGATGCCGTCAGCCCTTATGGCTGTTGTCGTCGGAATGGCGTTGGCAACCGCCGGCGTTCAGATGCAGACGGTACTTAACAACCCGCTCGCCAGCCCGTTCACTCTTGGGATTTCGTCGGCAGCAAGCTTCGGTGCGGCCTTGGCTCTCGCTTTCGGCCTGTCCTTCATTCCGGTCGCCGGCGAATATATCGTTGCGGTCAATGCTTTTATCATGGCGCTTGGATCCGCCCTCATCATCCATTCGGTGGGATTGCGGCGGGGAAGCTCTGTCCAAACGATCGTGTTGCTTGGCATCGCGCTGGTGTTCAGCTTCAATACCGCATTGGCGATGGTTCAGTATTTTGCAAACGATCAGGCTGTTGCTGCCATCGTGTTCTGGACGATGGGCAGCTTGACCAAGGCAACCTGGCCGAAGCTTGCCGTGACAGTCGCCGTCCTGGTTCTCACCATTCCCATCTTCGTTTATCGACGCTGGCAGTTGACAGCACTTCGGCTCGGAGAGGCTCGCGCAGCATCCTTTGGAATCCCGGTTCGTCGCCTTCGGCTGGAAACGCTCGTGCTCATATCGCTCCTGTCGTCCATCCCGGTAGCATTTGTCGGAACGATCGGCTTTGTCGGACTTGTGGCACCACACATCGCGAGGATGCTTGTCGGTGAGGATCAGCGGCACTTGCTTCCTGCCAGCGCCATGATCGGAGCCCTGATCATGTCATCCAGTTCCACCGTGGCGAAAGTTCTCGTACCAGGCGCGGTTTTACCGATCGGCGTCATCACCGCCGCCATAGGCCTGCCGATCTTCTTTTATCTTATCCTGAAGGGAGGGCGGGAAACATGGTAGTCCTCAGCACAAAATCGCTAGGGGCGGTTTACGGCGCGCGATCTGTCCTCAGAGAGGTATCGTTGCCTCCATGCCACGGAGGAGAAATCATCGCGCTTATCGGAGCCAACGCGGCCGGCAAGTCAACGCTTCTGCGTCGCATAGCCGGCATCCTTCCCGGTGCGGGAGAATGTCGGCTGGCGGGCGTTGACGATTGCGAAACGGCGATCGCCTACATGCCGCAGGATCAGGTGAGCGCAGCTGCTTTGACCGTCTTTGAAGCCGTGCTTTTGGCCCGCAAGCAGACCAGTGGCTGGAAGCTGGCTGATGCAGATCTCCATGAGGTCGAGCGAGCATTGGCCGCCTTGCAAATCGCAAATCTTGCCTCTGAATATGTTTCGGAGTTGAGTGGCGGTCAGCGCCAGCTCGTCGCGCTTGCGCAATGCGTTGTCCGCACTCCGACAGTGCTGCTTCTCGACGAGCCGACGAGTGCCCTTGATCTCCATCGTCAGTTCGACGTGATGAGGCATGTCAGGTCGCTGGCAAAGGAAAGGGGATTGCTCGTCGTCATCGCGGTGCATGACCTGAACCTTGCGATGAAGTTTGCCGACAAGATCGCTATTCTTGCGAATGGAACGCTGCACGCTTTCGGCCCGGTCGCCGAAGTGCTGACGCCAGAAAACCTCGAGACGGCTTTTCGTGTGAAAAGCCGTCTCGAGACATGTTCTCAAGGCAAGCTTCACCTGATCGTCGATGATGCAGTGTGAGGCTTGTCTTAACTAACGGTGGCGACAACTTCAGAAGTCTGTGGTCATCGACACCTTGAAGGTCCGCGGCGCACCTTGGGCGATGGTGCTGAAGCTTGCGACCCCAGACCAATAGTCCTTATCGAAGACGTTTTCGACGGAGGCCCGGAAGGTGACGGGCCTCGTTTCGATTTCCGTCTTGTAGCGCGCGCCTAGGTCAAGCCGCGTCCAGGAAGGGATTTTGAGCGTGTTCGTCGTATTGATATACTGTTCGCCGGTGTGAATGACATTGGCCGTCAGCGTCAGGCCTTCGAGGAAAGACGCATCCCATTCCGCCCCGATGTTCGCCTGGATCTTCGGTACGCCGATCGGGCGCTTGCCACGGGTCGCAGCGCTCGAGGTATTCGTCAGTTCGCCATCCATCAGCACCAAGCCGCCAAGCAAGCGCAGATCGTCCGTGACTTCGCCAAATACGTTGAACTCAACGCCGCGATTGCGCTGTTCCCCGCCAGCGGTAAAGAGCTGACCGCCGCCGGCTGGCTCCAACTGGCCGAAGGGCTTTTCGATCTGAAATGCGCTGACGGTCATGGCAATCTGTCCAAGGTCGATTTTGGTGCCGATCTCGTATTGTGTCGTCTTGTATGGAGCGAGCGTTTCGCCCGCATTGATGGCCGTGGTGGGAGCAGTATCACCTATGCTCAACCCTTGCGCGTAGTTGGCATAGAAGGAAACCTCGTCCCAGGGGCGGACGACGAGGCCAACAAGCGGCGTGACGGCGTCCTCATCCGAAGACGACGAGACCGCACCCGTTGTTGCATTGAAGTTCCTAGAGTCGATTTGCTGGAAGCGCCCGCCAAGCGTGAGCTGTACGCGCTCGTCGAGCATCGACAAGGTGTCCGACAGCCCGATACCGGACAGCCTGGCTTCCGAGACCTTCGGCACTGAGCTGGGATTGGCGACGAGCTGCTCGATACGACGGACGGGGTCGTACATATTGCTCAGCTGAGCGGTGCCTGAAACGATCGCACGATCGAGCTTCTGGTGGAGATAGCTCGCCTGCAGGGTCATTGTGTGGGAGATCGGCCCCGTGTCAAACTCGGTGCGGATACCCGTTTCTGCCGTAAGTCTGTCGACATCGAACACCGCATTCTGTGGCGTGATACTGACGTCGCCGGCCGAGTTCAGGATCGTGGGCAGACCAAAAAGGCGATGCACGTGAGAATTGCCGCCACCCACGGCGCCAAACCAGGTGATATCGTCGGTCAGATCATATTCGACCCTGCCCAGGACCGAGCGGTCCGCGCTCTTCGACCACTCCCACGGCTCCTGAACATTGAGCGATCCGTCAGGTGCGCTCGGCACGATCAAACCGGTGGTTTGAAAGAAGGGACGCTGCGGCGCGTCAAAAGTTTCGCGCTGTCCGATCACGTCGAGTGTGGCTCGAAGATTGTCCCCTTGATAATCGAGAGCCAAGGCTCCAACGTAAAAGTCCCGTGTCTGATCATCAATCGGCGTGTCACCACCGTGGACACTGCCGTTCAAACGAATGCCAAATTGCCGTTCGTCGCCGAACCGCCGCGAGACGTCGACATGAACACCGCCCTGAAAGTCGGAAGCGTAATCTGTCGTCAGCCGCGTCAAATCCTCATCGAGCGCACGCTTGGGAACGATGTTGATGGTGCCTCCCACGGCGCTGTTGGGAGAGATACCGTAAAGGAAGGCGGTCGGACCCTTTAGCACCTCGACCCGCTCCGCATAGTCGGTGAAGACCCGGTAGGTAGGGGCGATGCCGTATACGCCATCAAATGCGATTTCGCCGGCGTTGCCTTCGCCGACTGGAAAGCCGCGGATGTAGAAGGAGTCCAGCAACCCCCCTGAGGAGTGGGTGTTTCTCACAGACGGATCGTTGTCCATCACCTGGCCCACGGTCTGGGCACCCTGGTCTTCGATCGTCTGGGACGTATACCCCGTCACATTAAATGGGGTCTCCATGAAATCCCGGTTTCCCAGGAGGCCCAATCGGGCACCCTTCGCGACCTGGCCGCCTGCATATTCTTCCGGCAGGGTTCCGATCGTGGACGTGGCGCCTTTCTTCGCGGTAATCACTATTGGTGCCAATTGCGTGGCACTCTGTCCGTATGCGGCACCGTTTGCCACAGCGGTCGCCACTACTGTGCACCCCAACATAAACCTCATGTAAAAATCCCCTAAACAGTCGTCACCTGGTCCCGTGAACCGCGACCATCAGCACAAAAGCGCTAAATAACATGATAAAAAATGTCAAGATTTGTAGGACGTAGATGTGGTTGAAACCACGGCACTGGAAGAGTTGTCATGGGCATCGTTGTCTTTGGCGTCGCCTTGATTGTCTCTGCCGCCCAGACGCTTGATCGCAAGACGCTGTCGATCATCAAATGATTGCTCAGTTCGCGTCAGAGTAAGTTTCCCCTCGGAGATCCTCCCATCCGCCACCTGCGGTGGCATCGCGCTGACGGCGGTGCGGGGCATCGAGCGCTCGGTCCGGCTTTTTGCCACCTACGGGACGGCCGTGGTCGTTCTGCTCATTGCGCTTCTGACCTGCGTCGGCCTGATGCGGGGTCGTTTCGGGCTTGCTTTGCGCGCGATGAAGGATAGTCCGCTGGCAGCGGAAGCGATGGGCGTGTCGGTCCGCAGGACGCAGACCTACGTGCTCTTGATCGCAGCCGCAGTCGGCGGTGCGGCCGGGGCGTGCTATTACATGGTCACCTTGCAGGTAAGCCCCACGGCGGGCTTTTCCATGAACTGGATGGCGATCATCCTCTTCGCGGTGATCATCGGCGGGATCGGAACGCTGGAAGGCCCGATTGTCGGCGTGGAGGTCTATTTCCTTCTGCGCGAAACCATGGGCAATATCGGCTCGCTCTATTTCATCATCCTCGGCCTGCTGGCGATCGGCGTCACACTGTTCGTTCCGGGCGGCGCCTGGGGGCTCCTGAAATCGGTGATCGGGATCGACCTCCTGCCCATTCTCCAGAAGATGCGGGAGGCGGGGCAGGGTACCTGACGCCTGCACCCCCGATATTAGTCACGGCAATGATGGCCGCAAAAGAAACGCGATTGGCCAGCTAACATCGCGTTCTCTAGCCTTTCTCACAATAGCCCAAGGCATATTCATGCTTCGGCGGTTTCTCGCCGAGGACAGGCGCTGATCTTATTGAGAGGGAGGAATTTCATGCGTGTCATCCACAAGGCGTTGGCAAGCGGCGCAGCAGTGGCAATCTGCGCTACCATGTCGGGCGTGGCCCAGGCGCAGCCTACGGAAGTCATTCACTGGTGGACGTCCAAGGCTGAATCGGCCGGCATCAAAGTGATTGCCGACGCGTTCAACCAGAGCGGCGGCGAGTGGAAGGACGAGGCCGTTGCGGGCAGCAGTGCGGCAAAGACGGCTGCGATCAACCGGATCGTCGGAGGCAATGCGCCGGATGCGGCCCAGTTCAGCATGGGCGCGGACATCAACAATCTCGTTGAAAGCGGGCTGCTTGCCAATCTCGACGCGGTGGCTGATGCCGGCAACTGGTCGAAGGTGATCCCGCCGTCCGTCATGAGCGCGATCAGCCGCGACGGGCATATCTATGCCGTCCCGGTCCAGCTTCAGGCGACCAATTTCCTCTTCGCCTCCAAGGCAGCGCTCGACAAGGTCGGCGCGACCATGCCGAAGACCTGGGACGAGTTTTTCGCAACCGGCGACAAGCTGCGCGCGGCCGGCATCGTGCCTTATGCGCAGGCCGGCGACCGCGATGTCTGGTTCATGAACACCTTTGCCGCCGTTCTGGCCTCGGTCAGTGGCGTGGAGGGCTGGAAGCAGTTTACCGGGCCGAAGGGAGCCGATTATGTCCGCTCCGACGCCTTCAAGCCGGTGGCCGAGATTCTCGCCAAGCTGCCAAAATATGCCGATGGCGGCGTATCGGGCCGCCAGTGGAACGTCACGAGCCAGATGATCCTCAAGGGCGAGGCCGGCTTCTTCATCATGGGTGGCTGGGCCATCGGCGAAATCGTCGCGGCCGGCAAGAAGCCGGGCGAAGACGTGCTCTGCTCGATCGGTCCGAACAATGCGCCGGCCGTCGTCAATGGGGACGTCTGGGCCATGCCTGTCAAGGGCGGCAGCCTGACCGAGGCGCAGAAGAAGCTTGCCGAACTGACGACCTCGGTCGACGTTCAGTCTAAGTTCACGACCGCCATGGGTTCGCTGCCGATCCGCAGCGGCGTCGATGCCTCGGGCTACAATGCCTGCGCCGCAGCCGGCGCCAGCGCCATCGAAAAGGGCAATTCCGTATCGGCGCTGATGATCCCCTTCTCGCCGGAAAAGGTCGGCGCCCTGGGGGCGGAACTCAAGGTTCTCTGGGCGAAGCCCGACGCGAAGCCGGATGACTACGTGAAGGCGGTCGCCGGTGTCCTTGAAAAATACTGATCTGCACAACCCTTGCCGACCGGCACTGCCGGTCGGCTCCATTATCGTCAGCATCATCCGGGGTTAGAACAATGCGTGGGCTTTGGCGCGGAAGGTTGCAGGTCTCTCTGGCCATGCTTCCGGCTTGGATCGTCGTGATCGGCGTCTTCATCGGCGCGATGATCTGGACCTTTGTCATCTCGATGACGAATTCCAGGCTGATCCCGATCTATAAATTCAATTTCTTCGACCAGTATGTGCGGCTGATGAACCAGGACGCCTGGCTGGTCTCCGCCGGAAATCTCGTCGTTTTCGGCGTGCTCTTCATCGTCGTCTGCCTCGTTCTCGGCTTCCTGATGGCCATCATGATGGACCAGAGGATCCGGGCCGAAAGCCTGTTCCGCACGATCTTCCTTTATCCCTATGCCATGTCCTTCGTCGTCACCGGCCTTGTCTGGCAATGGGTTCTGAACCCGACCTTCGGCATTCAGGCGACCGTGCGCGGCTGGGGCTTCGACAGTTTCGTCTTTGACTGGATCGTCCGGCCGGACCGCGCCATTTTCGTGCTGGTTCTGGCCGCCGTCTGGCAGGGCAGTGGGCTTGTCATGGCGATCCTGCTTGCCGGTTTGCGCGGCGTTGACGAGGACCTCTGGAAGGCCACGAAGGTGGACGGCATCGCCAAATGGCGTGTCTATACCTCGATCATCCTGCCGATCATCGCGCCGATGGCGGCAACCGCGACGGTTCTGCTCTCCGTTTCCGTCGTCAAGGCCTACGACCTTGTCGTGGCGCTGACCGGGGGCGGGCCCGGCAATGCGACCGAAGTGCCGGCCAAGTTCGTCATGGAAAACCTGTTCGAGCGTCAGAACGTGGCGCTAGCCAATGCGGGCGCGATCATGATGCTCGCCGCCGTCGTTATCATCGCCACGCCCATCTACTATGCGCGCCGCATCATGGCGCAGAAAGCGGCAGGCTGAGCCATGGCGCATCGTGCCGAGAAAAACATCGCCCGGATCGGTATCTACGCCTTTCTCGTGATCATGGCGGCCTTCTTCCTGATGCCGCTCTACGTGATGGTTGCGACTTCATTGAAAACCATGGATGAAGTGCGCGGATCATCCATCTTCGCCTTTCCGTTACGCCCGACACTCGAGGCGTGGAAGACGGCCTGGAGTTCGGCCTGCACGGGCCTCACCTGCTCCGGCGTTTCGGTCGGCTTCTTCAATTCACTGAAGATCATGATCCCCTCGACCTTCCTGTCGATCCTGCTCGGCGCGGTGACGGGCTATGCGCTCTCCTTCTGGCGGCCGAAAGGGGCGGGCGTCATCTTTGCCGTGCTCGTCGTTGCAGCCTTCATCCCCTATCAGGTCTTCATCTATCCGCTGGTCCGCGTTCTCTCGCAGGCTGGGCTTTACAACAGCCTCGGCGGCATCATCATGGTGCATGTCATCTTCGGCCTGCCGGTCATGGTGCTGATGTTCCGCAACTATTACGCCGGCTTGCCGCGCGATCTGTTCAGCGCAGCGCGCGTCGATGGCGGCGGGTTCTGGGATATTTTCTTCCGGCTCATGCTGCCGCTCTCTCCGCCGATCCTGATCGTCGCGGTGATCCTGCAATCCACCCATATCTGGAACGACTTCCTGTTCGGCCTGGTCTTTGCCGGCTCGGACAACCGGCCGATGACGGTGCTGCTTAACAATATCGTCAACACGACGCAGGGCGAGAAGGCCTACAATGTCGACATGGCCGCCACCATCCTGACAGCCCTCGTTCCTCTCGTAATCTACCTCGCATCCGGACGCTGGTTCGTCCGCGGCATTGCCGCCGGTGCAGTGAAGGGATAATTGATGACTGCTGTTTCAATCCAAGACCTCGAAATCCAGTTCGGCTCCGTCAAGGTTCTCGAAAGCCTCAATCTCGATATAGCGAGCGGCGAGTTCATCGTGCTTCTCGGCTCGTCTGGTTGCGGAAAGTCGACACTGCTCAACTCCATTGCCGGCCTCATCGATGTGCATGGCGGCAAGATCATGATTGGCAACAGGGAGATGACGCATGCCGAGCCGAAGGATCGGGGTATCGGTATGGTCTTTCAGTCTTATGCGCTCTATCCGCAGACGACCGTCGAGGGGAACCTGACCTTCGGCCTGCGCATGGCGAAACTGCCGAAGGACGAGATAGAGCGCCGCGTGGCGAAGGTCTCGGACATGCTCCAGATCAAGCCTTTTCTGAAGCGCCGCCCGGCCGCCCTTTCCGGCGGCCAGCGCCAGCGTGTGGCGATCGGCCGGGCGCTGGTGCGCGATGCCGATGTCTATCTCTTCGATGAGCCGCTTTCCAATCTCGATGCCAAGCTGCGGGCCGAACTGCGCGTGGAACTCAAGACGCTGCACGAGGATATCGGCAAGACGATGATCTATGTGACGCATGATCAGGTCGAGGCGATGACGCTCGCGACCCGTATCGCTGTGATGCAGAACGGCGTCATCCAGCAGCTCGCCTCGCCGGAGGAAATCTATAACCGTCCGGTCAATCTCTTTGTTGCCGACTTCATTGGTTCGCCGGCTATGAATTTCCTCTCGGGCACGATCACGCCGCAAGGCGAACGGGTCGAGTTCAAGCTGAAGGACGGCCATGCACTCGATGTCAGCCCTTATCCCTTCGCGAGACGACCGGCAGCGCCGATGGAGGCCATTCTCGGCATCCGTCCGGAGCATCTGGCAATTTCGCCGCGCGAGAGCCTCCTGCCGCTCGACATGGTGGTCAATGTCATCGAGACAATGGGTGCGGATACGGTCATTTGGGGCACTTGTCGTTCCGAGAAAATCTCGGTGCGGGTGAACAGCGAACTCAAGCTCAACCCGGCGCGCGGCAGCACGCTGAAGCTCGGCTTCTCGCTCGGCAGCGCTTCGCTCTTCTCTGCCGCCGAAGGCGTGCGGCTTTGAATTTCATAAATATGGGTCGTGAGGCGAAATGACTGATGAAATCTGGATCGAAGACACGCTCGCAAAGCTGACGCTTGAGGAAAAGGTGTCGCTGCTGTCGGGCGCGAATTTCTGGGAAACCGTTGCCATCGAGCGCCTGGACGTGCCCTCCGTCAAGGTCTCCGACGGGCCAAACGGCGCGCGCGGCGGGGTGACGGAAAACGGACCGACGGCGGCTGTTTTCCCCTCCGGTATCGCGCTCGGCGCAAGCTGGAACCCGGACCTGCTGCGGGAAATCGGCAAGGCGCTTGCGGAAGAGTCGCGCACCAAGGACAGCAATGTTCTGCTCGCGCCCACCGTCAACATGCATCGTGGCCCGCTCAATGGCCGCAATTTCGAATGCTATTCGGAAGACCCGCATCTGACGACGGAAATGGCGCTGGCCTATATCGGCGGACTGCAAGCCCAGGGCGTCGGCGCGACGATCAAGCATTTCATCGCCAATGAGAGCGAATATGAGCGGATGACCATGTCCTCCGACATCGATATCCGCACCTTGCGCGAAATCTACCTGCCGCCTTTCGAAGCGGCGGTGAAGGCGGGTATCTGGGCGCTGATGTGCTCCTATAACCGCCTCAACGGCACCTTCACCAGCGAGCATAAATGGCTGCTGCACGATCTCCTGAAGGTCGAATACGGGTTTGACGGGCTCGTCATGTCCGACTGGACAGCGGTGAAGAGCGTGGCCGAAAGCGTCAATGCCGGCCTCGATCTCGAAATGCCCGGCCCAGCGCTTTATCGGGGCAAGAAGCTTCTCGATGCCATCGAGCGCGGCGAGGTCGATCTCGACATGGTCACAGATGGGGCGCGTCGCGTGCTGCGGATCGTGGATCGCTCGGGCGTACGCAACACGCCCCGCGTCAAGGCGGAGACGTCCATCGATCTGCCGGAACATCGCGCACTCATCCGCCGCGCCGTGGCGGAAGGATCTGTTTTGCTGAAGAACAGTGGTATTCTGCCGCTTGACGGAACTAATCCGCTTAAAGTCGCAGTGATCGGCCCCAATGCCGCGGTGGCGCGTATCATGGGCGGCGGCAGCGCGCGGGTGAACGCGCATTACCGGGTGAGCCCGCTTGACGGGCTGATGGCCCGCGACAATGTCGAGGTCGTTTTCGAGGAAGGCTGTACCAACCATTTGCTGCTGCCGGTCGTGCCGGGCACGATGGTGACGCATTTCTACAACAACGAGGATTTCAGCGGGCCGGCTGTTTTTACCCGGCACTATCCGAGTTCGGATGCCAAGTGGTTCGGCTCGCATGAGCCGGGGGTCGACCTGCATCTCTTCACGGCGCGTTCTTCGTTCGAGGTGACACCGGAGAGAAGCGGGCGCTACGAGCTGGGCCTCGCCAATGCTGGTCTGGCACGGCTTTATGTCGACGATGTGCTGACCATTGACGGCTGGGATGGCTGGACGCCGACGGGGGCGACCTATTATCATTTCGGCGGCGACGAGCGTCAGGTCGAAATCGAGCTTGAGGCGGGGCGGACCTATCATTTCCATGTCGATTATCGTTCGACGACGGGCGTCATGGACGGCATTCAGGCATTCCGTGTCGGCCTGACGCTGCCGCCGGGCGAAGCGGGGCTCGCCCGCGCCGAGCGCGCTGCGGCGTCTGCCGATGTCGCGCTGGTCTTTGTCGGGCGGACGCCCGAGTGGGACAGCGAAGGCCACGACCTGCCGGGCATCGATCTGCCACGCGCGCAGGACGAGTTGATTTCGCGCGTGGTAGCGGCCAATCCGAATTGCGTCGTCATCCTGCAAACCGGCGGCCCTGTGGCCATGCCGTGGAAGGATGAGGTCGCGGCGATCCTGCAAAGCTGGTATCCGGGGCAGGAGCTTGGCCATGGCGTGGCCGATGTGCTCTTTGGCGACGCCGAGCCCGGCGGCCGCCTGCCGCAGACGTTCCCGGCTGCGCTTTCGGCTAATCCGACCGTCGGCAACTATCCCGGCGAGAACGGCCATGTCGCCTATCGCGAGGGCGTGTTCATCGGCTACCGGCACTATGACCGCGCTGGCGGCGAGGGCGTGCTTTATCCGTTCGGTTTCGGTCTTTCCTACACGACGTTCGATCTGGGTCAGCCGCGACTAACCTCGCGCACGATCCGGGCCGGGGACAGATTTGCTATGACGATACCCGTTCGCAATACAGGTACACGGGCGGGTAAGGCCGTGGTTCAGGCTTATGTCGCGCCGCCGAAGGGTGATGACCGGCCGGTGAAGGAATTGCGCGGCTTCAGCGCGCTCGTACTGTCTGCGGGCGAAGAAGGTCAGGCAGATATTACACTGGGAATGCGCTCGCTTGCCTATTTCGATGCCGAGCGCAATGCCTGGCGCGCGCCGGCGGGCAATTACACGATCCTGATCGGCACGTCCTCCGTCGCGCTGCCGCGCAACATTACGGTCACTCTGGAGAGCGATTGGGAAGAGATCTGCGCGGTGGCGGCTCCCGAGACCTGACGGGGCCGTAGCGAAGCCGAACTCTCCGGCGGCTTCGGAGCCTTTCCGCTTTGCACAGGGGCGGAAAGGCTTTTATTTCTGCCGTTTTCAGGCGGGTGCGATTGCCCCGTTTGACCCTAGCGTAGCGCCTCTGCGGTCTGACGGTATTCATAGGGGAATGCCTGGAGGTTTTGGAGAATCCCGCTCACCTGTTCGACCATCCAGTTGCGCGCATCGCTGCGCAGCGTCTGGCCGCCATGCCAGAGCAGCCGCACCTTGAAATTCGGCATGACGAAGGGCAGCGGCAGCCAGCGGAGATTGAAGCGCTCCGAAAAGCTTTCTGCTGTGCGTGAGGGCAAGACGCCGATCAGGTGACTCTGGCTGATAACGAAGGGCAGGGCGGTGAAGTGCGGCAGGACGATATGGACCTGCGCCGGCTTCGACCCGCCAACCGTCGCCAGGCTCGAAACCTGCCAATGTTCGGAAGCGCCGTTGACCACGGCATGGCCGCTGGCCAGAAACTCGTCCAGCGTCAGCGTATTGCCGATGGTCGGATGATCCTTGCGGATCAAGGCGACATAGTTCTCCTCGAAGAGATCGCGCTGCCGGAGATCCGGATCGATCTTTTTCAGATTGCCGATGGCGAAATCGATCTGCCGGAGCTTAAGCTGCTGCTCGACCTCGTGGACTGCCAGCGGCACGATGTCGAAACGGATCGCGGGCGCGATGGCGGCGAGCGCTTCGGCAATCGGCGGCAGAAAGGTCATCTCGCCGAGATCGGACAGCGCGATGGTAAAATGCTCGTTCGCCTCAGCCGGCACGAAAGGCTCGTCGGCCTTCAGTGCGTGGTCGATACGGTGGAGCGCTGTGGCGCATTCGCGGTAGAGATGGGTGGCGTGCGCCGTGGGCGACATGCCCTGCGGGCCGCGCAGAAAGAGCGGATCGCCGGTAATATCGCGCAGGCGCGAAAGCGCCTGCGATACTGTCGGCTGTGACATGTTGAGCCGGTTGGCCGCTCCTGTCACCGTCTGGCATTCATGGACTGCGACGAGAATTCGCAATAGGTTCAGGTCTTGCATGTGAGCCTCCTCCCGAGATGCCCGACATTTCCTTTTTCAGACGCGTGATGCTTCTCCATCGACGATGGTCAGCAGATTGGCGAAGGTCCTCGTGACCGGCGCAGCAATGCCAAGGGCGGCGCCCGCCTTGCTGACCGCGCCGGTGATCGTGCCGATTTCCATGCGCCGGCCGGCCAGCCGGTCCTGCAACATGGACGGTTTGTGCTGCCGGTGATTGGCAAAGGCATGTTCGACCGATTGGCGAATATGATCCGCATCGACGGCAAGGCCGCGCGCCTTGGCAACGGCCACGACCTCATCGAGGATCGTGAAGACGATCTCGCGCGATTCCTCCCGGTCGCCCACTTCACCGACGGTGAGCCCCGTGATGGCCGTGAGCGAATTCAGGGCGGAATTGAAGGCGAGCTTTTCCCAGATCGCCACTTCGACATGCGGATCGAGCTCGCAGTTGAGGCCCGCCGCATCAAGCGCGCCGGCAATGGCTTCAAGTGTTGCGGACGCCTGACCATTCGCCGCCCAGACCTTGATCTCACCTTCGCCGGGAACATTGATCAGGCCGGGTTCGATCAGTGTCGAGGGCCAGTTTGTCATGCCCATGACGATCCGTTCGCGGGTAATGAAGGCCTCGATGGCCTCGACATTGCCGATGCCGTTCTGGACCGTCAGCGCCCAAGTGTCGGGGCCGATAACATTTCTGGCCGCTTCCATGGCCGACGTCGTGTGCATGCCCTTGGTGAAGACGATCAGGAGATCGACGGGATCGGAATAGCGATCCGCCGGGCCGACCGGCAGGCGGTAGGCGTTTTCGCCGAAGAGGCCGTTCATGCGCAGGCCTTGTCCGGTGATGGCGTCAATCATGGCGCCGGACACTTCGATCAGTGAGACCTCGTGATTCCCTTCCGCCAGGCGTCCGGCAAAGAGACCTCCCATGGCACCAGCCCCGATAACAGCGATCTTCATGCGTTCCTCCCTCCGGCTCCCATCATGGCGGTCTGGCTTCGAAATACCTTTATTAGAATAGTTTGTCATCATATATTTTGATATCAAACTATCTTGTCGGAAATCCGCGCGTTGATTATGGTTCGGGCGTAGAAGAGGCGGGGAGATTGAACCTGAGCGACGGCTGGCGCATCTGCTGCGGTGCAAACCGGGCAGATCGCGGCATTCGCGACACTGCCGACGGAGGAGGAAAGCCATGGATAACATTCAGCTTTTGATCGATAATGAAGACCGGGCAGCGCTTTCCGGCGGCACGTACGACCGTATCGATCCGGTGACGGGCGAGGTTGCCTCAAGGGCGGCTGCGGGCCAGCCGGACGATGCGAACGTCGCAGCCGAGGCCGCCGCGAACGCCTTTGCGCAATGGTCGGCAACCGGCCCCGGTGAGCGCCGCAAGCTGCTCCTCAAGGCCGCCGACATCATGGATTCCAAGACCGGTGAATTCACGCGCCTGATGACCACCGAGACCGGCGCGACCGCCCCCTGGGGCGGTTTCAACACGATGTTCGCCGCCAATATCCTGCGCGAGGCCGCATCGATGACGACGCAGATCTCCGGTGAAGTCATCCCCTCCGACAAGCCCGGCACGCTTGCCATGGGCGCGCGGCAGGCCGCCGGCGTTTGCGTCGGCATCGCACCGTGGAACGCGCCAGTCATTCTCGGCACGCGCGCCATTGCCATGCCGCTGGCCTGCGGTAATACGGTGATACTGAAGGCCTCCGAAATGTGCCCCAGCACGCACCGTCTGATCGGTCAGGTCCTGCGCGAAGCCGGCTTCCCCAAGGGTGTCGTCAATGTCGTGACCAATGCGCCGGCGGATGCGGCCAAGGTCGTGGAGGCGCTGGTCGCCCATCCGGCCGTCAAGCGCATCAACTTCACCGGCTCGAGCCGCGTCGGCAAGATCATCGCGAAGCTTGCGGCCGAACATCTCAAGCCGGTTCTGCTGGAACTCGGCGGCAAGGCGCCGTTAGTCGTTCTCGACGATGCCGATCTCGATGCGGCCGTCAACGCTGCCGCCTTCGGTGCCTATATGAACCAGGGCCAGATCTGCATGTCGACCGAACGCATCATCGTCGATGCCAAGTTGGCCGATGCCTTCGTGGAAAAGCTCGCGGCCAAGGCCAAAGCCTTGCCTGCCGGCGATCCGCGCGGCCATGTCGTTCTCGGCGCGCTCGTGACGCCGGAAGCTGCTGAGCGGGTGCAGGAAATGGTCGATGACGCCCTCGCCAAGGGTGCAGTCCTTATGGCCGGCGGCAAGCACAGCGGTTCCATCATGGAAGCGACGCTAGTCGACCACGTCACGCCGGCCATGCGCATCTATTCGGAAGAATCATTTGGCCCCGCCAAGAGCGTGATCCGCGTGAATGGCGACGAAGAGGCAATCCGCGTTGCCAACGACACCGAATACGGCCTGTCGTCGGCTGTCTTCAGCCGCAATGTCGAGCGCGCCATGACGGTTGCCCGACGGATTGAAAGCGGGATTTGCCATATCAACGGTCCGACGGTCGGCGACGAAGCTCAAATGCCGTTTGGCGGCGTTAAGGCTTCGGGTTACGGTCGCTTCGGGGGCCGTGCGGCGATTGCCGAATTCACCGATCTGCGCTGGATCACGGTGGAAGACGCACATCAGCACTACCCGTTCTGACGCCAAACCGGAGAGTGATCGTGACAGCATCAGCCAAGCCCGTCGAAGCCCTGCCGAGCCGGCATGAGAGTGACGTTCTCATCCCGACGGCCTTCAGGGAAGTCATTGGCTATCACCTACGCGTGGCCCAGGAAATGTCTTTCCAAGCCTTCAGCGCAACGCTTGAAAGGACCGACCTGAAGCCGGGCTGGTATTCGATCCTCACGATCCTTTCCGAATATGACGGGCTGACGCCTTCGGAACTGAGCCGGGTCTGCGGTCGCGACCGCTCGACGCTGACTTCGACACTGAAAGGGCTCTCCATCCGCGGGTTGATCGAACGGCGGCAGAACCCGGACGATCAGCGGAGCTACAGCGTTCGCCTCACGGATGACGGGCGCAGGATGCAGCAGCGGCTGCACGCCTTTGCCGAGGAACACGACAGGCGTCTCGATGCCATCGTGGGTAAGGACAAGGACGCGCTGATTGCGATCCTTGCAAGGATCGTTGGCGCGCTCGGCAAGGGCTGAACACCCAATGCAGCGGGACTGGTTGGCCTGAGTCAAGCGCAGCTGGCAGGGGTGTTGCGCCCTTTGTCGTCACCGACCTCGTGCGGCTGGCGATCCTTATTGCCTTGCCGGTCCTTGCGACCTGGCTCCCAACAACCATTGAACAGATTGAAAGCGAGTCATATTCATGATGGACACCAAGGCTCCAACTATTACCGCCGGCGGCGCACTTCTGGCGCGCCTGAAGGCCGTGGGCGTCGATTACATCTTCGCCAATTCCGGGACCGACTTTCCGCCGATCATCGAGGGGCTGGCGGAAGCCTCGGCCAAGCAGATCCCGCTGCCCAAGGCCATTGTCATTCCACATGAGAATGCCGCCATGGGCATGGCGCATGGCTATTATCTGGCGACGCGGCGCGCGCAGGCCGTCATGGCGCATACCAATGTTGGTCTCGCCAACTGTGCCATCGGCGCGATCAATGCGGCGACGGAACATGTTCCCATGCTCGTCCTTTCCGGCCGTACACCGGTTGTCGAGAAGGGGAGGCTTGGCGCGCGCACGGTTCCAATTGGCTGGGGCCAGGAGATGCGCGATCAGGCTGCCATGATCCGCGAGTCGGTGAAGTGGGACTATGAGCTGAAATTCCCCGAACAGGCCGTCGATATTATCGATCGCGCCTTTGCGATTGCCAATTCGACGCCGCGCGGCCCGGTTTATCTCAGCCTGCCGCGCGAGGTTTTATGCGAGCCGTGCCCATCGGACGAGTTGGAGTCCCCAGCCACAATTGCCGCCGCAAGCGCAGGTCCGCGCCGCGCCGATATCGAGGCAGCCGCGAAGCTTCTGAGCGAGGCGAAGAACCCGCTGATAATAGCGCAGCGCGGTGCCGGTTCCGCGGAAGGTTTCGAGACCCTGTCGCGCCTCGCCGAGGATTGGGGCATCGCCGTCTGCCAGTACTGGGCGATCCAGCTTGCCGCGCCGACCGACCACCCGATGGCTGTGGGTGGCGATCCGGCCGAATGGCTGGCCAAGGCCGATCTCGTGCTGGTGATCGACAGCCTCGCGCCCTGGTCGCCGGACATTCATGCGCTGACACCCGGCTGCAAGGTCGTGCATATCGGTGAAGACCCGCTCTTTGCGCGCTTCCCCATTCGCAATTTCCCCTGCGATCTGGCGCTTATCGGCGATACGGCGGATGTCATCGTAGAGCTTGCCGCAGCTGTTTCCAGCTTCCTGTCGAAGACCGAAAAGGTACGGGATGCCCGCCGCGTCAAGGTCGCATCCGTGGCCGCCAAGCGGCGTGCAGGCGTTCTGGAGCGCGCTGCCGCAGGCCGTGGGCCGGTCATGTCCAAGGCCTTTGTCAGCACCTGCCTTTCCAAGGCAATCGAGGGCAGGGACGCGGCTATCCTCTCCGAACTTGGCGCGCCGCTCGAAGAGTTGACGTTGCGTGCACCCGACACCTGGTTTCAGGAACCGCACTCCGGCGGTCTCGGCTGGTGTTTTCCCGCCGCGCTCGGCATGAAGCTCGCGCAGCCGGACAGGCTGATCGTTGCCACGATGGGCGACGGTTCCTACATGTTCTCCAACCCCGTCGCCTGCCACCAGATCGCGGAAGCGGCCGATATCCCGCTGCTCATTCTGGTTCTCAACAATTCCGAATGGGGCGCCGTGCGCCATTCCGTGCTCGGCGTTTATCCGGATGGGTATGCGGCAAAGTCAAACGCCATGCCGCTTGTCTCACTCTCACCATCGCCCGATTTTACGCTGGTCGCCGCCGCAAGCCGCGCTTGGACGGCCAAGGTTGATCAGGCTGATGATTTGCTGCCGACCTTGGAAATAGCAATTCAACACGTGACCGCGAAAAGAACACAGGCGTTAGTGGAGATAAGGATCACTTGAGCCACCCTGAAAACAGGTCAGGTGGCTGCGCAGCAGCCTGACCATCTTCTCGAAAAGAAATCGTATGATCTGCCCGACCTGACTGCCTACAAGGAATTTCGAATGCGAAACTGGCTAGACAAGCCGACCTATCTCGCCACCTTTCCTGACGACGAAAGCTTCCAAAGCTTGGTCTGAATTTACGAATCGAATGCCGGCGTAGGGCGGCAATGATCAGGCAGCAGTTATGATCAAGTCATGCTGGCTCACACAAGTATAGCGGAGAAAAGGCCCAAGGGCGCAAGATGGAAAAGTCTCCATGCCGCCCAACAGTGAAGACGGCTGCAGCGACGATGAGGGCACTGATGATAAGGCGGGTAGCGCAATGTGAACGGCGCTGACCATCTCCAACCCGCCGGTGACATGGGGGCAGAACAAGATTAGTCCGAAATCGTACGCTAACCGAATTTGTGCATATTTCCCGTAGTTTGCCACTTGTGCTGAATATGAAGTTTCAGGGTGAAATGCTATTTGGGACCCAGTTTTACGACCGAATCTTGATCTCAAGCATCACTTCCTCGGCTATACGTACGATTTCGGACTAATCTTGTTCTGACCCCGTCCAGGCACAGCTAAGCTATAAATGGTGATCCAGACGAAGGCCCGTGGATCTGATGAACGCCCCACAGCAATAGCTGCGCGTTGACGGAAGCTTTTCCTTTCGTCTGAGGCGGGCGTCGCGGGCGCTATGCATTCTCGGCGAGAAAGATCTGAATATCCGTTGCAGAAGAGACTGCTTCCCCCGGCAGTCGGCCCAGGAGTTTGGCGATTGTCTCAACTGCCAGACGAGCCTCCAGGAGTGGTCTTTGGTCGATAACCGCGTTGATCTTTCGGGACTTTAGCAGCATACGTCGATTAGGCGTAAGCTCATGGGTGATGACCACCGTGTCGTCGATCCTACCAAGTCGCTGTAGAGAGCTCACAATCGGCATGGCACCCGCCGACAGATGATAGATGCCTCGCAATCCAGGATCCTCCCGAAAAGCAACTTCTACGACACGTCCCGCTTCCTCTTGACTTTCCCCGGTTTCCAGAACCGCAGCGAGACTGCACCTCGGGTAGCGCTCGGTCACGATGTCGCGAAACCCGGTCTCCCGTTCGCGATGGCCGGTAATATCGCGTGACCCGGCAACTACGACGACACGACCGCCTTCCTTTCCTAGGAAGAGCCCCATCAGGTCCCCAGCCACTCGGCCAGCTTGCCGGTCGTCAGGACCAATATACGCGGCACGGCCACAACCGGCGAGGTCTGTCGCGAGCGTAACTATTGGCATCTTGCGCGACAAAACTGCTACAGCTTCCCGGACTAGAATATCGTCTGGGCTGGTGATGATAAGGCCGTCGTAGGAGCGGCAATCGCGCACGGCTGCTGCGATCGCCGCAGGCTTTCGCGGGTCGATGTGATGGACGAAGAATTGCACATTCAGCGTCGTGTACATGCGCGATGCAAGATCGATGCCTTCGCGCAGCGACGCGTGAAATGGGTTGACGAGCGGCTGGATGAGCACCGCGACGCGTAACGCGCGGGAGGGAGTGCGGTCCAAAGCCCGATCGATGCCGAGCGCGCGCAGCGGCCAGTACGCGGTCCTCCTTGTCAGTGCGTACTCCGCCGCGATTGTTGAGAACTCGATCCACCGTTGCGGTCGAGACACCGGCTGCCTTCGCAACGTCCGTAATGCTTATCTTCTGCGCAGCCATTTGCCTCCCCGTCGCGGATTTTGATTGAATCCCATCAAAATCCGACTTTGTAAACCCGATGTCTCAAGCTAAATCTCTTGGCCAAGGAGGGTCGCCCACCCGGTGAGCGACCTCGGGAAGGACCAGAATATTATGAGTATAACTGTCACCACAGCACCTTGCTGCTGGGGCGTCGATGACGTGCGCAATCCGAACCTGCCTCCATGGGAGCTCGTGTTCGATGAGGTCAAGGCGGCCGGGTACGGCGGAATGGAGCTTGGCCCTTATGGCTACGTGCCTTTGGACATCGACCTGGTTTCTTCGGCCCTAACGAGCCGAGGGCTCTATATCGTGGCCGGAACGATCTTCAACGACCTTGTCGCTTTGCAAAACCGCGAGAGCCTTCTGCAACAGACCGACGAGATTTGTTCGTTGATCACCCGCCTGCCAAGGCCGCCCAAATCCGCAGGCCAGCGCTTCTCGGCGCCCTATCTGACCGTGATGGAGTGGGGACACGACGAGCGGGATTATGCGGCGGGTCATTCCGACAGAGCGCCACGGCTTGATGACGCCGCGTGGGCCGGCATGATGGACAATATACGGGCGATCTCCGATCTTGCCCGCGACAAATATGGCGTTCGCGCCACCATTCACCCGCATGCCGGCGGCTATATTGAATTCGAGGACGAGATTGCCCGTCTCGCCGCCGACATCCCCCAGGACGTCGCCGGCTTCTGCCTCGACACGGGCCACACCTGGTATGCCGGCATGGACCCTGTCGAGACCCTGCGCAAGTACGCCGATCGGGTCGACTACATCCACTTCAAGGACATCGACAAGGCCGTCTTCGACCGCGTGATGGGCGAACACATCCGTTTCTTCGAAGCTTGCGGGCAAGGCGTGATGTGCCCGATTGGAAACGGCTGCATCGATTATCCCGCCATCCACGCGCTTCTCGATGAGCTTGGCTATGAAGGCTTCATCACTGTGGAACAAGAGCGCGACCCGCGCGACGCCGGCGGCAGCCTCGCCGATGTGAAACTCAGCCGCGACTATCTCAAGTCGGCCGGCTTCTAATAATCCGGACGGAAAGCTCATGATTTACGGAACTCGTCAGACGAAACGACCGCTACGCTGGGCAATGGTTGGTGGCGGCCGGGGCAGTCAGATCGGCTATATTCACCGCAGTGCCGCGCTTCGCGATCGCTACTTCGATCTCGTCGCCGGCGCCTTCGATATCGATGCAGAACGCGGCCGCGCCTTCGGCATCGAGCTGGGTCTTGAGGCCTCGCGATGCTACGCCGATTGGCGAATGCTCTTCGCGGAGGAAGTAAAGCGTCCGGATGGCATCGAGGCAGTGTCGATCGCCACACCCAACAACACCCATTACGAGATCACGAAGGCAGCGCTCGAAAGCGGGCTGCATGTGGTGTGCGAAAAGCCGCTATGCTTCACGGTGGCCGAGGCCGAGGATCTTCAGCGTATTGCCGCAGAGCGTGGCCGTATTGTCGGTGTGACTTACGGTTACAGCGGCCACCAAGTGATCGAGCACGCCCGCGAACTCGTTGCAGCCGGCGAACTGGGTGAAATCCGTCTGGTAAACCTGCAATTTGCTCATGGCTTTCATAATGAGGCTGTCGAGCTTCAAAATCCGGCGACTCGCTGGCGCGTCGATCCCAAATTCGCCGGCCCAAGCTATGTGCTTGGCGATATCGGTACACATCCGCTTTATATCTCCGAGGTCATCCTGCCTGACCTTCATATCAAGCGGCTTCTCTGCGCCCGCCAGAGCTTCGTAAAGACACGCGCACCGCTGGAAGACAACGCCATGACCCTGATGGAATATGACAACGGCGCCTTCGGCACCGTGTGGTCGAGCGCCATCAACGCGGGTTCCATGCACGGACAAAAGGTGCGCATCGTCGGGTCGAAGGCATCGATCGAGTGGTGGGACGAGCAGCCGAACCAGCTTCGCTTGGAGGTGCAGGGCGAGCCGGTGCGTATCCTGGAGCGTGGCATGGGCTACTTGCATGTAAGGGCGCTTGCCGACGATCGTATCGGTGCAGGCCATCCGGAAGGCCTTTTCGAGGCCTGGGCCAACCTTTACGACCGCTTCGCCATTGCCATGGAAGCGCGCAACGAAAACGATGCAGGCCGTTTGGCGAGCATCCGTTATCCGGGCATCGAGGCAGGTGTGGAAGGGGTGCGCTGGGTAGAGAATTGCGTGCGGTCTGCCGACCTCGGCGGACTCTGGGTCGACTATCGGTGATTGGGTAACAGGGTACGACGGTCGCACCCTCCCTCAGGTAGAGCTGTTAATCAGGGAGGAGGGCAGCAGGGAATCCAAATTGACTATGACAGCCTATTGGGAGGCCTGATGGCGGGAACCCCACATGCCAAGAACATCGGTGCGTCGATGGCCTTGTTCGACGACAACTTTCTGACCGTTCGACGCAACGGCATGATCGACTACTCCAAGGAGCTTACGCGAAGTAGACGGCCTCTGGTTGCGGGCCACACCTTCCTGGCCCGCAACCGCTAAGACCGCGCCAGAAAGCGCAACCTCAACACATATTCGCCCGGAGGCAGAAATGCGTATCGCAATAGACCCGTTCATGCATCGTCACTTGAGCCTTGAGGAACTGCCGAGCAAGGTGCGCGAGCTTGGCTACGACTGGATCGAGATGAGCCCGCGCGCCGATTTTCTCGAATGGTTCAAGGCGCCGCGAGTGTTCCCGCAGCGCATTAAGGAGTTCAAGAAAGCGCTGGCGGCCGAGAACGTCAAGATCGCTTCGCTTCTCCCAATGTATCGTTGGGCCTCGAATGATGAGACGGAGCGCCAGGCGGCGGTGAAGCACTGGAAGCGTGCTATCGAAATTGCCGTCGAGATGGAAATAGACACGATGAACTCCGAGTTCGGCCGTGGACCGCATCCCGACAAGGGAAGCTGCTATTGCTGCCACACGGGATCGATGATCGAGGCCTGCGAGGACGCCTGGTGGCGCTCGATCGAGGAGCTCGTGCCGGTGTTTGAACGTGAAAACATCCAGCTCAATATCGAGCCGCATCCTGAAGACTGGTGCGAGACACTGCAGCCAGCTCTAGACATCATCCGGACTGTCAACTCGAAGAATGTGAAGTTCCTCTATTGCGCGCCACACACGTTCTACTTCGGCGATGATACCAAGGCGATGCTGCGCGAGGCAAAGGATGTTCTCGCTCACGTGCATGTCGGCGACACGTTCAATCACAAGGCAAGCTCCGGCCTGCGCTACATCCTGAACCCGCCCGGCACGCAGGCTCGTGTGCATCAGCACCTCAATATCGGCCAAGGCGAGGTTCCATGGGACGACTTCTTTGGAACGCTGGCGGAGATCGGTTTTAATGGGATCATGACCGCCTGTGTTTTTGCTTGGGAAGATAAGGCTGATCACTCGGGCAAGCTCATGCTGTCGGAGATGAACCGCTACATCGAAAAATACTGGCCAAAATAATTCTGGATGCGCTTGAGGCGCATCCCAACCGAAGCGGAAGCAGGATCGGTCGACGGAGGTGACCTTTTCGCCCGACAGAAAGCTAGCTATAGAAACCGTCCACCGCTGTGCGGACTTTACGGAGAACCAAATGAAAAGTCTCTCGATCTGATCACAGTCGGACGTTCTTCGGTTAGCCGAATCCAGTCATGAGCGCAAAAGCCTTAATCAACGCGCTACGCCGTAGGGCGCGCTGAGCCTACTCAAGTGCTGATGCAGCCGATCGATGATGGCAGTGCGCGTACCAGATCGCCTTTCCAGCAGCCCGATCGGCCGCAATATCTGCGGTTCGCCAAAGGGTACCGAGACGATCGGAGCTGCAATGTCTCTCAACGCGATCCAGGGAACCACGGACACGCCGAGACCGTGAATAACGCAAGAGACCACCGACGCAATCGTGTCGATCTCGGCGATCAAGTTTGGCTCGACGCCGGTTTTTGCAAGCTCGGTCTCGATAATCTGGGCGAGCCTGAATTTACTGTTGAACCTGACATAAGGCAGCGTCGAAAGCATATCGAGGCCAGACATGGGTGGAGTGCCGTCAGGACCGATGACCAGAAGAGGTTCATTGATAAACGGGTGCCACCTTAAGGCTGAAGGAATTCCGGAATATTCGGCGACCATCGCGCAATCCAGACGGCCTGACATGACATCGTTCATCAATTCATCCGTATTGGCGACCTGGAGCTTGATCCTAAGATCGGGATAGTCGGCCTTGAGGGCTACGATTGAGAGAGGCAGGAGCGAAAGAGCACTTGAGCGAACGGAGCCGATCGTGAACGTGCCGCTCACGGCTCTGCCGGAGATAGCGTCAATGATGTTGTCTGCACCACGAACCAGAGTACGTGCTGCTTCGAGCATCTGTAGACCATGGCCGTTAAGCGTGATGGGCCTGGTCGAGCGATCGAACAGCTCTCCGCTGACCTCCAATTCCAGTGCTTGCATCTGCTGACTGACAGCGGATGGAGTTAAACCTACGGCCTCGGCAGCCTTTGCAAAAGTGCCGTGCTCAGCTATCGCGATGAAGGTTTTGAGTTGCCGCGTATCCAAACCGACCTCCCACGTATTAAGTTTTCCTGTTCATGTTGGCCAGAATTATTCGCTTTAATCAAGGCTCTCTTATGTTACGTTCTCTTCAGGAGACGCCAGGAGGAACTTTGGCGTATGGGAGGATGGTGAAACGGTGCGAAAGCAGCGCCGCGTCCTCGCGCATTCCAGTTCGAGGTACGCATGGGAAGCCGAAACATCCTGGTCACTGGACCAGCCATCAATGAACAAGCCGTGAGCCTGATTGCCAGCAAGGGCTACCAGGTGTCTTACGTCCCCCCTTACACGAGCGAAGACGATCTGGTCCGCATCGTGACGGAACTTGATCCCGTGGGCGTCGTGGTGCGCATGGGACGGTTCGGTTCTGCGGCGATCGAGGCTGCGCCTTCGCTTCGTGTCCTTTCGAAGCACGGTGTCGGCGTCGACAATATCGATGTGGACGCCGCGTCGCGCCGCGACATACCCGTTGTCGTCGCTGCCGGCGCGAATGCCCTTTCGGTCGCTGAACATGCGATTGCACTGCTCTTTGCCGTGGTAAAGCGGATCGTGCCACTCGACAGCAGCCTGCGCGCCGGACGCTGGGAGAAGCCGGGCTTCTCTGGGAAGGAACTCGCTGGCATGACCATCGGCCTTGTCGGCTTCGGAGCAATCGCTCGCCATACCGCATTCTTTGCCAAGGGGTTAGGCTTAACGGTGCAGGCGTTCGACCCATTTACCGACGAAGCGGCGTTTGCCGAGGCAGGAGTCGCCCGAGTAGCCGATGTCGACGACCTTATCGCGTCCTCCGATATTGTCAGCCTCCATTGCCCCCTTACTCCCGAGACCCGTAACCTGCTGAATGATCGCCGCCTTGGCATGATGAAGCCGGGCTCATTTGTCATCAACACCGCTCGGGGCGGCCTGATCGACGAGGAAGCGCTCCTTCGCGCCGTCGAAAGCGGACAGATCGCCGGGGCCGGGCTGGACACGTTCCAGACGGAGCCGCCCGCGGACAACCATCCATTCTGGCAGAACCGGCGGATCGTCGTCACACCGCATATCGGCGGCGTAACCCAAGAGGCCAACGTTCGCGTGGGGGTGGACGCGGTGGAAGGCATCTTCGCCATTGTGGAAGGACGTCCCCTTGGTCGCGAGAGGATCGTTAACCACCGGGCACTGGCCAAGACGCCCGCCTGATACGTCACAAATTCAACAGCATAAGGAGACGACGTTGACCATAGGATTCAGGGTTCGAAATAGGGACAGGGTCATCGATCAGGAATGGATCGACAAGTTCAAGGAGCTTCCAGTCGCTAACATCAGCGACAGCATGCACCGCATGTATGCGGGCGGGGCCGAGCTTCGCCCGATGCACCGCGATGGCAAACTTGTCGGCCGCGCACTGACCGTCAAAGCTCCTCCGGGCGACAACCTCATGCTGCACAAGGCGATGGACATGGCCGTGGACGGCGACGTCATTGTCATGGATGCCGGGGGCGACGTGACACACGCCCTGATGGGCGAGATGATGCTCGACTACGCTCATCGCCGTGGCGTCGTCGGTTTCGTTCTTAACGGTGCGATCCGTGATGCGGACGCCTTCCTCGAGATGAACATCCCCTCCTTCGCACTAGGCGTCACCCATCGAGGTCCCTACAAAAACGGACCGGGCGAGATCAACACGCCGATCGCCATTGGCGGAATGGTGATCATGCCGGGGGACCTGATCGTTGGCGACGCGGACGGCGTTGTCGTTGTCCCGATCGACGACGCCGCAGAGGTCTACGAAAGGACGGTCGCCAAGCACGCCGCCGAGCAAAAGCAGATCGAGAATATCAAAGCGGGCACGCACAATCCGACATGGTTCAACGACGCCCTCGTCAAGGCCGGATGCGAGCTACCGTCGACGAACTGAACGATGCTGGCCGACGCTCCGGAGGGGAAACGTCGGCCACTCATGAAGGCACTGGAACACCAATCAACACTATCCTGGGAGGATAAGATGAAGCATCTGATCGGAAACACCGCTTTGGCGATGACGCTGCTCTTCGGCGCTGGCGTAGCACATGCCGACTGGCCTGCCGACCGTCCAATCGAGTTCATCGTGGCGTTCGCTCCGGGCGGTGGCACCGATGTGATGAACCGGACGCTTGCCCCTTTCGTCGAGAAAGAGTTGGGCGGCAAAATCACCATTCTGAACCGCCCGGGTGCCTCCGGTGAGATCGCCTACACTGCGATGACCCAGGCTCGCCCCGATGGCTACACGGTTTCCTCGCTCAACACCCCGGGCTATCTGACCATGCAGATGGATCGCAAGGTCCGGTTCGATCCGAAGAAGCTCTGCGTCGTCGCGCGGATCGTCGAAGACCCCGGCTCCTTCATCGTGCAGGCCAATTCCAAGTTCAACACGCTGAAAGACCTCGTCGCCTATGCGAAGGAGAACCCCGGGGCCGTGACTGTCGGCACGACCGGCCTGGGAACCGATGAGCATCTTGCCATGCTCCAGTTGGAGAAGTCCGCAGGCATCGACCTGACGGCCGTTACGTTCAACGGCGCGAACGAAGCCCGCACTGCTCTTCTTGGTGGCCACGTCGATACGATCGGCATCAACGTCGGGGAGTTCGTGGGCAGCGACCACTCCGCGTTCAAGAATCTCGGTCAGTTCGCGGAAGAGCGGGCCTCCATCGCGCCCGACCTTCCAACCGCAAAAGAACAGGGGTTCGAAGTCCTGATGAGTTCTGAGCGCGGTATCGCGATGGGTTGTGACGTGCCGGAAGAAATCCGGACGAAGTTCTCGGCCGCAGTGAAGAAGGCTCTCGACAATCCAGAATTCCAGGCAAAGGCGAAGCAGATGTCGCTTGCCCTTTCGTATCGCTCATCCGAGGAGTGGAACAAGGAGCTTCCCGTCAGAGCTGAACGTCTGGGCGCGATCTGGAAACTGGCCAAGGAACAGAAGTGATGGCCGCTCCACGCAAGGCTGGAGGAACCGGTGACCGGCCGGACCTCTTCACCGCTGCTTTATTCATCGGATTTGGTGCGCTCGGCCTCTGGGCCGGGCGCGACCTGACCATGGGCACGGCGTCCGCCATGGGTCCAGGCTATCTCCCGAGAATAGTGTGCTGGCTCCTGATCATCATCGGTGTTGCGATTGGCGGGTTCGGCGCGGTCCGGGCACGGGTCGACATCGATAAACCGAGACTGTGGCCGCTGGTGATCATCCTGGCCGCCGTGGTGGGATTCGCATTTGTCGCTGAGTTCTTGGGTTTCGTCGCGGCTTCCGTCTGGTTGCTTTTGGTCGGCAGCATGGCTGATCGCGATTCAAGGTTCCGCGAAGTCATCTTGCTCACTGCCGGGCTGACAGCGTTTGGCGCTTTGGTCTTCATCGTCGGCCTCGGGGTCCAGATGCCCATCTGGCCGTTCTGAGGGAGGTAAGACATGAACTTCGTCGATCTTCTCATGTTGGGCTTCAGCGAGGCCCTGACGCCGACAAACCTTGGCTTCTGTCTGCTCGGCGCTCTGCTAGGCACGCTGATCGGGGTGCTGCCGGGTATCGGGCCGACGGCGACGATCGCCGTCCTGCTGCCGATCACGTTCTACCTTCCGCCTCTGGCGGGGCTCATCATGCTCGCCGGCATCTACTATGGCGCTCAATACGGGGGATCAACGACTGCGATCCTTGTCAACCTTCCAGGCGAAGCGTCCTCCGTGGTTACCGCTGTCGACGGCTACAAGATGGCTCAGCAAGGAAGAGCTGGTTCGGCGCTTGCTGTCGCAGCACTCGGGTCCTTCTTCGCCGGGACCGTCGCGACATTCGGCATAGCTATTGCCGGACCTACTCTGTCGTCATTCGCGCTCTCATTCGGCCCCGCAGAATACGTGTCACTGATGCTGTTCGGCCTTCTCGCCGCGACAATTCTGGCGCGCGGACCAGTCCTGAAGGCGATCGGCATGATCCTTCTCGGTCTGCTACTCGGCATGGTCGGTATTGACGCCAGCTCCGGCGAGGAGCGCCTCACGTTCACTGCGGTCGAACTCTTCGACGGTATCGACTTTGTGGTCATTGCCATCGGGTTGTTCGGCTTTTCGGAGATCATCGAGAACCTTGAAAATGTCGAAGCTCGTGGCGTGCTGGTCAGCAAGCTGAGCCGCCTTTGGCCGACCCGAGAAGACTTCCGGCGCGCATGGCCTGCCGTGCTGCGGGGAACCGCCGTCGGCACGCTTCTCGGCGTCTTGCCAGGTGGCGGTGCAACGCTCGCATCGTTCTGCGCATACTCCGTGGAAAAGAAGGTGTCCAAGCGTCCTCACGAGTTCGGCGAAGGTGCAGTCGAGGGTGTCGCTGGACCGGAAGCTGCCAACAATGCGGGCGCGCAGTCGTCGTTCATCCCGCTTCTGACCCTCGGCATTCCGTCGAACAATATGATGGCGATGATGCTGAGCGCCTTCATCATCCACGGTATCACGCCGGGGCCGACGGTCCTGGCAACCCAGCCGGAAATCTTCTGGGGTCTTGTTGCCAGCATGTGGATCGGCAACCTGATGCTTGTCGTGATCAACCTGCCGCTGATCGGGGTCTGGGTGAAGCTCCTGACGGTCCCGTATCGTCTGCTGTATCCGGCGATCCTTCTCTTCTGCTGTGTCGGTGTCTACAGCATCAACAACCGCATATTCGACGTGGCACTGGCTGCTGGGTTCGGCCTGCTGGGTTATGCCTTCCGTAAGGCAAAGTGCGAGCCGGGTCCGCTGCTTCTGGGGTTTGTCCTTGGGCCACTGCTGGAAACCAACATCCGTAGGGCTCTGACAATCTCCCACGGCAATCCCAGCGTGTTCGTGGAGCGGCCGATCAGCCTCGTCCTGCTGATCGCGACAGCCGGCGTGCTTCTCCTGATGATCCTGCCGTCGTTCCGCAAAACCCGCGAAGAAGCCTTCCAGGAAGAAGAAGCCTGAGGCTGATCTTAAAAGTGAGCGGCCGCTTCAAAGCGGCCGCTGTTCTCCCTCTGAACTTGGTGTCCTCCCAATGCCTGATGCTACCCGCAATCCTCTTCGCATTGTTCTCCTAGATCGCAAGACCTTGCCCGACGACATTCACTTCCGTGCCTTCTCCTTCGCTCATGAACTCGTTCAGTTCGACCAGACGGCTCCCGACGAGGTGCCGGAGCGCATGAAGGATGCCGACATCGTCATCACGAACAAGGCGCCCGTACGAGGCCCGGCAATCGCCTCCGCCCCGAACCTCAAGCTGGTGGCCGTGGCGGCCACGGGCACCGACGTCGTTGACGTGGCCACTTGCGCGCAGCGTGGAGTAACGGTCTCCAACATTCGCAACTACGCAGTCAACACCGTTCCCGAACACACCTTCGCTCTGATCCTTGCGCTTCGCCGCAGCCTCCTGGCCTATCGCAACTCGGTACAGGCCGGGCGCTGGCAGGAAGCAAACCAGTTCTGCTACTTCGACTTCCCGATCAACGATCTCGCCGGTTCGACGCTCGGCATCATCGGTGACGGTGCTCTTGGGCGCTCGGTGGCCGACATTGGCCGGGCCTTCGGGATGAAGGTACTGTTTTCCGACTACAAGGGAACAAAAGGAATGGGGCCGCTCTATACGCCCTTCGAGAAGGTCCTCGAGGTTAGCGACATCATCACCTTGCACTCCCCATTGATGCCATCGACCCGCAACATGATCTCTACTGCGGAGTTCGCACAGATGGCCAGGCGGCCGCTCCTGATCAACACCGCGCGCGGCGGTCTCGTCGACGAGGCCGCGCTGGAGCACGCGTTGAGAAGCGGCCAGATCAGTGGCGCCGGCTTCGACGTCGTCACCGCAGAGCCGCCTGCAGACGATCATCCGCTGATGCGTCTCCTCGATCTGCCGAACTTCATCCTGACGCCGCACGTGGCGTGGGCTAGCCGCGAGGCGGTCCAGTCGCTGGTCGATCAGCTAATCGACAACGTCGAGGCGTTCGAGCGGGGCACACCGACGAACATCGTGGCCGCTTGATCATGGCGGCCGTATCGGACACCAGAGCTTTTTTGTCCGACCTGTTTCGCGCTGCAGTCGCTGCTGCCGATCCTTACGAAGCGATCAAGGCAAACCTTCCGCAGCAGCCGAAAGGGCGGACCGTCGTCGTGGGAGCAGGCAAGGCATCCGTGGAAATGGCGCGTGCGTTCGACGACCTGTGGAAAGGCTCTCTCGAGGGTGTCGTCGTGACGAAACACGGGACACGGGCGTCCTGCGGTCGGATGGAGGTCATTGAGGCGTCTCATCCGGTTCCAGACGAGGCAAGCCTGAAGGCTTCGAGGCGATTGCTGCATTCCGTTTCCGATCTCACCCAAGACGATCTCGTGGTGGCATTGATCTCTGGAGGCGGATCGTCCTTGCTGGCTTTTCCGTCGGATGGTCTGACGCTGGATGATGAGATCGCAGTTGCAAGGACGCTTCTCTCGTCGGGTGCGCCCATCTCCGCAATGAACACCGTTCGGACACAAGTTTCGAAGATCAAGGGAGGACGCCTGTCGATCGCCGCCTATCCCGCCAAGGTCGTGACGCTGATCGTATCCGACATCCCGGGAGACGATCCCGAGCTGGTTGCCAGCGGCCCGACCGTCCTCTCGCGCTCGACCCCGCAAGATGCCCTTCGCGTCATTGAGCGATATGGCATGGCGTTGCCGGGGCGTGTCATCCGGCATATTCACGAGGAGTCAGCTGGAATCGACCCGGACCACCCATGCTTTGGAAGTAGCGAGATCAAAGTCATCGGATCTGCCCGGACTTCACTGGAAGCTGCCGCAGTACTTGCGCGGCGGCAAGGCATTCCGGCAGTCGTTTTAAGCGACGCCATCGAAGGCGAAGCGAGCGAAATCGCAAAGGTTCATGCCGCGATCGCAAAGGAGGTCGCGCGCAATGACCAGCCGTTTCGGAAACCCGTGGTGATCCTGTCGGGAGGGGAAAGTACGGTCACGCTTCGCGGCAACGGAAAAGGTGGAAGAAACACCGAGTTCCTCCTCTCGCTGGCGATCGAGATCGCCGAACATGGAGACATCACCGCTCTCGCAGCAGACACCGATGGCATAGACGGCTCCGAAGACAATGCCGGAGCCTTTGTCGATGCTGGATCGGTGGCCAGACTTCGAGCTGCGGGCCTCGATCCTTATGACCTGCTCGTCTCGAACGACGCCTGGACAGGGTTCAACGCCACAGGCGATCTGTTCGTGACCGGGCCGACCGGAACCAACGTCAACGATTTCCGGGCGATCCTGATCGGATAAATAAAATGCAGGCAAACACGCGGGTCCTCGACAAATATCTTTGCCTTGATGACTTCGAAAAAGCTGCCAAACGCCATCTGCCGCGACCGCTTTTCGGTTACGTCGCAGGTGCCAGCGAGACCGGGGCATCGCTGCGCTACAACAGGGAAGACCTCGCCAACTATGCGTTCCTGCCTCGCGTGTTGAGGGATGTTTCTCAACGGAGCACAGAGACGACAATTTTTGGCGAGAGCTACAGCGCGCCATTTGGTATCGCACCGATGGGCATCAGTGCCCTCATGGCCTACCGTGGTGATCTTGTTCTCGCCCAAGGGGCCGGCCAAGCGGGAATTCCCATGATCATGAGCGGGTCGTCCCTGATCAGGCTTGAGGACGTGGTTGCCAGTGCGCCGGGCACCTGGTTTCAGGCGTATCTTCCCGGAGAACCCGAACGGATCGACGCCTTGGTGGATCGGGTGGCCGAGGCTGGATTCAAGACACTCGTACTCACCGTCGATACCGCGGCATTGGCAAACCGGGAAAGCAACATCAGGGCAGGCTTTTCTACGCCGCTCAGGCCAAGCCTCGCTCTTGCATGGCAGGGGATCACTCATCCCCGGTGGACAGTTGGCACGTTCCTGCGGACCCTACTCCAGCATGGCATCCCGCATTTCGAGAACTCCTTCGCTACGCGCGGTGCACCGATCGTCTCCTCTCACGTCATGCGAGATTTTGGACGCAAGGACCATCTGAACTGGACACATCTCGAGCGCATCCGCAACCGGTGGTCCGGGAAGCTGGTGGTGAAGGGTATCCTGCATCCTGACGATGCTGCCAGATCTCAGGCTGTGGGCGCCGAAGGAGTGATCGCCTCGAACCACGGCGGACGGCAGCTCGATGGCGCCATGTCGCCTCTAGCCGCTCTTCCGGGTATAGTAGATCGTGTGGGCGACCAGATGGCGGTAATGGTGGACGGCGGATTCCGTCGCGGTACCGACATTATGAAAGCACTTGCCCTCGGCGCGCGCTTTGTTTTCGTCGGCCGCCCCTTCATCTACGCCGCGTCGGTTGCCGGGCCGCTTGGTGTGATGAAAGCGGCAGAGATTCTTCATGCGGAACTGCATCGGAACATGGCGCTCCTCGGTATCTCGACAATCGACGAACTCACAAGCGAGTATGTCGCACAATCAGCATGAAATAAGATTGGCATCATCGAAAACCCATAAAAACAGGGTAGCAAGCCATGACGCGCATGTGGTGGCCCTTTTGAGCGCGAGATTGAGCGTTTCGACTGCTTTTTCCCCGGAACGCCTTCCATCTGGCTGAAGCTCAGGCGAGAGTTTTCCTGGCTCGACACCTAAGATATCTTTCCGCGGCATATCGTTTGCGATGACAAAATAGGCGTCAGGAAAATTTTCGAAAATAAACTATTGAACCTTCGCGGGAAACTCATTGCTACTGCGCTTGAAAAGGGTCATCACCGCCTCCGTTAGTGCGATAATTTATGCGATATTCCCAAATGTTTAACTAATATACCCTCCACAACTATCATTTCTGCTAGGTGTCAGCGCATTTTCCGCGCTGGCGCAAGGAAGCTGAAGAGATGGGGCGACGGGTTGTCGCGGCGCAAATTCTGCGAAAGCTCGGTGCCGAGATTCTGGCCTGAAAAGTTTCGATGGATGACCCCGGGGTCTTGCATTTGAGAGGAGGATTTCGGCACGACGCGAACACCAACACCAACCGAAACAAGGCTTATTGCGATGAGGTATGCCAGTGGAGAGGTACATCGAGCTCAGGGGCTCAGCAAAGCCGGCAACAATAAGGGTTCAACCGCCGACGGGCAGTTAAGATCGAAGCGTGGCTACCGTGCGTAGACATGGAAATCACACGCCGAGTTTAGTTTGGCACCGCGTTTCGAAGCAAGCGTTTGGCCAACGTGAATCGGGATTATGTTTGATGAAAGGCGGTCCGCCATGGGTGATGCCTGGTGTTCTACGTCAACCAGAGGCGTGCTCCGGCGGCGAACATCATTGTCCGCCGACCGGCTTTATGGCACCGCGTAGTCGCGTCGAGTCTGCGAGCGGGTGACCGCTCGGCCGTGGCTCAGATTTGTGTCATGCGGCGGCCGACAAGGCTGATATCGTCGGGATTTACGAGGTCATCGCTTGTCCAGCCGGATAAGTCGTATTCGCTCATGCAACCCTTGACCATCGCCTGCATGGCCGCGAGATCGCCCGTGGCGGTGGCAGCTCCCAGAGTCTCGATACGGAGATTTTCGTAGTTACCGGCGTAATTGCGCTCGTAGAGTTCGTGGCGGCCGCCGAATTCCGTACCAATTGCGTCCCAAAGAAGCTTGAGGAGCTTGACGCGGTCGAGTGCTGCATAGCCGTTCGATCCACGGACGAAGCGGTCGAGATAGGGGCGCACGGCCTCGCTTTCGAAGTCTGCGGCGCTAGACGGCAGATAGATTAGACCGCTGGCAACATGGCGCTCTATAAGTTCCTTGATCCGCGGATAGGCCTGGGGCGCGAGCACGCGATAGGCGAGGCCGGCATTCAAGTTGGGCAGGTTGTAGCCGTCGGTGCCCTGCCAGGGAACGGGCGACTTGACCATTGCATCGCTCAGCGCGTGGAACGTGTTGCGCCAAGCAATTACTTCACCGACACCCGCCTGCACGCCGCGGAAATCCTTCGAACCAGTCGCCTCCACTGCCATCGAGAAGAGGCCGGCGATGAAGTCCAGTTTGACGGAAAGACGCGTAAGACCGTGCAGGGTGAAGCGCGGAACAAAGCCGGATGCCGGGAAGAACTGGTTGATCTTGTCGACATCGCCATAGACGAAGATGTTTTCCCAAGGCACGAGGACCTTGTCGAAGACCAGAATGGAATCGTTTTCGTCGAGGCGGCTGGAAAGCGGATAGTCGAACGGGGAACCGGTCGCGGCGGCATTGAACTCATAGGACGACCGCGCAATCAGCTTGATGCCGGGCGAGTCCATCGGTGCCGTGAAGATCAGCGCGAAGGACTTGTCCTTGATCGGGATGCCGTAATGGGCGATGAAGTTGTAATGGGTAAGCGCCGACCCCGTGGCCACCACTTTGGCACCCGAGACGATCAGACCCGCATCCGTTTCCTTTTCAACATGCATGAAGACGTCGCGGACTTCCTCAATGGGGCGGTCACGGTCGATGGGCGGATTGACGATGGCGTGGTTCCAGTAGTCGAGACGTTCCTGCGTCCGGCCATACCATCTGCGGGCATTTTCGGCATATTCCCCGTAGAAAGCGGAGTTTGCGCCCAGGGTGCCGAGGAAGGATGCCTTGTAGTCCGGCGAACGCCCCATCCAGCCATAAGAAACCTTTTGCAGTTCGGCGATGGCATCGCGCGATTTCACAAGATCTTCCGTCGTCTTGGAGCCGAGGAAGAAGGGGTGGGTGAGCTTGCCCGAACCCGTATCGGTCAATACGCCGATTTCGTTCTTCTTCTCATGGAAACGGTCGTACCAGCGGGCGACCATGCGGGCCGAATTCCGGAAGGCCGGATGCTCGGTGACGTTTTTCACGCGTTCGCCGTAGATATAGATCTCGCGGCCGTCCTGGATGCTTTCCAGGAATTCCGCGCCTGTATAGGCGTCGGTCGTTTCCTGATGGTCAGGACTCCGCTTGGCAGCCATGTTGTGCATGTCGTTTCACTCCTCCGTTTGCCCGGCCAAGATATCTGCAAGCCGGTAATTGACCTCGGGGGAGCGCACTCCTGACGCTTCCCGTTTCGTCAGAATCATGCGTCGGAATAGGCCCGAATGATAGGTATCATGCGATACCGGATCGGGTATCGCCATGACCCATATCCAGCGGTAGCATCCAGCAAGATCGACGCTTGAGTGCCCATTTCTCAGGGCTGCGCTCAGTAGCGATCGCATTGGAGGAGATCATGCAGCAGCATCTTGAATTCCCCGCTTCGATCCATCGGCAGGACACTTTGAAACTGTCGGGCTGCGTTCTGACGATTGGTGCGTTCGACGGTGTCCATCGCGGTCATCAAGAGCTGATCGGCACTGCCGTACGTCACGCCCGCAGGCTTGGTCTCCCCTCTGTCGTCTATACGTTTGATCCGCCGCCAAAGGTCCTGCTGGCCGGCGCCCAGCCGCTGACCGAAATTGGCGACAAGCTTGCCCGGATGACGGCGCTCGCACCCGATCATATCGTCGTTGCGCCTTTCGATACGGCCTATCGGGCACGCACGGCGGAGGATTTCATCAGAGAGATTGGCGCGTTCAACCCGCACATGATCTGGGTTGGCGAAGATTTCCGCTTCGGTTCCTGCAAGCGCGGCAATAGCGAGATGCTGGCGCGTTACTTCGACACGCGCATCTTGCCGGCCGTACGTTGCGAGGCAGGCGAAATCGTCTCCAGCAGCCGGATCCGCGCACTCAAGGCGGCCGGCCGGTCGAACGAGGCCGCCAGCCTTGAGGGGTGGCCTGGCATTCGGTTCGATAGATGTCCGTCGGCGAATTCTCCTCTAACCAATGGTGACTACCATGTCTGATGTTGAGCCTCGAGCCTTCCGCGACGCGTGCGGCGCTTTCGCCACGGGTGTCAATGTCATCACCACACTTTGCGACGGGCACGATCACGGCATGACGGCAAACGCCTTCATGTCCGTTTCGCTCGATCCGCCGCTTATAGCCATTTCCATTGCCGAGAAGGCAAAGATGCTGGGCAAGATACAGCGTGCCGGAAGGTTTGCGGTCAGCGTGCTTGCCTCCGGCATGGATCCGATCGCCTGGCATTTTGCGGGAAAGCCGAACGACAACCTGCGGAATCTCTTCGAGACCATTGGCGGTCTGCCGGTTGTTCGAGGCGCCCTGGCGACCTTTGTCGCCGAGGTCCACGACGAGATTCTGGCCGGCGATCATACGATATTTCTGGGTCGCGTGACTACGCTCGCCCAGGCTCCGGAGCCGCAACCGTTGCTGTTTTTCAAGGGCAAGTTCGGGGAGATCGAGGACACCCGGCGCGCGCCGGCCAGTATGCTGCAGTTCGAAACAGAGCTGATGTGGTGAGATTCCCTCATCGGTCCGCAAATACAACGAGACGCATCCAAGGAGGAGAAAATGCGAAACGTCACCCAGCAGAACATATCCGATGTCGTGATCGCGGCACTGTCGGCGGATATTCCCGCTCGTAACCGGGAGATCCTGACGAGCCTCATCCGCCATATCCATTCATTCTGCATCGAAGCGAAGATCACACATGCGGAACTCATCGCTGCTTGTCAGTTCCTGGTTCGCGCCGGGCACATTTCTGATGACGCCCGCAACGAGTTCATCCTGCTGTCCGATATTCTTGGCGTGGAAGTTCTCGTTGACATGCTCGACCACAAGGTGACCGATGGCGAGAGCGAATCCACCGTCCTCGGCCCGTTCTATCGCGAAAATCCGCCCATTCTGCCCAAGGGCGCTTCCATCATCCAGAAGCATTTTGAGGGCAGCCAGACAGTACGGGTCAATGGCACGATCCGCGATACGACAGGCCAGCCCATTTCCGACGCGATCATCGATGTCTGGGAAGATGCGCCAAACGGTCTTTACGAACAGCAGGATCCCGACCAGCCGGATTACAACCTGCGCGGCCGCTTCATGACCGACGCGAACGGCGAATACAGTTTTGTCGGCATTCGGCCGGCACCTTATCCAATCCCGTATGATGGCGCTGCCGGCGAGTTGCTCAATTACATGGGTCATCATCCGTGGCGGCCCGGCCATATCCACTTCATGATCCAGAAGGATGGCTATCAGGGGCTCGTATCGCAGATCTACGATGCCGATACCCAATATCTCGACCACGACTCGGTCTTTGCCGTCAAGGAAAGCCTGATCGGTAAGATGAACCAGACTCCGGCGGGCTCAGACACCGACCTGGTCATGCAGTTCGATTTCAAGCTCAAGCCTCTCGCAGGCCAGACGGCAATCGCTGCGGAATGATAGAAAACCCCGTTCGATCTTTCCCCGGTCGGGCGGGGGCTCGTTTTTGACAGGTAATGTAGACATGACGCTCGCTTTCACAGAGACCGTTGTCCCCCATGATCGCGCACCGGATCTTCTGCACGACACGCTGATCCGCTCTGTGACGGCGACGATCATCGAAGCACCGACCGTGCGTCAGCACAAGCTCTCGAATACAGAGATCGCCTATCAGGGGTTCGTTCTGGTGCGTGTGCAGCTCGAGAACGGTGTGGTGGGCGTGGGCGAGGCCTCGACGCTTGGCGGCCCCCGCTGGGCAGAGGAAAGCGTGGAATCGATATGGGCGGCCATCACCCATTATCTGGCTCCGGTCCTGATCGGCCAGCCGGCCATGCACTTCGAGGCCAACGCGGTGCGGATGGGCAAGGCCGCAACGCGCAACTTTTCCGCAAAGGCTGCGGTCGAATCCGCGCTTTTTGATGGCGTCGGACACTCCCTGGGCCTGCCTGCGAGTGCCCTTCTGGGCGGCGCGGTGCGCGACCGTATCGGCGTGATCTGGGCGCTGGCGTCAGGAGATCCGGTTCAGGAGCTTGAGGAGGCGCGCGAAAAGCTTCGCCTGCGTCAGCACAAGGAATTCAAGATCAAGCTAGGCTTCAACACGCCGGAAACCGATATCAAGCGTTTGCAGCAGCTACGAAACGGCCTGGGCGATGACGTAAAGCTTATCGTCGATGTCAACCAGGCATGGAGTGAAGCGCAATGTATCCGTCTGTTTCCGGCTCTCGACGAACTTGATATCGCGCTGATCGAACAGCCTGTCCCGGCCAGTCAGCGGGAGGCCATGGCCCGTATCGCTGCCCGCACCCGCATCCCTCTTCTGATTGATGAAGCCGCCTTTACCAAGGAAGAACTAGCAAGCGTTGCGGCCATTGGCTGCGGCAGCGTCTATTCGCTCAAGCTGGTGAAGAGCGGAGGGCTTCTGGAGCTCAAGCGCGCCGCCGGCGTGGCTCAGTCATTCGGTATAGAGCTTTATGGTGGCTGCCTGCTCGAGAGCAGTATCGGCGCGGCGGCGCATATGGCGGTGTTTTCCACCCTGCCAAAACTGGAATGGGGCAGCGAGCATTTCGGCCCCCGCATTCTGGTCGATGATCTGGTTGAAGAACCGCTGATCTTCGAGGAATTCGAGATCCGGCTGCCGCAAGGCCCGGGTTTGGGAATTGCGCTGGATGAAGATAAGGTGCGTGCTATGGCGCGCAGGAAGTGAGAGGTGCCATGAGTATCACCCGGCAGCAGGCCCGCCAGAGGCTGGAAGAGATGGCGGTCGCTCTCGACCGCATGCCCTATATCGTGCGCATGGGACGGCTGTTCAACGAAACGGTCCTGATCGACATCGACGGGAATGAATTTTATCTCGCCTTCGACAAGGGCAGGGTAGCCGAGATCAAGGAGGGGCCGAGCAAGAAGCTGCCTTGGCGGTTTGCCTTGCGCGCTCAGGGCCAGGCGCTCTGGGAGTTCTGGCAACCCCTACCGCGTCCCGGCTATCACGATATTTTCGGCCTTGTGAAATACGGTTACGGCCGCATTGATGGCGATATTCTGACCTTGGTCAAGAACCTGCGCTATTTCAAAGAGTTCATGGCGCTCGGACGTCAGGAGGCGAATCCATGACAGAACATATTGAGGCAATCCTCGGCCGCTACGTCAATCTCGCTATCAACGGCGTTGCCCACCGCATATATTTCGAAGAAGCAGGCCAAGGCAGGCCGGTACTCTGTCTGCATACAGCGGGTGCCGATACGCGCCAGTGGCGTTTCGTGCTGAATGATCCCGACTTCACGAATGAACACCGCTACATCAGCTTTGACATGCCTTGGCATGGCAAGTCATTGCCGCCCGAGGGGTTTGAAACTGCAGAATATCTCCTCACCACCGAAGCCTATATCGACGCCATTCTCTCCCTCTGCGTCGCGCTGAAGCTCGACAGGCCGTTGCTCGCCGGCTGCTCGATGGGTGGGCGGATCGCTTTGCAACTGGCGGCGCTTTACCCCGACCGCTTTTCCGGCTTCATAGCCATCGAGGCGTCCGATTTCCAACCCGCTTGGTACGACATCGATTGGTTCCACCGGCCGGACGCGCATGGCGGCGAAATGGGGGCCGCACTGGTGTCTGCCAACATAGCCCCGCAGGCACCGAAACCAGAACGCTGGAACACGCAGTGGATGTTCATGCAATCCGGCCCGGGTGTGTTCCGCGGTGACCTGAGCTTTTACACCCAGGACGACAGTCTAATTGCGCGGCTTGGCGCAATCGATACGACGAAAACCCCCGTTCATATCATGTGCGGGGAATATGATATGACCTGCACGCCGGAGGACGCACGCCGCACGGCGAAAGCAATTCAGGGCGCGACCCTTGCGATCATGAAGGACCTCGGTCATTTTCCGATGAGCGAGAACCCGAAAGCCTTCAAGCCCTATTTCATGAGGGCCATGAAGCACATGGCAGCTTCGACTGCAGAACTGACGGAAACCTAAATAAGCGATGGACTTCAAACGACTGAGTTATTTTCTTGCTGTAGCGGAGGAACTGCACTTCGGCCGCGCTTCGACGCGGTTGGGGATCGCTCAGCCGCCTCTAAGCCGGCAGATAGCACAGCTTGAGAAGGAGATCGGCGCGGTCTTGTTCGATCGCAGTCGCAGCCAGATTCGCCTCACCCAGGCAGGAGAGCTTCTGCTGGAGCGGGCGAAGGAAATCCTCGAACGCGTCGACCAGACCGAGCGCGAGGTCATGAGGATCGGCCAAGGTGTCGCGGGTCGATTGCGGATCGCCTTTGTCGGCACGGCGACCTACGGATTGCTGCCCAACATCATTCGGGCCTTTCGCACAGCCAATCCCGCGATCGAGTTGGCGCTTTCGGCCATGAATAACGCTGATCTCAAACGAGCGCTCATCCAGCGCGAAATCGACATTGCGGTCGCCCGGCCCTCTATCGAGGATCCGGAAGTGAAATCGGAATCGCTTGGAAGGGAACCGCTGATCCTCGCGCTCCCCGATACGTTTGCGGAAGGCGAGCACGTCCTTGCCGATTTGAAGGGGGAGACGTTCATTCTCTACCCTCGGCGGCCCCGGCCGAGCTTTGCCGATTTCATCATCGATGTCTGCAAGAGGGACGGCTTCATTCCCGCCTCGCAGGTCATGGCGCAGGACTACCTCACGGCGATCAGTTTGGTTTCCGTCGGGGTTGGAATCTCGCTCGTTCCCCTCTCGGTGTCTCAGAACCAGCGCCCCGGAGTCGTCTATCGTGCCTATCGGGGTAGTAATCCCGGCACGGAATTGTCACTGAATTACCGCCGCGACAATCGCTCGCAGCATGTGTTCCGTTTCGTCTCCCTGGCCCGTCAAATGGCGCGCGAGCAAAGCCCGCCTCATCTTGGTTAACGCCGCCCTCGATCTCGTCCCCCGGCACGCACATCGGCTCGCCGTTGATCCGAGCAACAAGCCTGCCGACAACAAGGATTTCATGATCCTAGTCTTCTCCTCCTAAGAGCCACCTCCGGCCCGGTTATTATGCGTAGAACCGTGGGCGCGCGACGAGCAGCTTCATCACCAGGCGACCACTCGCCCGGGTGCGAAGATCCCCCACGCATGGCTGGTAGGTGCCGACGGCAAGCGAGTATCGACTCTCGATGTCGTGGTTCACGCTCGTCACCGGGATCGCTGGGCAGGTGTGGGAGGAATCGGTTGCGGCGCTTGCCCTTCCGTACCTCCGATGCGTCCGCGTTGGAGCCGGAAAGTACTCTGACCCGTACTTCTACTGGGCCCGCATCAGGGAGATCGAGGAGGGCGGTGCCCTGCTTGTGCGGCCGGACGGTGTGATCGCATGGCGGCAGAAGCAGGCCGTCTCCGGCAAGCGGGATGTTAGCACTCTGTTGTCAAGCGTGCTGGCCCAGTGCCCGCGCGACGATCTGTCTTCCGTCCGGAGCGCGCTCCTCGCCATAGGATGCGAGATGCTCGAGGGTTGCGTATCCTTTGATCAAGGAGGCCAGCTTCCAGGCTAGATTAAATCCGTCCTGGACGGACGTATTGAGACCGAGACCACTCGAGGACGGGATCGCCAACCACTACCTCAGCATGCGTTCCCTTGTTAGCGACGTCGCAATTAAGCTTTTTCCAAGCCGAAACGAGATAGGCCCCGGCCGGGATGGTAATAGGAGCTTCGATTATCGCGGTGGGTTCGAGACTGAGGTAAATCTTCACACGAGCCAACGGATCGCCTTTCATATTCCAGATATCTGCAAAATATTGGCCTGCAGGCGGCAGGATCGTCGCCGGCTCAAATATCAGCTTAGTGCACCCATCCGAAAAAGCTTTGGTGATCCAGCCACCTTTCAGCGCGGCATTGGCCTTATCTAGGTCACCCGAACTTATCCAAGACCGTACGAGGGTTGAGGAAATTCGTTCACCCCGAACAATCAGATCAGGAACGACGATGACATCGAATTCGCATGCCAAGCCGAAAAGCCGGAGATCGTCGACCGAACCTCTGCGCCCTTTGCCGAAATGGAAGTCCTCGCCCACCACAACCGCCTTGGCGCCCAGTTGCCCTGCAAGCAATTCAGAGGCGAATCCCTCTGCAGACAGGTTGGCGAACTCCGAATCGAAACGCGGCATGAAGAGGAGGTCGATTCCCAGCCGCGCGCAGATCAACTGCTTGGCATTGCTTCCGGAGAGCCTGAAAGGCGTCGCATCGGGATTGAAGAACTGTTTGGGATGGGGCTCGCAGCTCATGATGCCGAGAGGGGCTTTGAGAAGCGCCGCATGCCGGCGTGCGGCCGTCAGTAGTTCCATATGGCCGATGTGCAACCCGTCAAAATTACCGAGAAGCAGGACGCTTCCCCAGACATGGTCGGGAACCGGTTGTCGCGCCTCGAGCACCACCACGCGGTTCGCACCTGCCGGTGCCAGAAGGGTGGCATCAAAATCGGGATGCCAGCTATGTTCGCCTATGTCTTTAGGTTGCATCGGCCTTCTCCGCCCGACGGTCTTCATCGAAAATCATATCACGACCGCCGTGTTGAAACACGTCCGAACCGCATCTGCCGGGATTACTGGCAAAACCCTGGCAAGATTTTTCCGCGCTTTTGCGCCCTCATGTCATTAGATTGCTGAAGTCCTCGAAATGCCAGGTTTCAGCAATCGCGCCGTTCTCGATACGATGCATGTCCATGCCGTGGAAAACAGCGTGTTTTCCTGATGGCGCATGCCCGTAGAAATCCTTGATGTGGTGGCCCTCCAGCCGAATGCGCACCACCACATGATCCGCCTCCGCCACCACCTGTTCGGGGGTGATGTGCAGTCCTTCGAATGCCTTGCGAAAAGTGCCGACGACGCCGATCAGGCCTTCCGGGCCGGGGATCTGGCCTGGCGCCTCCGGATGGTCCGTCCAGACCGGTGACAGGATAGTACGAAAGATATCGGCATGGTCTGTGTTGAAGGCTTCATAAAAGCGGGCGACCAGTGCCTTGTTGTCGGTTATGGACATGATCTCTGCTCTCATCACAAATGGTCGGCAACGAACGCTTTTGCAGCCGTTGCCATGGTGGTCGCCCCGCGACGCGGCTCGCCACCCTCGAAGCGGATAGTACCGTTGTTGAAACCGTCGAACATCTCGATGAAGGCCTCGACAGTGCGCGGGCTCATGCCACCGCCTGCGAAGATCCCGGCCCAGGCCTCGCGCGGCACCGCGAGCGCTTTGACGTCTGTTCCGAGCGCTGCGGCAATGACGGCGGCGGCCGTCTCCGGTGAGGTGTTGGTGGGACCAGCAAGCTCCACGATCCGACGGCCGATCCAGGTTTCCTGCATTAACCTGGCCGCGAGCGCGCCGATATCGGCAACACAGACCATTGGCACGGCTTTGGTAAGCGGCGACAGCATGCCGGGCAGAACACCATCGGCGCGGGCAGGGGCCAGCACGTGCCCCCAGTTTTCAAAGAAATAGCCCGGGCGAAGGAACGTCACCGGCTTTGCGAGGTCGCCGAGGCGTTTCTCGAGGATGTGATTGGTACGGATGATGCCGTTACCAGCCGGCAGATGAGCCGAAATCGACGACAGCACCACGACCCTCGCGACATCAGAACCGAGAATGGCGCGCGCAAAAACATCGGCACGGCGCTCGGCCATATCAAAGGGATTTTCGGCGCCGTAGGCCGGCGGGTTGAGCAGATAGGCTGATGTTGCGCCATTCAGTGCCGCTGCCAGTGCATCAGCATTGTCGATATCTGCGACGGCGACCTCTGCCCCCTTGTCCGCCCAGACCTTGCCCTTCCCCGCATCCCTGACAATGACGCGCAAAGGAAGCTTCTGTGCAAGGAGCGCGCGTGCCGTGGCCGCCCCTGTCTGTCCGGAAACGCCCGCGACTGCATACATGCTCAATTCCTGTTCTTCTTCCAGAGTTCGTATTCGGCCCTGCTTTCGTCGGTTGCCGGAAACAGGCCGTAAATGGAGCGCCCTTCAGCAATCTTATGCTCGGCGAATTCTTCATATTCGACGGTTGATAGGGCCTCGACCGCGATCTCATCGACCAGATGTGCCGGGATCACCACCACGCCTTCTGTATCACCCACCACGATATCGCCGGGATAGACGGCAACGCCTGCGCAGCCGATCGGCAGATTGAGATCCGCAGGGTGCAGCGTAATCGGCGTGGCCGGCGATGCCGTCTGGCGCTGATAGGCGGGCAAACCCGTGCGCATGATGCCCGGCAGGTCGCGGTACCCGCCGTCCGTCACGATGCCCGCGCAGCCCCGCGCCTTCAGGCGGCCAATCAGCAGATCGCCGGCAGAGGCGGCGCGCGTATCGCCATGGCTGTCCACCACCAGCACGAACCCCTCCGGACATTCTTCCATCGCGCGGCGCTGGACATGGGTTTCCAGCTGATAGTTCGCCATGGTGTCGAGGTCTTCGCGCGAGGGTATGAACCGTAGCGTAAACGCAGGGCCGACCATGTTCGGCAGGCCCGGTGTAACGGGCGCCACACCATGCAGAAACTGGTTTCGCAAACCGCGCCGCAGCAGGCAGTTGGTGAGCGTCGAGACATTCACCTTGCCGAGCCGCGCCCGCGTGACCGGATCCATCGCTCCCACCGGACAATCCTTTTTCAACATATCACTCTTGAGAAATGGACCGGCGATGCACCATCAACCGGCCCTATGACATCAGCTTTCGAGAAGTGCGCGCCACGGGGTCTCGTCACCCCAGTTGATGGCCACGCTCTGGCGGCGCATATAGGCCTTCCAGCTTTCCGAGCCGCTGGCGCGGCCGCCTCCGGTTTCCTTTTCGCCACCGAAGGCAGCACCGATATCGGCGCCGGTGGTGCCCATGTTCACCTTGGCGATGCCGCAATCGCTGCCCTTGGCCGAGAGGAACGCCTCGATATTGCGGATATTGGTGCTCTGGATGCCGGAGGCGAGACCCTGCGGCACGCTGTTGTGCAGCTCCAGCGCTTCATCGAAGCTGTCATATTCGATGATATAGAGGATGGGCGCGAAGGTCTCGTGCTGGACACAGGGCCAGTCGTTTTTCGCCATGATGATGGTCGGCTCGACATAATAGCCGGGGCCTGGCATGACGTTGCCGCCATAGACCACCTCGCCCCCAAGCGCCCTGGCGTCGGCGATGGCTTTTTCGAATTCGGCAACGGCCGGTTTGTCGATCAGCGGGCCGATGAGGTTGCCCGGCACGAAGGGGTCGCCGAGCTTGACCTTGGCGTAGGCTTTCTTCAAGCCTTCGACGACCTCCTTGGTCCGCGATTTGTGGACGATCAGCCGGCGTGTGCTGGTGCAGCGCTGCCCGGTGGTGCCGAGCGCGCCGAAGGTGATGGCGGCGATGCAGAGATCGAGCTCCGCGCTTTCGTCGACGATGCAGCCGTTGTTGCCGGAGCATTCCATCAAGTGGCGGCGACCGAGATCCTCGGCGAGAATTTTCGAGACGTGGCGACCGATCTTGCTCGATCCCGTGAACGAGACCAGCGAGACGCGCTTGTCGCGCACCAGCTCTTCCGAGATGCTTTCATCGCCCGGAATGACCAGCGAGAAAACGCCTTCGTAGCCGAGTTCCGACATAGCCTGATTGCAAAGGTGCTGGATGGCGATGGCGGGCAAGGCGACCTTGGGGCTCGGCTTCCAGACCACGGTGTTACCGCAGACCGCGGCAACCAATGCATTCCACGACCATGGAGCGGCCGGGAAGTTATAGGCGGTGATGATGCCGACGACGCCGAGCGGCAGCCACTGATCGTACATGCGGTGCTCGTTGCGCTGCGACTGCATGGTGAAGCCGTAGAGCATACGCGACTGGCCGACGGCGAACTTGGCCATATCGACCATTTCGCCGATCTCGCCTTTGCCTTCGGTGATCGACTTGCCGGTTTCGAGCGCCAGCAATGCGCCCAGTGCATCCTTATGCTGTGCAAGCAGTTCGCCGATGCGGCCAATCAACTCGCCGCGCTTGGGTGCAGGCACCATGCGCCAGGTCTTGAAGGTTTCGGCCGCCGTATCGATCGCCTTTTTCATGTCGGCCGATGTGGCGGGCGAAATGCAGGCGATCGGCTGCTCGGTCGACGGATTGATGGACGCGAATGCCTTTGCTGGATCGATGGAAGACCAGCCGTTTGGGCCGCTGCAGGCGCCTGGGTTGACGTCCTTCAGCCCGAGCGAGGCGAGGATTTCGGCGGATTTCGGATGGACCTGAATATTCATCACTAAACTCTTTCAGTTGTGTAGGGGCGCGGGCAGCTTTGCGGGATGCAGCACGCTTTACGCGTCGCTGCGCACCGTCGTGAAATTGCCGTTGGAATAAAGCAGCGGCTCGCCTTCGGGGCCGAAGCAGACATGCTTGATCTCCCCGATGATGACCCCATGCGACGGCGTAACGAAAATCTCGTCGACGACGCAGTCGAAAGCGACCAGCGCATCGGCGAGAACCGGAGCACCGGAGTGCGGCGAGACCCATTCGGCATCGGAGAACCGCTTTTCCGGCCCGATATCGGTCATGTTGGCAAAGCGCCGCGCCAGTTCCAAATGCCGGTAGGCCAGCACGTTGATGCCCATGCGACGGGATTGCAGGATGTACTCGAAGGTCTTGCCGACGACGTTGACGCAGGCCAGAAGTCGGGGCGGCTGTCCCGACAGCGAGCAGACCGCGGTGGCGGTCAATCCGTGCAGCCGCCCGTCATGGGCCGTCGTCACCAGGTTGACCGCCCCGGTCAACCTTCGCATTCCCTGCCGGAAATGTTCGATATCGACGGGAAAGCCGGGCGGCGAATTGTCGATCGGCAGGGAGGGCGACGGGGAGGTCATTCCGCGGCAACTCCCTTGGTATCTGCGCGCGAATAGCTGCCCAGCAGTTCATCCACCATGCCGGTCGCCCCGCTCCAGTCGAACGCGCCGAAGACGCGCATCAGGGCCGCGAAATGCGGGCCGTTGTAGAACATCTCATACTGCGTGTGGCGCGAGCCGAACTCGGAGCCCAGCGCATCCCAGGCAAGCTTCATCACCTTGACGCGGTCTTCGGGGCTTGCAATCGACGAATACTGTGTCTTGCCGATCAGTTTTGCCATTTCCGGATTGTCGAAATCCTCGACGCCCGATGGCAGCATGATCACGCCGCCCCCCGCAAGTTTGCGGATGGAGTTGATGAAGGTCGGATAAAGTTCCTGGCTATAGGCCTGCGTCGTGTAGACCTGAAGCTGGCGCGGAAAGAAGAAGCCGTTGCGCTCGGCCGGATCGTGGATCAGCGAACGGAACATGCCGTCGATCACCATGGCCTGCGAGGCGAGATTGCCGAGTGATTCCTGAATGGCGGGGAAGTTGATGACGCCGGTGGTCTCCGCCATGCGGCGCGCGAGACCGGCAAGGAACTTGAGCTTGACGGTGTAGCGCGCCTGGCTTTGGGTGTTCATCAGGATTTCGGCGGCAGTGGCGTGGAACTGCGCCCGGCACATCGAGGTCTTCTTGTAGATGAAGACGCGGTCCCACGGCACTTTCACGTCGTCGAAGTAGATGACGGCGTCGTTCTCGTCGAAGCGGGCGGCCAGCGGATTGTCGAATTCCGAATGGGCCGACTGCTCATAGGATTTGCGCGACAGGATCTTGATGCCCTTGGCGGCCAGCGGCATGGCGAAGGACAGGGCATAGATATCATCTATGCCTTCCTTCAGCGGGTTCTGCACGCCGACCAGCACTTCTTCGGCGAGCGGCGCCGATGTGCCCAGCATCTTTGCGCCGCGAACGGTGATGCCTTCGGCATCCTCGTCGACCACGCCGAGGCTATGATACTTGTCGTCATGCTCGCCAGCGAGCTTCGAGCGGTCGCCCTGCGGATTGACGATTGTGTAGGTCATCGCCAGATCGCGGTCGCGCGCATATTCGTAATAGCCGCGCAGCGCATCGGCGCGCTTCTTGTCGTAGTCCTCGAACACGTCGATATGGGTGATCATGCCGGTAATGGCGGCGGGAACATGGTCTGGCGACCGGCCGAGCCAGCCATAGCTCTGCTCTGCCCAGGCTTGCGCGGCCAGACCGCGCTTGATCAGCTTTTCGCGTGTATCGGGCAGTTCCCACGAGCGGTTGACCTGCTGGCCGGTCGGCGTGGTGAAGGTCATCTGCTCCTGGTTGGCTGCCTGATAATCGTACAGCGACGCGGCAGACCGCACCGCGTTGCGGAACGCGGGATGGTCCACATGGTCCTTGATCAGCTCGCCATTGATGAAAATCTCGCGGCCGTCCCGCAGACTCTGGATGTAGTCGGTTCCCTTGCGCGACATGGTTTATGCCTTTCCCTCTGTTTATTTTCGCGACCTGACGGCCACCTGAATTGAAATCATCTTATGATATTTCAGACGTATTTCAATACTGCGAAACTGTCTTTTTTGAGGCGCCGGACGATTGTCCGGCGCGAGAGCTTTCTGCTTGGGTAACATGCCGTCAGAGAGTGCCTGCCGCGAGGCCCAGAATACCGCCCGCAAGCGCGATATGCTCGACCAGGAAAAACTTATGCATCACCACTTCGCCCGGATCCTCGTAGGTCCAGTAGCGATGGAACAGCGCGTCGGAGGCGAAGGTGAAGACGATCAGCAGCGCCGCTCCGATCCAGGCGGTAGGCGTGTAAAGCAGAAGCAGGCTGCCCAGAAACGAGATAGCGATGCCTGCGGCAAACAGCAGCTTGCCCGGTCCGCCGAGCCCGATGCGCTGGAACTCGGCATAGTGATGGCCGCGCGCGGCGATATTGAACTGCACCGACCAGAGAAAATAGAATGCCACACCGATGCGGCCGACGAGATTGAGAAGTTCGGGCGTCGTCATTGGGTCCCTCTTGATGGTTTACCGTGCGATCATCTTGGTGCGCAGCTGGTCGGCGACCAATGCAAGGATCAGAATTGCGCCAAGGATAATCTGCTGCACGTAGGATTCGACGCGGATCAGGTTCATGCCGTTGGTGAGGATAGTGATGAAGACGGCGCCCAGAAGCACGTCGCGCACCTTTCCCGTGCCGCCGAACAGCGAGACCCCGGCGATGACGCAGGCCGCGACACTTTGCAGGCCGTAGCTCTGGCCGTTCAGCGCTTCCCCCGAGCCGGTGCGGGCAAGGAACAGTACGCCGGTGATCGCCGCCATCAGGCTGGATAGCAGATAGGCGAAGATGAGCTGGCCGCGGGTGTTGATGCCGGACAGCTGTGCTGCCCGGATGTTGGAGCCGACAGCGTAGAAATAACGGCCGATGGTGGTGCGGTTGAGCAGCAGCCACATCAGCACGAACAGCGACAGCGTCACCAGCACGGCGGGTGCCAGCCCGAGAATACGGCCATAGCCAAGCACGCGCATGAAATCATCGGGGATCTGCGTCACCGGCAGGCCGGTCGTCATGCTGAGCGCAATGCCGACGAGGCTGGTCATGGTGCCGAGCGTCATCATAAAGGGGGGAACGTTGAGATAGGCGATGCCGATGCCGTTCACGAGGCCGACCGCCATTCCGGCCAGCAGGCCGCCCGATACGGCAAGCGTAATCGCCACGCCCATGGCATCGGGATGCGCAAGAAGCACCGCCTTCAGGATGAGACCCGTGACCACACCCGCAAAGCCGACCACGGCGCCCACTGAAAGATCGAGACCCGCCGTCAGCAGTACCACGGCTTGTCCCATGGCGATGATGATCAGAAACGTGGACTGGCGCGCCACGTTGAACATGTTGATCGAGGAGAGGAAGCGCTCTTCGCGCAGAGCGAAGAACAGAATTGCGCCGACGAGCAGGAAGGGCAGGATGCCCAGATGCACGAAGGCTGCTTTCAGCAATCCGTTTGATGGCTTGGGAGCGCCGGTTTCGGAAACGGTGGCCATGGTAAACCCTTTCTGGTCTGCCGCACGTCTCGCCGCGATAAGTCGATGGGCAAGCTCATGCGAAAGTCTTGGATGGGCGGACGCCCGATGAATTTCATGCGGCATTGCGGGTGCCAAAGAAGCCGTGCAAAACGCGCCCCTCGGAAATGTCGGCCTTGTCCATCTGATCGACGATCTCGCCATTGCGCACGACGAACAGACGGTGGCTGAGGTTCAGCACTTCGGGGAGATCCGAACTGACGATCACGACCGCAGCGCCTGCTTCCGCCAGTTGCTTGATCACACCATAGACTTCCACGCGCGCCGACACGTCGATGCCGACGGTGGGTTCGTCAAACAGGAAGATGCGCGTATCGCGCGCCATCGCCTTGGCGATCATGATCTTCTGCTGGTTTCCGCCGGAATATTTGATGACGAATTTGTCCAGTTCGAGCGGACGCACGCGCAGGCGCTCGCCCAGCGTCTTTGCGAATTTGCGTTCCTTGCGGATCTTCAGCCAGCCGAAGCGCGACAGGAGGGATTGCCCGACCGTAGACAGGGTGAGGTTTTCGCAGGTCGGACGCAACAGCATCAGCCCCTCGTTGCGGCGGTCGGAGGTGATGTAGGCCAGGCCCCGGTCGAGCATTCCGCGCGGCGATGGGGCCGAGACAGTATCGCCCTGCACCTGGACGACGCCCTCGCTGATCGGCTCCAGGCCGAAAACGGCGCGAATGATGTCCGATTTGCCGCAGCCGACCAGACCGGCAATGCCGACGACTTNNGCAAGCAGCGTCGCGTCGCGGATCTGGCCGTTCCGCGTCGTGAGGCCGACAATGTTGAGAAGGTCTTCGCCGGGCTCGTGCGCAATATCAGGGAAGAACTGCTCGAAGGATCGGCCCGTCATCAGTTCCACCAGCGTCGACTGGCTCGTTGACTTCACATCTACCGTCTTGACGAAGCGGCCGTCGCGCATGACCGTGACGCGGTCGCCGATGACCTCGATCTCCTTCATGCGGTGGGTGATGTAGATGATGCCGACACCCTTAGCGCGCAGGGCGCGCACCAGTTCGAACATCGATTCCGTTTCCTTCTGGGAGAGCGAAGCGGTCGGCTCGTCGAGGATCAAGACGCGCGGTTCGGTCAGCAGCGCCTTGGTCATCTCGACCATCTGCTGGCAGGCGCGCGAGAGTGTGGCGACGATAGCGGTCGGCGGTATATCGAAGCCGAATTCGCGCAGCGCCTTCGCGACACGGGCGCGGCGTTCGCCCACTTTCAGAAAAATGGAAGAGCGCGGCTCCGCACCAAGAAAAATGTTTTCTTCGACGGTCAGTTGCGGCGCGAGACTGAATTCCTGGAACATGGCCGCCACGCCATTCTTTCGCGCATCGTGCACATCGCGAAAATGCACCGGCTGGCCATCGAGCGTCAGCGATCCTTCATCGGGCTGCAGCGCGCCGCAGATGATGTTGATGAGGGTAGATTTGCCCGCGCCGTTTTCGCCGAACAGCACATGAACCTCACCCGGCTTGAGGGCAAAGGTCATCTTGCTGAGCGCCTGCACGGCTCCGAAGCGCTTCGATACGCCGGTCGCCTGAAGCAGTCGGCGGTCGCCATCGGCCGGATAGACGTCAGCCGTTGCCGCGTCGTTGATATGAGACGTCGTCACTGATTACTCCCAAGTTTTTATCCGCCTGCCAAGGCGGGGGCACACCGGCGTTCCCTTTTTTCTTACCGGTGCTCATCTGGCGGGAATACGGTCTATCCGTGCTTCCCTAAAGTCCAGCCTACGGGCTGTAGATTGTCCTGCGCATACCGCCTCGGCTTGTCTTCGAGGCGGGTGGCCATCGTATCGTTCCAGCGATTGAGAAAGGCATGCCATGCAATCAGACCAACGATGAGCAGGATCGTCCCGTCGTCGAAATGTCGCTCCATGTCCCGCATGTCGGCATCCGTCACTTCGCCCGGCATTCGGGCCGCATGGCGACAGAGCCGCAGCACCGCCCGTTCGCCATCGGAATAGAAAGGTGCCGTCTCGTAGTCGTGGACGGACAGCAGCTTCTCGCGGGCAAGACCCAGCTGTTCGGCGCCGAAGGCCAGATGGGCAGCGCTATACATCGCACCTGAAAACAGGCTGAACGCAAAACCCGTCAGGCGGCGCAGCGGCTGCGGCAGACGGTCATCATACCACAGCGCATCGGCGCATTTACCCATCGCATCCAGCAGAGCGGGATGGCGCCCGAGCGTCAGGAAGCTGTTCGGCACATAGCCGTGATCCCTGCCGATGGCACCGATCACGCCTTTGAAATCCGGCATATCCTGAGGTGTCAGGGGCTCTACGCGCGCCATCGGGCTGTTCCTGTTCCGTTATTCCTGGTCGAGATGCCAGCCGAGCGGCCCGAGATTTTCGGACGCCCATTTGAATGGGATATCCTCCAGCCGGGTCTTGGCGATCTCGTTCCACTTGTTGAGGAAGGCCATGAAGCAGATCATGCCGACGATGAAGGTGACGATGGATTCGCTATAGTGCTGCTTCAGATCCTCGACATCCTTGTCCGTCACCTCGCCCGGGATGCGGGCAGCATGGCGGCAGAGACGGAGCACGGCGCGCTCGGCATCGGTATAGACCGGCGATGTCTCGTAATCGAAGATGTTCATGATTTTCTCGCGCGCAAGGCCGAGTTCCTCGGCGCCGCAAGCGCAGTGTGCCGAACTGTAATACGAGCCTGCATAATGGCTATAGGCGAACGTCACCAGCCGTCGCAGCGGCTCGTCAACCGTCGCCGGATACCAAATGGCGTCCGATAGGGCGCCAACGGCATTCAGGATTCCCGGGTCGCGCGCCATGGTGAAGAAGCTGTTCGGCACATAG
>UCCS01000086.1 GCA_900470965.1 Hyphomicrobiales bacterium
ATCGGCTTCGTCGGCCTCGTCGGCCCGCATATCGCCCGCATGATCCTCGGCGAAGACCAGCGCTTCTTCCTGCCGGGTTCGATCCTTTCAGGCGCCCTGCTGCTCTCGCTGACCTCTGTCGTCTCGAAGTCGATCATTCCGGGCGTCGTCTTCCCGATCGGCATCATCACGGCGCTGGTCGGCGTGCCCTTCTTCTTCTCGCTCATCCTCTCGAACAGGAGCCGCTCATGGTAGCGCTTCAGCTGCAGTCGGTCGGCGCCTACCACGGCCGCAAGCTCTTCGTCGAAAACGTAACGACGCCGAAAATGAATGCCGGCGAACTCGTCGCCGTGATCGGCCCGAATGCCGCCGGCAAGTCCACCCTCTTCAAGCGCATCACCGGCCTCCTGAAAGGGCCGGGAAACGTGCTGGTCGAGGGTGCAAAGACCAGGAACGCCATCAGCTACATGCCGCAGGATACCTCGGCCAATGCGGTGCTGACGGTCTATGAATCGATCCTTCTGGCCCGCAAGCAGGGCCAGTCCTGGGGCGTCAGCGATCAGGATCTCAGGCTCATCGACGACGTCATGAAGGCGCTGAACATCGAGGCGATCGCCTTCCGCGATCTCGGCGCCTTGTCAGGCGGCCAGCGCCAGCTCGTCTCCATCGCCCAGGCGCTCGTGCGCGAGCCGGAGATCATGCTGATGGACGAGCCGACCAGCGCGCTCGATCTTCATCGCCAGGTAGAAGTGCTCGATTTCATGCAGCGCCAGGCGCGCAAGCGCGGCATGATCGTACTGATCGCCATCCACGACCTGAACCAGGCGCTGCGCTTCGCAGACAAAGTACTGATCATCCAGAACGGCCGCATGCGCGCCTGCGGCAAGCCGCGCGAGGTCGTCACCGTCGACATGCTGCGCGAGGTCTACAAGATCCACGCCCGCATCGAGAAATGCTCCAGGGATCATGATCACGTCATCGTCGACGGCACCGCGCATTAAGGCATGTCGCGCAAAGTATGAAGCGGCCTTCGGATAATCCGATGCTTGAACAAAAACCTTAAAGCGGCAGAGATGATTCCGTTTTCCTTCCGCCGCTCTAAGGGGGCGCCGGAAATCCGGCGCGCCCATGTTTCAGACCATTATCGACCGCGCGGCAGCGTCTGCTCCTGCCGCATGCCGTCCACGTCCTGAGCCTGGCGAAGCTCGCGCTCTGCGCGCTCCGTGGATTCCTCCACCGTGCGGTGATGTCCGGTCGGCATGATGTCGTCACGCAGCTCCTGATCGAGCGGTGCCTCGTCATTGAGATCATAGGCACGAACGCGCGGGGAATTCGGATCGAGCCGGCGGGTATGACGTCCGATCGGCGTGGCCGGGCCGGCCATACCGGCCGCACCGGCTGCAAAGACATCATCCTGCACAGCACTTGCCTGCCGGGCACGCTCGGCATCATCAGCTTCACGAGCCTGGCTTGCATCATATTTCGAGGCTGCAAAAGCCTCGTTCGACTTGCTGATATTCCAGCCTTCCGCGCGCCAGAGGTCCGCACGTTCGTCCATGTCGATGGAACCTTCGTCGTCGAGAATGTCGTATGCGATACCGTAGGTGGCATCATCGACCTCGACGGAGATCAGAAAGCCGCCCCGGCGCAGGCCTTCGGCATAGACCGACCGGTCTTCATCCGGAAACAGCCAGTCCTCCAGCTTCGACCAGAAACCGCTGCGGTCGTCGCCGGCAACGCCTGCCTTGTCGCCATCCGCTTCATATCCCCGCATCATTCTGACACCGGTGATACCCAGGTTCTTCAGCCGGTCGATCGCCCTGTCGGCGTCATCGCGGCTGTCGAAGAAAGCGGTCAGCGTACTGCGGCCCCCGCCGCCTGAGAATTCGGAGCCGCTGTCATTATGGAGATTACTCATTGGGATTCCTCCTCCAGGTCTTTCCTCTTCGCAAACGGGCGAAAAAGCTCGATGTTCCCAAGCGCTCGCGGAAATGCGATCTGCCTATGAGCGCAATGTCCTGAATGCGGCTCGGACTTCCTGGGCAAAGAGTTCCGGCTCCTCCCAAGCTGCGAAATGCCCGCCTTTTGCAGCCACATTGTAATAGATCAACTGCGGATAGGCTCTGCCGAGCCAGTGCCGCGGCGGGCGGTAAACCTCGCCGGGAAAGACCGTGACCGCGACCGGAACCTTGACCGGCTCCAGTTTTGCGCCGGCCGCGACGTTCTCCCAATAGATGCGCCCGCTCGAAGGCCCGGTATTGGTGAGCCAGTAGAGCGTGATATTGTCGAGTATAGCCTGGCTGCCGAGCGCCTGTTCGGGATCTCCGCGGCTAAACACCCAGTCGGCGATCTTGTCATAAAGCCAGGCCGCAAGCCCCACGGGAGAATCCGCAAGCCCGTAGCCGATCGTTTCCGGCCGGGTTCCCATGATCGCCGCGTAGCCGAAGCCATTGGCGAGGAAATCCCGGGCTTCCATGAAGATCAGCTTCTCCTCCGGTGACAAGCTGTCGGGTGCGGCCGCACCGTTCATCAGCGCCTGCGCCGCATCCGGCGGAAAGGTGGTCGCGCGCTCGACCCTGTTGACGTGGATGCCAAGCAACCCCTCCGGCGCCTGCCGCCCCAGCGCATCGCTAATGATCGCGCCCCAGTCGCCGCCCTGCGAAACATAGCTGGTATAACCGAGCCGTTTCATCAGCGTGTCCCAGGCGGCCGCGATGCGTTGTGGGTTCCAGCCCGTTTCCATGGGCTTGCCGGAAAAGCCGAAGCCGGGGATCGAGGGGATCACCAGATGAAAGGCATCGTCAGCCGTGCCGCCATAGGCGGTCGGGTCGGTCAGTGGGCCGATCACGTTAAGCAACTCGAACACCGATCCCGGCCAGCCATGCGTCATGATCAGCGGCAGCGCATTTTCGTGGCGGGAGCGGACATGGATGAAATGGATATCGATGCCGTCGATCTCGGTCACAAATTGCTGAAAACCGTTCAGCCGCGCCTCGGCTTTGCGCCAGTCGTAGGAAGACTGCCACTCATCCACCAGCGCCCTCAGCTTCTCCGGCTGCACGCCCTGCGAACGGTCGCGCACGGTCTCACCATCTGGCCAGCGGGTGGCGGCAAGCCGACGCTGAAGATCGGCGAGCGCGGCCTCGGGAATATCGGCCCGGAACGGCCGGATTCCGCCAGCGAGCGCCTCTGCATCGACGGGATCGGCCGCGCCCGCAGGCGACGACAGCACCGCCGTCAACCCGGCCGCCGCGCCCGCAAACAAGAGCGAACGCCGTGACATGCCTAGTCTTACGATTGATTGCCCTGATTTCATGACTTGCCTCCATTCCATCGGAAGGTTCGCAGCCGCATTTCGGACGCCTGACATCTTGCGCCTGAAATGCGCCGGAAGCGATCTCAGGCTTCGTCCGGCCCGGCGCAATAGACCAGGAACTTGTTGCCTTCTGGGTCGCGGAAATAGGCGCAGTAAGGCCCCTCGCCATTCTCCCCGCGTGGCCCCGGAGCGCCCTCATCCGTTCCGCCGGCCTGTAGTGCCGTTGCATGAGCCTCGCGCACCTTTGCGCGGGAACGCGCCTCGAAGGCCACCATGCTGCCATTGCCGGCACGTGCCGGCCTGCCGTCGAAGGGCTTCACCACGCCGAATTCCAGCGTGCGCTCGCCGTAATAGACGGCCCGGCCCGGCTGGACCAGAAAACGGCCGATGCCGAAGACGGCCATGAGCTTGTCGTAGAATTCCCCTGCTGCCTCGAGATTGTCGGTGCCGACGGTCGAGTGGCCCGGCAGGCCGCGCAGCCGTTCGGGCTGAGCGATTTTCAGATTTACGGTCATATCATTCATGTCTCATCATCCTTTCTTGGGGACGCGGGATCGTTCCCCGGCGTCGCTGATGGCGATGATGTACGGCGCGGGCCGATCGCCCGGTACTGGGGGAAAATGAGAGGCAGACTCTCATGGCCGCGGTCTACCGACGGCAGGCGCGATGCACGATCCTTGTCATCGAGAATTCACCCCGACCGCAGCCATGAGGCTTCTGAGCGAGCATGGCCGCCGGAGAGGAAGGACAACGGATATGCTGACATCATCACTTGGACCATTGCTCGTAGCCGCTGCAATCACAGGCGCCACACTCACCCCCGTAAGTGCCGGCACGACCGAAGCCGCAAACCCCGAAATCGGCACCATTGCCATCGGCGGGGATATCACGCTGCGGCGGCTCGTCGTGCACAATCCGGCGCCGAAAGGCACCGTGCTCTTCCTGCACGGCTTTCCCGAAACCTCGCTCGTCTGGCGCGACATTGCAGCCGCGCTCGGCGACGAATTCGAAGTGCATGCCTTCGACTGGCCGGGATACGGCCTGTCATCTCGGCCAGCAGCCGAAAACTTCTCCTATTCACCGCGTGCTTATGCCGGCGTGCTGAAGGCCTATATCGACAAAGCCGGCATCGACCGATCCAAACTGACGATCTATGCCGCCGATATCGGCGCCCTTCCCGCCCTTCTCCTGGCCCTCGACGAGCCCGATATCGCAAGGCGCATAATCGTCGGCGACTTCGCCCCCTTCAATCGGCCGGCCTATATGCATGAGCGTCTGCAGAACCTGAAGGCCGAGCCGGCGGCTTCCAGGACCCGCGCCGCCATGAACCAGACGAGTGACGAAATCCTTGAGAACGCTTACCGGCGTGGCCTGCCTGACGACAGGCAGTTCGATCTCGCCGCCGGCGTCAAGGAAGACATGGTCCAAGGCTGGAGCCATGGCGCCCTCACCTCCGCCGATGCCTTCTACCATTATTATGCGGCCTTCACCCGCGATCAGGATCTGCTTGAAGCAAACCTTGGAACGCTCAAGACGCCGGTAAAGGTGATCTGGGGCGAAAAGGATATCTATATCGACAGCCGGATGGGCGCGGAATTTGCCGAGAGGACCGGCGCACCACTCGATATCCTGCCCGGCATCGGCCACTATCCGCACCTGCAGGCGCCGGAACGGGTCGTCGCTGAAATCCGCGTCCTACTGGATTGAGCCATAGGTCCGACAGGCCTCCCGCAGCCGCGGCAGCGTCCAGTCGATGAAGGAGCGCACCTTGAGCGCCAGAAAGCCCTGGCGCGAATAGACGATGTGGATCGGCTGCGGCGCCCCGGCATAATCATCAAGGATCGGCACCAGAGCCCCGGAGGCAAGTTCGCCGGGGACCTGGTAGTCGAAAAGCCTGGCAATACCGGCTCCACCGACAGCGGCGGCAACACAGTTCGCCGCCGTATTGACCTCGATGCGATGGCGCGGCACCACCTCTACCGGCCGGCCATCGATATCGAAGGTCCAGAAGAAGGTCCTGTTATTGAAGATAATACCGTCATGATCGGGCAGTTCGCCCGGATGCTGCGGACATCCGCAACGCCTGAGATAATCCGGGCTCGCGCAGGTCAGCAGCCGAAATTCGGCAACCTTGACGGCATAGAGCGAACTATCCGCCAGCGCTCCCAGACGGATGGCGATATCCACCTGCTCGTTGACGAGATGAACGGTGCGATCGAAGGACAAGAGGTTCAGCGAAACCTCCGGATGCTCCGCCAGAAAACCGAGCGCGATCGGCAGCACATAACGGTTGCCGAACTCCACCGGCATGGTGATCGTCAGCGTTCCCCGCGGCCGCTGATACTCACCGGAAGCCCGGCGCTCTGCCTCCTCCAGTTCTGCAATGATCTTGCGCGCCGCATCCACATAGTCGCGCCCGGCATCGGTGAGTTGCAGGTTCCGGCTTGTGCGGATGATGAGATTGGCGCCGAGCAACCGCTCCAGCTCGGCCACCTTGCGGCTGACGCTCGGCAGCGGCGCATTCAGCCGCTTGCTGCCCGCCGACAAACTGCCGGCATCGACAACGGCAAGCAACACGCGCATGGCATCCAGCCGATCCATCCCCGCCCATCCTCTGTCACAGGGAGAGGCAGCCGATCACCGGCATCCACGGGACGCGCCATACGCCGCCCTCGTCCCGAAGCCTTTCCCCGGTAAAATCTTAAACCTTCGAAACTCCTGCCGATAGTATCGATCGATATCCGGCACCGGCCAGACGAGAAGTTTCACCCTGCGTCTCAGCAAAACATATTTTAAAGATTCAGGTTGAGCATCGCCTCAGAGATACCGCGGGACCTTGCTTTCCAACAGGCTGACCAGCATCGGGTCCATGAATTGGTAATCATCGGGAATGTCGAGGCAGACAATGCGCTTGCCGTTCAGCGACCTGCGGAATTTGCGGGTGAGTTTGCTGCGATGCGCCTTCTCCATCACGAAGATGATGTCGGCCCATTCCACCTGTTCGGCATCGAGCGGATTGCAGGCATCGTTGTTTGTCCCCGCCGACGACACCTCGATGTCCTCACGAGTAGAGAACACCTGCTCGGCGGTCGGGCTTCGCAGCTTGTTCTGGCTGCACACGAACAGCACGTTTCGAGGTTTGATTGACATTCGGGCCCCTACCATGGCAGCGGAGTCGAACTGATGATTGCAATCAGCATAAGCAGCATCATCGCCCCCGGCAAAGCGGATTCCTCTGCCGGGACACCGCGGGAAAGGCCGCCTCCGCGCGCCCAAACCACCATCACGCGTTCGTTACCACCTCGCCTGTAACAACCCGCCCTCTCCTTGCGAATACCGGACGTGCCCCGTTGAAACAGGGGCGTTTCAAGCAACGGAGACTACCAATGTTGAAGACTTCCATCAGCACCGCCCTTCTTGCCGGCGCGATCACGTCCGCTCTTGCCACGATGGCCAGTGCCGCCCCGCTGACCAAGGCTGAGGCCGCTGCTGCAACCGCAGCTCATAAGGAGAAGTGCTACGGCGTTGCGCTGAAGGGCCAGAACGATTGCGCTGCCGGTCCAGGCACCACATGCCAGGGCACCTCGGTCAAGGATTTCCAGGGCAATTCGTGGAAATTCGTCCAGGGCGGCACCTGCGCCTCGCTCGATATTCCCGGCGACCGTCATGGCTCGCTGAAGCCGCTGACGCGCGACATCTAAGCCGTCGGAAGCAGACGAAGATCAAGGAAAGCGGAGGCGTACATGGCAAACGTCAGCATGACGAACAACCTTCCCATGGAGACGGAAAGCACCCTCCGCTTTCCGACACTTTCACTCGCCGGCCAGGCCGGTACCAGCTTCAAGCCGGAACATCTTGCAGCAATCTCAGCCGTATCAGGCCCGCAGGGTTTCTTCGAAGTCCATGCCGAGAATTACATGGGCGCCGGTGGCCCGCCGCATCGCGCACTCGAAAGGGTACGCCGCGACCACCCGATTTCACTGCATGGCGTCTGCATGTCGCTCGGCGGCCCGCAGCCGCTCGACAAGGATCATCTCAAGCGTTTCAAGACCCTCGTCGACCGTTACGAACCGGCGCTGGTGTCCGAGCATCTTGCCTGGTCGACGCATGTCGATACCTATCTGAACGACCTGCTGCCGCTGCCCTATACCGCCACAACGCTTGCCCATGTCTGCGATCATGTCGATCAGATGCAGAACGCCATCGGCCGGCCGATCCTGCTCGAAAACCCGTCCACCTACGTACTCTTTGCGGAATCCTCCATGAGCGAGACGGATTTCATCCGCGAGATCGCCCGGCGCAGCGGCTGCGGCCTGCTGCTCGACATCAACAATGTCTTCGTCTCCGCCACCAATCACAGCTTTTCAGCACTGGAATACCTGCGCGATTTTCCGCTGTCCGGTGTCGGCGAGATCCACCTCGCCGGCCATGCCGAACAGGAGGATGACGAAGGCGAACTGCTCTTGATCGACAGCCATGACGGCCCGGTCGCCGATGCCGTCTGGCAACTCTATGAAATCGTCATAAACAGCTGCGGCCCGATCCCGACGCTGATCGAATGGGACAGCAAGATCCCCGATTGGCCGGTGCTGCGTGCCGAGGCGCTGGCCGCACAGGCGATCCTTGATCGGCACGCCAGTGACCGGGAGACCTTCCATGCCCTCGGCTGATATCCTGCCCATGCGCCGATCCGCGCCTGACTTCGCGGGACAGTTTTCCGCAGCCCTGCTTGCTCCCGATGCACCGGCCCCTGACCTGGTGACAGGCCCACGCGGCAAGCGGGCGGAGAAACGCTACAATGTCTACCGCAACAACGTGACCGTCAGTCTGATTGCCGCATTGTCGTCGATCTTCCCGGCAGTCGAACGCATCACCGGGGCGGATTTCTTCCGCGCAATGGCCCGCTTTCACGTGCGCGAAACACCGCCCAACTCGCCGCTGCTCTTCGAATACGGCCGGGATTTCCCCGATTTCATCGACCGCTACGAATACGCGCAGGACATGCCCTGGCTGTCGGATGTGGCACGCGTCGAGCGCGCCTGGCTGGATGCCTATCACGCCGCCGATGCGCCAGCGCTCAAGCCAGAAGCCCTTGCGGCCGTACCGCCGGAAGAACTCGGTGCCGTAACCTTCCAGCCGCATCCATCGACGCGGCTGATCGCATCGGCCTATCCCGCCGTGACCATCTTCGCCATGAACCGCGGCGCCGGGCCGGTCGGCCGCGTCGAGAACCGGTCCGAGGAAGGTTTGATCACGCGCATCGACGACGAGGTCACGGTTCGCCACCTGCCGCCGGGCGGAGCCGCCTTCCTCGCCGCGCTGCTCTCAGGCGAATGCCTTGCGGCAGCCGTCGCGGCGGGGCTCGAGGCGGAGCCTGCCTTCGATCTCTCCGGCATGATCGGCGAGATGATCGCGGCCCATGCCTTCTCCACCATCAGGGCCTTCTCCCACGTCGAAATGGAGATTTTCAATGTCTGATATGCTTGATTCCATGCCTCACAATGGGCCTCGCCACGGCGCTCTCTCCCCGCTGGCAAGGTTGGTAGCGACGGCTGACGGACTTGTCCGCGCCGTCGCCCAGCCCGATATCGTCCAGGCTGTCCTCCGCGTGGCGCTCGCCGTTCCCTTCTGGCGCTCCGGCATCCTGAAATGGGATGGCTTCCTGCAGCTGAACGATACGGCAATCGACCTCTTCACCCAGGAATTCATGCTGCATCTGCCGGGCGGGCCTTACCCCTTCCCCATGCCATCAGTCATGGCCTTCCTGTCCGGCTGCGGCGAGATCATCTTCCCGACGCTTCTCGTCTTCGGCCTTGCCACCCGCTTTGCCGGCCTCGGCCTGCTGTTCATGACTTGCATCGTGGAACTGACCGTTCCCGATGGCTGGCCCATCCACATCACCTGGGCGGCGATGGCGCTTGCCATCATGCGCTACGGCCCGGGCCGCCTGTCGCTCGACTATCTGATCGCGCGGATCTCAGGCGCTGCCAACAGCTAGAATTCACCACAGCAGCGATCCACATAAACACCCGCCCGGCTCCTCATCGCGCCGGGCGGCTTTTGCGCTTTGTTGCCGCACTACTCTTGCCGTTTGCCCGCCGATGCGCTCAATAGGCGCCGACGCCGGCTCTGCCTCACGTGCCGCGTCATCAAAATTTTCAGGATGACGGTAACAAACACGTGGCCCCGGGCGTAGAGGTGAGTAGCGGATGAAATATTCGGCCCGCGAAGAGGAATGGGCAGCCTGGATGCGCGCGGCAATCGCCGGCGACGCGCTGGCTTATGACCGTTTCCTGAAGGCCGTAACACCCTATCTGCGTTCGATTGCGCGCAGGCGCTGCGACCAGTTCGGTGCCCCGCCGAGCGAGGTGGAAGACGTGGTGCAGGAAGTTCTGCTGGCAGTACACCTGAAGCGCGGAACCTGGGATATTTCACGGCCGATCGGCCCGTGGCTGTCCACCATCGTGCGCAACAAGCTGATCGACAGCCTGCGCCGGCGTGGCCGCCATGTCAGCGTGCCGATCGAGGATGTGATGGAAACGCTGGAAGCCGACCACCAGGAGGATGGCGCCGACCGCATCGACGTCGACCGCATGCTGGAAGGCCTGCGCGACCCGCAGCGCGAAATCGTGCGGTCGATCTCGCTCGGCGGCGCCGGTATCCGCGAAACGGCCGAGCGGCTACAGATGACGGAAGGCGCCGTGCGAGTGGCGCTGCACAGGGCGCTCAAAGGATTGGCGGCCCTCTATCGGAGCAACACGCGTGAAAACGGATGACCTGATCAACATGCTGGCAAAGGATGCGCGCGTTCGCATCCGCTTTGGCCGCGTCTTCATGATCGCACTGGTCATCGGCGTGGTGATTTCAGCCGCACTTCTCATCTCCACCATCGGCATCCGCAGAAACATGGCCGAGATGATCGAGACGCCGCGGGTCCTTTTCAAGCTCGGCACCACCCTGCTGATCGCCGTGACGGCCACCCGCCTCGCCTTCCGGATCGGCAAACCGGGCGTCTCGCTGCGCTCGGCGGCCCTGACGCTCATCCTGCCGCTGGCAGTTCTGATTGCCGGCATCGTGACCGAACTTCTCGTCGTGCCGCAGGCGAACTGGGCAAGCAGCATGGAGGGGCGTTTCTCCGCCTTCTGCCTGTTCTACGTGCCGACCCTTTCGATCGCGCCGCTTGCCGCCATCCTCTATTCGGTCCGCCAGGGCGCCCCTGAAAGTCCGGGCACGGCGGGTGCGGTGGCAGGTCTTGCCGCCGGCGGCATTGCGGCCGCCATCTATGCCTGGCACTGCCCCGACGACAGCCCGCTGTTTCTGGCGACATGGTATTCGATCGGCATCCTGGTGGCGACGGCAGCCGGATTCCTGCTGGGCAGAAAAATCCTCCGCTGGTAGCGACGCACGGCGCTCTAGCGCGTCCGCTTGCCCGTCAGCGCCTGCCAGGCGAGCCGCAGCGTATCGAGGCGGGAGCGAATGCGCTCCTGTTGCGGGATGGCCAGCCGGTTGCGAAAATCGGCAAGCGCCTGGGCTTCAAGCCTGCTTCCGAGTTTTTCCGGCAGATGCGGCACGGGTGCGCCCGTCAGCCGGTCGATGACAGTCCAGTCGTCGCCGTTCCGGCGCTCGATGTCGTAACGGTTCATTGCGGTCAGGATATCTCTAAATTAGGGGTGTGGATCACAAGAAAAGCGGCTTTCTCACGCATAGGCAATCGGCAAAATGTGAGTGAACGTCAGAAAATGCGTTCATGGTCAAAATTGCGTTGCCAAAGCCTGATGTCATGCGTTCGGTTTCGCCGTTCTCGTCTTGCCGAGGCGCTTGCGCACCTTTGCGGGCCTGGCCTTCAATTCGGCCTCAGCATATTTCAGATCCATGAGAGGCAGGGGCTTGGTGTTGATCGTGGCGATCTCAGCCTCGAGCGTGTTCAGACCCACGATGATCTCGTCGAACATTCTTGCTTCCCCGTGTCTTGCTTCCATACGCCCGTCCTCCCCTACGGTTCACTTCGCAGGCGCTACGGTAGCATCCGACAAAATGGCAGACCAATCCCACATTGGAGCTAACCCAAATGAACCTCATTTACCGTCTTTTCGCCATCGTCGCGACATGCATTGATAGCAATACGGACTTAAGATGCTTTGAGCGTTGGGAAACCAATTCCTGGAGGATAACCATGCATGAGATGACGCCATCGGAAATGCTGAGAGATCCGCTGATCCGCCAGATGCTTCGCGCCGACAAGATCAGCCTGGCATCCTTTGCGGCCCTGCTCGACGCTGCCGCCCGTCAGCACGCCCGTCCTGCGAACGACAGCAGCTTTGCGACGTCGAAGATGCCGGATAGCTGGAGCGTCGATGCTGCGGCCTATATCTGATCGACCGTTTTTGCCGATGCCCGTCCGACTCCGGGCACCCCTGAGGCCCGCTCCCAAGTGAGCGGGTCCTTTTTATTTGCGAAGGCGCGAGCCTCGAAAGTCTTCTTGAAATCCGCCGATTTGTCTCAAACGCCTGATGATGAAGGCGGCAGGCCCTCATGCACGCCTGCCGCCTCCCACCTCCGAGCGTCCGCCGCCTAGCGCTCCAGGAGGGAGGGCCACCATAGCCCGGCATTGTGGCCTTTCGGGCAGTTTGCCCTGAAGATATTCCCGGTGTCGTCTGGCGGTCACATCACCCATCTGGAGCAGCGGGATTGCTTTCGGGCATATGTCGTTGAAAGCGTTGGAGGAGATTAGGCCGCACCTGTGGATAAGCTGTGGAAACCCTGTGGATTGCAGGCCGCATGCGGGCGCAGTCCGGCACCGGGCGTTGCCATTTCGTTCCAAATACGGTCTTCTGAACCTGCCTGCCATCGGCCTCCGCCGCAACTGACGCCGATGCAGCCACAGGGCGCTCCGACATCAGGTCGTAGAGCGCCCTTTCTTTTGCCCGCGGCAAATAAGTCACGTGCTCAACATTCACGCATTCCGCAATTCCGAATTTCATAATTCACGCGTATAGTGTGTTGGAGGGTCTCAATCTCCGTGCCTTGAGGGGTCGAGGACAATGAACTGGAACACGTCATCGGCATTCGCGCCGGTCGGGCTGGTTTTGCGCGGTCGGGAAACGCACACCGTCGTGCGTACGCTCGGCGACGCCGCATACCTGCTGATCCGGGACTGGCCTTTCGATGATGGCGAGGAATATATGATCGCCGTCAAAGCCTGCATCGACGCCATCTGTGGAGACGTTGCCCCGGAACAATTCCGGGAAGCGTTTTTGCGTGCCGCAGACGAAGCGGGCATCGCCGCGCTGACCATTGTCCATTGATGGGCGTCCATCGAGGCAAAAGACATAGACCGCATTGATTTTCTCGGCAAAACCGTCATCTGCTGCCGGCGGCGCGATGACGCGCACAGGTTCGAAGACCCGAGAAACAATGAAGACAGCAGCAATCATTGGCGCAATCGCCTGCATGGCCTTAACGAAGGCCACAGTTGCGCAGTCGAACCTAGATGTCTCCCCGCCCCAGCCGGACTATGTCGCCGTCATGCACGCGCTCGACAAGAACGGAGTCCAGGTCGATCCGACCGTCACGATTATCCATCACGACGGCATGTTTCTAAGCGAGACGCTGCGCGATGGCCGGGCCAGCATCGGCTTCGGGCCTGATAGGAACGATCCCGTTCTGCGCTGGAGCAGGCAGGCGGATGGTGAGATCACCTTCCTGGAGCTTCTTCTTCGCGACCGCAAACCGGATGCCACGAAGACAGAAACGCCTCAACCACTCCAAGAAGTCTCGACCATCGCCGGCGAGCACTGCACATGGCTCCAAACGGCGAGCAAGCCGCCCTCGCCCGGAACATTCATCGCCCGCGAGCAGAACTGCGCCACCGAGGATGGCATCGTCATCGAAACTAGGCTGCTGACCCCGAATGACGTGCCGCTCTACCACATCCGCCTTGCAAGGCTCGACCGCCGCCCTGTCACCCCCGCGGAGATCTATCCGCCATCGGAAATCCTGACTCCGGAATTCTGGCTCAAACCGATCCGCAGCGAAAATACCGATCCCTCCCAGCCCGATTTCGACATCACGCTGGAGAGCGTAGGCGGCTCAACCATGCGGTTGTTGCGGCATTATCCCTGGTACTATCGGGAACAGCGGGACCGCGGCGGCTCCGTCAGCATCAGGATCTGGAGCAAGCGCGAAGATCAGGGCATCTCCTATCGGCAGGCAAGCGGCTATCGCAGGCTCATGGCCGGACGTCCAGCAGACGACGGCTCCCCTCCTTTGAAATTCGATGAGGCAACCGGAAAGGCCTCGCTCGGCAAGAGCGAAACAATCCTCGGCGAGACCTGCGAATGGTTTGATTTGATGCCGGGAGTTCACGACGTCGGAAACAGCCAGTGTCTCACAGGCGACGGGCTGCCGCTCAAGCTTGATATCAGCGGAATGAATCTGGCCTTCCCTTACACCGCCACATCATTACGCCGCCGCCCTGTCGCTCTCTCGGAGATGCGCTTGCCAGCCGAAGCCTTTTCGCTGGAAGAATGGGGATTGCCTGCGGCGCAGTAAGCCGATGCAGGATGTCGGTTTGCGTTGTGCTGTGGCACACCCTATCGAATCGAAACGACGTTGTAGAGAAAAACCCGACAGAGCAGCGCCCTTCCCTCACAAAACACACCCGAATTCCACGCGCCTCCGCTAAAAATCGCCTTGCATCCAAGCGACAGCATAAAGACATAGGAAATACGCATACCCGGTGTCGCAATCAGCCCGGCACTTTCGTCTTAAGGCAGAACTCCTTCTTTCAGATATGGATATAGGAACACCATGACCAGTGAACCTTTGCTTTCAGAGACCGAAGAACAGGCCGAACTGCCGGTCGAAGACCATAGCGCCCGCAACAGGCTGGTGATCGGCCTGCTGCTCGTCTCCGCCTTCGTGGTCATCCTCAACGAAACCATCATGGGTGTGGCGATCCCGCACCTGATGGCAGATCTGAAGATTCCGGCAAGCTCCGCCCAATGGCTGACCTCGGCCTTCATGCTCACCATGGCCACCGTCATCCCCGTGACAGGCTATCTCCTGCAGCGGCTGAACACGCGTCCGGTCTTCATCCTCGCCATGTCGCTCTTTTCCGCCGGCACGCTGGTCTCCGCGCTTGCCCCCGGCTTCCCCATGCTGGTTGTCGGCCGCATCGTCCAGGCCTCTGGCACGGCGATCATGATGCCGCTGCTGATGACGACGATCATGAACCTCGTGCCGCCGCATTCGCGCGGCAAGACGATGGGCAATATCTCGATCGTCATATCCGTGGCGCCCGCTATCGGCCCGACGATTTCGGGCCTCATCCTCTCCTCGCTCGACTGGCGCTGGCTCTTCCTGCTGGTGCTGCCGATCGCGCTTGCGGCTCTCGCGCTCGGCGCCTCGAAAATCGAAAACGTCACCGTGCCGTCGAAGGCGCCGCTCGATGTTATCTCGGTCATACTCTCGGCCATCGGCTTCGGCAGTTTCGTCTTCGGCATCAGCGAGCTCGGTGCACCCGAAGCGGGTGCGACGCCTCTCGATCCCCGCGTCATGCTTGTCGCCGGTGCCGCCGTCATCGCCATCTTCGTCTGGCGGCAGCTTCATCTCCAGAAGCACGAGCGGGCGCTGCTGGACCTGCGCACCCTGCAGACGAAGACTTTCACGATCGCCGCCGGCATGATGGCGATCCTGATGATGTCGATGTTCGGCGTCTTCATCCTGTTGCCGATCTATCTTCTGTCCGTGCTCGGCCAGACGACGCTCACGACCGGCCTGCTGCTTCTGCCCGGCGGCCTGATCATGGGCCTCTGTGCCCCCTTCGTCGGCAGGCTGTTCGACCGCTACGGCCCTGCCCGTCTGGTCATTCCCGGCGCACTCCTGTTCAGCTCCGTCATGTGGGGCCTGACCTTCCTCACCGTCACGACGCCGATCTGGGTCGTGCTCGGCTTGCACATCGTGATGAGCATCGGCCTTGCCCTGATGTTCACGCCGCTCTTCACCGTCAGCCTCGGCTCGCTGCCGCCGAAACTCTATTCCCATGGCAGCGCCATCATCGGCACCACCCAGCAGGTCGCCGGTGCCGCCGGCACCACGCTCTACGTCGCCATCATGACCTGGCGCGCCGGCATCCTGACTCAAGGGGAAGCAGATGCCGCAACGGCAACCGTCGGCGGCATGCAGTCCGCCTTCTTCGTCGGCGCGCTGATTTCGCTCGCGGCCGTGGCGGCGTCCCTTTACGTGAGACGCCCGCCCAACCAGCCTGAGGGACAGCCGATGGGCGGGCATTGAACGCTTCCGGCGAGCCTAGCGCGCGTAATAGCCACGCTGGTCGAGATCATCGATGAGGCTTCGGCAGGTCGGCTGCCAGCCGAGCAACCAGCGTGTATGGGCGCTGGAAGCCGCCATGTTCGTCGCCGCCATATTGGCAAACCAGCCGAAGTGTTCGTGAGGGCGAGACTCCACCGGCAGGCCGAGCTGGCGTCCAATCACCTCGGCGATCTGCCGGAACGGCACTGCCTCATCGGCGACTGCATGATAGGCCGCTTCGGTCACGCCGCTTTCCAACGCCAGACGGTAGAGGCGGGCCGCATCCAGCCGGTGCACACCCGACCAGCAGTTCCTTCCGTCATCCGGATAGGCGGACACGCCGGTCTCACGAGCAATGCGCACCAGTATCGGGATGAAGCCATGGTCGCCGATGCCGTGCACGCTCGGGGCAAGCCGCATCGTGGCCGCGCGTATCCCCTGCCCGGCAAGTGCCCGGGCGGCGGCTTCCGATTTGCGAGGCGATGCCGGGTTCGGCAGGTCCGCTTCCTTTGCACCCAGCGGAAAGCCCAACAGGCCGGATGTGACGATGAGCGGACGATCCGATCCGGCAAGCGCGTTTCCGAGCGCATGGATGGCGCGCTCGTCCTGCGCCGCATTGTCGAGAAATTTCGAGAAGTCATGGTTGAAGGCGGTATGGATCACGGCATCGGCCTTGGAGGCGGTATCGCCGAGAAGGTCGAGGTCATCGAGCGATCCCGGAACGAGCTTTGCGCCGATGATCGCAATGGCCTTTGCTTTTGCGATCGAGCGGACAAGCCCGCTGACCTTGTGACCGGCGCGGATCAGCTCCTCGACGATGGCGGTGCCGACCCAGCCGGTCGCACCCGTTACGAATATGTGCATTGCTACGATCTCCATTGCCGGGCGCCCATCGGGCAGCCCTGTTTGAAGTTGGGGTGGTTGTGCGGGAACTAGTCGAAGTCAGGCCATGCGAATCGACAGCTCGATGTCGTCGGCAAACGACGTGGACATGTATCCGCCTGCGGGCGACCGGATATGGTCGAGATATTGCGGGCAGTAATCGGCATCGTCTGCGATGACGAGCGCGCCGGGCCGAAGCCGGCCTTCGACCAGCGCCAGTACCTCCGGATAGAGCGACTTCGCTCCGTCAAGCAGAAGCAGGTCGATACTATCTGGAAGATCGGTGCTTAATGTCTGGAGCGCATCGCCTTCGCGGATCTCGACGAGATCGCCAAGGCCGCCTTCGGCAAGGTTCTGTCGCGCCCGCGCGACCTTGGAAACCTCGAATTCGCTGCTGATCAGCCGCCCGCCGCCATTGTCGCGAAGGGCAGCGGCAAGATAGAGCGTCGAGATGCCGAAGGACGTGCCGAATTCGACGATGGTCCTGGCATTGGTGCTGCGCGCCAGCATGTAGAGCAGTTCTCCGGTCTGGCGCGAAACGGGCAGCCACAGGTCTTTCATGCGTTCGTAGAAATCGAGATACTCGGTCTTGCTGTGCATGAGCCGCTCCCGCTCATCGCGGGAGAGCGCAGCCATGGCCGGGCTGGCGGCCTTGTCAGCCTCGGCAAACAGCTGATCGAGAAGTGGCGCGAGCGGTGCGCTTGCGAGAGTGTTCATCAGAGAAATCCTTCATTTCGGATGGCTTGCTTTCGAAATGAAAATACGAATAATCCGTCGCATTCGCTAATCGCATTTGCGGAGCGCCGGTATGGCCGATCGTCCAAGCCACGGAATTTCTTCAAGAAAAGCGCCGAGACAAGCGCGCTCGAACGAACTTGTAAACGCCATTCTGCAGGCCGCTGTTCAGGTTTTGGCGCAGGAAGGCGCGCAGCGTTTCACGACCGCCCGGGTGGCCGAAAGAGCGGGCGTCAGTGTCGGCTCGCTCTATCAATATTTCCCCAACAAGGCCGCGATCCTGTTCCGGCTGCAGAGCGACGAATGGCGGCAGACCTCGCATCTTTTGGGCGAAGTCTTGAACGACAGCGCCCGCCCGCCCCTCGACCGGCTGCGGTCCCTCGTCCACACCTTCATTCGCTCCGAATGCGAGGAAGCCGCCGTCCGGGTGGCGCTGAACGATGCGGCACCCCTCTATCGCGACGCCCCGGAAGCGCAGGAGGCACGACAGGCTGACGACCCCATTATCGAGCAGTTCATGCGCGAAGCGCTGCCCGATGCATCACACGCAATCCGGACCACGGCCGGAGACCTGATCATGACGACGATGAGCACGGTCGGAAAGGAATTTTCCGAGGCAGCGCATGACGAGAGCGAGATCTCAGCCTTCGCAGACGCGATGGCCGATATGTTCTGCGCCTACCTCCGCAGCCTGGGCTAACTGTTGCGGCCGCTCAACGGCTCAATGGTACGTCACAACCGGATCGAACATCCTTTGCAGGAAGGAGCGCTGCGCCTCCTGCGCATATTCCCGGGGAATCTGGTGCCCACATTCGAAGACGTGGAGCATGACCGACACTCCTGCGTCCGACAGCGCATCGGAGAACAGTTCTGCCTGGGCAACGGGAGCACGCTCATCGAGCCTCCCGTGCAGCAACAAGGTTTCCGCCCGGATTTTCGGCGCGTGATGCAGGGCCGAGCGGGCCAGGAAGGCTTCGTTCGACAGGCCGGCTTCCTGCTCGATCGCCCACCGCAAGCCTTTCGAACTGGACTCATAGACAGCCTTGAGGTCGTAGACCCCGCTGCGCAGAATGACGGCTCTGAGATCCGGAATCTGGGCTGCGACCATGGCCGAGGCGATGGCTCCCCGGCTGTTTCCATAGAGAACGATACGATCAGGATCGACACAAGGCTGTTCCCGCAGGAAGGAGAGCGCGGCCATGATCGCCTGCTGGGTGTTTGGGCCGCAGAAATCCGCCGGTCCATCCGAAGCCCCGAAGCCCGGCTGCGAGACCGCCGCCGCGGTGATATTCAAACGGGAACAGAACCGAAGCAGCGTGCCCGTATCGACGGCTTCTTTCGCGCCGATGAGGCGGCCTCCCTGATTTCCATGGACGAACAGGATGGCGCCCGCAGGCGTTTCGCTCTCGGGCTGCGCTTGAAAAAGCTCCACGCTTGCCCCGTCACCCCTATCGATGAGGTGACGTGTCACATCAGGCATTTTCACCCTCGCATTCACGTCCAATGGTGAGACAAGACAGAAGGCGGACCTCACCACTGAGGCCGCCAGCCGCTCCGCCGGCGAAACTCGCATATGCAGACCAGCAAGTCTCCCATAAATTTCCTCGGGAATTGTCGGCATGCTGTCGCCTGCTTCGTCCTCAGGCCGAGATCTGGCCCTGATGGCGCGGATCACCAAGAGGAGAGACACCCATGAGAAAGATCATCGCTTCCACATTCGTCAGCCTCGACGGCGTCATGCAGGCACCCGGCGGCCCTGACGAGGACCCCGTCAACGGTTTCAGGTTTGGTGGCTGGGTATTCCCCTATGCTGACGACACGATGGGATCCGTGATCGGCGAGCTCTTCGCAAAGCCCTTTGCCCTGCTGCTCGGCCGCAGGACCTACGACATCTTCGCCGCCTACTGGCCCTATCAGGACGACGACATCGCCAAGGCCTTCAATCCCGCTGTGAAATATGTCGCGACGCATCGGCCTGAAACCCTCACCTGGCAGAATTCGCAATCGCTTGGACCCGACATCGTCGCGGCATTGCGCAAGATCAAACAGGAGGACGGGCCGGACCTGCTCATCCAGGGATCGGGCAATCTCATCCAGACCCTGCTTGCCAACGAGCTGATCGACGAAATGACCGTGCTGACCTTCCCGCTGCTCCTCGGCAAGGGAAAGCGGCTGTTCGAGGGCGGCGCGGCGCCGGGTGCCCTCAAGCTCACGAGATCGGTGGTGTCGAGCACCGGCATCGTCGTCGCGACCTATGAGCGGAACGGCGCAGTCCAGACCGGCTCGTTCGCGTCCGATCAACCGTCCGAGGCCGAGCTCGAACGCCGCCGGACCTGGCAGTAGCCGTGCCGCCAGCGGCAGGACAAAACGCCGACGACAGTCATTCGCGCGCGACGCATTGTCCTCGATGGGCCCTGACTTGTTCAATCAGACATCCCACCTTCGCGAAAAACGAGTTCCAGCAGAATGGCGCCAGGTGTGCGCACGAAGAGGCGCCGTTCGCCGAGTTCGGCGAGATCCATGGTGGAATAGGGAATTTCGTTCCTGTCGAGCTTCTGCCGAAAGGCCTCATAGCCTTCGAGGCGGAAGCCGATATGGTCGATTGTCTCTGCGTCCCGGCCGACGGCCCTGCCGCCGCCGGGAATGAGGTGAACGATCGGCCCATCGCCACTGTAGAGCCAGTAGCCGGCAAAGCCGAAATCCGGACGGTGGCCGACCGTCAACCCCAGCAGATCCTGCAGGAACTGCCTCGTCCCTTCCAGATCCGCCGTGCGCAACGTCACATGGTCGAGCTGCATGGCATCACCCGATAGCCCCGCCGCCATCGACACGCACCGTCGAGCCAGTGGCAAAGGGCGTCACCATCAGGAAGAGAACGGCATTGGCAATATCGGAGGGCTGCCCGACCGTCTTTGCCGGCAGGCTGCCAGCGACGCGCTCGAACATCGCATTGCGGTTGCTCTCATCCATCTTCGACCAGAGTGGCGTGTCGATCATTCCAGGCGAAACCGCATTGACCCTGACCGGTGACAATTCCAGCGCCAGACCCCGCGCCAGCGATTCCAGCGCCGCATTGATCGCCCCCTGCAGCACCGACGAAGCAGACGGGCGCTCGCTGAGGAAGCCGGAAATGAAGGTCAGCGTGCCGCGCTCGGCAAGGCGGGCAGCGCGTGCAACGCGATAGGCGCCCCAGAACTTGCTGTCCATGGCGCGCGCCGCATCATCGAGCGGAAGCTTGCGAACCGGCCCGCTTGCCGTCTGGGCAGCGGAGACGACGATATGATCCCAGGCGGCGTGAGCGGCAAAGAATGCCTCGACGCTGGCATTGTCGCCCGTATCGAGCACCGCCGTCTCGACCTTCTCACTGATCGACCGGGCTGCTTCAGCAAGCTTGTCGGCAGAGCGCGAGGCAATCGTCACCTTCGCTCCCGCAGCGGCAGCCTGTTGCGCAACGGCAAGGCCGATGCCGGAGCTTCCGCCGACGACGAGAACGCGTTGTTTGGCCAGGGATATCATCTGCTCTCTCCAGTTTGCGGCGATCCCGCCGTGGTTTCGATGGGGAGAACCTAGCGCGACAACGCTCTTGCCGGAATAGGTGTTGTTGTTGACTATCTCTTGCGATATCAGCAAGAATATGAGCGACAATTTCCTCGACATGCTCGTCTTCGTGCGCGTGGTTCAGGCCGGCAGTCTCTCGGGCGCGGCCCGCGAGCTGAACTTCTCGCTGACTGTCGTCAGCCGCAAGCTCTCACGACTGGAAGAGAGGCTGGGCGTCCGCCTCGTCAACAGAACGACGCGCTCCCTGTCTCTTACCGAAGAAGGCGCGCGCTTCTACGAACGCTGCACGAAAATCCTCACCGAGATCGACGATGCCGAAACCGAGGCGACGAGCGGCAGGGATACGGCAAGCGGCCTTTTGAAAGTAACCGCCACCTATGCCTTCGGCCGCCGCTGGCTCGCGCCGATCCTGCATGAATTCCAGCAGGCCCATCCCGATCTCACCGTCCATCTCGATACCGAGGATGGCCTGGTGAACATCGTCGAGGCCGGCTACGATCTCGCGGTTCGTTTCGGCGCACTGTCCGATTCCAGCCTGATCGCCCGGCAGATCGCCCCCAACCGTCGTGTCATCTGCGCTTCCCCTGCCTATCTCGATCGACGCGGCCGCCCCGAGGTGATCGACGATCTGCTCGCCCACGACGTCATCGCCTTCGGAGACCCGCCCAACACGCACTGGACCTTTGCGGATGGGCGCAGCGCCAATGTCACAGCCAAGCTCACCACCAACAATGGCGAACTCGCCCATCGCTGGTCGCTTCTCGGCGCCGGGCTCGTGCTGAAGTCGATCTGGGATATCAAGGACGATATCGACAGCGGCGCGCTGGAGGTTGTTCTGCCGGGCGCAAAGCTGGCCGCAGCCCCGATCCACGTCGTCTTCCCTCACAGCCGGTTGGCCGCAGCCAAAGTCCGCCTCTGCATCGATTTCCTGTCGCAGCGGCTGCGCAAGGCATCGCCGGCAGAAGTGTCGACGGATCACGCCTGATCTGTCGAAAAAGTGATTTCGTTCCAACCACTTCTGCCTTAACTGGGCTTGCCAGACACAGGGAATGCCCATCTTCTGCCCGATTGTTGGCGTTAAAGCATGTCGCGCAAAAGTGTGCAGCGGTTTTGCGGTAACGACATGCGTAAAACAAATAAACTAAAGCGTGGCAGGCGTATCTGAAAGATCGCGACACGCTTTAGTCAGCCAATGCCCCCACACAGACTGCCCGCACGCGCTGGCCCCAAGACTGCGCGGCGAGACAGTGTTTCAATCAGGTTTCAAGGACGCCAGAATGCCGCTGAAAACATCTTCCCGCTGGATTGCACCGCTCGCCGGTCTGCTGGCGCTCTCGGGAAGTGCAATTGCCGTGCGCGCCGAGCCGCTGCCGGCGCCGCCCGTCACGCAGGCCAGCCCGAAGCCCAACTATACGGTTCCTGCCCGCCGCCCCGCGCATATCGTCCGGCAGGATACGGGCGCGTCGCTGTCGGCGCTTTTTGATTCAGTCAGCGGCAATCAGGCCAAGGTGCTGAATGAAATGGGCGGCCTGACGGTTTCGATGAACAACGACATCGCCGATGCGGTCGAGGCCTATTACGCCCAGCCGAAGGCAAAGCTCATCTGGGTCGACGGCAAGGGACCGACCCCCAAAGCCGCACAGGCCCTGAGCCTTCTGAAACAGGCCGATGACTGGGGATTGAATGCCGGCGATTATGCTGTCGCCCCTCCTCAAGGAGGCGACCGCGCGAAAGCGCTGGCCGAGTTCGAAGCCTCCCTCTCAGCCAAGATGCTGATGTTCCTTCAGGACAATTTCCGGGGCCGCATCGATCCTAACAAGCTGTCGAACTACTATGACTTCAAGCGCAAGCCCGTCGATCTGAAGGGCACGATCGCCCAGCTCTCCGCCACGCCTGATCTGATGGTGGTCTTCGACCGCCTGCTGCCGAGCAATCCGAAATTCGCCCAACTCGCCGCCGAACTGCACTACCTGCGCACATCAGGCCAGGGCGGCGATAGCGCCGTCAACATCAACAAGGTTATCGTGGCCATGGAGGAAATGCGCTGGCTGCCGCAGGAATTCCCCGAGCGCTACGTCTTCATCAACCAGCCGGCCTATATGGCCTACTATTATGAAAACAGCACGCTGACACTGTCGATGAAAGCGGTGATCGGCCAGCAGGACCACCAGACGAATTTCTTCGACGCCTCGATCAAGACGGTGGAATTCAACCCTGACTGGGGCGTGCCGCAATCGATCATCCGCAACGAGATGCTGCCGCACCTGAAGCGCGATCCTGCCTACCTGGACAAGGAAGGCTACGTGGTTTCGGTCAAGGGCAAGACGATGCCGTCCGCCAAGGTCGACTGGTCGCAGCCGCTCGAAAATATCGGCGTCGTCCAGCCGCCGGGTGCTGACAATGCGCTCGGCCAGCTGAAGATCCTCTTCCCGAATTCGCACGACATCTACATGCACGACACCCCCGCCCGCGGTAAATTCGCCTCGCAGGACCGTATGTTCAGCCATGGGTGCGTGCGTCTGGAAAACCCGAAGGCGATGGCCGCCGCTGTCCTGAAGACCTCGGTCGAGTTCGTCGATCAGCAGATCGCCGACGGTGCAAAGAAGGACATGCCGGTTCCGGAACAGGTTCCAGTCTACGTCTCCTATTTCACCGCATGGCCGACAGACGATGGCGTCGTCCACTATTTCGACGACATCTACGGCCGTGATGCCGAGACCTTGACGGCGATTTCGGCAACGACTGCGAGCCGCGCTGAATCGTAAGTCAGGCGGGGCCATCACGGCCCCGCCCTCCATCGGCAACTTGCCTCCCCTCATCAATACTCCCCTCGTCGCGGCCGACAATCATCGGCCGCCGCACTCGCGATCATCTTCGGCGTCGAGGGATAGCCTGCCTCTTACCGCTTATTGCCGACAACACCCTCACCTGTGCGGCGCCTGGAAACTGTGGCATAACTAGCCGATGGCGATACATGTCTTGGCAGTCCATCGTGATACTGTCGGAACGGAACAGGCCGCAGGCGGTTCGCTTGCAGGAGCCTATTCCGTAGGTGTCCTCTGCTGGCTCTTGTCAGCCGGCGTCTACATCGCAGCCAAATGGGTCTCCGCCGAAATGCCGCCCTGGGCGCTCTGCTTCTGGCGCGTGCTCATCGCCTTCGCGATCCTGCTGCCGATCGTGCGCCACCATTTCGGCGACATGCTTGCGCTGATACGGGCGCGCGGCCTGGAACTGCTTTTCATCGGCGGTATGGGCCTTGCCATCTGTCAGGGCCTGATCTTCGTCGGCCTCAAACATGCCGACGCCACCACCGCCGGCATCATTATCGCGCTGATCCCGATCATCACCATGATTCTCGCCCGCCTGATGCTGTCAGAGCCAATGGGAAGCTGGCAGGTCGCCGGCTCGATCCTCGCCTTCCTCGGCATCGTCGTCATCATCGTCAAGGGCAGCCCGGACGCGCTGCTGCGCCTCGACCTCAATCCCGGCGAACTCTGGATCGTCGCCGGCGCCTTCTGCTTCAGCCTCTATACGGTGCTGCTGCGCAAGGCGAAATTCGATCTGAACCGGCTCGCGCTGCTCGTCCTGCTGCTGGGCTTCGCCGCGCTGACGGCGCTGCCCTTCTATCTCTTCGAACTTGCCTCCGACGAACGCTCGACGCTGAACGCCAGCGGCCTCATCGCGCTCGCCTATGTCGCAATCCCCGGCGGCGCGCTCATGTATTATCTCTTCAACCGCAGTATCGAAGCGCTCGGCGCCGCCCGCGCCGGCGTCCTCCTCTACATCCAGACGATCTTCATCGCCGTACTCGCCTACCTGATCCTCGGCGAAAAGCTGCAAACCTATCACCTCGAAGGTGCGGCCCTCATCATCGCCGGCCTGCTGCTCATCATTCTGTTGAAGCCGAAGGAAAAAACCGCGAGAGCCTGAAGCCGCGCGGCGAGGATCAAGGCACTCACCCCTTCGCCCCCGCCCCATAGCGCAACCCATCCACCAAGAGCGCAATCATCCGCCGCGTCGCCGCCGGATCATCCCCCTGCCCGAGATTGGAAAGCTGCGCGCCGGCGCGGATGAGTTCGCTTGCCTCCACATCGCCGCGTGCCGCCCCCACCGCAACAGCCCTATCCAGCAGGCCCTGCAGAGCCGGGATCATGTGTTGGTCGAAATAAACAGGCAGCGCCTCATAGGCCGGGTTTCCGGAATGTAAGGCTGCGGCAAGGCCGCGCTTGGCCATGATGAAATCCGCAAAGCGCTGCATCCAGCGCGACAGCGCCTCTCCCGGTTCATATTCGGCGGCAAGGGCGGCGGCAGATCCGGCGCAGGCATCCACCTCGTTGCGCACCACCGCTTTGATGAGATCCGAGCGCTGGGGAAAATGGCGATAGACCGTGCCGACGCCGACGCCCGCTTTTTCCGCGATCTCGCGCACCGGCGCATCCACGCCCGAGGTGGCAAACACATCCAATGCCGCTTTCAGCAGCAGATCGAGGTTGCGCCGCGCATCCGCCCTCACCGGCCTTTCATGGCCGCTATCAGCCTCACGCGCCTCACCCGGGCTGTCCATCCCGTCAGTCACATCAACACCTCTTGCAAAGCGGAACATTGTTCCGTATAAACGGAACAGCGTTCCGGATGCGCTGTTATAACCTGTTCAACAGGACTTTGCCAGATTCCAATCATGCCCGCGAGGGCATGGCCAGATTAAAGGAAACGAAGATGCAATACCGTCCCCTAGGCCGCACCGGCATCAAGGTCAGCCCCTATTGCCTTGGCGCCATGATGTTCGGCGCCATCGGCAATGCCGATCATGACGACTCCATCCGCATCATCCACAAGGCACTCGATACCGGCATCAACTTCATCGACACCGCAGATATGTACAGCCGCGGTGAATCCGAGGAAATCGTCGGCAAGGCGCTGAAGGGTCGCCGCGACACGATCGTGCTCGCCACAAAATGCTTCATCCCGATGGGAGAGGATCCGAACCAACAGGGAAGCTCGCGCCGCTGGATCTACCGCGCCGTGGAAGATTCGCTCCGCCGCCTGCAGACCGATTACATCGATCTATTCCAGATGCACCGCCCGGCGCCCGATACCGATATCGAGGAAACACTCTCGGCCCTCACGGACCTGATGCGCGCAGGCAAGATCCGCGCTATCGGCTCCTCCACCTTCCCCGCCTCCGATATCATCGAGGCGCAATGGGTCGCAGAAAAGCGCGGCCTCGCCCGCTTCCGCACCGAGCAACCGCCCTACTCCATCCTCCATCGCGGCATCGAGCGCGAAGTCCTGCCGACCCTGGAACGCTACGGCATGGGTGCCCTTGTCTGGAGCCCGCTCGCCATGGGCATGTTGACCGGTCGCTACCGCCGGGGTGCGGCCCAGCCTGACAGCACCCGCGTTGCCTATTTCCCCAAGCAGATGTCGAACGAAAACAGCCTCGATGCCGTCGAGCAGCTCATTCCCTTGGCAGAGTCGGCAGGCATCAAGCTCACCCATATGGCGCTCGCCTTCGTCACCACCCATCCGGGCGTCACCTCGGCGATCCTCGGCCCCCGCACCATGGAACAGCTGGATGATCTCCTGGCCGGCGCCGAAGTGCGCCTGACCGACGAAATCCTCGACGCGATCGACGCCATTGTCCCTCCGGGCACCGAGACCGGTCCGCTCGAAGCCAACTACCAGACCCCGGCCATCAAGACCGCCGGCCTGCGCCGCCGCCCGCTTTCCGAGCGCTCCGCCGCCTGACAAGCCTGCGAAGGCTCCGCTATTCCAGCGGGGCCTTCAGCACATCGGCAATGTGGTCGAGAACGAGGCCGGGATTAGGTCGCGGCTGATCAAACTCCGCGGCGGGCAATTGCTGCAGCCTGCGTTGCGCTTCTTCCACCTCGACGGCGAGTTCTTCCAGAAGCTCGTCCCACATATCGAGCGCCCGCAGCCCGTCACGCGTGCGGAACAGATAGTCGGCCGAGCTGCCGATGCTGCCTGCGGCCGTGGCAAGCCGTTGAACGGTCGCTTCCCTGGATAGACCGCCGGCATAGGTGTTTGCCTGCGGGTTCATGGTGAAAGCGATGCCGCTTCCAAAACGGGTGCCCTCCTCATCAAGCAGATCGACCCAGCGCGGAATATAGGCCTCGGCCACCATCTCCCGTCGCCACAAGATCTCCAGTTCGTGCACGACATCCTCTTCTTCCAGACGCAAAGCCACGCCATCGCAGGCGCCGCCCGCGTCCAGCCCGAGTACGAGGCCCGGATTGTCGGGCGAGCCACGCCCGGAGACGGTGGCAAGGCAGAAGGACCGGCGCCAGCCCTCGATACGGGCTTTCCGGCTTTCGACGCTCAGAATGATCGGATTCCAGATCAGCGAGCCATAAGCAAAAACCCATAGCGGCCGGCCCACGGCGTCACGGTACAGTCTCTCCGAAAGGACCTGAAGTTCCCCGTCGCTTAGCGGAACACGATTGGGATCCGGTCCGGGGTCAGCTTCCAGCCTCAGGCTGAGTGAAACGAGATCGGCCGTCAGCGCCATCGTACGCAAGTCTGCGGGATGGTTCTTTTCTTCCGAGGCGGCCTCATGGATCGGTGAGGCTTTCGACAAGAACGCCTGCATCCTAGTGGACCGTGAACTGGCTGAAATAGGCCTGTCGATCACGCACTGCCCGGATCAGCAAGGCGGCCTCGCGCATGATCGCATTGAAGGTCGCATCGTCGGCCGATGCGATGCCGTCCGACATAGTCTGGAGAATTCCGATCAGGCGCCCGATGGATTCCTGTGATACCCCATTCTGGCCTTCCAGCCCTTCGGCAAGAGCGGCGAGCGTTCTCACAATCTCGTCAATGATCTGACGGCGGCGCGCCTGGCTTGCCGGCGGATCGCCAGCCCCGGCTAACGCCGTTTCTTCTAGGTCCCTGTCCATCATGGCTCGCCGCTTCATCGTCGTCGATCAAATCAGTCCGAGGACGAGCGCCAGAATGAAGGCAAACGATCCGGCGGCCGCAACCTGATGGAGGCGCAGACAGACGGGAGAGAGCCAGTCGGCGCGATGTCGCGGCAAGAAGCGCTGATGATTGTCGACAATTGCCATTGTCGCCTCCGTTAATACCAGATTGGAGCTGCCGCTCGCCAAAAGGAAAGCTCGTATTCCAGTGCCGTCTGGCGGTCTTCACCCTCGAGACCGGGCGATCCGACCTTTTGTCCGTGCACTCGCCGGTGAGAAAGCCGGGTAATTCTCGCAGCGAGCTGGGCAAGCATGCCTCGTGTCATAGCGAACCTCCTCGATCGGTCGGTTGTTACGGAGACAATTCGGTTCGCCTGGCGCTCGAAAGCAGGTCGCGAGGCGACGCCATCTTTCCGAACAGTTTCAGCAGGCGATTCTCTTCAGACTTCGCCAGCCGGTAGCGCCGCGAGAAGTCGAAGACGCTCCATAATTCCTCGCTCGTTGGCTCAGACTCGGTCTTTTCCTGCAATCTCTGGTGCATGGCCGCCTCCTATTCTGCGGCATACAGCGCCGGGCGAGAGCCTGGGAAGAAAGCGTCGATCTCGCTTATGACCTCGTCTATGCGCTTGGAAAGCTGTTCGGAGGAAACGGCGTAGTCGGCAAAATCCCGATCGGACGCATAGATCGCAGTCGGAAGGGTATGAGACATGAAGAAGCCGAACAACGGGCGCAGTTGATGTTCGACCATCAGTGCGTGCCGGTCGCCGCCGCCCGTTGCGGTGATGATGATCGGCTTTGCCCGCAGCTCGTGCGGATCAATCAGATCGATCAGATGTTTGAAGAGACCTGGATAGGAACCCTTGTAGGTGGGGGAGCCGACGATCAGCAAATCCGCGCTGACGATCTCGGAGATCACGGCCTCGGCCTGTCCGTCAAGATCTCTGCGCCAGCTGGCGTCTCCAAGGGAAGGTCCGACATCAAGCATGTCGTAAACCTTGCTAGTGAAACCATGTTTGTCGCTAGCGATGCCGGCGATATGGCTCACGAGCGCCAGCGTCTTGGACGGACGGTTGAAGCTGCCTGCGATTCCAACGAGTTTGAGAGCGGCCATCGGCTTTCCTTTCGTTAAAATCACTATTGTCTATAAAAATACTAGATTAAAGAAACGGCAGTTTATGATCGGCGCAATGCGCGAAAAAAATGCCTCTTTCTACGGCGGCTTGAACGGGCTTCATCGCATCGTTCCATCTGCGGCCGTGCCGCGTTGAGCGATCGATGCTTATGTTTCAAGAGCCGATGCGGGCTGCGACGGGAACCGCAAGCGCGCTCGCGTCACCAGCCCGAGCAGGATCCTGCGGATAGGGCAGCCCATAGCGGTCACGAATCGTCTTGCCTTCATATTCCCGCCGATAGACGCCGCGATCCTGCAGGATTGGAATGACTTTATCGACGAATTCCTCGATATCGTCGGGCGCGCGTGGTGGCTGGAGTGTGTATCCATCCACGGTAGCGTCCGCCCAGAGATCGATGATGTCGTCAGCCACGTCCTCTGGCGTCCCGAGCAGGAGGCGATGATGGCCCTCCGACCTGCGCACCGCTTGTCTCGCGGTCAGCTTCTCATGCGTCAGAAGGTCAGACAGACCAAGTCCCATGCCCACGGCCTGCAGGCGATTGGGATCAGGGATGAACCGTTCCGCATCCAGCACGGCGTCGGGATCGAAACCGTCTGGGTCGATGCCGTTCTCCTTGACGAACCGCGCCAGCAGTCCGTCTTCCGACCCCGTGCCGCTATAAAGTTCGTGCTTGCGCAGCGCTTCCTCGCGGCTTTCGCCGAGGATGACGACAAGACCGGGCACGATGCGGATACCCGACGGATCGCGACCGATTGCGACGGCGCGATCCCTCACCTTCGCGCCGAAAGCCCGGCCCGCGCCGCGCGAAAGAATGTTGCAATAGATGATTTCACCGTGACGCGCGGCAAGTTCGATACCCCCCTCGGATGCCCCGGCCTGGGCGATGACGGGATGCCCCTGCGGCCCTTTCGGCACGTTGAGCGGCCCTCTGACCGAAAAATAGGCGCCCTTGTGATCGATCGTATGCGAACTTCCCGCGTCCCAGAAACGGTTTTCAGGCACCTCGCCCTCACGCATCGGGTCCCAGCTCGCCCAGAGCTCCTTGGCGACATCAAGGAATTCGGAGGCTCTGGCGTAGCGCTCGCTGCGCGCAGGCAACGGTTCGGAACCGAAATTGGCGGCGACATTCGGGTTGAAGGAGGACACGACATTCACGATCAGCCGGCCGCCCGAGATGATATCGGTCGACTGCACCCGCCGGGCAAAATTGAACGGCGAATTATAGGTCGAGGACATCGTCACGACGAAACCGATATCCGGCACCTGTGCCGAAAGGGCGGTGCAGAGGATCAGCGGATCGATCGTATGAAAGGGCCGGCTCGCGGGATCGGTCATCAGCGCCGGATGATCGGAAAAGAAGACCGCATCGAAGCGCCCCTTGTGCGCAAGTTCGGTCAGCCGGCGGTAATAATCCGGGTCGTTGATGTCGTGCCGGTTGCCGCTCCTGTATTTCCAGGCATTGGCAAGATAGCCGGTGGTGTTGATGCCGACGTTAAGATTGAGTTTGCGGGCCGGTGTCGTCATTGTCAGGCAACCTCGCTGCTCGGGCCGAATGGTGTGATGATCTTGCGGTAACCGACGGCTGCCGGCTTCTTGCCGGAGACGGCGAACTCGCCCACGACGCGATCGTGATAGATGCGCGGATTGTGCGAGGTGATCGTGCGGGCGTTTCGCCAATGGCGATCGAGCGCTGTGGCACGTTTGGCCGCGGATGCGCCGAGGGCGTCGAAGAGAACCGTCGTCGCCTCGAGGATGAGCGTCGAGATGACGGTGACCGCCTGGCTCGTTTCGATATCTGCAAGAAGGTGGATATCGGTTTGTTCAGGATCGACGCCGGCGGTATTGGCTTCAAAGGACCGCTGCAAGGCTTGCGCGACATTCAGTACGATGGCGCCGGCAGCATAGGCCGGCCCCCTGACACGGCCCACCACTTCAAGCACCTGCGGATCTTCCGCGCTCGTCGCGCCATTACCGCGCGGGTAGATCCTGGCCCGGCTGCCGACATGGCGGGCGAGCTCCTTGGCGGCAGCCCGGCCGATCCCGGCAAGGCTTGCCAGGTGGACGAGCTGGAAGAAGGCTGGGGTATAGGGAAAGCGAGCCGAATCCGGTTTGATGTGGGCGCCCTCCAGCCTGACGTTCTCAAACCGCGCGGTACCACTGCCGCTCATGGTCTGCCCGAAGCCATCCCAATCGTCGAGGATCTCCACGCCGGACACGGACGTGGGCACGAGAGCGGCGACCGGCGAACCCGATCCGTCGACGGCGGCCAGGTTGATCCAGTCGGCATAGATCGAGCCGGTGGTATAAAACTTCTCGCCGTTCAGGCGATAGAAATCGCCATCCGGCACGATTGTCGTGGAATGGTCCCCGACCTTGAGGCCGGCGAGCTCCGAAAAGCCGCTGCCGATCATCTCGCCGCGCCCGAGGCGAGTCAGCCACTCGTCCTGCCAGCTATTGTTCGGCGCATTAAGGAGATCCTCCGTGAAGCCCAGATGGCTGCGAAAGATATTGGTGATATTGGGATCGGCCGCCGCGAGTTCGATCAGCAGCGCAAAAAGCTCCGGCAAGGTAACCTCAAGACCGCCATAGACCGCCGGAATACGCAAAGCGCCGAAGCCCGCCTCCCGCAGCCATCGGACTTCCTCGAAAGGCAGGCGCCGCTGCTGATCCCTTTCGATTGCCGCCTCCCCTATCCGATCGAAAATGGGACGGAATCGCGCGGCAATTTCCTCATAGCGCGCCGAGGGGCCACGGCCCCAGCCTTCATCGATCCTGGTCATCAACACGCTTCCTCAATGTCTATGATTGTTCTGTTCTGGCTTTTCGACTGTCGGCTCGCTCACGCCCAGCCAATCGAGCAGCTGCAGGCGAAGCCGGTTGAAGCCTATGCTGCCGGTCGAGCGGGGCCGTGGCAGATCGACCGTCGCTTCATGCGCCACCACCCCGTCTCGCATCACCAGCACCCGGTCGGCAAGCAGCAGCGCCTCTTCGACGTCATGGGTGACGAGGAGCACCGCTTGCCGATGTTTTTGCCAGAGATCGGCGACGAGGGCCTGGGCCTTCAGCCGCGTCAGCGCGTCCAGCGCCCCGAAGGGTTCATCGAGCAGCAGCAAATGCGGATTGCGCACGAGCGCGCGCGCCAGCGATGCACGCTGGGCCTCGCCGCCGGAAAGATCCTTTGGCCAGGCATCGCCGCGATGGACCAACCCCACTTCGGCAAGCGCCGTCTCCGCCCTCGCCCGGTTACCGCTCCTGCCGAGTCCGGCCACGACATTGCTCCAGACCCGCTTCCAGGGAAAGAGCCGCGGCGACTGGAACGCCACGCCGCGGCGCGGTGAGACAAAGACATCGCCCTCGATCTCGTGATCGAGATCCGCCAGGATGCGCAGCAGCGTACTCTTGCCACAGCCGCTCGCGCCCAGCAGGGCGACGAATTCCCCGTGTCTGATTTCGAGGTCGAGATGATCAATGACGATGCGCGGCCCAAAGCGGCGCACAAGCCCGTGAACGCTGACCGAGAGACCCGTCGGGGACGGGGCGTGAAAGGACATGCTCATGCTCCATCGAAGCTTTGACGCCATCTGAGCAGCACGCGCTCGAGCAGCCGGACGATGAGGTCGGCCGAAAGCCCGAGAAGCGCATAGATGACAAGGCAAAGGATGATGATGTCGACGCGATAGACTTCGCGTGCGTGGGTGATCAGATAGCCGAGACCGCCTTGCGCATTGACCGTCTCGGCAAATACCAGCGCCAGCCAGGCAGATCCCAGCGAGTACCGCAGGCCGACGAGCAGGTTCGGAAGTGCTCCCGGCAAAATGACCTGGAAGATCAGCGCGGTTCGCCCGAAGGAGAGCGTGCGCGCCGCCTCGATGAGGGTCTTGTCGACATTGCGGATCCCGGCGAAGGTATTGATGTAGAGCGGAAACGTCACGGCGAAGGCGACGAGCGTTATCTTCGGTGTTTCGTCGATACCGAGCCAGATGATCAGGAGCGGCACGAGGCCGGCCCAGGGAAGCGTGCGCGCCATCTGCATCGACGCATCGACGAGGTCCTCTCCGAGGCGCAGGAGCCCGGAGATGACCGCGAGGCCGACGCCGATCACGAAGCCGAAACAAAAGCCGATGACGACCCGCTGGAGCGACAGCAAAAGGGCTTCAGACAGGTCGCCGCCCGTGATCATGTCGAGGAGGGTTGCCCAGAGCGTCGCCGGTCCCGGAAACAGGTCCTCCGAAATCCAGCCGTAGCGCGTGGCCAACCACCAGGCGACCACGAGCGCAGCAGGTCCGAGGCTCTTGCCGAAGCCCCGCGGCAGGGAAACCGTTTTCTGCTTGCCTGCCGGAACGATACGTTCAAGACCCGTAACCGGGCGAGGATCGGACACGCCCGATCCGGGTAGCGCCGGTTGCCCTTCCGAAAGGCTGGTGAGCAACGCCATCAATTCGTCTTTGCCAGCTTCTTGTTCTCATCACGGATTACGTCGCCAAAATCCTTGAGGACATAGTCTTCGACCCTGAAATCGCGCTTGAACTGGCCGCTTTCATGAAAATAGGCGACCTCCTTCTGCCAGCCGGCAAGCACGTCGTCATCGGTTGCGGGAACATATTCCACCCGCGAGCGGCTGGCCTGGAGGTTGGCCGCATCGAGCGAGATCTGCGACAGCTTGGCGACCTGCTCGGCCCATTCCGTCGGATGGGCGTTCACCCAGGCTTGCGCCCGGATGATGCGACGCGCCAGGTCCTCGAGAGCGGCCTTGCGGGCCGCATCCTCGACGGAGGACGTCGGCGCGTAGAGGACGCCCGCCGTGTCGATCACCTTGCTCAGCGATTTCAGAATGCGCGCGCCATGCTGCTGCTGGGCGATCGCCGTGTTCGGATCCCAAACCACGAAAGCATCGACTTGACTGTTGACCAGCGCCGACAGGCCGTCCGTCGTGTTGAGATTCAGGATCAGCTTGTCGTCCCATGGCACGCCGGCCTGTTCCAGCGCCTTGGCGAACTGATAGTGCTGCTTCGTGAAATAGGGCAAAGCGACCTTGTGACCCTTCAAATCGGCCACGTCCTTCAAGGAGGAATCGCCGCGCACAAGGATGGCGCTGCCGCTTTCCTTGCGCTCCCGCGTGCCGGCCAGGATCGTCACTTTCACGCCATTGGCAATCGCCGCCAGCACGCCGGTGTCACCGCCGGCTGCGATATCCACGTGTCCGGCGCGCAGCGCTTCGACGAGCGGCGGCGTGGAATCGAAATCCGCCCATTTGATCTTGTAGGGAAGATTTTCGATTTCATTGGCAGCGATCAGCTGGCGGTGCAGGCCCGTCTTGTTCGGGGTGCCGACCGTCAAGGTCACGCTCGCGAGGTCGGGAGCACCCTGCGCCCAGGATGCACCGGCAAATAGGCTGGCAACAGCGATGCCAAAGCCAGCGTTGCGGATCAGACCGGTAATCTCTTTAAATCTCACTCTTCGTTCCTCCTGGCCGATCGGCCCCATGGCGCTTCAATGAGCGAAGGGCCGGTGAATGACGGTCAAAAACCTACGAGAGGTAGGAAATGCAGGTAAGAAAATAAACTCTATAGATTTTATGTATTTTGAAAATGCTTTTCGGGTTTTGGTCTGTGCTCGCATCGACCGGCTTCGAAACGGTACGGCGCGACCGCTAGTCTTGAGCCATCACCACAAAGGACAAGGAGACCAATCATGGGCCAGAAGACGATTTCGCGCGAGACGTTCCGGCATTGGCTTGCAGATGGGAACGAGCTTGCAGTTTTCGATATCCGCGAGCCCGATGTCGTGGGTTACGCCTCACCGCTCTTTGCCACCAATCTGCCGGCCGACAGAGTTGTGCGTGAACTTTCGCGCTTTGTGCCGCGCAAGGTCGTCCGCACCGTGCTCGCCGACGGCGGCGATGGAGCGGCCGAGCGCCTTGCCGCGGAAGTTGCAGTTGCCGGATGGCCGAACATCTTCGCGCTCGACGGCGGTATTCCCGGCTGGACGGCAGATGGAGAAGGGGCCGAATTGCCGACATTCGATACGCCCGGCGTCGACTTTACCCTTGCAGTCAAGGAGGAAAAGGGCACGCCGGTCATCTCTGCCGATGAATTGAAGCGACTTCGCGATGATGGTGAAGATGTTGTCGTCATCGACACCCGCACCGTGCCCGAGTTTGCCCGCGAGCACGTGCCCGGCGCCGTCAGCGTGCCCGGTGCGGAATTGGTATTGCGCTTCAAGGACGTGGTGCCCTCCGAAAAGACGAGGGTCGTTGTCTCCTGCGCCGGCCTGCCGCGCGCCATCCTCGGCGCACAAACGCTGATCGACGCTCAAGTTCCCAACAAGGTGTCCTATCTTCACGACGGGACCAAGGCCTGGACCGCAGCCGGCCTCAGCCTGGAGACAGGCAAGACGCGCACCTACGGACAGGCCAGCGAGACGGCGGTCGAATTTGCCCGCCGGCAGATCGGCATCCTGAGCAGCGGTGATAATTTCCCCGAAATCGATATCGCGACCGCAAGGGCATGGGCGGCCGATCCCGATCGCACCACCTACCTCTTGGACGTCAGGACGCCGGAGGAATTCGAAACCGGCCATCTCGACGGCACACTGTCTTCGGAAGGCGGCCAGCTGCTCGGTGTGGCCTATCGGACCATCGCGGTCAGAGGGGCTCGCGTCGTACTAGTCGACGACCTCATCGGCGCACGCGCGCGCATCGTGGCCCACTGGCTGCAGCGACGTGGTTATGAAATCGCAATCCTGTTGATCGATTTTGCGTCGCAGGAATTAAGCAACGTGGCCTGACGCGCTCCAGGCGCTCTGCGTCGGCCTTGCCCAGAACCGCATCGGCCGGAGATCCAAGAGCTGACAACGGACCTCCGGCAGATTGGACCGCACTCCAATCGTCAGATCTTGTCAAACGACATCGGCAGGATTGCGGAAAAGAGAAACTCGGTCTCAGACAGTCGGCCTGACTGCGGTCGAACTAAGGCGCCACGATAGAATGGCGGACCGCGGGCTGGCGGCTTCATCTCAACTTCGACCGTTCAGAAAGACGTTAGCCCTGTCGATCCTGCCGGGCGGCAGCGAACCTCACACACATATTCCAGTTCCCCATCACACGGATGTCGCCTGCACCACGTTCGTAGCGTTGCCAATCCATTCATTCAGCGACGCAGCGGCGGCATGGCTCTGTGAGACGATCTGCGGCACCAGATCGATATCGGCAACACTGCCAAGACCCAAGAGGCCCATCGCAAAAAGACCGGAAACTGAACGGTGCGCAGCAATAGTGCGCCCGCATTCGTCGGCGACGAGACCAAGTTCGAGCTCATCGCGTGTTGCCAGACCGCACGCAACCACGGACCTTATAAGGGAACTGTCATTGGTGGACGAAGGAAGCCGGCAGTCAACCGTGAAATCGGCCTGAAGTACTTCGAGGCCTTGCGAGGCCGACAGCAACACACCATTGCTGGCAATGCGTTCAACCCTGCCCTTCCTCAAGGTGATCGCGCCGCTTTCGATAGCCTGATGCAGGTGCCTGTAATCGTCTGGCGGCAACCGGTGGCGATGGCTGTCATACACTGCTTTCACATGCCGTTTGAACCTTGCGCGTTCATCCGGCCTCAACTCCTCCCAAAGCTCGCGTGCCTGCAGCCGAAACCCGTTCATGATGCCCTGCCATCCAGACCCCTCTGCGTCCGCCCGCCTTGCCGCATCGCGCAGATAGCGGAACGCACCACGCAGCGTTCGCGGGATGGGTTCGCCCGCAGCGGCGGATCCGACCGCCGCCTGGGCATGCGATTGCGGCAGAAAGCCGGATTCGGAAATGAGATTGATATGAGGGACCTTGCCGTCTTTCAGAAGCGCAAGGGCTTGACCCACGGCTTTGACCCCGCCTCCGATCACGACACCGCTTTGGGCTCCGATGGGTATTGTGGGCTTCTCCAGACTGTCGCGCAATCCATAGCCCGTCGCCAGGAAGACGACGTCGAAATGCTTCCTCTGGTCATTGCCGAAAAAAACGGAAAAGCCCATCTGCGGATGGCGATCGATTGCGATCACGGTCTCCGGAAGGAATTGAACAACCACGTCCGGCCGCGCCATCAACGCCTCAGCGAAACGCTTGTAGACGTAGCTGCCAAACACCCGCTCCGGAACGAATGAGTGCTCGAGCCCCGCAGAATTGGCGGGAAGGCCATCATGCCAATCCCTGTCCGCTTCCAGCCAGCTCTGGAAGTCGTCCCTGCGCGTGGGATCGACGGACAAGTCGCGAACACGACTGTTCAATACCGTTGCCACAGCATGGTTCACGCCCTCTCCGACGTCGATCTTGGGTCGGGGATCGAACATTATCAGGTGAAAAGGACGATCGATGCCTTTGAACAGAGCGATTGCGGTCATGATGCCGGTAAAGCCCCGGCCGACGATCGCAATTCTCGCAAGGCGGTCCGCATCTTTCCCCTGAGGGTCCAAAGAGTGGGGCGAGAGAAGAGTCATGCGTTGGCTCCTTCTGCGTTGGATCAGCTCGGTTTACAAAAACACAGCCGGAACTGTTCTTGCCGCGTTAATCTCTACAAAGATGATAGATAATGGTCGCCGGATAGCAAGATCTATTCGGCAAGTCATCCTCGCCAACCCCCGCCACAGGACGCAAACCGTTTAATGTGCTGGGTAATTTCTCAACCGCATCCGCATGGGGCTGCCGCGAATTGCGACCTTTGACCTGCGTCGACGGCAGAATTTTCTCTTTTTCTATCGAATATATAGGAAAATAAACGAGCTTTCGTCGTCGTCGCGAGCGTTTGCAACCTCCCCCCACGGTAGCAACCGGCCTAGCATCGCTTCCTACAATGGAGACGAGTACTCGCGGTTTGAGGAGGTTGGCATGGCAGGTTTAAACCGCAGCTTGAGCGATCTGTCAAAAGAACCGCCCCCGTCGTCAGACGTTTCTAAATTGTGGGACGCGCTTTGCGGTGAGGCGATGGATGCAGCCTCGAAGGATCCGTCCCTGGCTCGTACAATGAATTCCGCAGTTCTTTATCATGCGAGTTTTGCGCAGGCGCTCGCGCAGCGCATCGCCTTCAAACTTGCCAACCACGACCTTGATCAGGATGAGCTGTTGTCCGTGATCGCCCAGGCGCTGATCAGCAACGCAGATATCGTCGATCATGCTGCTGCGGATTTGGCGGCGATCAAGGAACGTGACCCCTCAAATGCGGAAATCCTGACGCCATTCCTGTACTTCAAGGGATTCGTGGCTTTGCAGGGACAGCGTGTCGCGCATTGGCTTTGGCATCATGACCGCATCCATATGGCCCGGCACGTGCAAAGCCGCATTTCCGAAGTCTTTGGGGTCGATATTCATCCCGCCGCGAAAATGGGAAAGAGCATCATGCTCGATCATGGAAGCGGCCTCGTTATCGGCGAGACAGCGGTTGTCGAAGACGACGTATCGATCCTTCAAAACGTGACCTTGGGCGGAACCGGCAAGGAAAGCGGTGATCGCCATCCAAAAGTAAGGCGTGGGGCGCTCATCGGAGCCGGAGCCAAAATCCTCGGTAATGTAGAAATTGGCGTCGGCGCCAAGGTTGGGGCCGGCAGCGTGGTCGTCGGTTCCGTTGCGCCCTACACCTCCGTCGTCGGCATTCCGGCGACACCGACCGGAAAACGCCACTCAAGCCTTCCCGGCATCACAATGGATCAAGCGCTGGCAGAGCCGGAATACATCATCTGATGCAGGCTTTCGCAGACGCTGCTGTCCCGGACCCTATGTCTAGGAGACTCTGGGGCGGATATTGCCCCTCGTTGCATTCTGGTTTCGCATCTTTCGAAGAACCGCACTCACCGCTTCAGACTCTGCTATCTTTGCCCAATCGGGAACAACAATAGCATCATTGCGACCAAACCCAGTCCCGCGCCGACCATCTGTGATGGAGCGAGCCGCTCGTCAAAGACAAAATATGCAATCACGTTGATGAGCAGCAGTTGAGCAACGGCGGAAACCGATATGGCGAGCCCCATTCCACCCTCTCTCATCAGCCGCACCATGATCAGATTACCCACACAATAAAGCGCAAGTGACAGGACCAGCACAAGAATGCTGTTGGTCGCGATATAGGTGCGTGAAGCGGTCGCCGCACCGAGGAATGTTGCCATTGCGCCGGCGAGCCAAAGCAGAAATTCTATTCTCATAGGTGACCTTCGTTCGTCTTTCCGCAAGCTGCATACAGCTGTCGGCCGAGGATCGCCAGCATTGGATTCCACTTACGGATCGGCTGTTCTGGCCTAATCGGACGCTTTTCTCAAGCCTCGCATCGAGAGCGTGAATGACGTTCTCGATCCGCAGCAGCAGGCTCTTGCCGACATCGTCTTTCACCATCCATCGGCTGATTGCGGGTCTTTCTGAGATCGTCTGCGGTAGAATTTGTCATGGAGCGCCTCGATTTGAGTGCCTTATACTTCGCATCAGCAACGACCTTCGGTCATCATCTCGACAGTCGACGATCTTCGGCGGTTCATTCCTCCCGACCCGCTACGTCGGCTGTTCCCCCTCTGGAGGTTCTTGACCTTCACACCTCGAGGCCCGGCTTTACGCCCGTGGCCTCTTTTTTTGTCCATCAGGCCCAGATCCCGTTGCCATACAGCCGTTGTTTGCGCACTCTTGCGCCGCGTTTTCTCAGCACAATTTCGAATTCTGTCTCTGGATCGGGGGGATTTGATCTAGCTTTTCAGCCCCTGGCAGGCGCTCGGACGTGGCCTGGTGGTGTGTCGTGAACTCGTCTCCAGGCCCGCCGAAACTGTCGAGCCGACGAAAAGCCGATGCGTTCGGCGACGTTTTCCATATCGAGTCTTGAACCGATGATGAGTTCTCGTGCGAGCGCAATTCGCATGCGGTTTACATAGTCGGTTACGCTCATGCCGGTGTGCTCGTTGAAAAGCCGTGACAGATTGCGCGGGCTCGTCGCGGCGATCTTGGCAAGCGCCTCGACGGACCAGTTCTGCGACGGATCGGCACCGACGGCATCTTGAGCTCTGTGGATCGCCGGATGGAGGTGGTTTCGCCCTTCCAGCCACGGCGACAATTGAGGATCACCGCCGGCCCGTCGCAGGTAGATGACCAGCGTGCGTGCGACGGCAAGCGACACGGCGTGGCCGACCTCTTTTGCGACAACGGCAAGCATGAGATCGATCCCTGCAGTGACGCCGGCACTGGTCAAGCGCTCGCCGTCCTCGACATAGAGCCGGTTTTCGCGGACGCGAGCGGTCGGAGCAAGTCGGACGAGATCCTGCAGCATGGAATGATGGGTGGTGCATTCGTGTCCCTCGAGCAGTCCCGCGCGTGCCGCAAGCAAGGCACCGGAACAGATCGTCGCAAGCCGGATACCAGGACGAACGATCGCCCTCAGCCATTCAACGATTTTCGCTTCGAGAGCCGCGTCTCCCGGAGCAGTCTCAACCGCTCCAGCGAGCGGTTCATCCACCGCACCGGAAACAACGAGAAGTGCGTCATCGGGCAGGCGTGCCGGAAGCGGGGAAATCCTGGCCAAGTCGAGACCGGTCGAACTTCGCACCTCTGCGGCAGGTCCGATGTAGGTCGGCAAGAACGCTATCGATTCCTGTTCGAGATTGGCTCTGCGCAAGACTTCCATCGGACCTGCGATATCGAGCAGGAGCGCCCGCGGCGGCACGACCACAAAAACCGGGATGATGCGCCGGGGGCCTTCCACCATTATGCGGCCGCTCGTGCTGAAAGCCCGTTGAGCACCTGCTCCACGGTAACGATACGGGCAAAACGATCGGCAAGGACCAGTTCCGTGCGCGCCCTGATCTCGGCGGCACTCCATTCGCGGCCGGATGTATCGGTCATTGGAAAGGTCAGCGTCGCCTCGCCGACATAGTCGACCTCATAACCGAGGTCGGAGGCGTGCCTGGTCGTCGTCTCACAGCACTGCTCTGTGCGAATGCCGGAGACGATGACGCGGCGGATGTGGTTTTCAGTCAGCCAGACGTCCAGGCCGCTGCCAACGAGCGCGCTGTGGCGGCGCTTGCGAAACACCGCATCCGCCTTGATCTGAAGCGGCGTCAGCGGACGGACGAAACCCGAGCCTTCAGAGAAAACGCCTGACTCCTCGACGTGAAATATCTGGACGACCGGAAGACCGGCCCTTTTCGCGCCATCGATCAGCGCCTGCTGAGACGCAATGTAAGTCCCGATCTCATCTTCACGGAAATAGGGTCGATGACGGAAGGATTCCTGGGCATCGATGACGAGGAGTGCGGTATCTGCAGACATGTGATTATCTCCAAGGGATGAGCGTGAAGACAGTCTACCGACAACACCATACTGCGAAATGCCGATTGCGGACAGATAGCGGACAGATCGCGCCAACCCGAAGACCGCCCGCACGCCCTCACCTTCGGGAAGTGTCAGACGACCGATCATCCCGGCCGACGGCAGGAAGCTATCCGGATCCTCGGCATTGATACGGCATTCGATCGAATGGCCGGTGCATCGGGCCTCGGCTTGATCGATCTCCAGACGGCAGCCCTGGGCGACCTTGATCTGCTCCTGGACGATGTCGAGACCGCTCGTCATTTCGGTGACAGGATGTTCGACTTGCAGGAGCGTATTCATCTCGATAAAATAGAACCTGCCGTCCTCGAAGAGAAACTCGAAAGTCCCGACGCCGCGATAGCCGATCTGACGGCAGGCCTCCACGCAGGCCAGCCCGACGGGATCGGTGATCCGCGGCGAGATACCCGGGGCTGGCGCCTCCTCGACCACTTTCTGATGGCGACGCTGCATAGAGCAGTCCCGATGGCCGAGCCAGAGAGCATTTCCGTTGTTGTCGCAGAGGACCTGGATCTCGATGTGACGAGGATGCTGGAGGAATTTTTCCATGTAGAGCTCGGCCGAGCCGAAGGCCTGTCGCGCTTCCTCGCGGGTCAGCGCGACGGCTTCATGCAGCTGCCCCGCATCGGCAACGACGCGCATGCCGCGACCGCCACCACCGCCAGCGGCCTTTATGATGACGTGGTATCCGATCGTACGGGCGGTGCGTTCGATCACATCCCGGTCTTCCGGAAGGGCCGTGTCCGGCCCGGGCACGCAGGGAACGCCGGCTGCGATCATCGCCCGCTTTGCGGCAATCTTGTCACCCATTGTTGCGGTGGCCGAGGCTGGCGGTCCAATGAAGACGAGGCCGGCTCTTTCGACCGCCTCCGCAAAAGCCGCCTTCTCCGGCAGGAAACCGTATCCGGGATGAATGGCGCCGGCACCGGTCAGCCGGCCGGCAAGCAGGATTGCATCCTGATTGAGATAACTCTTTGCCGCCGGAGCAGGTCCCACGCAGAGGAAGTGTTCAGCGTCGCGCCGGTATGGCGCCTGCCTATCCGCCTCCGAGCAGATCATGACCGTCTTGATCCCAAGAGCGTGGCAGGCACGCTGGATCCTCGTTGCGATCTCGCCGCGGTTGGCGATCATCACGGTATCGAACCGGAGAGGCGCCGCTGCACTGTCGGAAGACTGCCTCATGCCGTGATCTCCGCAAGGAGGTCACCGGTCTCCACCTCGCCACCGTCGATCTCGGACAGACGCGTGATGCGTCCCGCGCGCGGAGAGGTAATGCGGTTGAATACCTTCAAGGCCTCGATGATGAACAGCGTCTGACCTTCCTCGACGGTCTCGCCCAACTGCACGAACGCCGGTTCGCCGGGAGAGGGAGCGCGGTGGAGGATGCCGAAGATGGGCGCCCTGACTGTCACCGCGGCGGTGTCGGCCGTTACCGGTCCCGTAACCGCGTCCTTGGAAGGGTCAGATAAGACCGGAGCGGGCGCGGCTGCCTGATCGTTGAGGCGAAAGATCCGGACGGTCGTGTCCTTCTGTGTGACCGTCAGCTCAGTGACGTTCGACCGCCCAACGCAGTCGATCAAGGTCTTTATCTTTTCCAGATCCATGAGCATCTCGGTATTTGGAATGCAACTTCCAGCCGCACCCGACGGCGACGACTGCATGACCATTCCCTAGCATGATGCTTGTGACGATGGGGTCAGACGAAGTTTTGATGACCGGCAATTTGCGCCGACCGGCACGGTGAGGCACGGTTCGCAGAGAGCCCAATAATCTTCGGCTCCGACCGTACGATGCGGAGTATATGTCCAGTCGGAGGTCTTTGAGCGTATCCCGAATGCTCTGCGATCTCGCAGGCACCCTCCAAAATAAAGAAGCGTATCTGAGCTTTCAGCATCAAGTCGATGCGGTCGGCGCTCAGGCCTTTCGTGATCGCGCTCGGCGTCTCGATCTGCTTCTTCCGGCAGGTGATCGGCGCATTGGGCAAGCGATACGATGATGGGCTGGACTGGTGGCGCCGCATTCGCCTTTTGGCTCGCCCACCAGTTCGCCCGCAGACAACTCGTCGTCAGATGTGGACCCAAAGGGCGACCTGAAGCTCATCGCCGCAGAACGATCCGGGCCTCGAAACCATCTCCACGGCTGCTCGCTGGCGAGCGGAGCTCCAATACTCCACCCATCTGGCGAACGATCGTATCGGCAATGGCAAGTCCGAGGCCGGCGCCCTTGGCAACGGTCGCACCTCTGCGAAACCGAACTTTCAGGCTTTCCAGTTCGGCCGCAGAAAGCACCGGGCCGTCATTGGCGATACTGATACTACCATCATCATCGACCGAAACGCCGATCGTGCCTCCCGGACTTCCGTGCAGGATCGCATTTTCGATGAGATTGCTTGCGACGATCCCGAAGGCGTCCACATCGACGGCACGCATCAGGGGATCTGCCGAAGCGGAGTAGGTAAGCCTCTTGCCCGTTGCAGGATTGCGCTGATAGTCGCGGACGATCAGGTCAAGCACCTTGCGGAGATCGGTCACCGTGGCCGTCTGCCCAAGACCCGCGTCGGCTCGAGCAAGCTGCAGAAGTTTTTCCGATGTGCGCCCAAGCTTGGTGAGCGCGGCCTCGATGTTCCGTGCGCGAGCTTTCGACGCTTCGTCCGGCAACTCGGCAAGAAGTCTCTGTGTCTGCGCCAAGGCCCCGGCTACAGGTGTCCGAAGCTCATGAGCGCTGTTGGTGGCGAATTCCCGTTCCGCATCGATGGTCGCCTTCACGCGCTGCAGCAGCAGATTCACTGACTGAGCGATCGGCCTCAATTCTCGTGGAATCGTCTCCGTCTCGACAGGAGAAAGGTTGCCACCGTCCTTTTCCGAGATCGCTGTGCGCAGCTTGTTGATGGGATCTACTGCGCGTCTCGCAATCCACATCATCAACAGGACGCTGACAGGCAGCAGAATGGCGAGCGGGATAAGCATCGTGACAGCGCTTTCCCGCACGGCCTCACGTCGGTGGCTCAACCGGTCGGCCGTCTGAAGGAAAAGAGCGCCGTGCGAGCTCTTCGCGGTGTAAAAGCGATATTTTTCAGAATCATGGAAGCCGACAGTGAGTGGGGCGTCGAATGGCTCGACGGGAGCGTCTTTCGAACGGAAGACAACCACTCCGTCGGCGGTTCGAACCTGGTAGACGAGATATTCATGTTTCGACGTCGTGGGCGGCGCCCGCTCGGGCTGCTCACCGCCCTGAACATTCGGCAGGTGCCCCTCCTCCACGATCGCCAGCAGCCGTTCGGTGGTTTCCTCAAGCGCGTTGTCGAAGATCTCGTCGAACTCACTCCGCATCACGAAGATGCCAAGCCCGATCGCACCAAGCCAGAACGCGACCAGCGCGCCCGTGAGCGCGGCCATGAGGGGTCGGATGATGCTGCGGTTCCTCGTCATTCAACTGACAGCATATAGCCGATGCCGCGGGCTGTCCTGATCTTCTCCATCCCAATCTTCTTGCGAAGCCTGCTGATGTACACCTGCACCGTATTGCTCTCGACCTCCTCGCCAAACGCATAGAGGGCATCCTCGATCCGTTTCAGCGCAACGAGCTTTCCCGGTCGCTCGACGAGGAGATCCAGCAATGCCCATTCGCGCGGCGTCAACTGAACGTCCTGTCCGGCCACGCTGATAGAGTGCGTCGATCGCTCGATCACGAGATCTGCTATCTGAATGGTGTTTTGCCGACGTCCCTCGTAGCGACGCCGGACGGCAAGGATTCGAGCTTCGAGTTCGTCGAGATTGAAGGGCTTGATCAGATAATCGTCCGCGCCGGCGTTCAGCCCGGCGATGCGGTCGGATATCTGATCTCGAGCGGTCAGGACGATGACCGGAGCGTCACCTCCCCTTGCCCGAAAATATTCAAGGAAGACCAGGCCGTTGCCATCGGGAAGCTGCAGGTCAAGGAGGACCAGGCCGTAGTCGATGGACTTGCTCGCCGCTTCTGCGTCGATGATCGTACGGACCCAGTCCGTCGCATAACCTGCCGTGTTCGTATGGTCCCGGACCGCATCGCCGATGATGTCGTCGTCCTCGATCAAGAGAATACGCACGATCTATTCCTTCCAGCCTTACGCCTTGGAGAGCGCTCGATGGCGGTGTCATACCAGACCATTGCCAACGTAGCACTCTCAGGCGTCGTTGCGGCTATCGAGAACCCGTCCATCCCCTGATCCCAGACGGTCGTGCGGACAAGCGACCAGCATCTGAAGGTCAGCGCTGATCGCTTCCTCGTGTTTTACCAGTGGTAGGAAATA
>UCCS01000198.1 GCA_900470965.1 Hyphomicrobiales bacterium
TGTCAGAGCCACCCTTGTCGTTGCGGTCGTTGCCGCCCTTGTCATTGCGGTCCTTGCCACCATCGTGGTCGCGGTCCTTGCCACCATCATGGTCGCGGTCCTTGCCACCATCGTGGTCGCGATCCTTGCCACCATCGTGGTCATGATCCTTGCCACCATCGTGGTCGTGGTCCTTGCCGCCGTGGTGGTCACGATCCTTGCCGCCGTGGTGGTCGCGGTCCTTGCCGCCGTGGTGGTCACGATCCTTGCCACCGTGGTGGTCATGATCCTTGCCGCCGTGGTGATCGTGGTCCTTGCCGCCGTGGTGATCGTGGTCCTTGCCGCCGTGATGACCGCCGTGATCGCCGGGGCCGTCGCCGTCGCCATCACCAGGGTCGGAGCCGCCGGTGTTGCCGTTGCCGTCATCGCCGCCGTTGTTCTGATCGCCGGAAGAGGTCTGGTTCGACGCCTGTTTGCCAGAGTCGGAGCTGCCGCCGGAACGGTTGCCGAAGCGATTGCCGCTGCTGTCGTCATTGACCGTGCGGCTGTCATCGTCGGTGCGGATGGATTTCGTTGGCAGGCACAGCCTGGCCTCAATCGTACCCGGCGCTGCCTTGGCGCAGTTGACAACTGCCGGCGCGGCCATCGTGAGGCTGCTGCTTGCCAGAAGGTAAGCAACGGCGACGCTATACTTCGCTGCTTTGCGGATCATCTTTTCTCTCCCAAAGTTAACAAACCGTTAACTGGGAGAATTCCTATATTAGCGAACCGTTAATTCCAAGAATAAACTGTGGATAATGGCACAGCGCATTAATCTATAGTTAATTACGCAAGTAATAAATTTTATTAAAGTTTTAGTATAAACCATGTTACCTTCCCCGCGCACAATAAAGAGGTGATTCATGCGATGGCTTTTTTGTTTTGTTTCCCTCGTGTTTTTTCCTACGCAATTTCAAGCATTTGCCGGACAGCCTCTGCCGGTTGGCAGGAATATCGGCGCGCCGGTGGGGTTCGCCTCTGCTTGCGCCAGCTATCGCTGGCTTTGCCATCGGACATCCGCTCAGGGCGGCGGCCGGGCACCGGTTGAGCAGGCGGGCATGCCGCTTCTGCGCAAGGTCACCCGCGCCGTGAACCTCGCCGTCCGCTCGACGGAGGATCGCTCCTCTTCCGGAAACGGCGATGTCTGGACCCTGCCCATCGGCGGCCGGGGCGACTGCGAGGATTACGCTCTGCAGAAGATGAAGGACCTGATCGACGCCGGATTTCCGGCAAACCGCCTGGCGCTCTCAGTGGTGATCGGCCCGCATGACGAGAACCACGTCGTGCTAATCGCCCGCATGGACGATGGCGACTACGTGCTCGACAATCTCAACAACGTGGTCAAACCCTGGAGAGCCACGCCCTATACATTTCTTGCGACGCAGGATTTCCGGGCAAAATCGACCTGGCGCGTGACGCTTGCCGGGCCGCGGGCGAATGAGTTTTCGTGATCGGACCCTCCCTCCGACACACCATGACTTGTCCACCACCAATTCGGTTCATTCCGGGGGGATCAACCCGGTCTGTCCTCTGATTAAAACCCCTCCCCAACCCCTCCCCACAAGAGGGAGGGACTAAGACGCGGCACCGCCTCGCTCCCCCGAAACG
>UCCS01000014.1:0-43856 GCA_900470965.1 Hyphomicrobiales bacterium
TCCAGATCAGCGAGCCATAGGCGAAAATCCAGACATCGCCCTCCGGCCGATCGGCAAGCATCGATGCGAGCGACGCTCGCCGCTCCTCGTCGCTCAAAAGCCGGAGCGTCGGCGCCTCCCCGGCAATCAGGTCAGCGAAAGTGCCGCTCAGCAGCAGTTCGCGCGACAGGATTTCCTCGCCGCAGCAGGCGATCGCATCTGAGCTTTTCTTGTTGATGGTCATGACACTCCAATTCCCGGCCATGGACATCAGCAATGGCCCCCGCTTTGCCGCCATCATCCACGCCTTGGGCGCGGGATAAAGCCCGCCGGCGCAGACACAGTGTCTCCACAACCGGAACAATCAGAGCCATCTTCACCCTCCCTCTTCCCACCACAAAGATCAGCACCACATCGCTCTGGATGACACTCCGGGAAATGGGAGCCCGACATGAGCGAAATCGGCCGTCTGCTCAGCGCCGGCAAGGAAGCGGAAGTCTATGAACATGGCACTCTGGCGCTGAAGCTCTACAGGCCTGGCCGCCCGAAGGCCCCGGCCTTCCGCGAGGCCGCCAATCTGGCCGTCGCCGAGCGGCTCTCGCTGCCCGCACCGAGGGTCCACGTCGTCGGCGATTATCACGGCCGCTGGGGCCTCTTGATGGATCGCGCGCCGGGCTTAAGCCTTGCCGATGAGATGATGCCGGAACCGCCGCTCTCAGCCATCAAGGAGATGGCAACGCTCCACCAACGCCTGCACAACGAACCCGGCGCCGGCCTTCCCTCGCTGAAATCAAGGCTGTCGGCCAATATCGAAAGCGCCGAACTTCTGACACCGGACCTGTGCGACCGACTGCTTCTTCTGACTGCCGCCCTGCCTGACGGCGACCGCGTGTGCCACGGCGACTTCCATCCCTGGAATATCCTGGGCTCCGGCGACGACGCCATGATCGTCGACTGGCTGGACGCCTGCAGCGGCAACCCGGCCGCCGATGTCTGCCGCACCTATCTACTGATGCGCCGCGTGCTCCCGGAAATCGCCGAAGCCTATGTCGTCATCTATGCAAAGGCGGCTGAGTTATCTCCGGACGAGATCTTCACCTGGCTGCCAGTCATCGCCGCCGCCCGTCTTGCAGAGGGTGTGCCCGAAGAGAATGAAGACTTGCTGCATCTCGCAGCACTCGCCCCCGTAGGGGCATAGGCAGGTCCCTTTCAAAGAAGGCCCAGCGCATTGCGAGGCCCTGCCCGCCTGAGAACATCAGGCTTAAGAGGGCTGCTGATTTCGATGGCCGTCTCAAATGCTTCGTTTTCCGTTGCGAATAACTCGCAATTATGTTTTGCTAATGCAAGTGATTAGCAATCGCAATTTCAAGCAGATTTTGGAAAGATCGTTGGGGGCGGTCGTGGCTGAGACCAAGGGAATCGACGATATGACGCGGGAAGAGATAGAGCAGTTGCTGCAGAAGCTCAGCAATATGCTCCACGCCTCGCCGATCGCCCACGCGGAAGGTAACAGCCTGTCGCAGGCAATGGAAAACCTTGCCGATCTGCTGCAGAATTACGATGCCATTTCCGGCGATGCGGATGAGATGGCAAACCGGATCGCTGAAGCGATAAAGATGGTCGGACAGGCCGATTTTATCCGTCCCGACGAAACGACAATCCACTAAGCATGGACCCCTATGTCAAGCTGCCGCTGCTGCTTCACGCAGCACAAGCCTCGCAAGTACCGCGGATCTCGATCGTCGTCTTCGCCGGCTTGAATTTCTGGCTGCGTACCCAGCCCATCAGCCGATGATCCACCTCATGGTCGTGGAATTCGATCACCTGGCCGCAGCTTTCGCAGATTGCGAAGGCGACGATGCCGTGGCTGTGGCAATCCTCGCCGGGATGGGCGCAGGCGACGAAGGAGTTGATGCTTTCGAGCCGATGCACGACGCCATATTCGAGCAGCTTTTCCAGCGCCCGGTAGACCTGAAGCGGCGCACGAAAACCCTGGTCGCGCAGCTTGTCGAGGATCGTATAGGCGCTGAGCGGCCCCTCGGCCTTTTCGAGCACGTCGAAGACGAGTGACTGGTTGCGGGTGAGCTGAGGTGCGTTCATGAGCCTTGTCCTTGCAGGTCCCTGCGCCCGCGCCAGGCGGGAAGCAGGCTCAGAATGAAGAGAATGAGGGCCGCCACCACGATCGACGGGCCTGACGGCGTGTCATACGTCAACGAGCCGAAGAGCCCGCCGACGACGGCGACGGCGCCGATCAGCGAAGCGAGAATGGCCATGAGTTCCGGCGTCGAGGAGAAGCGTCGCGCCGTTGCCGCCGGAATGATCAAGAGCGAAGTGATTAGCATGATGCCGACGATCTTCATGGCAATGGCGATGACGACGGCCATCAGCAGCATGAAGAACAGACGCGCCCGCTCGGGCTGCAAGCCCTCGGCTTCCGCCAGTTCCGGATTGACGGTGGCTGCAAGCAGCGGCCGCCAGAGCCAGGCGATGGCCGCCAGCACGAAGATGCCGCCGCCCCAGATCAGCGCGATATCAACAGTCGAAACCGCCAGAATATCGCCAAACAGGAAGGCGATGAGATCGATGCGCACCCAGCTCATGAAGGCGACCATGACGAGGCCGATGGCAAGGGTTGCGTGCGAGAGGATGCCGAGCAGCGCATCGGCCGACAGCGCCTGGCGCTTCTGGAGGAAGAGCAGCAGGATCGAGACGACGGCGGCAACAACGAAGACGGCAAGCGTCAGGTTGAAATCGAAGAGCAGCGAGAGCGCAACGCCGAGCAGCGCCGAATGGGCGATCGTATCCCCGAAATAGGCCATGCGCCGCCAGATGATGAAGCAGCCAAGCGGCCCCGTCGTCAGCGCCAGGCCGACACCGGCGAGAATGGCGCGCACGAAGAAATCGTCAAGCATGACGGTTCTCCCCGTTCTTGGCCCCGCTCTGCGAATGGGCATGAGCCTCCGCATGCGCATGATCCCCGTCAGCGTGCGCATGGGCATGAGCGTCCGCGTGATCGTGCGAATGCGCATGATCGTGCCCGTGGTCATGGTGATGCCCATCTTCGGGATGGCAATGATCCGTCACCGAGCCGTCTTCGTGCAGCACGCGTCCGTCAGGCAGATGCGTATGGTCGTGATGATGGCTGTAGACGGCAAGCGTCGGCGCTGCGCGGCTGCCGAAGAGCCGCACATATTCCGGGCTCTGGCTCACCGCCTGCGGCGTGCCGCGGCAGCAGACATGGCCGTTCAGGCAGATGACGGTATCCGTCTCCGCCATGACGACATGGAGATCGTGCGAGATCAGCAGGATTCCGCAGCCGGTCGTATTGCGGATCGACTTGATGAGCTCGTAAAGGGCGATCTCGCCGGCGAAATCGACCCCCTGCACCGGCTCGTCGAGCACCAGAAGATCGGGTTTGCGGGCAATGGCGCGGGCCATCAGCGCCCGCTGGAATTCGCCGCCGGAGAGATGCTGCACCTGCGCATCCAGCATATGCGCCATGCCAGCGGCTTCGAGCGCGGCCATGATATCGGCCTCGGGCAATGGCCCGGTCAGCGTCATCAGCCGGCGCACGGAAAGCGGCAACGTCCAGTCCACCGCAAGCTTCTGCGGCACATAGCCGACCTTGAGGCCGGCAATGCGGGTCACCCTGCCTTCGTCCGGCTTCAGCACGCCGATCGCAGCCTTGGCGCTCGTCGATTTGCCGGAGCCGTTCGGGCCGATCAGCGTGACGATTTCGCCGCGCGAAACGGAGAAATCCACACCACGCACCAGCCACCGGCCGCTGCGGCGAATGCCGACATTCTCAAGCGAAACCAGCGGTTCGGCCCGGATACCGGCGGCGCTGCCAGCGGGGTTATTTGCGGGAGAGAGCATCGAATTTTCCGAAAGTGCTGTTGCGTCCTGCTATTGCACACGTTATAGCATAACGCAATTGATGTAATAACATAACAATTGCAATTCAAGCGGAGCATGCTGATGAAACTGGCGGTGGGCCTTACCCTCGCAATCCCGGCCTTCCTCTTCGCCGGGTCCCTCCAGGCGGCCGATGCACCCGTCGTCGTCACCTCGATCAAGCCGGTCCATTCGCTGGTTTCGGCCATCATGCAGGGCGTCGGCAAGCCGGAGCTGATCGTCGATGGCGCCGCCTCCCCGCACACCTATAATCTGAAACCCTCCAATGCCCGCGCCCTGCAGGAAGCCAAGGTGATCTTCTGGGTCGGCCCCGGCCTCGAAGCCTTCCTCGAAAAGCCGCTGGAATCGCTGGGCTCCGATGCCATCGTCGCCCGGCTCGACAACGCGCCCGGTCTCGTGAAGCTGCCGTTCCGCGAAGGCGGTGCCTTTGAGGCGCACGATGATGGCGACGAGCATGATAGTGCTTCCGCTGACGAACATGCAGAAGCCGACCATGATCATGCCGAAGCAGATCATGACCACGACCACGGTGATCACGGCGCCTTCGACACCCATCTCTGGCTCGACCCCATGAATGCCAAGGCGATGGCCACCGAGATCACCACCACGCTGGTCGCCGCCGACCCCGCCAATGCGCTGACCTATGAGGCCAATGCCAAGGCGCTGGATGACAAGCTCGATGCGCTGGACAAGGAAATCGCCGCGACGGTGTCAACGGTGAAGGACAAGCCCTTCATCGTCTTCCACGATGCCTATCAATATTTCGAGCACCGCTACCATATCCGCGTCGCCGGCTCGATCACCGTCAGCCCGGAGACCATTCCCGGGGCGGAGCGCGTCTCGGAGATCCACAAGAAGGTCGGCGATCTCGGCGCCACCTGCGTCTTCGCCGAGCCGCAATTCGAACCCCGCCTCGTCGATGTCGTCATCGAGGGCACCAAGGCGAAATCGGGCGTGCTGGACCCAGAAGCCGCCACCCTGCCCGCAGGCCCCGATCTCTACTTCACCCTCTTGCGCGGCATCGCCGACAGCATGAAGAACTGCCTTGCCAGCGCATGACCCGAAAATCGGAAACGATTTTCGATAAGGATCATGCGCCACTCGGAATGCATAGGCCTGGCGGAAGATCGGCGCCGATCTTGCCCCCGAGATGCGCTAGTGAATAGTGACAGTGCGCCTCCGCGCCCTGCCGGACTTGCAGCTCTCCCCGCGAGCGCTGCGGCGAAAGAAGGCGGCGACACCCCCGTTCCGCCTTTTTTTGTCAGACATGAATGTTACGTTATAACATAAAGCGAGATTACAATGGACAAGAGACTTCCAGTCACCGTGCTCTCTGGCTTCCTCGGCGCCGGCAAGACGACGCTGCTCAATCATGTTCTCGGGAATCGCGAGGGCATGCGCGTCGCCGTCATCGTCAACGATATGAGCGAGGTGAATATCGATGCCGCCCTTGTGCGCGATGGCGGCGCCAATCTTTCTCGTACCGAGGAGCAGCTGGTGGAGATGACCAATGGCTGCATCTGCTGCACTCTGCGCGATGACCTCCTGAAGGAAGTGCGCCAGCTCGCCGAGCAGGGCCGCTTCGACTATCTGCTGATCGAATCGACCGGCATTGCCGAGCCCCTGCCCGTCGCCACCACCTTCGAATTCCGCGACGAGAATGGGGCAAGCCTCTCGGATGTCGCCCGCCTCGATACGATGGTGACCGTCGTCGATGCCGCCAACCTCCTCGCCGATTATGCCTCGGCCGATTTCCTCGCCGACCGCGGCGAAACCGCCGGCGACGGCGACACAAGGACGATCGTCGACCTGCTCGTCGAACAGATCGAATTCGCCGATATTGTCGTGCTGAACAAGATCGGCACGGCGAGCGAAGAGCAACGCGATGCTGCCCGGAAGATCATCACCGGCCTAAACCCGGATGCCCGCCTCATCGAGACGGATTTCGGCAAGGTATCGCTGAAGGATGTGCTCGGCACCGGCCGCTTCGATATCGACAAAGCCGAGACCCATCCGCTCTGGTACAAGGAGCTGCACGGTTTCAAGGACCACGTGCCGGAAACTGAGGAATACGGCATCCGCTCCTTCGTCTACCGCGAAAGGCGCCCCTTCCACCCCGTGAAATTGCAGGCCTTCCTCGACCGCACCTGGCCGGGCGTGGTGCGCGCCAAGGGCTTCTTCTGGCTGGCGACCCGCCCGCACCATGTCGGCGAAATCAGCCAGGCCGGCGCCATAGTCCGCACCGGCAAGATGGGCCTCTGGTGGGCGGCAGTCCCGCGGGAGCAATGGCCGCAGGAAACCGCCTTCCTGCGCGCCATCAGCCCCTACCTCGACCCCGTCTGGGGCGACCGGCGCCAGGAAATCGTCTTCATCGGCGCCGACCCGATGGACGAAGCCTGGATCAGGCAAGAGCTCGATTCTTGTCTGGTGGAAAGCGATGCCTTCACGCCGGAGCGCTGGCGCAATCTGCCCGATCCGTTCGCGAGCTGGAGCCGGCAGGCAGCATGAGGGCAACGGCAATCAAACCCTACCGGTGCCTGTGCATCGAGTGCGAACCGCTGCCGCCGATCGAGGGGCTGCATCCGCTGACCTATGGGGATGCGGAGAGTGAGGCGCCAAAGCCGAAGGGATTGCTCGGCATGATCGCCGAGCGTGTGATTTCGTCGCGAAAGCAGGATTGGGCATTGAGCGTTGTATCGTGGGACGCCCAGTCTCACAAAACAAAAAAGGGCGGCCGAAGCCGCCCCTTTTTCCAGGTCCTGCGTGAGCTCAGCGATTGGCGGCGATGATGCTGGTGATCACACCGGTGGCGACGCCGACGAGAAGGTAGTCGTTATCGGCCCTCACCCAGTGATAGCCGCGCGGCGGCGGTGCCAGGCGGTAACGGCGGTAGTCGCGGACTTCACCGTAGCGGCCGCGCTCGGCAGCCGACATGCGATAACCCTTGGACCAGTGATGCCGACGGACGACCTTTTTCTCGACGACGACCTTCTTGTGGACGACGACCGGCGGACGGCGGTGATCGGCCGCACTCGCTTCCGATGCGACGATCGGCGAGAGCAGGAAAGAGGCGGAAAGAAGAGCTGCAAAAATCTTTTTCATGGGGCTTCCTCGTGTTGAACACGCCCCGAAACTACGTCTTCGAAAATGAACGAAATCTGAAAATAAAATTAAAGATCTGTAATGAAATCGGTAGCTTATGCTGGATTCCTAATATCCTAATTTCACACTAATATGTGATGGCGAGATCATGCCGCCAGGGATCACGACTATGTAATCGGGCGTGATGAGAATGGCATTGCCGCGTGATGAACAGCGCCATTTAAAAGGGAACAGGCCGCCTACCGGAAGATCAGCGCCATGTTGATGACATCCGTGTACTCGCCATCGACGCAGAAGGCATCGCGGCTCACCCCTTCCCGCACGAAGCCAACCCTCTCATAAAGCCGGATCGCCCGCGCATTATCGGCATGCACGCCGAATTCGATGCGCGCCATACCCGCCTCACGCCCGCCCGCTATCGCCGCCTCGATGAGGCGGCGGCCGAGCCCCTGCCCGCGATAAGCGGGAAGCAGGCCCATGCCGAGCGAGCCGCGATGGGCATGCGAGGGAAAGAAATGCCTGCGGATATCGCACCAGCCGACAATCCCGCCGCCATCGACAGCGACGAGGTTCACATTACCCGCGGTAATCGAGGCCAGCGCGAACTTGCGCGTCTCCTCCAGCGAGGGCGCCTGGAGAAGGCTCAGATATTTCCGCTCGCGCGCCACCGTATCGAGAACCCGGTGAAAGCCCTCGATATGCTCCTCGCTCATCGGCTCGATGCGGATATCGCCTGCCATCGCGGCCCTCACAGTTCCTCGTAGTTGAACCAGTCGAAATCGGCCGTCTTTGCCCGGCCCGACGTATCGAAAGCGAGGATGCCCGCGAAGGCGCCGGTAAACGAGCCATGCTCGCCGCGCCCACCTTCATCCGAGACGACGCCGGCATCGAGAACCGGGCCGATCGGCTGCCAGGCGCCCTTGCCTTCCGTCTGCCAGAAGAACTGCAGGTCGTTGTCGCGGATTTCCATGGAAAGCTGCACGCGGCCATCGGCCGGGATCGCCACGCCCGCATCGGCGGGGAACGTCATGCGGCCGTTCGGATAGTCGCCATCGCAGGAGAAGATCGTCACGCAACGGCCGAGCTTCTCATGCAGCGTCACGACGACGGCATGGAACTTGTGGCGGTTATAGTAGTGCGTCAGGCCTGCCACCTGCTGATAGGTATCCGGCGCAAACTCCACCACCGTTTCGGCGCGGAAACTGTGATGCTTCTGCCGGCGGGCGACAAGCGCCTGCTCGAACCAGGAGCCGACACTTTCGCGGCCGATCAGCCGCAGATGGCCGGGACGGTCCGTGAGGTTGAAGATGCGCTCCGGCTGCGGCGTGCGCAGCCACTGGAAATCATCAGGCAGTTTGCCGCCGTCGAAGGAATATTCGCTGCGCATCGGCTTTTCCGCCCGCACAGCACCGCCAAGCCCCGGCACCTCGACATCAGGAACCGTCGTGCCGTTTTCGAGGTAGAGCCAGCCATCCTCACGCCAGACGCATTTCTGCAGCGCCGTCTCACGCCCCAGCGTGCAGCGACGCTTCGGCGGCAACGGCCGGCCGCAGAGATGTGTGTGATAGACCTGGCCATCTGATGTTTCGACGTACTGCCCGTGCCCTGCTCTTTGCAGCACCGCTTCCGGATTGTCCTTGGACGTGATCAGGTGCCGGTTCGGATGCAGCTCGTAGGGGCCGTCGATATTGCGCGAACGCGCCATCGTTACCGCGTGGTCATAGCCCGTGCCGCCCTCGGCGGTCGTCAGATAGTACCAGCCGTTCTTGCGGAAGAGATGCGGCCCTTCGACGAGGCCGAGCGGGCTGCCGGCAAAGATATTCTTGATCGGGCCTTTCAGCGTCTTCGTCTGCGGGTCCCATTCCTGCAGCAGGATGCCGTCGAAGGCCGGCGATTTCGGCGAGCCGCCATAGCTTTCTGTACGGTGGTTCCACTGCATGTTGATGAACCACTTGCGGCCGTCCTCGTCATGGAAGAGCGACGGATCGAAGCCCGAGGAATTGACATAGATGGGCTCGGACCATTCGCCCTCGATGGTGGGCGAAGTCACGATGTAGTTATGCGCATCCTTGAAGTTGCCGTCGAAGCGCTTGACGTCGGTATAGACGAGCCAGAACTGTCCGTCGGCATAGGAAAGGCATGGCGCCCAGATGCCGCAACTATCAGGATTGCCGCGCATGTCGAGCTGCGAGGCCCGCTCCAGCGGCCGCCGCACCAGTTTCCAGTTCACCAGATCGCGCGAATGGTGGATCTGCACACCCGGATACCATTCGAAGGTGGAGGTCGCGATGTAATAGTCGTCGCCGACGCGGCAAATGGACGGATCGGGATTGAATCCAGGCAAGATGGGATTGCGGATCATGGCGGCTCCTCCGTTGAGCAACAATTTTTGCTGCACGTACATCAAATTATAACAGAAAAACGCCCGGGGTTTTGCCCCGGGCGATCAAAACTAATCCAGCTCTGCGGACTTGGCCCAGAGGTTGATGTCGGCCTCCTTAGCATAGACATCGATCTGCTTCAGCTCCTCTGCCGAGAACTCGAGATTGTCGAGTGCGGCAACGCAATCGACGATCTGCGAGGAGCGGCTGGCGCCGATCAGCGCCGAGGTCACGCGCCCGCCGCGCAGCACCCAGGCGATCGCCATCTGCGCCAGCGTCTGGCCGCGCTTCTCGGCGATCTCGTTGAGCTTCCTGATATTGTCGATGATCGAAGGGCGGATGAAATCCTTCTTGAGGAAGTGGTTCTGCGCCGCACGGCTGTCGGCGGGAATGCCGCCGAGATATTTCGTCGTCAGCATGCCCTGGGCGAGCGGCGAGAACACGATCGAGCCCATGCCGACCTCGTCGAGCGTATCGAGCAGCTTGTCATCCTCGACCCAGCGGTTGAGCATGGAATAGCTCGGCTGGTGGATGAGGCAAGGCGTTCCCAGATCCTTCAAGATCGCGGCCGCCTCGCGGGTGCGCTGCGAATTATAGGAGGAAATGCCGACATAGAGCGCGCGGCCGGAACGCACGATATAGTCGAGCGCACCGCAGGTCTCTTCCAGCGGGGTGTCCGGATCGAAACGGTGCGAATAGAAGATATCGACATAGTCGAGACCCATGCGCTGCAGGCTCTGGTCGCAGGAAGCGATCAGATACTTGCGGCTGCCCCACTCGCCGTAAGGACCCGGCCACATGTCGTAACCTGCCTTGGAAGAGATAATCAGTTCGTCGCGCAGGCCCGCAAAATCGGTGCGCAGGATTTCGCCGAACGCGGTCTCGGCGCTGCCGGGAGGCGGGCCGTAATTATTGGCGAGGTCGAAATGGGTGATGCCGAGATCGAAGGCCGTGCGGCACATATCGACCTTGCGGTCATGCGGGGTGTCATCGCCGAAATTGTGCCAGAGGCCGAGGGAAACGGCCGGGAGCTTCAGGCCGGAACGGCCCGTGCGGTTATACTTCATCTTCGAATATCGGTCTTCGGCCGGTTGCCAGCTCATCTGAGGTCTCCTCAACCTGTAAAAGTGCTTCTCTTTCGTATCCCGCACCGAGCGGCAATCGAAAGCTAAAAACGTCGCCGCCCTCATGTCAGGCAAAGCGCGACGGCACTATTGGATTAAGCACGCCGATACGGCAAGCGCGTGGCGCGTGTTCTCGACAGCTTCACTCACTGACGCTGCCTGATGGCAAGCCCTATCAGCCGACACCGTCATGTCAGGGCTTGGCCCTGACATGACGAGATTATTGTCCGAGCGCACCGCGCGACAAGCGCACGGCGCAGCCCTCACCTTACTTCAACAGCGCCTGCGCCTCTTCGATGCCGAGAGCCGCCGGCTGTGTGCAGGTCGTCTTGAGCTCCACGAACCGGCCTTCCGCACCCGACTTCAGGATCGAGGTCATGATGTCGACGCCGTGCAGGGTGCGGTCGAGCGAGCAGCGTGCATCGCGGCCCTCGATCAGCGCCATGGCCATGTCGGCAAGGCCGGCGGTGCGGTAGTTGGCGCGCGGGCCGTTCGGGCTTTCCTGGTTGAACTTGCCGAACGGGTGATCCCAGGCGCCGAGTGCCTTGATGTCCTTGTCGCGGCCGCTTGCCTCGACGACACCGCCAAAGAAGTTCGGATCCGGCACGTAGAGCGATCCGTCCGTGCCGTAGAGCTCCATATTGGCATGGCGGTGCGACCAGACATCCCAGCTCGCCGTCAGCGTCACGGTGGCGCCCGAGACGAATTCGAGCAGCGCCTGGATCGTCGTCGGCGTCTTGACCGGGATGGTCTCGCCGTTGCGCGGCTGGCTGGTGATGGTGCGGGTCTCCGACGCCATCGAGGTCAGGCCGGCGACACGCTTCACCGGTCCGATCAGGTTGATCAGGTTGGCGATGTAATACGGACCCATGTCGAGGATCGGGCCGCCGCCCGGCAGGAAGAAGAAGTCCGGGTTCGGGTGCCACATTTCCATGCCCGGGCCCATGACGTAGCAGGCTCCGGACGTGATGCGGCCGATACCGCCGTCATCGACGAACTTGCGGGCAAGCTGATGCGCGCCGCCGAGGAAAGTATCCGGGGCGCAGCCGACCGAAAGCCCCTTCTCCTTGGCGATGCGGCGAAGCTCTTCGCCCTGCTCCAGCGAGAGAACCAGCGGCTTTTCCGAATAGACATGCTTGCCGGCTTCGAGTGCGGCCTTCGACACCGGATAATGCGCATCCGGGATCGTCAGGTTGACGACGACGTCGATCTCGTCATTGGCGAGAAGCTCTTCGATCGTCTGCGCGATCACGCCATATTCCTCGGCGCGATGCTTTGCGGCCTGCACATTGATATCGGCGCAGGCGAGCACCTTCAGCCCCTTGAAGAGCGGTGCCAGCGAAAAGTAAGTGGTGGAGATATTGCCGCATCCGATGATGCCGACGCCAAGTTCCTTGGTCATGGTCTGCCTCAGTAGCTCTTGAAGGAAGCGATCGAGCGCGTGATGTTGCGGTCGATATCATTGGGATTGTCATGCTCGACGACGAAATGCTTGGCCTTGGTCTTGGCCTTGACGACCGGAAGCAGCTTCGCCCAGCCGATCGTGCCGTGGCCGACATCGGCCCAGCCGCCTTCGTCACTGGCTTCGCCAGCCGGTGCGATGTCCTTGACGTGGACAGCGCTGATACGGGAGCCAAGCTTCTCGACCCAGGCATAGGGATCCGCACCGCCGCGAACAACCCAGGCGATATCCGCTTCCCAGGTGATGCCTGGCGCGCCTTCGAAGATGCGCTCGATCGGCAGCGAGCCGTCAGAAAGCTTCACGAATTCGAAGTCGTGATTGTGCCAGCCGAATTCATAGCCCGCATCCTTGTAGGGCTTGCTCATTTCCTGCAGGCGCTTGCCGAAGGCGAGCCAGCCGGCAGCATCCGTCGGGCGCTGGTCGGGCATCAGGTGCGGCGCATAGATGGAATCCATGCCGAGGATCTTGGCGATCTGCAGCGACTTCTCGACATTGCCGTCGAGGAAATCGGGGCTGAAATGGCCGGTCGCCATCACGAGGCCGTTCTTGTCGAGATCGGCGCGCAGGTTCTTCAGACCGGCCTCGTCGAGTTCGGCATAAATGCCGCCGAAGCCTTCGACTTCGCCGTAGCCGGCCTTGCCGAGCTTTTCAAAGATCGCCGACAGCGGCGGGAAATTGCGGGCGCTATAAAGCTGATAGCTGAGCTTGGTCATGTCATCCTCCTCGGGCCTCGTGCCCGTTCTCACGTAAGATCAATCTGTCGACTGGCAGGAATGCAGGTCGTAGAAGCGGAATTCCGGCAGCTTGCCCTCTTCGAGCGGTTTTGCCGGCGTAAAGGTGATGCGGCGGCTTTCGCCAGCTGCAAGGTCGAAGGCATTGTCGGAATATTTGCCGTCCACGTCCGTCTCGATCATCACGAAGAGCGCCAATCCCTCGGCGGTGACGTCGATATCGATCGAGCCGTTCTCCTCGACGAATTCGCGGATGACGGAAAGGCCCGCCGGTTCCAGTTCCAGCGCCTTGTAGGTGCCGTTGACGAAATGCCCCTCGCCGCCCATGCCGTTCGAGGCCGTGAAGTGCCAGGCAAGCAGCGTACCGGGGGGTATCTCGGACATGTCGAGCGTCGCCGCAGTGCAGGCCGCATCCGGCGCGCACATGGCCTGCACGTTCTTCAGGTGCTTGCGTTCGCCCTTCATCGTCAGGATGGAGATGGCGAGATCGACGCTGACCTCGGCAAGCGTATCATTGACCAGCGAGAAGCGGATCGACTTGCCGTCGTCGGACGGAATGGCGGCAACCGCCACCGGCTGGAAGAAGCGCTTGACGAGATAGTGCATTGCCTTCCAGCGGCCACCGTAGTCTAGGCTCGACCAGGAGGCCACCGGCCAGGTGTCGTTGAGCTGCCAGTAGATCGTGCCCATGCAATGGGGCTTCAGCGAACGCCAATATTCCACCGCCGTCTTGATCGCCAGACCCTGCTGGATTTGGCTGAGATAGACAAAATTCGGGAAATCCTTCGGGAAGCGGAAGTAGCGGAACATCGTGCCGGCAATGCGCTCGTTGCCGCCGGCATTCTTCTGGTGCAGCTCCATGACGGGCGATGCCACGTTCATGTCCTTGGGGTCGGCGTAGGTCTTGATGACGGGCAGCGACGTATAGGACTGGAAGCCGAATTCCGAGCAGAAGCGTGGCCGCACCGAGCGGTAATTGTCGAACGACTTGTTCTCGTGCCAGACCGACCAGTAATGCATGTCGCCGGAACCGTCGGCATGCCAGGCATCGCCGAAATCGAGATAACCGGAAGCCGGGCTCGACGGCCACCACAGGGCGCCAGGCATCGCCTTCTTCACAGACTGTTCGATGGTGCGGTTCAGGCGGTCGTAGGAAACGAGATAGCGGTCACGATCCCTACGGGACTCCTCAAACCAGGTGAGCGCGCCGACGAGCTCGTTATCGCCGCACCAGAGCGCGATCGAGGCATGCGAGGACAGCCGGCGAACCTGGTAATCCACCTCGACGGCGACATTCTCGAGGAAGTCTTCGGTCGAGGGATAAAGGTTGCAGGCGAACATGAAGTCCTGCCAGACCATCAGGCCAAGGCGATCGCAGATATCGTAGAACCAGTCGTGCTCGTAGAAGCCGCCGCCCCACACACGGATCATGTTCATGTTGGCGGCCTTGGCCGATTGCAGCAGGTCCTCGGTCTTCTCCTGCGACGAGAGCGAGAACAGCGCATCGGCCGGGATCCAGTTGGCGCCGCGGCAGAAGATTTCGTGACCATTGACCTTGAAGGCGAAACGGCTGCCGGCAGCATCGGGCGTGGTGATCAGCTCGATGGTGCGCAGGCCGATCCGCTTCGTCACGCTGTCGGAGTCAAGCTCGACGGTGAGCGTATAAAGCGCCTGCTCGCCGCTGCCGGATGGCCACCAGAGACGCGGATTGTCGATCTGGAAGACGTGGTTGATGTCAGCCTCGCCGGGGTTGACGCCAACATCGAGCCGCACACGCTCGCCATCGAGATCGAAATAGAGCTGGGCGATGCCGGCATTCTTGGCGTAGAGCGTCGCCGTCACCTGCAGTTCCACCGAGCCATCGGCATTATGCGTCTGGCGTGTCAGCACATGCTCGATGCGCGCCGTCTCCAGCTTCTTCAGCGCGATCGTGCCGTAGAGGCCGAGAGGGGCAATGGCGATATTCCAGTCCCAGCCGAAATGGCATTGCGGCTTGCGCAGCATGTTGCCGTCAGGGATCGGCGAGTTGCCGGTGCTATAGGGAATGTAGAAGGGCTGCTTCTTCTGCCGTTCGGCACCGGTGGCAATACTTGAGGCAAAGACGATGCGGATCGTGTTCTCGCCCTTCTTCAGCATGCTCGAAACATCCGGCCTGTAGCGGCGGAAGCTGTTATCGGCTTCGAGCGCCAGGAAGCCGTTGACGTGAACGCTGGCGACCGTGTCGAGGTAGTCGATGTCGAGACACCAGTCGCCCTCGGCATCAGGAAGCGTGAAGCTGCGCTCGACCACCCATTCGCGCTGGGCGACCCACTGCACCTTTTCCTCGTTACGACCGAAATAGGGATCCGGGATCAGTCCCGCGCGGTGAAGCGCGGTGTGCACGTCGCCCGGCAGCGTGATGACGCTGCGAATCTCGCCATCGGCGGAGGCAAGCTGCCACGAGCCCGAAAGTTCGATGTTGAAACCGTTCTTCGGCAAGGATGTCATAGTCTTATCCTGATCGGGCCGCTCCTGGGAGTGCCGGACAAGCCGGACTGCGGCCGAATTTTGGCTGGCCTGACGGCCGATTGGAGGATCGGGCGGCACTGTTTCCGGCGCCGCCCGCAGAACTTTCTAGAGGCGCAGTTCGCTTTCGGCGTCGAAGACCGAGGCGAGCGACATGTCGAAGCTGAGCTTCACCTTGGCTCCGACATTGAAGCGGCGCGCACCGTTGATGCGTACCGACATCGTGTGACCCGCATGTTTCAGCCACAGAAGATTGTCCGCGCCCATCGGTTCCTCGATGTCGACGGTGGCGTCATGCTCTTCGCCACCGGTATTCTCGTTGACCTTGATGTGTTCGGGGCGAACGCCGAGCACCACCTTTCGGCCGGGCTGCAGCTTATCGTAGCCGTCATAGGCGGCGAGCGAGAAATTGACGCCATTGGCGGTAAAAGCGATGCCGTCACCCGATTTGATCAGTTCGCCGTGCAGGAAGTTCATCGACGGTGAGCCGATGAAGCCGGCGACGAAGAGATTGCGCGGCTTGTTGTAGATCGTCGTCGGATCGTCGAGCTGCTGGATGATGCCGCTCTTCATGATGGCGATACGGTCAGCCAGCGTCAGTGCCTCGATCTGGTCATGCGTGACGTAGATCATCGTGTTCTTGAGCGACTGGTGCAGACGCTTGATTTCGACGCGCAGTTCCGAGCGCAACTTCGCATCGAGGTTCGACAGCGGCTCGTCGAAGAGGAAGACATCGACATCGCGCACCAGAGCACGGCCGATCGCCACACGCTGGCGCTGACCACCGGAAAGCTCGGCGGGCTTGCGCTTCAACAACGGCTGGATCTGCAGGATCTCGGAGGCACGTGCCACACGCTTGTCGATCTCGACCTGCGGCACCTTGGCGACGCGAAGGCCGAAGGAGAGGTTCTTTTCAACCGTCATCTGCGGATAAAGTGCATAGGACTGGAAGACCATGCCGATACCGCGGTCCTTCGGCTCTTCCCAGGTGACGTTCTTGCCCTTGATGAAGATCTGCCCTTCCGAAGCGTCGAGCAGGCCGGCGATGCAGTTCAGCAAGGTCGACTTGCCGCAGCCGGACGAGCCGAGCAGCACCAGGAATTCGCCGTCTTCGATATCAAGGTTGAGATCCTTCAGCACGCTGACCGCGCCAAAATTCAGCGACAGATCCTTGATGGAAACGCTTGCATTCATATTCATGAGATCAACCCTTCACTGCGCCGGCGGCGATGCCGCGGACGAAAAGCCGCCCCGACACGAAGTAGACGATGAGCGGCACGAGTCCCGTGAGGATCGTTGCCGCCATGTTGACGTTGTATTCCTTCACGCCCTGGACGGAATTGACGATGTTGTTGAGCTGCACGGTCATCGGATAGGTATCCGGCCGGGTGAAGACCACGCCGAACAGGAAGTCGTTCCAGATGCCGGTCACCTGCAGGATCATCGCGACGACGAAGATCGGCAGCGACATCGGCAGCATGATCTTCAGGAAGATCTGCCAGAAGCCCGCCCCGTCGACACGCGCCGCCTTGAAGAGTTCCTCAGGCAGAGACACGAAGTAGTTGCGGAAGAGCAGCGTCAGGATCGGCATGCCGAAGATCGAATGCACGATGACGAGGCCGGTGAGCGACCCGTAGATGCCGATTTCGCGCAGGATGATGACGATCGGATAGATCATTACCTGATAGGGAATGAAGGCGCCGATGATGAGGACCGAGAAGAAGAATTCCGATCCCTTGAAGCGCCAGTTCGCCAGCGCATAACCATTGACCGAGGCGATCGCGATCGAAACGATGACCGAGGGAACGGTGATGCGTACCGAGTTCCAGAAACCGCGCGAAAGACCGTCGCAGTTGAGGCCGGTGCAGGCCGTCGCCCAGGCCTTGACCCAGGGTTCGAAGGTGATTTCCATCGGCGGCGCGAAAATGTTGCCGAGCCGGATCTCCGGCATCCCCTTGAGCGAGGTCACGACCATCACGTAGAGCGGGATCATGTAATAGACGGCGGCCACAAAAAGCGAGCCGTAGACGATGATGTTGCGGGCCGAAACCACCGGCCGCGGCTTTGGCCCGGCCGGACCGGAAACCGACTTCTTCTCGAAGGGAGTGTCGCCGCCGTTGACGGCCTTGAGAGCGATATTGTCAGCCACGTTTGCGCCCTCCGCCAAATTCCAGATATGCCCAGGGAATGACGATGATCGCCACTGTCAGCAGCATCATGGTCGAAGCTGCGAAGCCCTGACCGAGATTCTGTGCCTGGAACATGTAGTCGTAGACGTATTTCGCCGGCACTTCCGACGAGATGCCCGGACCGCCGCTGGTCTGGGCGACGACGAGGTCGTAGACCTTGACGATGCCGCTGGCGATGATGACGAGCGTGGTGATGAAGACCGGCCGCATCATCGGAATGATGACGAAGAGATAGGTCCGCCACATGGGAATGCCATCGACGCGGGAAGCCTTCCAGATATCTTCGTCGATGCCGCGAAGCCCTGCGAGCATCAGGCACATCACGAGGCCGGTGCCCTGCCAGAGGGCGGCGATCAGCACCCCGTAGATGACGATTTCCGACGTATAGAGCGGGTCGAAACTGAAGCTCGTCCACCCCAGTGACCGCACGACCGCCTGTACGCCGAATTCCGGGTTCAGGATCCACTGCCACACGAGACCGGTGACGATGAAGGACAGCGCAAAGGGATAGAGGAAGATCGTGCGGAACGTGTTCTCGAAACGGATCTTCTGATCCATGAGAGCCGCCAGCATAAAACCGATGACCAGACTGAAGATCAGCGACAGAATGCCGTAGATCGCCAGGTTCTCGATGGACACGACCCAGCGCGGAGCGGCCCAGAGACGCTGATATTGCTCGATGCCCACGAAGTTCAATCGCGGCAGAAGCTTGGAATTGGTGAAGGAATAAACCACCGTCCAGATCGTGCCACCGAGAAAGATGACCATGGAGGTGAGGATCATGGGAATGGAGGCAATCTTGGAATTCAGATTGCGAAATAGTTTAAACGGTCGGCCGGCTTTCGCTTGACCTGTCATTGAGCTTCCTCCTGAAGCACAGTCGCTTCGGTGATCGCGGCTCCATCCGAAGACGGCCACCCTTCCCGCCCCTGTCGCAACCGCCATGCGGTCTTGGCGCGATCGCAGCCGGGTGTGGCGTGCCGTCGCCGGAAGGATCAGAGATCCGGGCGGCGCGATCCGGCCCTGCAACATGCAGGACCGGACCTGATGGGCTTGAGGACCGAGGATCAGTCGGCGGCGGCGATGATGTCGGCGAAGCGCTTCTGCGCTGCGTCGGGCGTCATCGTGTTATTGGCGAAGAACTCGGCGAAGAGGTCTTCGATCTGCTTTGTCGTATCGGGCGAAACGAGCTGATCAGAGCTGGTAACGATATTGCCCTTGGAGAGGATATCGAGACCCTTCTTCATGCAGTCGTTTGCGGCCGAGATATCGACGTCGCCGCGAACCGGCAGCGAGCCCTTCTTCAGATTGAAGGCAACCTGGGTCTTGGGGTCGAGAAGTGTGGCGGCAAGCACGTCCTGAGCCTTCGCCTTCTCGGCATCCTTCTGGAGCGGGAAGTAGAAGGCGTCACCGCTGGTCGAGATGATCTCGTTCACGCCGAGGCCCGGAAGGCAGGTATAGTCCTTGCCGGCAACCTGCTTGGCGACCTGGAATTCGCCCTGCGCCCAGTCACCCATGATCTGGCCGCCGGCCTTGCCGGTGATGACGAGGTTGGTGGCCTGGTTCCAGTCCTGCACGTTGCTGCCCTTGGACATGCGGCGTGCATCGTCGGCAGCCTTGAAGACCTTGGCAATCTCGGGGCCGGCTGCCACTTTGGCATCCTTGTCTTTGAAGACCTTCAGGTAGTTGTCCTTGCCGCCGATGGCGATCATCAAAACGTTGAAGGCGCCGCTTGCCTGCCAGCCCTGGCCGCCGACTGCAAGAGGAACGATCCCGGCCTTTTCCAGGGCCGGAGCGGCAGCGACGAATTCATCCCAGTTCTTCGGAACCGAAACGCCGGCCTTCTGGAAGGCGGCATTCGACAGCCACAGCCACTGCCAGGAGTGGATGTTGACGGGGGCGCAATAGATCTTGCCGTCGATCGTGCAGGAATCGAGCAGGGTCGACGGACGGATGATATCCTTCCATTTGCCTGCGGTCGCCACATCGGTCAGATCCTTCATGAGGCCGGCCTGGACGAGTTCCTCGGCCTGACGGCCGTGGTTGAACTGGGTCGCACCCATCGGGTCACCACCGGTGATGCGGCTGATCATGATCGGGCGCGCGGTGCTACCAGAACCGGCGATTGCGCCGTCCACCCAGTGGTTGCCAGTGGCATCGAATGCCTTTGCCAGCTCAGCCACAGCGGCGGCTTCACCACCCGAGGTCCACCAATGGGTGACTTCGAGATCGGTTGCCTTGGCGGCACCAAACGGAATGGCTACGGAAGCGGCAAGCACAGCCGCCATCATACGGATTTTCATGAGTTCTCCTCCCTCACTGAAACGTTGCCGGAAAAACTTAGAGCAATCGATTTATCCGCGCAACCGCCCGCTCGCAAAATTTTCTGCGAAAGGCGGTATTACAGCCTATGAGGGCAATCGCCAGTTCCGCCTTTGCTCAATAAGAAAAGCGTAAGCAAGCGATTTCGCAATTGCGGAATTACGCTAAAATAATGATTTTACTATTTAATTTTTGATTAATCTGACAATTCCGGCCTTTCAGCATTTCGCGGGTGCAAAAAATCGCGCGCCGGACATGCGATTCAACCAGAGAGCACCACTATGCAACGTTGATCAGAAAAAAGGCTCGACATTTCTACTGTATCGTTACAGATTGTCTCGCTCAGGGAGGAGAGCTTTTTCAGCGCCGGCGTACTTACAGCGCAGCAAAAAGTCTCTATAAGGCGAAGCAAATCGCGTGAGGCGGGCCTAAAGGGATGGAAAACAACGGAAATTTCGGCGGAGCGGCATCCGGTTCCGTTCCGCGCGAGCGCCCGACATTGAAGACGATCGCCTTCATGACGGGCCTTGGCGTTACGACCGTATCGCGGGCACTGAAAGATGCACCGGATATTGGCGCTGAAACCAAGGAACGGGTGCGTATGGTCGCCCGCCAGCTCGGCTATCAGCCGAACCGGGCCGGTGTGCGCCTGAGAACAGGCAAGACCAACGTAATTGCCCTCGTCCTCAGCATCGATGAGGAGATCATGGGCTTTTCCAGCCAGATGGTCTTCGGCATTTCCGAAGTGCTGACCGGCACGCCCTACCACATCGTCGTCACCCCGCATTCGCACAGCAAGGACCCCATGCTGCCGGTGCGCTATATCCTCGACACAGGCTCCGCAGACGGTGTCATCATCTCGCGCGTCGAGCCTGACGATCCGCGCGTGCGCCTGCTCGCCGAAAGCGGCATGCCCTTTACCGCCCACGGCCGCACCGATGCCGGCCTCGTGCACCCCTACCACGATTTCGACAACGAGGCTTACGCCCATCAGGCCGTGCAGAAGCTCGTCAACCGCGGCCGCAAGCGCATTGCCCTGCTGCAGCCGCCGAGCAAGCTCACCTATTACACCCATACCCGCATCGGCTTTCAGACCGGCCTGCACGATTATGGCGCCGAGGAAGTGCCGCTACGCGCCAATATCGACGCCCCGCTCGCCGAAATCCGCGACGCCGTGGAGCAGCTGATGCGCTCCCCCGGCGCACCCGATGGCATCGTCTCGTCAGCCGGCAGCGCCACCATCGCCGTCAACGCCGGCATCGAAGCCGCCGGCAAACGCCTCGGCCACGACGTCGACCTCGTCTCCAAGCAATCCGCCCCGATCCTCAACTGGATCCGCCCCGAGATCATCACCGCCTACGAAGACGTCCGCCACGCCGGCCGCGAGATGGCCAAGCAGGTGATCGCGCGGATCGATGGCGTGGATGCGGAACTGTTGCAGAGTATCAGCAAGCCGGAATGGCCGCACGGGCGGTAGCACCCGGACGATATCCACGTGAGAAAAGTGGATCTTCAAGAGCGTCTCGTCCAGCCCTGGCAGTGAGAAATAGGCCGTCAGAGGACAACCGTCGTCTTCACGTCCATCCACATAGCTGTGCCGGAGGTCGTAAAGCGTCATCCCCGTGCATGGATATTTGGGGTCGATCTCTATTGGAAAGTACCGTGTAACCATTCTGCTTCCACCCTCCCGGCCAAGCGCTACTCGCTGACCGGCCTCGTGATCTTCGACTCACGACAAGCCGATGTAAACGAACTGTTTGCTTAACCGGCAACAATAGCAGCAGGAACCCTGCCCGACCCTTGCAGCAATGCCCCTCTTGATACAACGTACGCTTGCGGAATATTCCGATTTCGGCGCTCCAATAAGTTCGTCGGGCACATATTCCCTTGAGCTGGACGACATGGCGCCGATCAACGCAGGACGAAATCCATTGATGCTTTTCCTGCTGGCCGTCGCCGGTGTGAGCATCCTGATGACCGGCATATGGGTGGGAGAGCGGTTCATGCCTTCTGCTGCCTTGTCGAAGCTGGAAGTATCGGACTGGTCCTTGCGCGGTGTTGCCGACAGCAGTCAGGATGCGCAGGCCAGCGCCGCACGTCCGGATGGTCGACGGGACAAGCTACCCTTCATCCGCGCCAAACTTGTGCAGGATGCCATCAAGCAGGGTGATTTTGCCACCGCAACCAGGATTTCAAGCGACACGCTTGCGGCAAGCCGCGCCAAGATATGGACGTTCTATCCTTTCGACGACTTCGTCAAAGCCGTTTCCGACCTAAGTGACCCATCCTTCGAACGCGACCTTTCGGCCTGGGTGGATCACGCTCCACTGGCTCCGCTTCCACGCCTTGTGCGCGCACAATATTACTACGATCTCGCATGGTATAAGCGCGGCCACAGGTTCAGCACGGAAACCGACAAGCAGTCACAGGCCGCCTTTGCTAGCATCCTGCAAAAGGGCGCCGCCGATGTCAGCCAGGTTCTGAAGCTCGACCCGACCTCGGCCTACGGCCTGTATTTGCAGGTGAACATGCTGCGCGGTTATGGCGTGACATCGCAGTTGAGCGACGCGCTCGACCAGGCGATAGCGGTCTATCCGCACTACATGCCGCTATATCAGATCGTCTTGTCGACCCTGCAGCCCAAATGGGGTGGCGACATCGACATGATGTACGCCTTCGTCGATCGCTATGGTGCAAACGCATCGGAAGGTTCGCCGCTGAAATTGCTGCCCCTGCAGCTGTACCGATATCTGTTCGAAACGGCAGGAACGACTTGTTACGGCAAACGGGGAGACGCCTATGTTTCCTGCTTTCAGGATTTCATGAAGCAAACCCTTCGGCCCGGCTTGGAGGCCTACGCGGCAAAGGCTCTGCAGCAGTTCGGCCAGATGAACCAGTATGAAACCAACGCGGCTGTCGGTGACATCCTGTCCGATATGATCTCACAATCGGGCGGAGAGCCCTACTCCGGTCGCTTGCTGCAGATTGCGGCCGATAGCTATGGCGCTGATCCGCGCCTCGTGCAGTCGGGCGACGGAAATCACAATTTTCTCATCGACAAGCTTGTCGCGAGATCCTGGTACTACAAAGGCTTCTACGACAATGCCGTCACCAAATACAAGGAAGCCCTGTCGCATATAGGGGCCGCTTCATTCCCGACACCGGAAGAGAAGGACATGGCCGTCGCCGATATCTATGAAACGCTCGCCGGGATGTATTCGAAATACCACCAGCCGTCCGAGATGGTCGATGCGGCAAAGGCGGCGCTGGCACTCGACGGCAAGGCCTATAACCGGATCTACCTCTGCTTCGGCAACTATCAGCTCAAGCAATATGATGCCGCGCTCGACGAGTGCTCGCAGATTACCGCTGATCCCGAAAGTGGTATCGAGGCGCGCTACTGGCGCGGGCTCGTGTATCAGGCGATGAAGAACGACCAGAAGGCCATAGACGACCTGACCGAAGTTGCGAACTCGCAAGACGACAGGCGCGCGCAGGCAGCGATCGAGCTTTCAATGATCTACTTCAACCGAAAGGACAACAAAGGCGCACTCGACCTTCTCAACAGGTATCCCTACCTCTACGATACCGCCGTCACTGCCAAGGACACTGTCGCAGTAAGCTATAACAATCGCTGCTATGCCTATATGGAACTCGGCGAACTGCAGAAGGCGCTGGATGACTGCAATGCCTCGCTTGCAAACGGCAGCATCCCCGACGCTTTCAAGAAAAAGGAAGAGCTCGTCGCACGTCTTTCCCAATGAGGCTCATTGGACGGTCTGTGCGCTCAGCCCCTCGAAATCGGCACGTGAATGCTTGCCATCTGCTCCCCGCGTCGACGGCTCGCAAGCGGCGATCGGGGGCGTGTCAAAGCACCGGAAAGGCAAGGTCATATGCCGGGAGCACGGAGCCCAGGAAACGGCTGGTGAACTATGCTCTCGGCACGACGAGGCTGTAGATGGCCCGTCTGTTTACTGCTTGGGCTTTTCGGATTCCCAATTGAGAAAGAAGCCGACATCGCCCGGCATACCGCTCGGAAAATTGACGACGACGGCTTTCAGCTTGTAGCCCAGCGGGCGCCCATATTTCTCGTAGCGCTCGTAGAATTCCTTGGCTTTTCCCTGCAGCGTTTCCGGCCAGTTATCGGCGCCGTTATTGATGGCGCGGCCGCTATCGGTGCAGTAGTCGGACGAGAACTGATAGACCAGCGCTTCCGTCTTTCCGTCCCTCAGGGCATTATCCACCAGTCGCCGCACGATCTGGATTTCGTTTTCGGTGACATGCTTGAACATAAAATCATTGACGAGGTCGAAATGACTTTTCTCCTTCGCCTCCGTCGCTCGCGTCGCCTTCTGCTTCATCGCCTCCTGAAGATCGCGCAGATCCTGCGCGCTCGGCGGCATCTCGTTTGGGTCAGAGCCTTTCCTGTCCGACATTCCGTGTCTCCCTCTCGGTTCAAAGGAACAACGCAACGCCACGCAGTTAGTCCTTCATGGAACCAGTCAAACGTCGGGAACAACAGCCGATTCTTGAGCAGTTCCCCGCCTGAACAAGAGGATTACCTGATAAGGACTATGTGCAAGCGTCTGATGGTGAGACCAGCGCCTTATGACATTGCTGCTAAAGCCTGTACGCACTGCTAATAGTTCTAACACCTAATATTAGTGCCAATTCGAATCGGCAGCAATTAGGGCGATTGCGTACACACTTGCAGCGCGAGGTCACGGATAACACAGTGGTACCTCTCAGCCGACCAACCGTCACTCCGCCTGATTGAAAACCGCCTCCACACGATACCCGTCGGGATCGATCACGAAGGCCGCAAAGTAATTCGGCCCATAATGCTGCCGAAGCCCCGGCCCGCCATTATCCACGCCGCCATTGGCAAGGGCTGCCGCATAAAAGGCGATGACCGACTGCCGGTCGGGTGCAGCAAAGGCGAGATGGAAACCGGCACCTGGCGCGCCCTGCCCCGCTTCCACCGATTTGAGCGCCAGCTTGTCGCCACCACCGGGCACGCCATAACCGACAGCCTGCCCGACCTCGCCGGGACGCAGGTCCTCCCAGACCCTGATATAGCCGAGCGCGCCGAGCGCAGCATCGTAAAACCGCGCGGCTCTCTCGATATTGCCAACTCCGAAGGATGCATGGTGAAGCATGTCGAAAACCTCCCGTCCGCCATCGGCCTTATAGCAAAAAGCCCGGCGCAATGGCCGGGCTTTTCAACTCTATTCTCGCCGATCTTAGAAGGTCGATGCACCGCTGCCCCAGGGGCCATGGTGGAAGTCCTTGCCGTCGAGGCGGTCGAAGCCGTGGGCGCCGAAGAAGTCGCGCTGCGCCTGGATCAGGTTGGCAGTGCCGCGGCCCTGGCGATAGGCATCGAAATAGCTGAGCGCCGAGGTCAGCGCCGGAACCGGCAGGCCGGCGGCAAGGGCTGCGGTCACGACGCGGCGCAGTGCCGGGATCGATTCCTTGACCATGGCCGAGAAAGCCGGCGTGACGATGAGGTTTGCAGCATCAGGCGCATCGGTGAAGGCCTTGGTGATCTCGTCGAGGAACTGCGAGCGGATGATGCAGCCGGCGCGCCAGATACGGGCGATCGTCGGCATCGGCAGCGACCAGTTGAACTCCTTGGAGGCTTCCGCCATGACGGCAAAGCCCTGCGCATAAGCGCCGATCTTGCCGGCAAACAGCGCCAGTTCCAGATCCTTGTTGAACTCAGGGCCGTAGGCGATCGGGAAGGCCGCACCGAGATCACCGAAGATCTTTTCGGCAGCGACGCGCTGTTCCTTCATCGACGACAGGCTGCGGGCAGCGACGGCGGCTTCGATGCCGGTTGCCGGAATGCCCATGTTCTGCGCTTCGATCGCCGACCACTTGCCGGTGCCCTTCTGGCCGGCCTTGTCGAGGATCATGTCGACCATCGGCGTCTTGGAGATCGGGTCGGTGGCAGCCAGAACCTTCTCGGAGATTTCGATCAGGTAGGAGTTCAGGCGGCCCTTGTTCCACTCGCCGAAAATGCTGGAGATTTCCGCAGCGCTCTTGCCGAGGCCGTCGCGCAGGATGCCGTAGATTTCGGCGATCATCTGCATGTCGGCATATTCGATGCCGTTATGGATCGTCTTAACGAAATGGCCGGCGCCGTCATTGCCGAGCCAGGCGACGCAGGGGTCGCCATCATACTTGGCGGCAATCGAGGTCAGAACCTTCTCGACGCGCTTCCACGAATCTTCCGTGCCGCCGACCATGATCGACGGGCCGTGGCGGGCACCTTCCTCACCGCCCGAAACGCCCATGCCGATGAAGGTCAGGCCAGTATCCTTGAGGCGATCGAAGCGGGCGACCGTGTCGCGGAAGTTGGCGTTGCCGGCATCGATCATGATGTCGTTCTTCTGCAGATGCGGGCGCAGGGCCTCCATCTGCTGATCCACGGCATCGCCTGCCTTGATCATGATGATGATCGGACGCGGCGGGCGGATCGCCTCGACGAACTCCTCGATCGTCTTGCAGGGAATGATCTGCTTCTTCAGATCGCCGGCGCTCTCGTAGAATTCATCCGTTTTTTCAGGCGTGCGGTTGAAAACCGCGATCTTGTTGCCCTTTTCCGCAATGTTGAGAGCCAGGTTGGAACCCATGACGGCGAGGCCGATCAGTCCGATTTCTGCCTTTTCCACGACAAACCTCCGATGAGTGAAATGGTGCGATGTTGTGGCACTCTCTCGGCCAAACGGCAAGGTCGAAGACCGCGATTCGGGTCGAAAAAAGGCTGTCGGAACAGGCTTTTCGAATGGCCAGGGGAGCACCATATGCATGTGTTTGGGAGGCCGGAATGACTGCTGCTGCAGCAAGGCAAAGCGATATCAGGCCGCTGCTCGCAAAGAGAGCCGGGCGCTACCGTGAATACGCGCCCTCGCTGGTACTCGCCCCGCATTTCCACTGCCTCTGGTCGCATGACATTCGAACCGCAAGCCCGGTCGCCATCGTACCTGATGGCTATTGCGACCTGCTTTTCGCAGATGGCCGCCTCTTCGTTGTCGGGCCGGACCGCACTGCCGCCTTCCCTCCGATGACGCCTGGCATGCACATTATCGGCGCGCGTTTTGCACCGGGCGCCGGCGCCGCCTGGCTGAAGCTGCCTCTGTCAGAGATCACCGGCCTCTCCATTCCCCTGAGCGATATCGCGCCTGAGAAGGCTGCCGCCCTCGAACCGCGCCTGTCCGACTGTCCGGATGAGCCTGCCGCCCTCTCGCTCTTCGCCACCCTGTTGAGTGAACTGGCAAGGGAAGAAGCGGAGCCGGACCCCGAGGCTCGCCTGATCTTTGCCGCTGCTGACGATGGATCGGGCCGTATCGGTGACCTGCAGCAGAGGCTCGATATCGGCGAACGGCAATTGCGCCGCCGCGCCCACCACCATTTCGGCTACGGCATCAAGACGCTGGAACGCATCCGCCGGCTGCAGCGTTTCATGGCCTTGTGCCGCGCAAGTGGGACCCTGTCCCTTGCCGCTCTCGCCCTCGAAGCCGGTTTTTCCGACCAGGCCCATATGACCCGCGAAATCGGCGACCTGACGACACTGACGCCATCCGCCATGCTCGCTCAATTGACGACCCGCTGACCGTTTTGTTCAAGACGGCCCGTGCCGGCCTGCTAGTCTGACGCAAAGCAAAGGACAGACCGATGAACACAATGCCCGCCCGCATCGTCCACATCACGATCAAAAGAGACTGGCGCGATGTCTATGATTTCGCCGGCCGGCCGGAGAACATGCCGCTCTGGGCCTCGGGCCTTGCGAGCGGCCTGGAACCCGATGGCGAGGACTGGATCGCCCACGGCCCGCTCGGCAGCGTCCGGGTAAGCTTCGTGCCGCCGAACGAATTCGGCGTCATCGACCATACCGTCACTATCGAATCCGGCCTGCGCGTCTATAACGCGCTGCGCATCGTGCCGAATGGCGATGGGTGCGAGGTGATGTTCACGCTGCTGCGCCTGCCAGGCATGACCGACGAACAATTCGCGGCCGATGCCGCCCATATCCAGAAGGATCTGGCGGCTCTGAAATCGATGATGGAGAAATAAGATGGCCAGCAACGACGCTCAAAATGACCGCCGCATCGACTATGTGGAGTTTAACGTCGCCGATATTGGTGCGGCAAAAGCCTTCTACGGCGCGGCCTTCGGCTGGCGCTTCACCGATAACGGGGAGAGCTACTGCGAGTTCGACGACGGAAGGCTGAAAGGCGGCTTCACCAATCTCAGTCCGGCGCGCGCCGCAGGCGGCCCGCTCGTCATCCTCTATGCCGAGAAGCTGGAAGACGTGCTCGCCAGCGTCGAAAAGGCCGGCGGCACCATAGCTAAACCGATCACGGCCTTTCCCGGCGGCCGGCGCTTCCATTTTGTCGACAAGGACGGCTACGAACTCGCCGTCTGGAGCAAAGACTGAAATCAGGCGTCCGCCGTTGCCGTGGTGCCGAGATTCTGGATGGTGATGAGCGCCCCGATCACCTTCTTCGCTGCGTCATGGAGCGGCACCATGCGGCAGCGATTGTGCCGCTCATCCCGCGCGTAGGTGTAATCCGCCGACATGCCGTCGAAGCAGGCGTCGAGCTTTTCCTTCACCTCGCTGGCAAAGCGCTCTTCGCCGATGAACTCGACGATATGGCGGCCGATGAGCTGCATGGCATTCTTGCCGAGGTGGGCGCAATTGACGGGATTGGAATAGAGATAGCGGTAATCCTTCGTCAGCACCGCCACGCGGTCCGGCAGCGTCTGCAGGATGGCCGCATTGAGGAACTGACCGTTATCGGTATCCGGAATATAGGCTGGCGGTTGCCTGAGCTTCACGTCCACCGGCAGCGGCACGCGCCAGTCCGGCGCATGGGCGCCGAAATAGCGGTCGAGCAGATAGGAGAGCACGGCGGAATATTGCGTCACGAAAGCCGCGTCATCGGCATCCTGCGCGATGAGGTAGCTTACAAACTGAAGTTGCATATAGACTTCGATGAGGCTGGAGGCCCTGCATGAGAGGATCGCCTCGACCAGCGGCTGGATATCGCGGTCGAGCGCCTCCACGCGCCCATCATCCCCCAGCCTTATCGCTTCCTCTATCTGCGCGCAGCGCAAGGAAAAGGCCCTGAACAGCTCAAGCAAGATACCCCCAATATCCATTTCCTGAGAAACGTTCCGAAACCGGTCGAGGCCTATGCTTAATAAAAGACTACGCCCTGCGGTAGGTGCTTTGCGCGCCCTAGTAGAGACGCGTAACATGAACCGTGCTCATTTTCAACCGAACCGGACCTGTCGCTTTTCACCGATTATAAATCAGGAGCAAAATCTTACAGGCAGAATCTTACAGACTGACGGAACGCTTGATATCCCAGCGGTCGTGATACCACAGCCACTGAGCCGGATATTCGCGCACCCAGCTCTCCACCTTGTCGTTCATCATCTGTGCCGTGGCGGGAAGATCCAGATTGCCCTTCTCGTCGCGCGGCATCTCCATCTTCGGCTCGATCTCCAGGCGGTAGCGATTGCCGGGCAGGCGGATGCAGCGGGCGGGATAGACCTCGCAATTGAACTGGCGCACCAGCTTCGGCAGCAGCGGATTGGTCTTGGTTTCCAAGCCGAAGAACGTCGTCTTCAACCCGCGGCTGAATTTCTGGTCGACGAGGACGCCAACGCCCTGCCCTGCTTCCAGCTGACGAGCGAGCGCAAAGGAAGAGCCGGCATGCGAAGGCACCAGCTTGCCCATGCGGCCGCTGCGGAAATCGAAGACCTTCTGCGCCACATAGGGATTGTTCGGCGGGCGGAAGAGCACGGTCACGCTGAGACCGAAGGCATTGCCCGCGACCGGCAGCAGCTCGAAATTGCCGGTATGGCCGGTAAAGACGATGAAGGGGCGCGGATTGTCGCGCAGCTCCAGAAAAATCGGAATGCCAGAGACTTCCACTCTGCCCGGCTCGGCACTTTCAGGATCGAAATCGAAGAGCTGGTCGAGGAAGACATATTCGGCCGCAAGCCGGCCCATATTGCCCCAGCTTTCGAGCGCGATTTCCTCAAGCTCCGCATCGCTCTTTTCCGGAAAGGCTCGGCGCAGATTGTAGAGCATCAGCTTGTGGCGGTTCAGCCGCTTGCCAATCTGGCGGGTCATCCAGTCGGCAAAGAGCATCGCGCCATCGGCAGGAAAAAGCTTCAGGAAATTCAGGAAGCCGAACATCAGCTGCGCCACCAGCCATTGCTGGAAACGCCTGAGCGCCAGAACGATCCTGGTGACGAAGAGCTTCACTCGGTCAGTCCATCTTCAGGATGATCTTGCCGAAGATCTGACGGGTTTCCATGCGCTCCAGGGCGCGGTCGATATCGTCGAAGCTGACTTCCGTATCGATGACGGGATGAACGAGGCCGCGGCCCATCTTCTGCATGGCATCGGCCATGTTCTCCATGCGGCAGCCGAAGGAGCCGAGCAGCTTCAGCTGCTGCTGGAAGAGCATCATCAGGTTCATCTCGGTCGAAACGCCCGAGGTCGAGCCACAGGTGACGAGACGCCCTCCGCGCTTCATGCAAAGCATCGAGCCTGCCCAGGTATCCTTGCCCACATGTTCGAAGACGACATCGACGCCCTTCTTCTTGGTGAGCTTGCGCACCACCCCTTCGAAACGGTCGGTGCGGTAATTGATGACGTGGTCGGCGCCGAGCGCCTTCGCCTTCTCGATCTTGTCGTCGGAGCCGACGGTCGTGATGACTGTGCAGCCGATCTTCTTGGCAAGCTGGATCGCAGCCGTGCCGATGCCGGAGCCGCCGGCATGGACAAGGATCGTTTCGCCGGGCTCGAGCTTCGCGTTGTCGAACAGCATGTGCTCGACCGTGCCGAAAGTGACAGGCGCAAGCGCCGCCCCGATCGCATCGACACCGGGAGGAGCCGGTACGAGCAGCCGCGCAGGCAGGTTCACCTTCTCCTGCGCAAAGCCATCGAGATGGAAGCCGTGTACGCCGGAGACATGTTCGCAGAGATTGTCGCGGCCTTCGCGGCACGGGCGGCAGAGGCCGCAGGTCCGCGCGCCATAGATCGACACGAGCTGGCCGGGCAGAACATTGGCGACACCGGGACCGATCGCTTCGACAACGCCGGAGGCTTCCGCGCCGATGACGAGCGGCATCTTGCGCTTGGCGAATGCCATGCCGCGCCAGCCCCACACATCGATATGGTTCAGCGCAACCGCCTTGACGCGCAGTGTCACTTCGCCCGCACCGGGAGCGTCCGGTTCCGGCAGGTCGGTGATCTCAAGCTTGCGGTCATCGATCAGTTGCAAAGCGCGCATGGCAAAACCTCTCGCCTCTGGGGCGTTTTTCTTATCGGTTGGATTGTCGGGAACCGCTTAAGCCGGTTCGAGCGCCATGACAAGGCTGGCATTCTGTCCGCCGAAGCCGAAAGAGTTGGAAAGCACGGCCGAAACCTGGGCTTCCCGCTTCTTGTTCGGCACGACGTCAAGAACGATCGACGGATCCGGATTGTTGTAGTTGATCGTCGGCGGCAGCGTGCCAGTCAGCATCGTCTGCAGCGAGAAGACCGCCTCGACCGCGCCGGCAGCGGTCAGCGTATGGCCGATCATCGACTTGTTGGACGACACCGGAATGCCGACCAGCTTCTCGCCGAAGACGGCAGACATGGAGCCATATTCCATCTTGTCGTTTTCAGGCGTCGAGGTGCCGTGGGCGTTGATATAGCCGATATCGTTCTCGCTCATGCCGGCATCGGCAAGCGCTGCGCGGATCGTCGCGATCGCCGGGCCGCCATCGGGCGAAGAGCGCGTGCGGTGGAAGCTGTCAGCCTTGTCGCCCGCACCCTTCATGATGCCGAGCACCTTGGCGCCGCGGGCAATTGCCGATTCCAGGGATTCCAGCACCAGCGTCGCCGCGCCTTCGGCGATGACGAAACCGTCGCGATCCTTGCTGAAGGGCTTGGAAGCCTTGGTCGGCGGATCGTTCTGGGTAGAGAGAGCAGATAGCAGCGAGAAGCGGATCAGCGCTTCCGCACTCAGCGAACCGTCGGTCGCAACCGTCAGCGCCCGGTCGGTGCGGCCCTGGCGGATCGCCTCGATGCCGAGCTGGATGGCGGTCACACCCGATGCACAGGCCGTCGACAGCGTGACCGGCAGGCCGCGCGTGCCGAACCGGTCGGACAATCGCTCGGAAATCGCGCCGAAGAGGGCCGCCTCATGGAAGGCCGGATCGGGACGCTGGCGCATGGCAGCGAGGAACCGCTCATAGGCATCGCCCGGATGGTCGGCGGCCGGCGAACGGTCGGCAAGCTCGAAACGGGCGCTCCATTCCGGCTCGATCGGCGGTGCGGCCAGGAACAGCGGACCATTGAAATCGCCGGAAATACCGGCATCGGCAAGCGCTTCGATGGTCGTCTCGCGCGCAAAGGCATAGGAACGCTCGACGGCGTTCGGCACCGGGATGTCGATGAAATCGACCGTGCCGGCAATGCGCGTCGAAAGGCCGTCCGTCGGGAAGCGGGTAATGTCGTGAATGCCCGATGTACCCGACGAAAGAGCTGCCCAGTTATCCCTGAGGCCCTGGCCGAGCGAGGTGATGATACCCATGCCGGTGACCGCAACGATCGGACGGCCGAGATGATCCCTGTAAGCGGACGCTGTCATTTCAGTCACTCCTCACGCTTCTGCGGAAAGAACGGCAACGCCTTCGCCGCGCTGATGTCCGACAGTGGTTACGACGGCAGCCTTCGTGCCTGCCTTCATCGGCGCTTCGTTCGCGGCATCAAAAGGCGGAACCTTGGCCTTGGCGTCGATCGCAAGCGCTGCAAGCGCAAGGCCGAGCGTGAACTGCGCCTCGATCGTGTGGCCGGAAACGCCGCTGAAGCCGCGGATCGCAGCACCAGGAAGCTGATGTTCCAGCACTGCCTTTTCGCGGGCGGCAAGCTCATGCATGCCGGTCGAGCCGGAGAAGATCGCCGTGGTTTCGGCGGCCAGACCGGCAGCGGGTTTCAGCAGCCGCTCCAGGCGAACTTCGAAGTTACCTGCAGCGCGATTGCCGCGGTCACCCTCGACGGCACCGATTGTCGCATAGATATGCGCGCCGCGCTCTTCAGCATGCTTGCGCGATTCCAGCACCAGGAAGGCACCGGCAGAACCGGTGATCATGCCGCCGCCCTCAAGGCCGGAGCGCGACCAGAGCGGCGCCCACTGACCGCGCGTATGCGCGCCGATTGCTTCCGTCAGCAGGATCATGTCCGGGCGTTCGGCCGCAAAGGCGCCGCCAACAAGCGCATGAGTGGATTCACCTGACTTGATGCGCCAGAAGGCCGTCTCGACGGCGGAAACGCCGGATGCTTCTTCACCCATGAAGGTGCGCGAGGAGCCGGTGACCTTGTGAACGATGGAAATATTGCCGGCAAGCAGGTTGGAAAGCTGTGCCAGAAACAGCGTCGGCCGCAGTTCGGTCGTCAGCTTCTCATTGAGCAGCAGCTCGCGGTCGTTGCGCTTCAGGCCCTCGTCGACGATCAGCGTATCGACATTGATGTCGCGCTCGCCGCCGCCGGCCGCCACGATCATGTCCATCGTGCCGCAGGCTTCCAGATTGTCCTTGAAGCCCGCATCGTCGAGCGCCAGACCCGCTGCAAAAACGCCGATCCGCTGCCAGTTTTCCATCTGGCGCTGGTCACCGCGCTTGGCGATCTGCTGCGACCAGTCGATCTCAGGAAGCGGATGGACCGGATAAGGCCTAAACTTCTCGGTCTCGATAACGGTCGCAGGTGCGGCATCAGCAGTCAGGATCGCCAGATGCGCATCCTTGCCGACACCCTGACAGGTCACGATGCCGATGCCTGATATCACGACGTCATTGGCGGCCTTGCTCATTCACTCACCCCCTGGGCCTTCGCCCGCTGCGCAGCGATGGCGTCCATCAGGCCCACCTCGCCGGCACGTTTCTTCACGATATCGCCGAGCGGAATTTCACTGAAAGGCATGGTGCGCAGTTTGAGCTGCGCATCGCAGACCTTCTTGCCGCCGCTGGTGATCTTTGCCTTGGTGACGGCAAAACCGGAGCCGTCATGTTCGAGGAAAGCCTCGATGTCGAGCACCGCTTCCGGCTCGACGAAGGTGCGCATCTTGGCGCCATCGACCGACATCAGGAAGGGCATTGACGTAAAATCGGTGGCGGCCAGCACCAGCATGCCTGATGCCTGCGCCATGGTTTCGATGAGAAGCACGCCAGGGACGAGCGGCATGCCTGGAAAATGCCCCTCGAAAACGGGGCTCTTGGCCGGCACGACCGAGCGCGCAACGAGCGTGCGCTTCTCAAGGTCCACCGCCTCGACGCGGTCAATCATCTGGAAATATTCCAGCAGCATCAGACTTCTCCGGCGCGACGCGCACTAAGCCCGTCGGAAGGCCTACTTAGGAACAAAACCGCCCGGCCGCCATATCAATGGCGGCAGGGCGTGAAAAAAAGATGATGATGTTGCTTCAAGCCTTGGCGGCGCGCAGCTCGTCGATCTTGGCACAGAGGTTCTTCAGCACGAAGTATTCTTCGGTGGAAACCTTGCCTTCGTTGACTTCCTGCGTCCACTTTTCGAGCGGAATCTTGATGCCGAATTCCTTGTCGATGGCGAAAACGATATCGAGGAAATCGAGGCTGTCGATACCGAGGTCGTCGATCGTGTGGCTTTCCGGCGTGATCGTTGCCCGGTCGATCTCGCTGGTTTCAGCAATGATGTCGGCAACTTTATCGAATGTAGCGGTCACTCGCTCTACCTCTTGGAAATGAAGATTCTCCCCCTCATAGGCAAATCCATTTCAAAAGCCAATGCTTTCGTCCCGGTTGCAAGCCAATTTGGCGGGCAGGTGTTGCCTAAACAGCAATGGAATGGCGCCCTTTGGCCTGTCCGAGATAGGCATCGAACCAGGAAGCGACCACCCGGCTAAAGACTTTTCCCGCCTCCGTGACGCAAAAACCGTCCGCCTCGACGGCGCAGAGACCATCCTGATCCAGTGCCGCAATCCGCCGCGCCTCCGTAATCAACAGCTCTGCCGCAGCCCCGAATTTCGCTCGGAGGTCACGGAAGGAAAAACGAAAATCGCACATCAGCCGCTCGATCACATGCCCGCGCAGCCGGTCGTCATCGGAAACCGCGATCCCGCGCACCACGGCAAGCCCGCCGGCATCGACCATGCGCTGATATTCGCCGGTCGCCGGCATGTTCTGCACATAGCCTTGCGGCAGCCGGCCGATCGAAGACGCGCCGAGCCCGATCAGCACGGGCGCTTCATCCTCCGTATAGCCCTGGAAATTCCGGTGCAGGCGCCCTTCCCGAGCGGCGATCGCCAGCCCGTCGTCGACCCTGGCGAAATGGTCGATGCCGACGGGCTGGTAGCCGGCCGCGCGAAGCATCGCGGCTGCGTGGCCCATCTGCCGGAAGCGTTCTGCCGCATCGGGCAAAGTCTCTTCAGGGATCATCGTCTGATGTTTCTTCATCCACGGCACATGCGCATAGCCGAAGAGCGCGATACGGTCGGGATCGAGTGTGAGCATCTCGGAAACGGTACGCTCCATGCTCGCAAGCGTCTGATGCGGCAACCCGTAGAGCAGATCGCAATTGACCGAGCGAACACCCCTCGCCCTGACGGCATCGACGACGCCCTTGGTCTGCTCGAATGTCTGCAGCCGGTTGATCGCCTGCTGGACCACTGGATCGAAATCCTGAACGCCAAGACTTGCCCGCGTCAGCCCGATCTCGGCAAGCGCATGGTAACGGGCCTCATCGAGATCGTTGGGGTCCATCTCGACGCTGATGGACGCATCCGCCTCGAAGCGGAAACGCGTCTTGAGATGCCCGACGAGGCCGATCATATCCGCAGGCTTCAGCATGGTGGGCGAGCCGCCGCCAAGATGCAGCGCGGTGATGCGCGCCTCGGGGATCAGCTGCGCCACCATATCTATCTCGTTCTTCAGCGAGCGCAGATAGGCGGCGATCGGCTCATAGCGTAGCGTCTGTTTCGTATGGCAAGCGCAGAACCAGCAGAGCCGGTCGCAATAGGGAATATGGACGTAGACAGAAACCGCAGTGTCGGGCGCGATCTCGTCCAGCCACAGCGCATATTCGCCAGCACCTATACTTGCGTTCAATTGCGGCGCTGTCGGATAGCTCGTATAGCGCGGTACGGGGCCGGAATATTTCTTCAGCAGGTCGGTTTTCAAGGCGGGGATTCCCTTAAAGAGACTTCCCTTCAAATAAACCTGCTGAAAAAGGAAACTTTGACCTGGATCAAATCGGATTCGAGACGGAATTGATAAAGATCAAGACGTAACCGCAAGAAATCGGGATAGATGACCTGGGGGCCGAAGCGTATCACAGACGCGAGGCCGAATGGTCGGATCGGGGCATCGACATGGATATCGCGCGCAGTGAAGATCCAGACATAAGTATTCCTGCAGCCTGCCGCGTCTGCGAGGCACGTCACGGCGTGGTCTGCAGCGCGCTGACATCAGCCCAGCTTCGCGAACTCTGCAAGCACTCCATGCGCCGCAAGATCGATGCGGGCAGCGAGATCGTCGCGCAAGGCGAAGAAGTCTTGTCCTACTCCAACATCATGAATGGCGTCGTGAAGCTCTGCAAGGTGATGCCGGACGGACGCCAGCAGATCGTCGGCCTGCAATTCGCCCCCGATTTCATCGGCCGCCCCTTCGTGCCCGAGAGTACGCTGTCGGCCGAAGCGGCCACACCGACGGAAATCTGCGTCTTCCCCCGCCGCCTCCTCGACCGGATGATATCAGATACACCGGAACTGCAGCACAACCTGCATGCTCAGGCGCTGAAGGAACTGGATGCGGCACGGGAATGGATGCTGACGCTCGGCCGTCGCACGGCCCAGGAAAAGGTCGCAAACCTTCTCTATCTCGTCGCCACGCATGCCGAGCCGGAAACGGCCAGCAGCGCAGCCTTCGACCTGCCGCTCTCACGCAGCGAGATTGCCGATTTCCTGGGGTTGACGATCGAAACCGTCAGCCGCCAGATGACCAAATTGCGCAAGCAGGGCGTCATCCAGATCGAGAACAGCCGTCATATCACCGTTCCCGATATGGATGAGCTCGAGCGTCTGGTTAGCGCCTGATTTGCTTACCGCGTGATCACCACGCGGGTATTGGCAAGGCCGTTTTCCTGCGCCATCGAGAAGAACTCGGCCGCGTTGTTGGGGTCGAGACGGACGCAGCCATGCGAGGCCGGCGTGCCGAGCCGCTTGCGTTCGAAAGTAGCATGAACGGCATAACCGCCATTGAAGAACACGGCGAACGGCATCGGCGCATTGTCGTATTTCTTGGAGCGGTGATCGCGAGACAGCCACTTGGCGCTCCAGGAACCGGTCGGCGTGGTATAACCCTTACGCGCCGTCGAAACCTTCCAGCGATACTTCACCCAACCGTTCTCGGTGACGGTCATCGTCTGCTTGCTGAGGCTGATATTGGCAACCAGCGTAGCAGCCTGAGCCGCAACTGGAGAAAACTGCAATAACAACACTGCGGTAGCAGCCGCAAAAAACGTCTTCATGGTCGTCCCTCTATCGAACCTTTAAAGGCTTATTTTCGCCCAACGAGAGAAGAGACTACGGCAATACTTGTTATTTTGCTTTAACTCGAATGGTAATCACATTTCTAACAAGCCAGGGCCGGTTGCGGCACTGGCGTCACTCGGGAAAGCCGGCCTTGCGATAGCCGTCGACAAAATGCGCGAGCGTCGCTGCGTCGCGGAATGGTTCCATCGCGACCCAGTGGCTGATCGTGAAATGTGGGTTTGCGACGAGGAACAGCTCCGCCTCTGCACGGGCCTCATCGAGCCGGCCGAGCTGGGCAAGACCTGCCGCCAGGAAACGGCGTGAGCTCGTGCGATAGGTTTCCTCCCGGCGCAGCGTCTCTACGACGGCTTCATAGTTGCCATCAGCATATTGCGCTTGGCCGAGTGTCAAATAATACCAGCTGGCCGGAAACGGGTTCAGCCGAAACGCCTTGCCGATATGCTCCAGGCCCTCGTCGATCCGCCCGGCGAGAACGGAAATATCTGACAGAGCCGCCCACGTATCGGCCTCATTCGGGTCGAGCGCGATGGCGTTTTCGAATTCCGCATCGGCTTCCGCGAAGCTGCGCTCATAGGCAAGCAGGTAAGCAAGCACCCAGCGGCAGCCGGCATCGTTCGGATCGAGCGCGACGGCCTTGCGCGCCAATTCCAGGGCAACGCTGCGATTGGCTTCGGTTGGACCACCGCTATGCACCCATCCCATCCAATGGTTCAGCGCAAGCCACCGATGGGCCTCGGCATAGTCAGGGTCGAGCGCAATCGCCCGTGTCAGCATCAGCTGCGTTTCCAGCGCGCTTTGCGGCGCATCATCCATCAGCGTGCGCGCCCGCACGCAGAGATCATAGGCTTCGAGGCTCTTGGGGCGGTTACGCGGCGGCGGTGGACGCAGCCGGCCAAGCAGCGCCTCGACGATCTTGCCGGTGACCTCGTCCTGAACGGCAAAAATATCGTCCAGGCCACGATCGAAACGCTCCGCCCAGAGATGATCGCCGCTCTCGGCATCGACGAGCCGGGCGTTGATGCGCACGCGCTCCGCCGCCCGTCTGGCGCTGCCGTCGAGCAGGTAACGCACCCCAAGCTCTCCGGCGATATCACGCACATCCATCGCCTTTCCCTTATAGGCAAAGCTCGAATTGCGGGCGATGACGAAGAGGCCCGAGGTCCGGGAAAGATCGGTGATAAGGTCTTCGGTCAGGCCATCCGCAAAACCCTCCTGCTCCGGATCGCCGCTGACGGTGACGAAGGGCAGTACGGCAATCGAGGGTTTGTCGGGCAGCGCCAAAGCTTTTCGCCTCCCGCTGCCGAGCTGTTTTATGGCGCCGGTGAAGCGATAGCCGATGCGCGGAACCGTCGAGATCCATTCACCGCCGTCAGCGGCAGGCCCCAGCAGCTTGCGCAGCTGCGCGATCTGGACGGTGAGGTTGCCCTCCTCGACGGCCGTGCCCGGCCAGGCCGCATCCATCAGCTCGGTCTTGGCGAGAATTTCGCCGGGCCGCCCGACGAGCGCGGCAAGCAGCTTTACCCCGCGGTGCCCGACGGCAACGGGATCGTCGTTCCGAAGAAGCGTCCCCGCCTCCGGATCAAGTACGAACGGACCAAAGACAAAACGCGCTCCCTGCATGGCGCGCATCCTAGAGGCTTTCATGCCGGGTTGGAACCGTCCTGCCTGATGCCATTCGATCTCGGCATTCCCGCGGACAATTTCGTTCGCCTAGGCGCGTGGCATCCGAGGCGCGACTGGTTTAATCGTGTTCGATCAGATAATTACCGGCTGAAAAAAGAGCGTCGAGGTACACCCATGGTTTTCTGGATAGCAAGTCTGGTGGGACTGGCGGTCGCCCATCTCTCCGGCTCCCTGCCCACGGGCTATCTGGCGGGCAAACTGCTCAAGGGCATGGATATCCGCGAGCATGGCTCCAGATCCACCGGAGCAACGAACGTACTCAGAACGCTCGGTAAATGGCCTGCTTTGGCGGTTCTCCTGATCGATGTGCTGAAAGGTGTCGCAGCAGTCGTCTTTGCCCGCTGGTTTTATCTCTGGCTCTCGACAGTACCATCGGGCACGCCGCCGACGGCGCCTGACCTGCAAAGCGCGGAGCCCTGGATTGTTTGCCTGGCCGGTCTTGGCGTGCTGTTGGGGCATGGCCGTTCGATCTGGCTGAACTTTACGGGAGGCAAGTCTGCTGCGACAGGGCTCGGCGTGTTGCTGGCAATGTCCTGGCCCGTCGGTTTGGGTGCCGCGGCGGTTTTCTGCCTTGCACTGGCCGCCTTCCGCATTGTTTCCCTGAGTTCGATGCTGGCAGCGTTGACGGCCATCGCTCTCGTCTGCGGCCTGGAGCAACCGTTGCCCTATCGGCTGCTGGTAATATCAGGCGGCATCTACGTGATTGTGCGCCATCGCGCCAATATCAGGCGGCTGCTCACTGGGACGGAGCCGCGTCTGGGCAAAGTCGCCTAGAATCAAAAAAGCACCGATACCAATTGCTGCGAGCGGAAGCGTTTCAATCCTGCCTGACGATGGCGCCGACCGCATTGACGAGCACGCGTGATGCGGTCAGCGCCGACAGGCCGTCGATATCAGCCGGAGGATAAAACTCGACCAGATCGAACCCGGCGATTCTCGCCCGCCTGCCGAGGCCGGCGATCAGGTCGATCACCTGCGTGTAGGTAAGGCCACCAGGAGTACGCGCCGCCACGCCCGGCATGATGCCGGGATCGATGCTGTCGCAATCGAGCGTAACGACCACCCGTGCGCCCTCGGGAATATGCCGGAGAGCAGCTTCGACACCCGCCGTGTGGATCTCGCGGGCAGTGACAAAGCGGCTGCCATAGCGCTGCGCCGCTTCCACCTCGGCGATGCGCGCGCTGCCGACGCTGCGCAGACCGACTTGCACCATACCGGCGACATGCGGCATCTCGCTCGCCCGACGCATCGGACTTGAATAGCCGTAGCGCTCGCCATGCACCTCGTCGCGCCAATCGATATGGGCATCGATCTGCAGGACCCAGACCGGCCCTTGATCCGCAAAGCCGGCGAGGAAAGGAAATGTCACGGAACAATCTCCCCCGAGCAGGATCGGTATGGCCGGCAATGCCAGTATCTCACGCGTCTTCGCCTCGATCCGGGCGCGGTTGCCGGCATTGTCATGCATGGTGGTCTCGATGTCGCCGGCATCGATGCAGGAGATCGGCCTGTCGGCAAACAGCGGGCCGCCGAGATCGAAATCCCAATGGTCGATGAGCCCGGCATCCTCCTGGCTCGCAGCGCGGATGGCGCCGGCGGCCAGCGCATAACCGCTGCTGTCCTTGCCGGGATAGGTGCTGCCGTGCGCGGCTGCGAAGATCACCGCACGGGGCAAACGGCCATCGGCCAGGCGATCGGGAAGGCCGAGAAAGGAAGATGAGGCAGTCATGTCCTTGTTGTCCTGATCAGGCGAAATCCTGTTTTGACCTGTTTAGTCCCTTTGGAAGTTTTTGCGAACTTTTTGGAAGCGCTTAATTACGCCCCGCGCCACATCCTCCAGACTCCACCATCCTTTGAAATCAAAGGTCCCAGGCGAAATCCAAGTTCCCGGACCTTCAAGCTCCATGGAGTTCATCATGAGCGATTGCTGCACCCTTGCATCAGCCCCACGTCAAAAGTTGTCGCGCCGGCACAACAGCCTAATCATCCTGCGAAGCGCGATCATGCGCTGGTTCTGGCGCATCCGCATCCGCCGCGAACGGAAGCGACGGTCCAAAATCAGCCCCGTTCTGATCGACGATATCGGCCTGACGGAACAACAGGCAGGCTCCGAGGCCACCGGCTTTTTCTGGCACGCGTGAGGCGAATCTCCAATGACACACGATGGCCAGTTTCCTCCAGCCGCAATGATCGACCGGCGCAGCCCGATATCGCCACGCGAAGATCGCATTCCATGGGCCGCGATGGCAGGCATCATCGCCACCGTCACGGTGTTCGCCATGGCGCAGGGCCTGACCTATCCGCTTCTGAGCTTCATTCTCGAGCGGCAGGGAACACCGTCAGGCCTGATCGGCCTGTCGGCCGCCATGACGCCAACAGGCTTCATCGTCTCCGCACCCTTCATTCCTGCCCTGTCACGCCGCGTGGGCGCCGGACGGCTTGCCATCCTCTGCTCGATCCTCGCAGCACTCAGCCTGATTGCCATCGCCTGGACGCAGGAGATTTGGGCCTGGATGCCGCTGCGCTTCCTGCTCGGCGTCTTCGCCAACCCGCTCTACGTGATCAGCGAAACCTGGCTGCTCGCCATTACGCCGGCCGCGCGCCGCGGCCGCATCATGGGCCTCTATTCGTCCGTCGTATCAGGCGGCTTCGCCATCGGCCCGCTGTCCCTCGGCCTTGCCGGTACGGAGGGCTGGCCACCCTTCCTGATCGGTATTTTCGCCTTCCTCGTCTGCGGCCTGATCGTGCTTGCCGTCACAAGACGACTGCCCGACATGCCGCAGGAGGGCGAAGCCATATCTGTCGGCGGCTTCGTCATGCTGGCGCCGCTCCTGCTCGTCGCCGTCTTCGTCGCCGCCGGTTTCGAGCAGACCCTGCTTGCCCTGTTCGCCGTCTATGGCGCAGCCCTCGGCAGCCCCGAACCCCGCATCACCGCGCTGATCACCTGCTTCATCGCAGGCAATGCCGTGCTGCAGATCGTCCTCGGCCGCCTCGCCGAACAATTTGGCTCGCGCCCTACCCTGCTCTTCTGCGTGCTCGCCTCGCTCGCCGGCTGCCTGCTCCTGCCGCTGCTCTTCGACACGTGGCTCATCTGGCCGCTGTTTTTCGCCTGGGGCGGCGTCTCCTTCGGCATCTACACCCTGTCGCTGATCAAGCTCGGCGAACGCTTCACCGGCCAGTCCCTCATCGCCGGCAACGCCGCCTTCGCCCTCGTCTGGGGCCTCGGCGGCATCGCAGGCTCGCCCGCGACGGGCGTGGCGATGCAACTGATCGGCCATCAGGGCCTGCCATTGTCGCTCGGGCTGTTGAGCGGAGTGCTGGTGATGTTGCTGATGGCTAGGGGACGACGTGACCCACAAAGTTCCTAGGAATTCGGATATTTGCCTGGGATCGGCGGGCTCGCCCAGGGGCCGACATCATTTCCGGTATCCAGTACATCGAGCTGCCGCTGAACGGCCTCGTCCAGTTCATCCTGCAGGGATTGGAAGTGATCGATCACACCATATTGCGTCCATGCCGATCGATTGAAGCCATGTTCGAACTGATTGTAATAGATCACCGTCGAGCCGATCAGTGCCACGACCCAGCATCGATCATAGCCGCGCAATTCCCATTCCTCGGGCGGCCGCCGGATCGCATCCCAGAAACGCCGCTGCCGGAAGGACATGGAGGTCCAGCCGTCATTGATCTTCTCCCACAGCTGTTCTTCCGGATAGGACATTCCTAGCTCACAGCAGGCAGACGAAGGCCACGAAGGTAAGCAGCGTCAGCGCCATGCAGCTGGCCTGGAAGACCGAAATCCCGTCCTCCACATCGCCTGCCGTCGCCACATCCCGGCCCGTGCCGTTGATCATCGGCTCGCGCACGACCACGCCCGAATAGACGCGCGGGCCGGCAAGCTGGAGATCGAGCGCGCCGGCCATTGCAGCTTCCGGGCGGCCGGAATTCGGCGAGCGGTGCAGCTTGCCGTCACGGATGCCGACGCGGAAGGCTTCGCGGAAGGCCGCTGTGCCGCGGCGGATGCCGGCGCCGACGGCGATCAGCAGGATCGACAGGCGTGCCGCCGGCCAGTTGGCGATATCGTCCAGCCGCGCCGAGGCCCAGCCGAAATCGACATATTTTTCCGAACGGTGGCCGATCATTGAATCCGCTGTATTGAGCATCTTATAGAAGAACAGGCCCGGCAGGCCGAAGATCGCAAACCACAGGGCCGGCGCCACCACGCCATCGGAAAAATTCTCGGCGAGGCTTTCGATTGCTGCACGGCAGACACCCGGCTCGTCCAGCGTTTCCGGATCGCGCCCGACGATGCGCGACACTGCCTTGCGCCCGCCGACGAGGCCTTCGCTCTTCAGCGCCGCTGCGACCGCCGCGACATGATCCGACAGGCTCTTCTGCGCCAGGAAAATCGCCACGCAGAAGACTTCGAGCAGGATACCGACGGGACCGAAGAGCATCAGGAACCAGTGCAGCACCAGGCCGGTGACGACGGCAAGCCCCGACAGCGCCAGGATCGCCACCACGCCATTCTGCCGGCGCTGAGCCTTGCTCAGGCTCTCGCGGTTGAAATGCTGATCGAAATAACCGATCGCCCGGCCGAAAATGGCGACCGGATGCGGCACGCGCAGCCACAGCCATTGCGGATCGCCGAGAATGCGATCGAGCAGCAGTGCCAGAACCAGCACGAGAGAATGTTCATCCAGATTCATCGGTCAAAGCTCCGAAGGGCCGCGGCAAGTCGTGCATCAGCAGCAGCGTCAGGCGCAAGGCCGAAGCGCAGCCAGTCCGGCGCGTAATCGAACCGGCGGACGAGAATATGATGGCGGCAGAGAGTCGTGTAAATGTCGCCGGCCTTTGCGTCGGCAACGAGCG
>UCCS01000014.1:43862-46094 GCA_900470965.1 Hyphomicrobiales bacterium
AACGGCAAGACCGGCTCCGGCAAGCACGGCATGCAGGCCTGCCTGGCGCTCGGCAATCGAGCCGGCGATGGCGGAGACATCCGAATTCAGCAGAGAGCTCGCGAGCGACAGCGCCGGCCCGGACACCGCCCAGGGACCGAGCCAATCCTCAAAGCGCACGAGAATATCGCCCCGCGCAATGGCAAAGCCGAGCCTCAGCCCTGCAAGCCCGAAGAACTTGCCGAAGGAGCGGAAGACGATGAGGTTCGAAAGACCTGATGCACGCGGCACGAGGCTCGCCTCCGGGCTCGTATCCCCGAAAGCCTCATCGACGACCAGAAAACCGCCGCCCGCCTTCAGCCGCTCATGCAGCGCTTCCAGCCTGTCCGCCGCGTGGACCCGACCGTCCGGATTGTTCGGATTGACGACAACTGCCAACCCATGCTCCGCGCCGATCTCGTCGATATTGCCGACTGCATCGACCGCAAAACCCGCCGCACTGAAAGCCCGCGCATATTCCCCATAGGTCGGCGACAGGATCGCAACTTTTCTGCCCGGCTCTATCAACCGCGGCAGAAGCTGGATGACCGATTGCGTGCCGGGAACCGGAAGCGGCAGAACTGCCCCGCTGCGATAATGATCCCGCGCCGCATGTCGCGCCGTCTCGACGAGATGCCGGTCCGGCAGCCGGTGCCACACCCTTGCAGATATCTCCGGCAACGTCACCGGATTGGGATTGATACCGGTCGAAAGATCGAGCCAATCCTCCAGCCGGCCGCCGAAGCTTGCCGCCGCCGCGGTAATGCCGCCGCCATGCACGATCGGCGCATTCATGCGGTTGCTCCCGCAAGATCGATCAGATGCATGTAGGAGCCTGCCACCTGCCCGCGCCGCAAGCCGGCCAGGCCGAGATCGTTGCCAAGCGCATCCTGCGTGGCAAACATCCGGTCGGCCTCCCCTTCGGAGACGATCGTCGAATAGTGGAATTCATGCGCCGTCATCGGTCTGTCGAAAAACGCGCCGTCGAGCGGTGTAACACGGCGATAGCCGAGATGCCGCTTGCGCGTCTCATAACTGGTGACGACAGGCAGCAGGCCGAGCATTTCATGGCGTGCACCTTGCCCGTCGATCAGCCCGTCGCCGAGCACCATGTAGCCACCGCATTCGCCATAGATGCGCACGCCGCGATCTGCCGCAGCTTTCATGCCCGCGGTAAAATTCGCCGATGCCGCCAGCTTTCCGGCATGCAGTTCGGGATAACCGCCCGGAAGATAAATCGCATCGGCAGCCTCGGACGGGCCTTCGTCGGCGAGCGGCGAGAAAAAGGAAATCTCCGCCCCGCGCCGCCGCCAGCCAAGCAGCATATGCTCGTAGCAGAAGGCAAAGGCGATATCCCGGGCAACGGCAATGTGCCTGCCGAAGGGCATCAGCCGGGCAATATTGGCAGCCGACGGCCGGTTCATGCCCTGCCGCGCGATGCGCATGAGGAATTCGAAATTGCACTCTTCGGAAACGGCATTGGCCGCATAGTCGATGAATTCCTCGAGCGCACCATGCTCGCCGGCCTGCACCAGTCCCAGATGCCGCTCCGGCAGCGCCAGCATTGCATCCTTGCGGATGACGGCAACGATGGGCATGCGGATCGCTTCCAACGCCTGGCGCAGCATCGCCTCATGCCGGTCGCTGCCGACCTTGTTGAGGATGACGCCGGCAATGCGCACATCGGCGCGGAAACCGGCAAAACCGCTGACGAGCGGCGCCACCGATTGCGACAGGCGCGAAGCATCGACGACAAGCACGACAGAAAGCCCAAGCTGGGCCGCAAGGTCCGCCGCCGTGCCGCGCCCGTCCGCAGCACCATCGAACAGGCCCATCATGCCCTCGATCAGCAACACCCGGTCGCCGGAGCGGTGCAGCGTCGCATTGGCGGAAATCAGTTCCGGCCGCATGCCCCAAGGGTCGAAATTCAGGCAGAGCGTGCCGCTTGCCGCCGCGTGAAAGGCCGGATCGATATAATCAGGGCCGGCCTTGCCGGGTGCGACGGCGACGCCGCGATTGCGCAGCGCCCGAAGCAACCCGAGCGTCACTGTGGTCTTGCCTGAACCGGAGGACGGTGCGGCAATCAGCAACCCGCTCATGCTGTCTCCCTCCCTTGCCCGCCGGCATGCCTGAAGGGATCGGGCTGCAGCCGCCGACCGCCAAGCGCGCCAAGCCAGTCGAGAGAGGCGCGCAACCGCACCACCTCGCCGACGA
>UCCS01000123.1 GCA_900470965.1 Hyphomicrobiales bacterium
TTGCTGGAATTGCTTTAGAACTCGACCCCCGGCTGCCCCTTGATGCCCGAGCGGAAGGGATGCTTGACGAGTTCCATCTCGGTGACGAGATCGGCGATCTCGATCAGCTCATCCTTGGCATTGCGCCCGGTCAACACGACATGCGTCATGTATGGCTTCTCGTTTTTCAGGAACTCCACCACCTCGTTGATATCGAGATAGTCGTAGCGCAGCGCGATGTTGATCTCGTCGAGCAGCACCATGGAATTGCCCTCGTCGCGGATCAGTTCCTTGGCCTTTTCCCAGGCCGCACCGGCAGCCGCCACATCCCGCGCCCGGTCCTGCGTCTCCCAGGTAAAACCTTCGCCCATCGTGTGGAACTGGCAGAGATCGGAGAAATGCTTTTCGATGAGATCGCGCTCGCCCGTCCACATGGCACCCTTGATGAACTGCACGACAGCAGACGGCTTGCCATGAGCGATATGGCGGAAGATCATGCCAAAGGCGGAGGATGACTTGCCCTTGCCCTTGCCGGTATGGACGATGATCAGCCCCTTCTCATCCGTCTTGCTGGCCATGATCTTGTCACGGGCGGCCTTCTTCTTCGCCATCTTCTCGGCGTGACGGGCATCGTCCTTTTCGGCGGGTACGACTGGCTCTTCGGTCATGGCTGGCTGCCTGCTCTTTTCTTGGTTTCGTTGGATTCAGTGAGGTTGAATTGCGCCGAGTTGCTGCGCGGCGCCCAGAGCTTCCGCTCGATCGCCTCCAGCAGCCGTTCCTTCATTTCGGAAAGTGCCGCCGGGTTCTTCTCGGCCATGAAATCGCGGACCTTGGGGTCGGCGACGAAGGCCTGATAGACCGCCTCGAAATGATGGTTGCCGACGGCCCCCGTCGTCGCCGCAAAGGCAAAGAGATAATCGACCGTCGCGGCAATCTCGAAAGCGCCCTTGTAGCCGTGGCGCATGACGCCCGCGATCCATTTCGGATTGACGACGCGCCCGCGGACCACGCGCCCGATCTCTTCTTCGAGCGAACGGATAACAGGCTTTTCCGGCCGCGAATGGTCGTTGTGATAGATCGCCGGCCGCGCACCGCCGAGCACTTCGGCCGCCGCCGCCATGCCGCCTTCGAACTGGTAATAGTCATCGCTATCGAGCAGGTCATGCTCGCGATTGTCCTGGTTCTGGACGACCGCCTGAATTGAGCGCAGCCGCTCCTCGAAGACCCCGCGTTCGGCCTGTCCCTCTTCACCCGCGCCATAGGCATAACTGCCCCAGACGAGATAGGCCTCGGCCAGATCCGCACGCCGCTCCCAGCCCTTCTCATCGATCAGCGCCTGCAGGCCGGCACCATAGGCGCCGGGCTTCGACCCGAAGATGCGATAGCCGGCCCGCTTTGCCGCGGCCTTCTCGTCAAGCCCGGCAGCGGTCAGCCGTGCCGTCTCGCCGCGCATGCGCCCGGCAATCGGGTTGTCGGTTGCATCCTCCTCCAGCGCACCGACCGCGCGGATCGCCTTGTCGAAGAGCGCGATCTGCTCGGGAAAAGCATCGCGGAAGAAGCCGGAGATCCGCAGCGTCACATCCACCCGCGGCCGCCACAGCATGGCCGGCGGGATGATCTCGTAGCCGGTGACGCGACGGGACGCCATGTCCCAGACCGGCTTGACGCCGATCAGCGCCAAGGCTTGCGCGATATCGTCACCGCCAGTGCGCATGTTGGACGTGCCCCAGGCCGTCAGCCCGAAGGAGACGGGCCATTCGCCGTGATCCTGCACATAGCGGCGGATCAGCAGTTCGGCGGATTTCTTGCCGAGTTCGTAGGCGGCGGGCGTCGGCACAGCGCGACTGTCCACCGAATAGAAATTCCGCCCCGTCGGCAGCACATCCGGCCGCCCGCGTGTCGGCGCGCCGGATGGGCCAGGCGGCACGAAACGGCCGTCGAGGCCGCGCAGCAGACTGGCGATCTCGGCCGGGCCGCAGGCGAGGATCGAAGGTTTGAGACGAGCTTCGATTTCATCGAGCACGCTTCTGGTTTGGGACCAGAGGGCTGGGCAGGTGATTTCGCCGGAGACAAGCTTGGCTGCGAGCAACTCGAGGCGTTCGACGGTGTCGCCGTTCGTGCGCCAGGGGGCGTCGATTAGGTCGGCGAGGATTTTGGGTGTCGGGCCGCTCCAGGGGGCGGCCATGTCGCAGTCGAGAGGGTCGAAGGAAGACACCTCCCCAGTTCCTCCCCACAGGTGAGAGGGGTCTTTCAGCGTATCCCCAGCAATCGCCCGCTGCAGGCTCGCATCTCCACCCTCACCTAGCCCGCGCGGCACCCGCGCCAGCGCCACAGTCAGATCCGTCAGCAACCGCCCTTCAGGCGACACGCCAAACACATGCAGCCCGTCACGGATCTGCATTTCCTTGAGGTCGCAGAGATAGGCATCAAGCTTCTTCAGCGCCTCACCTTCGGCCTCGCCCTTGGCAATGCCCGCATCCCGATCCAGCCCGATATCAGCGACGAGATCTAGGATTTGCCGGCTGAGCAGGCGGATGCGGCGCGGATCGCCGCCCGATGCCTCGTAATATTCGTCGACCAGCGCCTCCAGATCCTTCAACGGCCCATAGCTTTCGGCCCGTGTCAGCGGTGGCGTCAGATGGTCGATGATGACTGCAGCCGTGCGGCGCTTGGCCTGCGTGCCCTCGCCGGGATCGTTGACGATGAAGGGATAGAGATGCGGCAGCGGCCCGAGGATGGCCTCCGGGTAGCAGGTCTCCGATAGCGCCAGTGCCTTGCCCGGCAGCCATTCCAGATTGCCGTGCTTGCCCATGTGGATCACTGCCTGCGCGCAGAATTCCTCGCGCAGGAAAGCATAGAAGGCGAGATAGCCGTGCGGCGGCACGAGATCGGGCGAGTGATAACTTTCCTTCGGATCGATATTGTAACCGCGCGCCGGCTGGATACCGATCAGCAAGTCGCCGAACCGGGCGAAAGGCAGCGCAAAAGCGCCATCGCGGACATAGGGATCGGCCTCCTGCACACCCCAGCGCCTGCTGACTTCATCCTGAATCTGAGCAGGAAGAGATTCCAGGAAATCCTTGTATCGACTCAGGGAAAGCTGCTCGCGCACGACCTTGCCATCGAAGCCGGAATTGGTCGGCCCCGCCATCAGGTGCCGTATCAGCGCATCGCCATCGGCAGGAATATCGGCGACCGGATAGCCGGCCTTCTCCATCGCCCGCATCACCTCAATGGTGGCGGCTGGCGTATCGAGGCCGACGCCATTGCCGAGCCGGCCGTCACGGTTCGGATAATTCGCCATGACGAGCGCAACCCGCCTGCTCTCCGCCGGCATCTGCCGCAGACGTGCCCAGTTGGCGGCAAGTGCAGCGACATAGTTCATGCGCCCGGCATCCGGCTCGCTGGAAACGATGTTGGCCTCGACAGCAACGTCGTAGCGCGCGGCTGATTTGAAGGAGACGGCGCGCGACAGCACCCGGCCATCCACCTCCGGCAGCGCGACATTCATGCCGAGATCACGCGCCGAGAGCCCTTGCGACGAGGCGGCCCAGGCCTCCCGTGACGAAGTGGAAAAGATCGCCTGCAGCACGATCGCGTCGTTGGCCTCCAGCACCGTCGGCTCGCGATCGGCGCCGGGTGCGGAGACGGCAAAGCCCGTCGTGTTGATGACGACCTCGGGCTTCAGCTCGGCGAAGATGGATTCGAGGATGCCCTTGGAGACGGGATCCTTGAGGCTGTAGGCGAAGACCGGCAACGGGCGCAGGCCTTGCTGCTGGAGGGCTTCGATCAACGCTTCGACGGGCTTGGTTTCGCCGCTCTGCACGAGGGCGCGGTAGAAGGCGATGGCGACAGTAGGTGGCGTCCTCTGCCGGACGCGAACTTCGGTTTTGGCAAGCCGCCGCCACTCCTCAACCC
>UCCS01000056.1 GCA_900470965.1 Hyphomicrobiales bacterium
CTCCTGAGCGACAGCACGCTCCTCGACCGGCTGTGGGCGGAACTCAGCAGCGGTTTCGGCTTCGGTTTCCGGCAGGATTCGGCTTTCGATGACGATATCGGTCGGGCCGCCGATCATGACGAGATGTTCGACATTGTCGCGGCGCACGAGAACCAGGCGACGGCGGGCATCGACGGCGGCGGCATCGAGCACCTGAAGGCGCGGCTGACGGTTGCGACCACCGCGCACGAAAGGCGAGGGCGCGCGGCCGCGCAGGAACCACAGAACGGCGATGAGCAGGATGAGGGCAATGCCGACGCCACCGGCGGCAAGCAGGAAGCGGCTACCGTAAGCCCCTACAACATCATCGAACATAGGCACTCACTCCATTTCGCATTATGGCACAACAGACGACTTTTCCGCTCCTTAGGCAAGAGCCGGCGGGTCTGTCCAGTCACCGGCGAACGCGATTTCGTGTTGTGCAACTATTTGGCCGGGCGCTCGCTGCGGCACCGGCGGGATTACGGGCAAATTGGCGCGTTTGCCTGTGAATTCAAGCAGTCTGACGAAACCTGCTGTTTTTGCGGGCGCAGCAAGTTGATAAGAAGGAAAGACTGCCTGATTCCTGCTTCGTAGCGGTGTTACGAGCGCGGCCGGAAGGGCTTATGCGAGGAATAGATGACGAAATCGCGTCAGGTCGACGACTATAACGCGCCGCTTGTGGATCGTGGGGGGCGTTCTGGCACGGCGATACGCATCATCCTGCTGGCGATCGTGCTGATTGCGGCGGCCGCGGCCTTCGTCTTCTTCAAGGATTCGCTCGGCAACGAGCTGGTGCTCGGCTGTCTCGGCGTTCTCGCCATGGTCGGCATCTTCTTTCTCGTCTCCTCCGTCATCGGCTTTATCGAGGTCATGCCGCAGCGCCAGTCAGACAGCCTGGCGCGCGCTTTCCTGAACGGCCATCCCGACGGAACGCTGATCACCGACGAGAAGGGCCGCATCGTTTATGCCAATGCCGCCTATGGCGCGTTGACCGGCGCACGCAAGGCGACCGAGGTGCAGACACTGGAGACGCTCCTGTCGCGCCACCGCGAATCGAACGAGGCGCTCTATCGGCTGGTGAACGGGTTGCGCGAGGGCCGGGAGGGGCGCGAAGAATTCCGCCTGCTGCGGGCCGTTGGCCCCGGAAGCAACGCCGGCGCGCATTGGTATCGCCTGAAAGCGCGGCTCCTGAAGCCGGAAGAGGGCGACAGCAAGCCGCTGCAGATCTGGCAGATCATCGATATCACCGCCGAGCGTGAGGACCAGGAGCGCTTCTTCAAGGAGTTGCAGAACGCGATCGACTATCTCGACCACGCTCCGGCAGGCTTCTTCTCCGCCGGGCGCAAGGGCGAGATCTTCTATCTGAACGCCACGCTTGCGGAATGGCTGGGTCTCGATCTCACCAAATTCATGCCGGGCTCGATGAACATCGGCGATCTCGTCGCGGGTGAGGGGCTGGCGCTGATCCAGTCGGTACAGGCCGAGCCGGGTCTGAAGAAGACCGTGACGCTGGACCTCGACCTGCGCAAATCGAACGGCCAGAGCCTGCCGGTGCAGATCATCCACCGCGTCACCTCCATGCGCGACGGGGCGCCCGGCGAGAGCCGGACGATCGTGCTGACGCGTGACAAGGACAGCGAGAACGGCCAGTCGGCATCGGCTGCCGCCATGCGCTTCACGCGCTTCTTCAACAACACGCCGATGGCGATCGCTTCGGTCAATGGCGATGGCAAGATTCTGCGCACCAATGCGCCTTTCCTGAAGCTTTTCTCCAATATTGTCTCGCGTGACGATCTGGAGCGCGGCGCGCTGATGGAAACGATCGTGCAGGACAGCGACCGGCCGCAGCTTGCCGCGGCACTCGCCGCCGCCAAGGATCGCCAGGGCGACATCCCAGCGATCGATTCCCGCACGCCGACCGATGACGCACGCTTCTTCCGCTTCTATGTGAACGCAGTCATCGACCAGAGTGACGAGGCGCCGGAAGAGGCGGCTATCGTCTATGCGGTGGAAGTGACCGAGCAGAAGGCGCTGGAAGCGCAGATGGCGCAGACGCAGAAGATGAATGCGGTCGGCACGCTTGCCGGCGGCATCGCGCACGATTTCAACAACGTGCTGACGGCAATCCTGCTGTCTTCGGACCACCTGCTTTTACAGGCGCGACCTGCCGACGCGAGCTTCGCCGATCTGATAGAGATCAAGCGCAATGCCAACCGCGCGGCGGTGCTCGTACGCCAGCTTCTCGCCTTTTCGCGCAAGCAGACGATGCGGCCGACGGTGTTGAACCTGACCGATGTCGTCGGCGACCTGCGCATGCTGGTCGACCGGCTGATTTCCGGTACCAACGTCAAGCTCGATGTCGAATATGGCCGCGACCTCTGGCCTGTCAAAACCGATCTTTCGCAATTCGAGCAGGTGCTGATCAATCTCTGCGTCAATGCCCGCGACGCCATGCCGGATGGCGGCACGCTGACGCTGCGCACCCGTAATCTGCCGGCAGCGGAAGTTGCCGCCTTCAACTATTCCTACATGCCGCATGAAGACATGGTGTTGATCGAGGTGACCGATACCGGCACCGGCATTGCACCCGAGATCATGGACAAGATTTTCGAGCCCTTCTTCACCACCAAGGATGTGGGCAAGGGCACAGGTCTCGGCCTTGCCATGGTATACGGCATCGTCAAGCAGTCCGGCGGCTATATCCAGCCGGAATCGGAAGTCGGCAAAGGCACGACCTTCCGCATCTTCCTGCCGCGCCATATCGTCGAACCGGCAGTCGCTGCGGAAGCGGAAGCCGCCGATCAGGCCGTTGCGACCGGTGGCGCGCAGATTGTGGAACTCGTCCAGCCGAAGCAGCCGGAAGACCTGACGGGCTCAGCCGTCATCCTGCTTGTAGAGGACGAAGAAGCGGTGCGGCGCGGTGGCAAGCGCATGCTGGAGACGCGTGGCTATACGGTCCATGAGGCTGGCTCCGGCGTCGAGGCCCTCGAGATCATGGAGGAGCTCGAAGGCAAGGTGGACATCGTCGTCTCCGACGTGGTGATGCCTGAAATGGACGGGCCGTCGCTGCTGCGCGAGCTGCGCAAGAACTATCCGGATCTGAAGTTCATCTTCGTGTCCGGTTACGCAGAGGATGCGTTCGCCCGCAACCTGCCGCCGGAAGCGAAGTTTGGCTTCCTGCCGAAGCCGTTCTCTCTGAAGCAACTGGCTGTGGCGGTGAAAGAGACGCTAGATAGCTGATATGATAAAGGGGCGCTTTTGCGCCCCTCAAGTCATTCCGCGATGGATTGTTGGCGGGCCAGCCCGCCAGATGTTGGCCTACTCGCCAAGCGCCACGGCAATCTCTGCCGCAAGCCGCGCATTGTTCTCCACCAGCGCAATATTCGTCTTCAGGCTCTGACCATCGGTCAGGTCGAAGATCGTGCTCAGCAGGTAAGGTGTTACCGCCTTGCCGGTGATTTCGTCACGCTCGGCGCTATCAAGCGCGCGCTCGATGTAGATTTCCATTTCCTCGCGAGCGATTTCATCGGCTTCCGGAACCGGGTTGGCGATCAGCATGCCGCCGTCTATGCCGAGCTGTTCGCGTGTGGTCTGGAAATTGGCGATCGCCGCCGGACTGTTCAGCGTCAGCGGGCTGCGGATGCCCGATGAGCGCGACCAGAAGGCCGGGAATTCGTCGCTTTCATAGGTCACGACCGGCACGCCGCGGGTTTCCAGCACTTCCAGCGTCTTTGGAATATCGAGGATCGCCTTGGCGCCGGCGCAGACGACGATGACGCCGGTGCGGGCTAGTTCTTCGAGGTCGGCCGAGATATCGAACGTTTCTTCAGCTCCGCGATGCACGCCGCCGATGCCGCCGGTCGCAAACACCTTGATGCCGGCACGCGCCGCCGCAATCATCGTTGCCGCAACCGTCGTCGCACCCGTGCGGCGCTCGGCGATCGAGAAGGCGATATCGGCGCGCGATACCTTCATGACGTCCTTTGCCTTGGCGAGCTGCTCCAGCTCGGCGGGTTCGAGGCCGATATGCAGCGTGCCGTGGATGACGGCGATGGTGGCGGGAACCGCACCCTGATCACGGATGATCGATTCGACGCTGCGCGCCATCTCGATATTGCCGGGATAGGGCATGCCATGGGTGATGATGGTCGATTCGAGTGCCACGATCGGGGCGCCGCGCTGCTTGGCGGCGGCCACTTCCTTCGAGTAGGAGATCGGCAGCAGGGGCGAGAAGGGTTTGGTCATGATCCGTATCCGTTTATCGGTGTTGCCGCTTCATTGCAGAATTCTCGCCGCCGGGACAAGCGAAAGCATATCGCGCAGCAGTTCGGGTGAAAGATTTTCGTTCACGGCGTGCCGCGACTGGACGGTGAGGGCGGCTGCCGCCGTGCCATGGCGAACCGCCTCTTCCAGCGGCAGGCCGAGCATGAGGGCCGAGAGCGTGCCGGCTGCCAGCGAATCTCCGGCCCCCGTGACATCGGCCACTGTCTCCGAAATCGGCGGCTGCAGGACGAGCGCACGGCCATCCTTGAAGGCGACAAGCTCGCGCTTGCCACGGGTGACGACCGCACCGGTGACGCCGATGTCAGCGAGCAGGGACGGCCATGCGTCGGCATCTTCCGGCCGCAGACCGATGAGCGCCGCAGCCTCGGCCTCGTTGAGAAAAAGGTAGTCGATGTCTTCGAGGCAGGGCAGGAGGCGCACCACCTTGGCGGGCGAAATGGCAATAGCCGCCACCGGCTTGCCGAGCGCCTTTGCCCTTGCGACGATCGCGGCCGCCGTTTCCTCCGGCAGGTTGGCGTCGAAGAGAATGAAATCGGTGGCGGCAAAGGCGTCGCGCACCCAGCGGATCGACAGCCGCCGCGGCACGAAGAAGCGGTAAAGCTCCATGTCCGCCAGCGCGATGACCAGATTGCCGTCCTTCTCGATGATCGCCGTGTAGCTCGGCGTCTTGCGATCGAGGAAGACGAAGGGGCGGTCGTCTATACCCGCAAAGTCGGCCGCTTCGCTCACCATCTCGCCGATCGGGTCACCACCGCGCGGCGAAATCATCGTCACGTCGAAGCCGAGGCGCGCCAGATTGCGGGCCGCATTGAAGCCGCCGCCGCCCGGTTCCTCGAACCATGTGCCTGGATTGCTGGCGCCTGGCGCCGTCTCGCCGGCAATGCGGCCGCGGCGATCGATATGGGCGCCGCCGAGAACGAGAATCTTGCCGCTCATTTCTGCTGCTCCCAGACGAATCGAATAGCGGCAAGAACGCCGGCGTTCAGCGCAGGCGGCGCACTAAGGCGTTGCTTTGCATCGATAAAACAAAAATAGAACACAGGCCGTTTTACCTTTTTCTTTCAATTATTTGCAACCCTATTGCGAAATAAGAACAAATCAGGTACAAACTTCGCATCAGCGGCGACATTGCTTGAGCAGCGTCAATAACCTAAAGGTGGATCGAATGTCTCAGAATTCATTGCGGCTCGTAGAGGACAAATCGGTGGACAAAAGCAAGGCGCTCGAAGCGGCACTCTCACAGATCGAGCGGTCGTTCGGCAAGGGCTCGATCATGAAACTCGGCTCGAACGAGAGTATCGTCGAGATCGAAACGGTTTCTACGGGTTCGCTCAGCCTCGATATCGCGCTCGGCATCGGCGGCCTGCCGAAAGGCCGTATCATCGAAATCTACGGTCCGGAAAGTTCTGGTAAAACGACGCTCGCGCTGCAGACCATTGCCGAAGCGCAGAAGAAGGGCGGCATCTGCGCCTTCGTCGACGCCGAACACGCTCTCGATCCTGTCTATGCCCGCAAGCTCGGCGTCGATCTGCAGAACCTCCTGATCTCCCAGCCAGACACCGGCGAGCAAGCGCTTGAAATCACCGATACGCTGGTGCGCTCCGGCGCCATTGACGTCCTCGTCGTCGACTCGGTCGCCGCGCTGACGCCACGCGCCGAAATCGAAGGCGAAATGGGCGACAGCCTGCCGGGCCTGCAGGCCCGCCTGATGAGCCAGGCGCTGCGCAAGCTGACGGCTTCGATCTCCAAGTCGAACACCATGGTAATCTTCATCAACCAGATCCGCATGAAGATCGGCGTCATGTTCGGCTCACCGGAAACGACGACGGGTGGTAACGCGCTCAAGTTCTATGCCTCCGTCCGCCTCGACATCCGCCGCATCGGCCAGGTCAAGGAGCGCGAAGAGGTGATCGGCAACCAGACGCGCGTCAAGGTCGTCAAGAACAAGATGGCGCCTCCCTTCAAGCAGGTCGAATTCGACATCATGTATGGCGAAGGTGTCTCCAAGACCGGCGAACTGATCGACCTCGGCGTCAAGGCCGGCATCGTCGAGAAGTCGGGCGCCTGGTTCTCCTATAACAGCCAGCGCCTCGGCCAGGGCCGCGAAAACGCCAAGATCTTCCTGCGCGACAATCCGGATCTCGCCCGCGAGATCGAGACGGGGCTGCGCCAGAACGCCGGCCTGATTGCCGACCGCTTCCTGCAGAACGGCGGCCCTGATGCCGGCGACGACGCAGGTGATGCCGCCGACATGTAATTCGCCCTGACCGCTGAGGCAATTCAGCACCGGCCGCGTTCTCTCACGAGAATGCGGCCGGTTTTGTTTGTTTGCTGGACAGTGGCAAGGTCGAACGATAAAAGCCGATGGATTTAATTTTACCTGCCTGCTGGCAGCATCGAAGGGCATGAAATGAGCGGTGTAAACGATATCCGGTCGACCTTCCTCGACTACTTCAAGAAGAACGGCCATGAGGTCGTTCCATCGAGCCCGCTCGTGCCGCGCAATGACCCGACGCTGATGTTCACCAATGCCGGCATGGTGCAGTTCAAGAACGTTTTTACCGGCTTGGAAAAGCGTCCCTATTCGACGGCAACGACCTCGCAGAAGTGCGTACGCGCCGGCGGCAAGCATAACGATCTCGACAATGTCGGCTATACTGCACGCCACCTGACCTTCTTCGAGATGCTCGGCAACTTCTCCTTCGGCGATTATTTCAAGGAGAATGCGATCGAGTTTGCCTGGAAGCTGGTCACCGAAGGCTTCGACCTTCCGAAGAACCGCCTGCTGGTGACGGTCTATTCCGAGGACGAGGAAGCCGCGACGCTGTGGAAGAAGATCGCCGGTTTTTCCGACGACAAGATCATTCGTATCCCGACCTCTGACAATTTCTGGCAGATGGGCGATACCGGCCCCTGCGGCCCGTGCTCGGAAATCTTCATCGACCAGGGCGAGAATGTCTGGGGCGGCCCTCCCGGCTCGCCGGAAGAAGATGGCGACCGGTTCCTGGAATTCTGGAACCTCGTCTTCATGCAGTTCGAGCAGACCGAGCCCGGCGTTCGCAACCCGCTGCCGCGCCCGTCGATTGATACAGGCATGGGCCTGGAGCGCATGGCTGCCGTTCTGCAGGGTGTGCAAAGCGTGTTCGACACCGACCTCTTCCGCACGCTGATCGGCACCATCGAGGATACGATGGGTGCCAAGGCAGAGGGCAGCGCCAGCCACCGCGTCATCGCCGACCATCTTCGCTCCTCGGCCTTCCTGATCGCCGATGGCGTGCTGCCATCGAATGAAGGCCGCGGCTATGTGCTGCGCCGTATCATGCGCCGCGCCATGCGCCACGCACAGCTTCTCGGCGCCAAGGAACCGCTGATGTACAAGCTGCTGCCGACGCTGGTGCAGGAGATGGGCCGCGCCTATCCGGAACTGGTGCGCGCCGAGGCGTTGATCTCCGAAACGCTGAAGCTCGAGGAAAACCGCTTCCGCAAGACGCTGGAGCGTGGCCTGTCACTTCTGTCAGACGCGACCACCGACCTTTCCAAGGGCGACATGCTGGATGGCGAGACCGCCTTCAAGCTCTACGACACCTACGGATTCCCGCTCGACCTGACGCAGGATGCGCTGCGCGCCCGCGAAATCGGCGTCGATATCTCCGGCTTCACCGATGCCATGGAGCGCCAGAAGGCCGAGGCACGTTCGCACTGGGCCGGCTCCGGTGAGAAGGCCACGGAAACCGTCTGGTTCGAGCTCAAGGAAAAGCACGGCGCGACCGAATTCCTCGGCTATGACACCGAAACGGCTGAAGGCGTTGTCCAGGCGATCGTCAAGGACAGCGCCGTTGCCGACGAAGCCAAGGCCGGCGACAAGGTGCAGGTCGTCGTCAACCAGACGCCATTCTACGGCGAGTCCGGCGGCCAGATGGGCGATACGGGCGTGATCTCGTCCGACCACGGCAAGATCGAGATTTCGGATACGCAGAAGAGGGGTGAAGGCCTGTTCGTGCATCTGGGTACGGTCATTGAAGGTGTGATCAAGGCCGGTGATGCGGTCGTGCTGACGGTCGATCATGCACGTCGCTCGCGCCTGCGCGCCAACCACTCGGCAACTCATCTTCTGCATGAGGCGCTGCGTGAAGTGCTCGGCACCCACGTCGCCCAGAAGGGTTCGCTGGTCGCTCCCGAGCGCCTGCGTTTCGACGTCTCGCATCCGAAGCCGATGACGGCGGAAGAACTCAAGGTCGTCGAAGAAATGGCAAACGAGATCATTCTGCAGAATGCGCCCGTGACGACCCGCTTGATGAGCGTCGATGATGCCATCGCGGAAGGCGCCATGGCGCTGTTCGGCGAGAAGTATGGCGATGAAGTGCGTGTTGTTTCGATGGGTACGGGTCTGCATGGTGCCAAGGCCAACAGGCCCTATTCGGTCGAGCTCTGTGGCGGCACGCATGTGTCGGCGACCGGCCAGATAGGGCTCGTGCGCATCCTCGGCGAAAGCGCCGTCGGCGCCGGCGTTCGCCGTATCGAAGCGGTGACCGGTGAATCGGCGCGCGAATATCTCGCCGAACAGGACGATCGCGTGAAGACGCTTGCCGCCTCGCTGAAGGTGCAGCCGTCGGAAGTGCTGTCGCGCGTCGAGGCACTGATGGACGAGCGCCGCAAGCTCGAAAAGGAACTGGCCGATGCCAAGCGCAAGCTCGCCATGGGCGGCGGGCAGGGCGGCTCTGCCGATGCTGTGCGCGACGTCGCCGGCGTCAAGTTCCTCGGCAAGGCCGTGGCCGGCGTTGATCCGAAGGATCTCAAGGGGCTTGCCGATGACGGCAAAGCCAGCATCGGCTCCGGCGTGGTGACGCTGATCGGCGTGTCCGAAGATGGCAAGGCAAGTGCTGTCGTCGCCGTGACGCCCGATCTCGTGGATCGTTTCAGTGCCGTCGATCTGGTGCGCGTTGCCTCCGCAGCGCTCGGCGGCAAGGGTGGCGGCGGTCGTCCTGATATGGCGCAGGCCGGCGGCCCTGATGGAGCCAAGGCTGACGAGGCGCTTGAGGCTGTTGCAGCTGCACTCGCAGGCTGAATTTCTGACATGGATTGAATGCAAAGGCGGGACATGTTCCCGCCTTTTGTTTTGGGCGAACGCCGCCTTTTACTCAACGTCATCCTCGGGCTTGTCCCGAGGATCTGCTGTAGATCCTCGGGACAAGCCCGAGGATGACGAAAGAGCAGGCCGCTTGCGTTTCCCGGCAAGTCAGCAGGATTTGTCAAATCAGGCTATGGTTTGCTGCAGCCGATCGAATAGCACGAGGTTTGACATGGTGGGTGAAACGGCATGGGCGCTCTACGAGAACCGTCTGAGACGGGTCTCGGCCTATATCCACGATCATCTGGACGAGGATCTGGATATGGAGCGGCTGGCCGAAATCGCCTGCCTGTCGAGCTATCACTGGCACCGGATCTATCGGGCGATTTACGGCGAGACGCTGGCGGCAACCGTCAAGCGGCTGCGGCTGCATCGCGCGGCGGGCGATATCGTCCGCACGGAACTGGCGGTCGCCGAGATTGCGAAGCGATCAGGCTATCCCAATCTCCAGTCCTTCAACCGCATATTCAAATCGGTCTATGGAATGCCGCCGGCACGCTACCGGAAAGAGGGAAGCCACACGCAGTTCGAACCCTCAATCTCCGGAAAGGCGAAAGCCATGTTTGACGTAAGCCTGAAAACCATCCCGCCGCTCGAATTGGTCGGCGTTCCCCATACCGGCTCCTATATTGAGATCGGCAAGGCCTTCGAGACGCTGTTCGGTACGCTCTATGCCCGCGGGCTCGCAAAACCCGATATGCGAATGATCGGCGTCTATCTCGACGATCCCGATCTCGTGCAGCCCGAGAAGTTGCGCTCCGTCGCCTGTGTCGCGGTCGGCGAAGAGACGACCGCCAACGCACCGCTGGAGCGGCGCGTGGTGGAGGGCGGCGACTATGCCGTGCTGCATCACAAGGGGCCTTATGCCGATATGTACAAGGCCTACCAATGGCTCTACGCCCAGTGGCTGCCGGCATCCGGCCGGCAGATCCGGGATCGCGTCATGTTCGAGGAATATCTCAACAATCCGCGCGAGGTCGCGCCGACCGAGCTGCGGACGGATATCTACATGCCTCTAGCCTGATCAGCTCTTTTCTTTACGCAATTCCGCACGCAAAACCGCTGTACACTTTTGCTGGAATTGTTCTTTTTTTGTTCTTACGCAATTCCGGACGCAAAACCGCTACGCACTTTTGCTGGAATTGCTTTCAGGCCGCCTGCATGGCTTTCGCCGCTTCGTCGTCCAGCGCCGTTGCCCGCTTGTAGGCATCGCGTTCGGCGAGGCGGCCAAAATAATCGACGAAAGCCTGGCGCTTTTCGATACTGCCGAAAGCGAGACCCCAGCCGATATGCGAGCCGACATAGACGTCAGCCGCCGTGAAGCGGCTTCCGGCAATATAGGGGGAGGCGGCCGAAACCGCCTTCTCCAGCGTGCCCATGACGTCACCGAAGGAGCCGCAGCCGGCCATGCGCAGCCGCTCCTGCGGGATCTCGAAGCCGAGCGCCTTCAGCGTGACGGAAGCTTCCAGCGGCCCGGCGGCGAAGAACATCCAGCGGTAGTAATCGGCCCGCTCATCGGGCTGCGGGCCGAGCCTTGCCTGCGGAAACGTGTCCGCAAGATACGCACAGATTGCCGCGCATTCCGTCACGATCGTCTTCCCATGACGGATCGCCGGCACCTTGCCCATCGGGTTGACGGACAGATAGTCCGGGCCCTTCATCGTCCCGCCGAATGTCAGGATTTCGGTATGATATGGCACGCCGGTTTCTTCCAGCATCCACCGCGCTATCCGGCCGCGCGACATCGGGTTCGTGTAGAAGGTGATTTCCTCGGTCATCCTGCTCTCCTCTTTCCCATGCTCTTTTCGTAGCGCTGGCGCGGGAGATTTCAACCCTCGGAGAAGGCGGCGCCTTCATGGCCGCGCGCGGGATGACCTCAGTCGATGGCGACACGTCACCGACTGCGGTCCTGCCGGGAGGGGACCGCCAGCGCTGATTGTAGTGTTGGGTCTGGGTCTCAAGCAAAGCAAGATCAAGATAAACAATCATATCCTGGCCCTCGCGTCGTGCGAGGAGCCTTACAAGCTGCAGGAATTCGGGGACAAAACTCTTCTTGGCCATCAGAACCTCCATGCTTAGAGCGCCGTGCGTCCATTTGGACGCACTAAGGACGCTCTAGTTTTTTGAATCTACGCATCAGGCTTTCCAAAAATCGATTCCGATCTTCGGGCCGATGCTGTAGCGAGTAACTGAATAGGCCTTGCAACTTACGCGAAGCTTACTTTTTAAAGTAACTGCTAATTTAGAGGCGGAAAGCAATTTCGCCTGACAACAAAAAACCCGGCACAAAGGCCGGGTTTTCCGATTTCGATCCGAGCAGGCTCAGGCCATTGCGGCCTGCAGGTTCTGGTCGATCTTGTCGAGGAAAGCGGTGGTGGAGAGCCACGGCTGATCGGGACCGATGAGCAGCGCCAGATCCTTGGTCATGAAGCCGGCTTCGACGGTGTCGACGCAGACCTTTTCGAGCGTTGAGGCGAACTTGGCGAGTTCGGCATTGTCGTCGAGCTTGGCGCGGTGTGCGAGACCGCGGGTCCAGGCGAAGATCGAAGCGATCGAGTTCGTCGAGGTTTCCTGGCCCTTCTGGTGCTGGCGGTAGTGGCGGGTAACCGTGCCGTGCGCGGCTTCGGCTTCAACCGTCTTGCCATCGGGCGTCAAGAGAACGGAGGTCATCAGGCCGAGCGAGCCGAAGCCCTGGGCAACCGTGTCGGACTGAACGTCGCCATCGTAGTTCTTGCAGGCCCAGACGTAGCCGCCCGACCACTTCAGCGCGGAAGCGACCATGTCGTCGATCAGGCGGTGTTCGTAGGTGATGCCGGCTTCCTTGAACTGATCCTTGAATTCGGTCTCGAAGACTTCTTCGAAGATGTCCTTGAAGCGGCCGTCATAGGCCTTGAGGATGGTGTTCTTGGTCGACAGGTAGACCGGCCACTTGCGCATCAGGCCGTACATCATCGAGGCGCGGGCGAATTCGCGGATCGATTCATCGAGGTTGTACATGGCCATGGCAACGCCGGCGCCCGGCGCGTTGAAGACTTCCTTCTCGATGACGGTGCCATCTTCGCCGACGAACTTGATCGTCAGCTTGCCCTTGCCGGGGAACTTGAAATCGGTTGCGCGGTACTGGTCGCCGAAAGCGTGACGGCCGACGACGATCGGCTTCGTCCAGCCCGGAACGAGGCGGGGAACGTTGCGGCAGATGATCGGCTCGCGGAAGATGACGCCGCCGAGGATGTTGCGGATCGTGCCGTTCGGGCTCTTCCACATTTCCTTGAGGTTGAATTCCTTCACGCGGGCTTCGTCCGGGGTGATGGTCGCGCACTTGATACCGACGCCGTACTTCTTGATCGCGTTGGCGGCATCGACCGTTACCTGGTCGTTGGTGGCGTCGCGGTTTTCAACCGAAAGGTCGAAATAGTCGATGTCGAGGTCGAGATACGGATGGATCAGCTTGTCCTTGATGAGCTGCCAAATGATGCGAGTCATTTCATCGCCGTCGAGATCGGCGACGGGATTGGCGACCTTGATCTTCTTCATGTATCTGCCTCGTAAGCTTAGGAAGGGACTATGCCCCGGGTGGGTGATGTGGGTCCGGAGCGCTATAGCATTGTGAGCCGGGAACGCAAAGCAGAACGGGCAGGGACGTGACGTTTTTGCCGCCATTGCCAAGAGCGGGAAAATGGCTAACCTCCGCCACATAAGCCCCCGAGTCCCGGACATTTTGCCATGAAAAAGATCGCCGTTCTCTTCGCCGGCCTCATTGCCGCCTCGTCCGTCCTGACGGGCGTTTCGCTTGCGGCCGACGCGACCGCGCCGGTCAAGGAAATCATTGACGACACGAAGAAGAACTGGGCGAGCGATGTCAGTGACTGGATCGATATTTTCGAAGAAAGCAGGCTCGCGCGGCTCTACAGCAAGGACTTCGGCGACAAATACAAGGACGCCGCCAAGAATCCGGCGGCCGACGAGGATGGCATTTCGCCCTTCGACTATGACGTAATCGTCAACGGTCAGGATGCCTGCCCGCTGCAGGACCTCTCCATCGAAAGCGGCCAGCCGACAAATGGCACGACCGAGGTGACGGTGAAGTTCAAGGCTGCGACCTGCATGGAAGGCGCACCCAACAGAGACGCCTTCACGACCGTGCGTTTCGAGGTGATCGAGGAAGCGGGCAAACCCGTCATCGACGATATCATGATCCAAGGTGAAGAGGGGCAGGGGCCGATCTCGCTCAAGGAAGCCATGGTGCAAATCGCCAACGGCGAATGACACTGATCAGGTCACCGATCCGCGACTCCGGCGAACGCCAGGGCGGCTGATGACACTTGGCAATCATCATGTTGGTGTGATTTGATTTTTGCTGGGGCGGCGGTATCTCGCTCTCGGGTTCGCCACATCCGGCGCGCATGAGGACTGGCAAGGGTGATTTCCGGCTTTGAGTTCCGAGACTGGCTGCTTGCCAATGACCCGGCGCTTTCGCGCTTGCGCATGGGCACGCGTGTCACGCTGTCGATCGTGCTCTCCTTCGCAATCCTGCTTTTGATCCACATGCTCATCGTGCCGCTGCCGATCGCGTCCTATGGTCTCGGAATCGTTCTGTCGATCGAAGGCGGGGTCGCGGTGCGCGACAAGGGCTCAACGCGCCAGCTCATCACAAGGCTGCTCGGCTGCCTTGCAAGCCTCGTCGTCGTCGGCATCGCAGCCGCGCTTGAATCGCAGCGCTACCTTTCGGACTTCATCTTCCTCGTGGTGATCTTCCTGGCCTCATCTGCGCGCATTTATGGCCCGCGTGGCTTTGCTATCGGCATGTTCGCCTTCACCTCCTATTTCCTGGGCTCCTACTTCCACCCGACGATCGCGGAATTGCCTGTCGTCTTGATCGGCCCTGTTGTCTCGGCGCTTGTCAGCCATTGGGTGAGGGCAGTGCTTTTGCCCGACAATTGGCGGCGCGACCTGCTGCGCTCCCTGGAGAGCGTGCGGGGCCGCATCAACCAGATCCTCTTCAAGCTTGCTGCCCTTGCGGCGGATGGAAAGGTCGATGAGGCCGACCGGCAGGAGCTGCGCCAGCTGGAAGATCGGCTGAAGGAAGTGGTGCTGATGGCCGAGAGCTTCATTCCGCGTCCGCCCGGCGGCGTCTTCGATGGCGCTTCCGCACCGGCCGCGGAACTGGCGATCCGGTTGTTCGATGCGCATCTGGCGACGGAAAGCGCCATCGTGCTGAGCTATCAGAGTGCGCCGCCCTTTGCACTCATCCATGCCGTGATCGAAGATGACAAGGCGGTGCTTTCGGCTGAGGAGAAGGCGGTCGCCGACATGGAGGGCCAACCGCAGGGAGAGACGGCACGTGCGCTCCTCTGGCTCGCAGCTGCGCGCAGGCAGCTCGCAGAAACGATCGATGCCGGACGCAGGTCGGATTTCGCGGAGATCGCCTCGATTGAAGAGTCCAGCGCACCTGCCACTATCGATTTTTCGTTCAGAAACCCGCTGATGCGCTCGGCCCTGCAGATCACGCTGGCGGCGGCGATTGCCATGACGCTCGGGCTCGCCTTGTCGCGCGAGCGCTGGTTCTGGGCGGTGCTCGCCTCCTTCCTTGTCTTCACCAACACCAATTCGCGCGGTGACACCGCCATCAAGGCGCTGCAGCGATCGATCGGTACCTTGCTCGGAATTGCATTCGGCCTGGTGCTTGCGACATTGCTGACCCATCATTTGGCGATTGCGCTATTGGTTTCGGTCGCCTGCGTTTTCCTTGCTTTCTACTTCCTGCAGATTTCCTATGCGACGATGACCTTCTTCATCTCGATCGTGCTCTGCCTAGTCTATGGCATGATGGGTGTCCTGACCTTCGATCTCCTGAAGCTGCGACTTGAGGAAACGGTTATCGGCGCGTTTGCCGGAACGCTGGTCGCCTTCCTCGTCCTGCCGGCGCGCACGCGCGGTGCGCTCGATACGGCGGTCGCCAAGTGGTTCGAGGCCCTGAAGGAGCTGCTATCGGCCGTATCGGACAAGAAGAGCCAGCCTGAACTCATCGCCATCTCTCAGAAGGTCGATGCCTGCTACCGCGACATTACGCTCGCCGCACGCCCCCTCGGCTCCACCTGGTCCATTGTCACCAGGCCGGGACAGATCCGCCAGACGCTGGCAATCTTCCTGTCGGTCACGTACTGGTCGCGCATTCTGGCACGAAACCACACGGTCGATGCCGTCGATGACGATTTGAAACGCAGGATCGCTGCCGATATCAGCATGCTGGACGCGGTTGCGCCGCGCGGCTCGGAGTGTTTTCTCATCACCCGAAAGCAGATGCGGCCGACCGGCAGGCACCTGCCGCTCTGGCGGGAGGGCGCTCGGCTGGCGGTGGAAATGATCGGCTCGACGCTGGAGCGGCTCTACCCAACGGAGACGCAGGACTTGCCGTTTGCAGCCGGCAAAGCTATTGCGCCCGTAAATCAGGAATAGGAAGACAAATAGGCACATGGCGGGTACGAACAGCGAGCGTCAACTTCTGGCCGAAGGGCCGGTCATCATTCTGGTCGAGCCGCAGATGGGCGAG
>UCCS01000011.1 GCA_900470965.1 Hyphomicrobiales bacterium
TCGGCCCGTCCGGCTGCGGCAAGTCCACGCTGTTGCGCATGATCGCCGGCCTCGAAGGCATCGACGAGGGCGATCTGGTGCTGAACGGCCAGCGCATCAACGACGTGCCGCCGGATAAACGCGGCATCGCCATGGTGTTCCAGTCCTATGCGCTTTATCCGCATATGACGGTCGCGGAGAATATCGGCTTTTCGCTGAGCCTCAAGAAGGTGCCGGAAGCTGATATCAAGAAGCAGGTGGAAGGCGTCGCCGAGATCCTGCAGCTGACGGACTACCTCGGTCGTAAGCCGGGAGCGCTTTCCGGCGGCCAGCGCCAGCGCGTGGCGATCGGCCGCGCCATCATCAAGAAGCCATCGCTGATCCTGTTCGACGAGCCGCTGTCAAACCTCGATTCGGCGCTGCGTGTGCAGATGCGCGCCGAGCTGCAGCGCCTGCATCGCGAGCTGAAGGCGACTGTCGTCTATGTCACGCACGACCAGGTCGAGGCGATGACGATGGCCGACCGCATCGTCGTGCTGAACAAGGGCGTCGTCGCCCAGCAGGGCGCGCCGATGGAGCTGTATCACCAGCCGGAAAACGAGTTTGTCGCAACCTTCATCGGCTCGCCGAAGATGAACGTGCTGCCGATGACGGCGACGCGCCGGGATGCCGGCAAGGTGCATCTTGAAAGCCCGCTCGGTCTCGCCATCGATCTTTCGGATGCCAATGGTGCCGTGCCGCAGGGCGAGGCGAAGCTCGGTATCCGGCCGGAACATCTGAAGCTCGCAGCGCAAGGGCAGGGCGATTTTTCGGCCGAGGTCGTGATCGTCGAGCGGCTTGGCGTCGAGACCTATCTGACGGTCGGTTCGCAGCAGCAGCCGATCGTCGTGCGCACGGAGGGCGACATGACCATCCGTCCCGGCGATCGCGTGTCGCTGACGGCGGAGCGCGCCGGTTGCCATCTGTTTGATTCCGCCGGCCGGGTCATCCGTTCGGCAACCGCCTGACCTATTAGGGCTTGAAACACATCGAGGCCCAGAACATCGAGGAATAGCATGACAATCAAGGTCACGATCTGGAACGAAGGACGCCACGAGCAGGTCCACAAGGAAGTTCAGGATATCTATCCCGATCGTATCGACGGCGCGATTGCCGCCGGTATCGCCCACCCCGATTTCGAGATCCGGCGCGGCACGCTCGACGATCCGGATGAAGGCCTGCCGGATTCCGTGCTCAACGATACTGACGTGTTGCTCTGGTGGGGGCATATGGCGCATGAGGACGTCAGCGACGGGCTGATCGACCGCGTGCAGCAGCGAGTGCTGAAGGGCATGGGCCTGCTGGTCCTGCATTCCGGCCATCATTCCAAGCTCTTCCGCCGGCTGATGGGCACCAATGCCAACCTCTCCTGGCGCGAGACGCCGGAAGGTGATCTGGAGCGCGTCTGGGTCGTCAACCCCTCGCATACGATTGCAGAGGGCCTGCCGCCCTATTTCGAGGTCAATGCCTCGGAGATGTATGGCGAGCCCTTCGACATTCCGCAGCCGGACGAGCTGGTCTTCATCTCCTGGTATTCGGGCGGCGAAGTGTTCCGCAGCGGCTGCACCTTCCAGCGCGGCCGCGGGCGCATCTTCTTCTTCAGCCCGGGTCATGAGACCTATCCGATCTATCACGACAAGACCGTGCACAAGGTCATCTCGAACGGCATCCGCTGGGCGCAGCAGAAACACACGGATGGCCGCATCCTCGAAAACTGGCACCGCAAGGAGCCGCTGCATGGCCGGCCGGACAAGGTGAAGGCTTAAATAGTTCCTCCGCGGGGGCTGGGGTCATGATGGCTTCGGCCTCCGCGAGGGGTAAACGATGGAGGCAGAAATGCAGACTGTTTCGATGAAGGCTGATGGAGATGCCTTTCTCAGCAAGGCATTCTGGGTTTCCATCCATCGCGATCTGCCGCAGCGGCTCGATACGCTGGCGAGGCTTGCCGCCGAGCGGCCCGATGTCTTCGCCTTCGAAAGCAGCCAGAAGATTGCCGAGCGCTGCAATGTCTCGCAGACCAGCGTCATCCGCTTTGCGCATCATCTCGGCTTTGACGGTTTTGCCGAGATGAAGCAGGTTTTCCAACAAGGTCTCAGGGCCGCAGCCCGCAAAGGATAGGTTTACGGGTACTGCGCGCCGTTCGTCGTCGTATAGATCGAATAGAGCGATTGCGTCGCGGTGATGAAGAGGCGGTTCTTCTTCGGGCCGCCGAAGGTGATGTTGGAGACGGTCTGCGGCACCTTGATCTTGCCGATCAGCGTGCCGCCAGGCGCAAAGCAGTGCACGCCGTCGGCCGCACTCGTCCAGAGATTTCCGGAGACATCGAAACGGAAACCATCCGGCACGCCGCTGTCGATCGAGCAGAAATAGCGGCTGTTTGTCAGCTTGCGGCTGTCCACGACATCGAAGACGCGGATATGGCGTGGGACTTCGTGATTGGAGGAGCCGGAATCGGCGATGAAGAGCTGGCGTTCGTCGGGCGAGAAGGCGAGGCCGTTCGGCTGGATGAAATCGGTGACGACGGCTTCGATCTCGCCGGTTGCGGCGTCGATGCGGTAGACGTTGCGGCTTTCCTGCTCTTCCGGAGATTTGTGGCCTTCGTAGTCTGACATGATGCCGTAGCTTGGATCGGTAAACCAGATCGACCCGTCGGATTTGACCACGACGTCGTTCGGCGAATTCAGCCGTTTGCCGTTGTAGCTGTCGGCGAGAACGGTAATGCGTCCATCAGGCTCAGTGCGGGTCACACGGCGTCCGCCGTGCTCGCAGGAAACGAGACGGCCTTGCCGGTCACGGGTATTGCCGTTGACGTAGTTGGAAGGCGAGCGGAAGACGGAGACTGTTCCATCCGGCACCCAGCGCATCATGCGCTCGTTCGGAATGTCGCTCCAAAGAAGGCAGTTCAGATCGGAAAACCAGACCGGACCCTCGGCCCAGCGGCAGCCTCTGTACAGTTCTTCCAGTACCGCGCTACCGGCGATCAGCGCCCCGAAGCGCTCGTCTCTGACGTCATAAAGCTCGCTTCCAGCCATGCCCGATTCCTCCCAGATCGATGTTGCATCTTCGTAGCGGCAAATGATTGAATCTGCTATAGCCCGGCGGCAGAAAGCGTCGAGCTATGGGTGTTTTTACGCAACTCCGAACGCAAAGCCGCTGCACAGTTTTGCTGGAATTGCTCGTGAATTTTCAAAGCGCGGCAACAGGATGCGGCGAACCGTCATAGGCGCCCCAGATCGACTGATCGAAGCAGATGACGGAGCCGGTCATGAGGCCGGATTCGGCTGACGAGAGATAGGCGCAGGCGCGAGCCACTTCTTCCGGGTCGACAAGCCGGCCGAAAGGCTGACTTGCGGCGGCCTTGGCGAGCCAGTCATCCGAAGCCTTGTGAAACTCTCTCTGGATGCGGTCTTCGCCCTCGGAAGCCATCCAGCCGATATTCAGGCCATTGACGCGGATGCGATTACGCAGCAGCGCATAGGCAGTGTTCTTGGTCAGCGTTTCCAGCGCACCTTTGGAGGCGCAATAGGCGGCGATGAAGGGCTGGCCGGCCTTGGCGGACATGGAGCCGATATTGACGATAGTGCCTTCGATCTTCTCGCGACGCATAACCTTGACCGCTTCCTGCATGAGGAAGAAGGGGGCGCGGACATTGATGGCAAACATGGCGTCGAAGAGTTCGGGGCTGGTATCGAGGATCGTGCCGCGGTCGGTGATGGCAGCGGCATTGACCAGCGCATCGACGCGGCCGAAGGTCTGATCACAGACATGGACGACATTTTGCGCATCCTCGACCTTGCCGAGATCGGCCTTCACGTAGACTGCCTTCGCGCCTGTCTTTGACGAAATCTCCTCGGCTTTCGCCTTGCCCTTGGCCTCGTTGCGGCCGCAGATGACGATGCCTTTGGCGCCGCGTTCGGCAAAGAGGCGGGCGATGGTGGCGCCGAGGCCCTGTGTGCCGCCGGTGACGATGGCAATCTTGCCGTCGAGGCGGGCGTAATCCGTGCTCATGTGTCTTTTCCTCCTGATATGCGAATGGCCCCTTACCGGCGGTAAGGGGCTCTGGGATGATGATGTTGTGATGGCCGTGTCAGCTCAGCTTCCTGGCTGCCTGTTCGGCAAGTGCCTCGGTGAAGGTGTCGTCGCTCCAGTTTTCGGCGAGGGCCTCGTGCATCAGCTGGGCCTGTGTCTTCGGCGCGAGGCCGCCGAGCGGCGGGTCGCGGTCGAGATTGGTCGGGAAGGAATAGCCCTCCGCGCAGGAGGCGACGGCGTTGGCGATCTCGCCTGCCGAAAGCTTGCCCTTCAGCGCCTTGAGGGCAGGGAACAGTTTTGCGCTCATGCGCTCGCGATTGACGGTTTCCATCGCCCGGCCGAATGCAGAGGAGACCTGCAGCAGGTTCGCCACACGCTTGATATCCTTCGAGCGGTTCGTGCCGGCGGCATGGAAGAGGGCGGGATTGAAGAAGACGACATCGCCCTTTTCCAGCGGCAGCTGGATATGGTTCTGGTCGAAGTAATCCTTGAATTCCTGACGCTTGAGGGCGAGGTAACCCGGCTCATAGGTCTGGCTGTGCGGCAGGAAGAGCGTCGGACCGCTTTCGAGCGGCATGTCGCAATGAGCAACCGCGCCCTGCAGCGTCAGCACCGGCGAGAGGCGGTGAACATGCGCCGGAAACTGCTCGATTACCTTGGAGGACTGGAAGCCGAGGTGATAGTCGCGGTGGGCCGATTGTGCGGCACCGCCGGGGTTCACGCGGTTGACCTGCGCCGTCATCTGATAATGCGGGCCGAGCCATGCCTCGCTTGCCAGCGCCACGATGGCATTGCCGTAGTAGCGAGCGAAATTTTCCGGATCAGCAAGGCAATGCTTTTCCAGCGAGTTCCAGATGCGGTCATTGGCGCCCGGCTTGGCGAAATGGTCGCCGCCGCCGGTCGACGTGAGGTGCTGCTCCTCGATGATCTCGTCGAAGATCACGCTCGCCCGGTCGATGATCCCGGTGTCTTCGTAAGCATGTTTGAAGACGACCACGCCGGGGCCGATGCCGAAGGCCTCGCAGATTTCGGCGAGAATGGCGCGGCGGCCTTCCTGCGTCGATACCGCCTCGATCACCTTGCGGCTGTCATAGATCAGCACGTTCTTCTCGACGGCTGAGGCCGTCGGATAGTCGGCAAGCGTACTGGTCTTTTCGGCGAGTGCGCGGAAATCGTCGAGATCGCAGGCGTCTTCGGTCAGCCAGACGCGGTCGGCGCGCAGTCTTTGCGGGTCGTCGGTTTTCATCGGGTGATCCTCCATTTCCGATGGATGGACTATACGCCGCCGGTGATCCTGATATAGATCAGAAATCCATCAAAAATCCATCAGAACGCCGGGGTATCACTGCGGCATGGCCCATCCCTTTCTCGTCAAGGATATCGCTTTCCAGGCTGGCGTCAGCACCGCGACCGTCGATCGGGTGCTGAACGGCCGGCCGGGTGTCAGGCGGCAGACCGAGATGCGGGTCAAGGCGGCGATCGCCGAGCTCGAGAAACAGGCGGGCGCCGATGTGGCCGGCCGCAAGCTCACCATCGATATCGTCATGGAGACGCCTGACAGGTTCAGCACGGCGGTGCGGGCAGCTTTCGAAGCAGAGGTCGCGACATTCCTGCCGACCACCTTCCGCTGCCGGTTTCATTTTGCCGAAGTGATGCGGGCGGCGGAACTGGTGCAGCTTCTCGATCGTATCCGGCTGCGCGGCACGCATGGCATCGTGCTGAAGGCGCCCGATGTGCCCGATATCGTCGCGGCCGTCGCAAGGCTCGATGCTGTCGATATTCCGGTCGTCACCCTCGTCACTGATCTGCCGAATTCGGCGCGCTCCGCCTATGCCGGCGCCGATAACCGGGCGGCCGGCGGGACGGCGGCCTATCTCATCGGCCGGCTCATCGGGGCTACCGGCGGCAAGGCGCTGGTTACGCTGTCGAGCGGCCGGTTCCGCGGCGAGGAGGAGCGGGAGATCGGCTTTCGCCGGGTGATCCGAGCCCATTATCCGTCGATCGGCATTATCGAGGTGAGCGAAGGGCATGGCACAGATGCTGCGACCGGCACGCTCGTTGCTGCCGCCCTTGCGGAAGATGCTGCAATCAATGCCGTCTATTCGGTCGGCGGCGGTAATCGCGCGGTGCTTGCGGCCTTCGAGGCAGCGGGCCGGCCGGTCTCGATTTTCGTGGCGCATGATCTCGATGCCGACAACCGCGCTCTGCTTGCCGAACGGCGGATCGATTTCGTGCTGCATCACGATCTGAGGACAGATGCGCGTTCGGCCTTTCGCGCCATCATGGCCCGCACTATCCCTGCCGGCAGGACGGCGCAGGCGGCGTTTTCGGCCGTCGAAATCGTCACGCCCTACAATATGCCGGCTCTGCAATAGTCTGTTCGGGTTGATTGTCTTTCCATCGGCGGCAGATTCACGCTACAGCTTGGTGATAATGAGGAGCGCGCATGGACTATAGCGACGTCAGCACAATTGCGGCTTGGGTGACGGAACAGGGCCTGAATGGGGTGTCTGAAGCGGAGCTGCTGATCGGCTTTTGCCAGGCCTGCCGCAAGGCGGGCATGCGGCTCGATCGTGCCATGGCGCTGATGGATACGCTTCATCCTGTCCATGAAGGCCGGGCCTTCCGCTGGGACAATTCAGAGGCCTTCGAAGGTGAGTTCGAATACGGACCTTCGAGCGAGGGTCAGGGACTGGATACCTGGCGTCGCTCGGCTTTCTATCATCTCTGGACAACAGGCACCAAAGAGGTGCGACGGAGAATAGGATTCGGCGATCCGACTGATTTCATCATGCTGGAACAGATCCATGCGTCGGGCCATACCGATTATGTCGCCATGGCGCATCGCTTCGCTGAGGCTGGCACGATCGGCGAGATGGACTGTTTCTTCTCGCACTTTTCCACCAAGCATCCCGAAGGCTTCTCGGAGCATGATCTCGCCATCCTGCGCAAGCTGGTGCCGGTGCTGGGACTCGCGATCAAATGCGTGGCGCTCGCCCGCATCGCGCGCACCATCGCCGAGGTCTATCTCGGCGAGGATGCGGCGCGCCAGGTGATGGACGGCAAGATCTCGCGCGGCAGGACTGAGCGGATTTCGGCCGCGCTCTGGTTTTCCGACCTGCTGAACTACACGAAGATTTCGGACAATTCGGCCCCGGAAGAGATCATTCCGTTGCTCAATGAATATAGCGAGGTGGTGATCACCGCGATCCATGAGGCCGGCGGTAATGTGCTGAAGCTGATCGGCGACGGCGTGCTTGCCATCTTCAAAGGCGAGGATCCGGCGCAAAGCTGTTCTGCGGCCCTGCAGGCGGAGCGTCTGCTGCGGCAGAAGCTTGCGGCGCTGAACGCGGCGCGCGAGGTGGACCGGCGGCCGACGACCGATGTCTATATCGGCCTGCATATCGGCGATGTCTTCTACGGTAATATCGGCAGCCAGGACCGCCTTGATTTCACGGTCATCGGCCCGGCCGTCAACGAGGTGAGCCGCATTGCCTCGATTTGCCGTTCGGTCGATCTCAACGTGCTGATGTCGTCGGATTTCGAAGCGGCGATCCCCGAGGCGGAGCGCAATCTTCTCGCCTGTATCGGCCGCTATGCTCTGCGCGGCGTCAAGCGCCCGCAATTGCTTTACACGCTGGAAAGCGCGCGGCTGAACGGCTGACCAGCAGGATCCATCAGCGCTCAGGGCCTGCATAGGATGCATAGGATGCATAGGCACTTTCCGACGCTTTCTAGGAAATGTCAGATTCCTTGTTATGTGAATGTCTGACATTTCTCCGCGTAGGTAGGAAAAAACCTATGCAAGCTATGCATCCTATGCGCACTGCCGATGATTCGGTCGGCCGGAGGCATAGGCGACTCGAATTCATTGCCCGAGCGATGGACCGGATCCGTTGCGGATCGTTTCACATTTTCGCACGACAGGCTTCAAGCTTAGGCAAGATCTGCGAGGCTTCAGTGCCTGCATAGGCTGCCGGGGCTGCATAGGCATTTCCCCACGCTTTCTAGGAAATGTTGGATTATCTATCTGTCATGTGAATGACTGACATTTTCCCACGTACGTCCAAAAATGCCTATGCAGTCTCTGCAGCCTATGCACACAACCGATGATCCAGCCGCCCGAAGAACAGCTGACGACTTGAATTGACCTCGTTTAACGCAGCAATCCCTGCCCGCCGTCGATCCAGATGGGCGTGCCGGTGATATGCCGGGCGCGCTCGGAAGCAAGGAAGAGGATCGTCTCGGCGACATCGTCGCTCGAGCCCGCTTTGCCGCCGGTGATGGGGATTTCGCCTTCCGGCCAGATGACGGGCACTTCGGTTTCCTCGCGGTGGCGCGTGGCGGTGCTCTCGGAAATGCTGGTCTCGATTGCGCCGGGACAGACGGCATTGACGCGGATGCCGTGTTTGCCGAGCTCCAGCGCCAGCTGCAGCACCATGGCGACCTGGCCAGCCTTGGTGGCGGTATAGGCCGTTGCGCCCGGCGTGGTGAAGGTGCGCGTGCCGTTGATCGAGGAGACGACGACGATCGCGCCGCCGTTCATCTTCAGATAGGGCACGGTAAGATGCAGGGTCATATATGTGCCGCGCAGGTTCACGGCCATGGTGTGATCCCATTCGTCGGGTTTCAGGTCGTCGATCGGCGCCCAGACGCCGTTGATGCCAGCGTTGGCGACGACGATGTCGATGCCGCCAAAACTCTCGGTCATCTTTTCGATCGCCGTGCGCATCTGCGCTTCGTCGCTGGTATCGGCGGTCAGTTCGATCGACTGGCCGCCCGCGGCGACGATCTCCCGGCAGGTCTGCAGCACTTCGCTTTCGGTACGGCTCAGCACCGCCACCTTTGCTCCTTCGGCGGCGAGCTTCAATGCGGTTGCCTTGCCGATGCCGGAGCCTGCGCCGGTCACCAATGCGATCTTTCCCTGCAACTCCATCCGCCGCTCCTCTTTGCTCTTTCCGGTAAGGCAATGAATTGAGCGGCTCTTGGTTCCGGGACGATCGTTCGACGAGGTTATTTCAGGAGACTGTGGCGTAGCGCCCATTTTTCCGGTCCGTGGACGGCGGCGAAGAGCAGGCCGGCGAAGAAGGTGAAATGATCGATGAAGAAGCCGAATTCGGCCTGGTTCTGCTGCCAGTGCGAGGGCCCGTGAAATGAGAAGGCGAGGAAGATCACATAGATGCCGGCAAGCAGGCTCGCCTCGGTGAAGAAGGAGCCGGTGATGAAGGCGAGGGCCAGTGCGATCTCGAAGAAGGCGGCGATCCAGGCGAGGAATGTCGCCATCGGAAAGCCTGCCGCGGTGATATAGGCCGCCGTCGCGCCGATATCGGCGAACTTGAAGCCGGCAGCCATGAAGAAGACGAAGCTGAAGATGATGCGGGCAATGATGATTGCGATTGCTCTGGCCATGTGAAATCTCCCCTTTGAGCTTCCACTATGACGGATGAAGCGCCTGAAATCCGACAAGGGAAATGAAAAAGGACCGCTTTCGCGGCCCTTCCTCTTACCATTCGGCAAAGCTGCCGTCTTCGTGGCGCCAGATCGGATTGCGCCAGCGATGACCTTCCTTGGCGCGCTCGATGACATAGGCTTCGTCCACTTCGACGCCGAGGCCAGGGCCTTGCGGAATGGAGACGAAACCGTCGGCATACTGGAAGACTTCCTTGTTGGAGATGTAGTCGAGGATGTCGTTGCCCTTGTTGTAGTGGATGCCGAGGCTCTGTTCCTGAATGAAAGCATTGTAGGAGATGGCATCGACCTGCAGGCAGGCGGCAAGCGCGATGGGGCCGAGCGGGCAATGCGGCGCGAGCGCCACATCATAGGCTTCAGCCATGGCAGCGATCTTGCGGCATTCGGTGATGCCACCGGCGTGCGAGAGATCCGGCTGGATGATGTCGACATAGCCATCAGACAGGACCGACTTGAAGTCCCAGCGCGAATAGAGGCGTTCGCCGAGCGCGATCGGCGTCGAGCAATGGTTGGCGATTTCCTTGAGGGTTTCGCGGTGTTCTGACAGGACTGGTTCCTCGATGAACATCAGCTTGTAGGGCTCGAGCTCCTTGGCGAGCACTTTTGCCATCGGCTTGTGGACGCGGCCGTGGAAATCGACGCCGATGCCGATATTCGGGCCGATCGCCTCGCGGATGGTCGCAATAGTCTCGACCGCCTTGTCGATCTTCTCGTTGGTATCGACGATCTGCATCTCTTCGCAGCCGTTGAGCTTGATCGCCTTGAAGCCGCGGGCGACGACGTCCTTGGCATTGCGGGCGACGTCGGAGGGGCGGTCACCGCCGATCCAGGAATAGACCTTGATGCGGTCGCGCACTTGGCCGCCGAGCAGCGAATGGATCGGCTGGCCGAGTGCCTTGCCCTTGATGTCCCAGAGCGCCTGGTCGATGCCCGAGATCGCCGACATATGGATGGCGCCGCCGCGGTAGAAGCCGCCGCGATACATGACTGTCCAGTGGTCTTCGATCAGGAAGGGGTCCTTGCCGACAAGATAATCGGCGAGCTCGTGAACGGCGGCCTCGACGGTTAGAGCACGACCTTCGACGACCGGTTCGCCCCAGCCGACGACGCCCTCATCGGTTTCGATTTTCAGAAACAGCCAGCGCGGCGGGACGATGTAGGTGGTCAGTTTGGTGATCTTCATGGAAATCGTGCTCTCGTTTCGCTTCGTGTTCCCTTCAGCGGCAGAGCCGCCGATATTGTTCTGAGTTCTGCTATTTCGTCATCTCGTTCGGCAGGCGGCGGTCAGGTCGCGTTTGGCGAGGTCGAGAATTCGGTTGACGCAATCGCGCGCGCCCGCCGCGTCCCGTAGACGCAGTGCCTCGACCACCTTGCCATGCAGGGCAAGCGCCTCGCGGTGATCAGGCATGGCGAGGTTCGAGGCGTGGAGCGCAAATTTCAGGGCGGCATGGATGGCGCTGGAGAGGCGATGGAAGACCTGGTTATGGCTCGCCTTGAGAAGCACCGTATGGAAGAGGAGGTCGGCCTCGGTGAAAGCTTCGGAATCGTCGCTCGCCGACTGCATGCGTTGCCAGGCATCGTCGAGATTGGCGATCTCCTGGGCGGTCGCGCGGCTTGCAGCATATTCGGCGGCAGCCGGCTCGATGGTGCGGCGGGCTTCAAGAATGCTGGCAAGCAAGTCGAAATCGGCGAGATGCGGTCCCATCCATTCCAGCACATCCTGATCGAGGATATTCCACTCATCCTTGTCACAGACGGTGGTGCCGATGCGCGGCTTGCCGCGCACAAGTCCCTTGGATTCCAGAACCTTCAGGGATTCGCGGATGACGGTGCGGCTGACGCCATGGAGTTCGCAGAGATCGTTTTCGCGCGGCAGCAGTGTACCGACGGCATAGCGGTTGGCGCAGATATCTTCAGCAATCGCCGCCGTGACATTACGGCGAACGCGCGGCCGGCGCTCGGGCGCCGAACTCTTTTCGTCGCGTCTTGCTGCAGGCTGCATCGAAAGGCTCCTCGTGACCGGTCTTTTAAAGCAATCATCATACATAAACAATGCTCTTGTATGATGATTGGCATTCAATCTGGTGTCGTCTTCCGCGGATAGAGGACTATATTGCCGGTCGTAAGGGCAGAGTGTCCTTCGCGGTGGAGCGGCGCAACGCTTCGAAAATCAATCGAAACAGGAGGACGGCATGCAGATCAATCGTACAGCTTCGGCCCAGTGGTCAGGTGGTCTCAAGGACGGCAAGGGGCAGATCTCGACCCAGAGCGGCGCGTTGAGCAATTATCCCTACGGCTTCGCAAGCCGCTTCGAAGGCATTGCCGGCACCAACCCGGAAGAGCTTATCGGCGCTGCCCATGCAGGCTGCTTTACCATGGCGCTGTCGCTGATCCTTGGCGAAGCCGGCCTCAAGGCCGACCATATGGAAACCTCCGCCAAGGTGACGCTGGAAAGCGTCGAAGGCGGCTTTGCCATCACCGCCATCCACCTGTCGCTGTCGGGCAGCATTCCCGGCGCCGACCAGGCGAAGTTCGAAGAACTTGCCGGCATGGCCAAGGCCGGTTGCCCGGTTTCCAAGGCACTTTCTGCCGTTCCGATCACGCTCGACGTCAAGCTCGTCTGATCTTTCAAACCTGTTTTCGTTGCGATGCCGCAGTCGGCCCAGGCTGCGGCATTTTTGTTTGCATCGCAAAATCATTGACAAGTGAAGGATGATATTTTACGAATGACGAAATTCAAAATTCGTCATTCGTAAAATGTCAGGCCTGAAACCATGAATGACATCGCGGAAAATACGCTGGACGTCACACGGCAGGAAAATATCACCCGCATCCTGGATGCTGCCGAGCGGCTTTTCCGCCACTACGGCTATTCCAAGACGACCGTCGCGGATGTGGCCCGCGACCTTGGCATGTCGCCTGCCAATATCTACCGTTTCTTCGCCTCCAAGGTTGAGATCCACCAGGCGATCTGCGGACGCATGCTGGCGATGAGCTATGAGCTTGCAGCCAATATCTGCCATCAGAAGATCAGCGCTCCCGACCGGCTGCGCCAGTTCGTGCGCAGCCAGTATCAGCTGACGCTCGACACCATGCTCGATCAGCAGAAAGTGCATGAGATGGTGATCGTCGCGATCGAACGCGACTGGCATGTCATCGAGAAGCACATCGACTCCATTCACGCATTGATTGCCGACGTTATCCGCGACGGCATCGCTGCCGGTGAATTCGCCGACCAGGACCCCGAGGTCGCCTCCCGCTGCTTCGGAGCGGCGACCATCAATCTCTGTCACCCGCAAATGGTTGCCCAATGTCTTGCCAAGACAAACCGGGCGACCGTGGACGAACTGATCGAATTTGCGATCAGGGCACTCAGAAAATAAGCGCGGCAAAGACCGTCAAGAAAAACCCGAAACGATCAGGAGTGCGAAAGATGTTTTCGCTCAAGACCTTCAGCAACCGCGTGCCGTCCGTCATGAGCCTCGCGCTCCTTAGCGCGGTCGGGCTCGGCGTCGCCGGCTGCACGGAAGAAAAGGCAGAGGTCAAGGACGTTATCCGTCCGGTCAAGGTGGTCGAAATCGCCAAGGCCGGCGATACCCGTACGCTGGATTATTCCGGATCGGTAAGGGCGCGCACGGAAATGAACCTCGGCTTCCGCGTCGCTGGCAAGATCACCGAGCGTCTCGTCGATATCGGCGAACAGGTGAAGCCGGGTGACGTTCTCGCACGGATCGACTCGACCGACTACCAGCTTGCGGTGAAGACTGCTGATGCCAATCTCGCCGCTGCCGAAAAGGCCGTCGAGACGGCCGATCTCGTCAACCGCCGTGCCGAGCAGCTGTTCGACAAGAATGTCGCGCCGAAATCCCAGGTCGAGCAGGCTTCGCTCAGCCATGACCAGGCGATTTCGAGCCGGGATGCTGCCGCTTCCGCGCTCGACCAGGCGAAGAACCAGGTGAGCTATACGGAACTCAAGGCGGACCATAGCGGTATCGTCACCACCATCAATGCCGATGTCGGACAGGTCGTGGGATCCGGCACGCCCGTCGTTGCCGTTGCCGTCGATGGTGAGAAGGAAGTGCAGATCGCGGTGCCTGAAAACGATATCGCCCAGTTCAAGCCCGGCAAGACCGTGAAGGCGAGCTTCTGGTCCGATGACAAGCTTGTGCTTGACGGCACCGTTCGCGAGGTCGCGGGTAGTGCTGACCAGCAGTCGCGCACCTTCGCCGTGCGTGTCAGCCTGCCGAACGATCCGCGTGTGCTGCTCGGCATGACGGCGACGATCGAGGCGGATGTCAGCAACAGCGATACCTATGTCTCCGTTCCGCTCAGCGCGCTGGCGCAAAAGGACGGCAAGAAGGTCGTTTGGACCGTCGATCGCGGGACGGCGACCGTACACTCCCGTGGCATCGAGGTCGCCGATTTCACTGGTGATGGCGTGCGCGTAACCAATGGGCTCGACAATGGCGATCTCGTCGTTGCCGCTGGTACCCAATTCATGAGCGAAAACCTGAAGGTCAAGCTTCCCGATCAGCAATCGGCTTCGGCCGAAACGGACGCAGCCGTCCGCTGAACGGCTCAAGGAGAGGGAACAGGATCATGGACGCCAACAGCACTGAAAAGCGCCCCTTCAATCTTTCGCGCTGGGCGATCGGCCATCCGGGCATCGCACGCTTCCTTTTCGGTTTGATCCTGATCACCGGCGTGCTCGGCCTGACGCGCATGGGCCAGAAGGAAGATCCGGACTTTACCTTCCGCGTCATGGTCGTCCAAGCGCTCTGGCCGGGCGCCTCCCTTCAGGATATGGAAGACCAGGTCACCAACAAGATCGAGCGCAAGCTGCAGGAAACCCCGCATCTCGACTGGGTAAAGTCCTATACACGTGCCGGCAGCACGATCATCACGGTGCAGGTAAAGGGTGATACGGATTCCGCCCAGGTGGCCGATGCCTTCTACCAAGTGCGCAAGAAGGTCGGCGATATCAACGGCGACCTGCCGCAGGGCCTGCTCGGCCCGTATTTCAACGACGAATTCGGCGATACCTTCATCACGCTGCATTCGATCAGCGGCGACGGCTATTCCTATCCTGAGCTGAAAAAGTACGCGATCCAGGCGCGTGACATGCTGCTGACAACGCCGGGTGTCGAAAAGGCGGTCATCATCGGCGACCAGCCGGAGAAGATCTATATCGACGTCTCCTCCAAGGCGCTCGCCGAGCGCGGTCTGACGATCCTCGACCTGCAGAATGCCATCAAGGGCCAGAATGCCGTCGATCCTGCGGGCAATGTCGATACCGGTCTGCGTTCGGTGCGCATCTCGGTCGAAGGCAATGTCCACAAGGTGGAAGATATCCGCGAACTGCGGCTGCGCTCCGGCAATCAGGTGACACGCCTCGGCGATATTGCCACCGTCACCTCCGGCCTCGAAGATCCCTACCAGCGCAAGTACCGCTATAATGGTCACGATAGCGTGCAGGTCGGCGTCGTCATGGCTAAGGGCTTCAAGGTCACTGACGTCGGCAAGGACGTCGACGCGACCTACAAGCGCTTCGAGGACTCGCTGCCTTATGGCGTCTCTGTCGACCAGATTTCCAACCAGCCTGACGTCGTGACCGACGCAGTCAGCGAATTCATGCATGCGCTCGGCGAAGCCCTCGCCATCGTGCTCATCGTCTCGTTCCTGTCGATCGGCTGGCGCTCGGGTCTGGTGATCGCTATCGCCATTCCGCTGGTATTGGCTGCGACCTTTGCCATCATGTACGAACTCGGTATCGACCTGCAGCGCATCTCGCTCGGCGCGCTGATCATCGCACTCGGCCTGCTGGTCGACGATGCGATGATCGTCGTGGAACTGATGGAGCGAAAGCTCGAGGAGGGTCTCGTCAAGATCGACGCGGCGAGCTTCGCCTATTCCTCGACCGCCTTCCCGATGCTGACGGGTACGTTGATCACCACGGCCGGCTTCATTCCCGTCGGCTTTGCGGCATCGACGGCCGGCGAATATGTGCGCTCACTCTTCTATGTCGTCGGCATTGCGCTGGTGACCTCCTGGTTCGTGGCGGTCTATTTCACGCCCTGGCTCGGCTACATGATCCTCAAGCAGCGCAAGCATGCCGGCGAACATCATGACGTGTTCAATACCCGCTTCTATCGCGGCCTGCGTCGTACGGTCGGTTGGGCAGTGCGCCATCGCGTCATCGTACTTGCGCTGACGCTTGCCACCTTCGTCACCAGCCTCTGGAGCTTCCAGTTCATTCCGCAGAACTTCTTCCCGCAGTCCTCGCGTCCGGAAATCCTCGTCGATCTCTGGCTGCCCGAGGGCACCAGCATCAAGCAGGTAGAAGTCGAAGCCAAGGCGCTGGAAGCCAAGATGATGGACGATCCCGACAAGAAGTTTATCGCCACCTATATTGGCGAAGGTGCGCCGCGCTTCTTCCTGCCGCTCGACCAGCAGCTTCGCAACCCGAACTATGCCCAGCTCCTGATCATGGCCAATGACGAGCCGGCCCGCGAACGGCTGATCACCAAGCTCAGGACGATCCTCGCGGAAGATTTCCCCGACATCCGCGGCAAGGTCGATCGTCTCTTCCTCGGCCCGCCGACGGGCTGGCCGGTGCAGATGCGCGTGATGGGTCCGGATCGTGCCGAAGTGCGCAGGATTGCCGATCAGGTGAAGGAGCGCTTCACCAGGGATCCGATACTCGGTGCCGTTCATGACGACTGGCTGGAACCGGTGCCGGCGATGAAGCTGGTCATCGACCAGGACCGTGCCCGCGCACTCGGCGTCACCTCGCAGCGCGTTCGCCAGATGCTGCAGACCGCCATGTCCGGCGCGCCGCTCGACGACTTCCGCGATGGCGAGGAGACGGTCTCGATCGTCGCCCGCGAGCCGGACGCGAACCGTTCGCTGCTCTCGGCCGTCAACTCGGTCTATGTGCCGACGGATTTCGGTGGGTTCGTCCCGGTCTCACAGATCGCCAAGGTCGTGCCTGTCGTTGAACAGGGTCTCGAATGGCGGCGCGATCGCCTGCCGACGATATCGGTGCGTGCAACCCTGCCCGACAATGTCCAGTCGAACGACGTGGTGACCAAGCTCTATAACGACATGCAGGACCTGCGCGACAGCCTGCCTGCCGGTTACAAGATCGAGATCCAGGGCGGTGCCGAGGACTCGGCCGAAAGCCAGGCCTCGATCGCCGCCAAGGCGCCGATCATGCTCGTCGTCAT
>UCCS01000108.1 GCA_900470965.1 Hyphomicrobiales bacterium
GGACGCACGGCGCTCTAGGCCGGCACCGCGGCCATTTCCTGCAGTGCCGCCTCCCTGTTCTTCGCAGCCTGCGCATAACCGGGTTCGATCGCGATGGCACGATCATAGCTTTCCAGCGCCTCATCATGGCGCCCCAGTCGCCGTAAAACATTGCCGCGATTGTTGAGAGCGATGGCGTGACCGGCATCGAGAGCGATTGCCAGATCGTAGCTTTCGAGCGCCTGATCGAAATTCGAAAGCCGCGCCTGGATATTGCCGCGATTGCAATAGGCTGAGGCGGATGTCGGTTTCGCCTCGATCGCATTGTCGACGCAGACTGCTGCGCCACGCAGATCGCCCTTCTGCAATAGCAGCAATGCCAGATGCTGCAGAGCATCGAAATGATCTGGCATGACTAAGATCACGTCGCGATAGCCAGCTTCCGCAGCAGTAAGATCGCCGGCCCGATGACGTTCGGCGGCAGCACTGAAATGGGTTTCGGGGTCACCGGTCAACCTTGGCCGCCGCGCCGCCTCGATTTTCGCCAGCAATGAGCTGGCTTGCGCATGTTTCTCGTCGACGGCCAGGATCTGCCGGCAGCAGAGTTCGGCGGCGGTCGGGTTTCCATTCCTGAAGAAATGCACCGCCTGATGCATGGCGATGCCAAGCGAGTGCGGATCGAGACGGTCGCCGATATTACGGCCGGTAAGCGTCGAGATCTGCAGCTTCTCGACGATATGATGCTCCGATCCGAGTAAATCCTTATAGCTGTAATTGCCGGTGCCCATGTCGTAGATGCGGTAGCCATTTTCGATCGCCCAGCGCAGATTGTAGCAATGGAGCATGAAGCCGGGGCTAATCGAGTGGCGGAAGGCCAGGTCGCGGCTTCCGAGAAAGCACATCATCGACTTGCGGTAGGGATCGAGGAAGATGATGAAGGCGCCGACCGGCTTGTCCTGATGCCAGAGGATCGGCATGAAGACCGTGCCATGCTCGATGCAGGCCGGCAGCATATGACGGCTGTTGTCGAGAATGAACTTTCCGTAGCGCGGCTGGCGCTCGCCCCATTGCAGGTTCCACATCTCGTAAAAGAGCGCCAGGTCGCGCTCCATCGTCTCGGGCGTGACGTGCGTGATGCGCAGTTCGTTCTGCGGCGCGACGAGATCGCGCAGCGCTTTTCGCGCATTGCGCCGGGTCTTCGAGCCGAAACGCTCATCGACGAAGGTTTCGAAATCATCGCCGAGCGCCACATAGACATAGACGTCGTGGTCGATGTTTTCACCAACCGAGGTGATGTGCGGCCTGCGAGCGACCTTTCTCTTTGAAAATTCAGAAACCGGAAAGGCCTCGAGGAGCGCCTTCAGTCTCTCCTCGGATATATAGACATCGTCGAGATCGAGATGTTTCCAGTTGAAGGTCTGGAGGCAATCGGCAAAGGCGTTGAGCGCCGCTTCGGCATCCTCGGGACGCGTCAGGAAGCCGTTATAGCCGGCGTAAGGCGTGCCGCCGAGCCGCAGGATATTGACGAGGCCCTGCCCTTCCTCGAATTCGACATGCAGTTGGACGGGCAGGAAAGCCACGTATCGTTCATCCCCCTCCTGCCGCCTGGCGGCGAGAACGAACCACGAAGCGCGCCGCTCCAGCCATTTGGCGATCCAGTGCCAGGAGAGGAAGTAGTTCCCCTCCGGATCGGCAGCGTAGACCTCGTTCCAGTTGTCTTTCAGGGCATGCAGATCATCGAACGCGGAAACAATATCGACATGCATTTCCAAGTCTCCCCCAAGACTTCTCCTTTTTTAGATTTGCATAAAATTGAATATCCCACAATCTCGTGATCAAAGCGGCGCCGCGTATTCAAGCCTTCGTTAAACTTCGCGTGCTTAACTCGCGTCGTTTTTGTGCATGTGGTGTATTGCGTCATGTCTGTGCGTGTAAGCGTTCTTATCGGGTTGCTGTCGGCAACCGCTCTTGTCCATCCGGCTTTTGCAGCAGACGCGCGCACGCTGCAGATTTTCGTGTCCAAGGATAAGCAGTCGCTGGCCGTCTATGACGGTGCGGAGGTCGTGGCGACCTCCAAGATCTCGAGCGGCAAGGACGGGCACACGACGCCGAGCGGTATCTTCTCCGTCATCGAGAAGCAGAAGTACCACGAATCCAATATCTATTCGAACGCGCCGATGCCCTTCATGCAGCGGCTGACATGGTCCGGCATCGCGCTGCACGAGTCTAATTCCGTGCCGCGCTATCCGGCCTCGCATGGCTGCGTGCGCATGCCCGGCGCCTTTGCGAAATCGCTCTACAAGATGACCGAGATGGGCGTGCCTGTCATCATTACCGACAGTGAGCTGATACCAGAGCCGATTGACCATCCGACCCTGTTCCGCCCCGACCGGCCCGAACCGGCACCACTGCTGTCGGACGTGGAGCTGCGGCCGTCCATAGGTGACGCGAAGAAGCAGGTGCAGGTCGCCATGAACGAGACGACGGCTGCCCTGCCGATGCCGCAGTTCCAGCTACAGGCGCCTGCTGCGGATAGCGCGCCGATCAGCATGCTGATTACGCGTCGGACGCTGCGTGAAAACGTCATCGATATCCAGACCCTGCTGAACCAGCTCGGCTTTACTGCCGGCGAGCCTGATGGGCTGGCCGGTCCTGCGACCGTTCAGGCCATCAATGCCTTCAAGGCGCTGCGGCCAACGGAATTTGCCCGTGACAGGGGCCTGGTCACTGATACTCTCCTTAAGGAAGTTTACGCCGCGGCTGGCAAAGGCGAGCCTCCGAATGGCGTCATCATGGTACGCCAGGATTTCAAGCCGCTCTTCGAGGCGCCCATTACCATCGCCGATCCGGGTCTTACTCTCGGCACGCACTTCTTCTCGCTGCATTCAGTCAATGAGGCCGCCGGCACGGCGGACTGGCTGGGCGTAACGCTGGAGAACAATCTCTCCCGCGAAACGGTGAAGCGGCTCGGCATCGCCAATCAGGAAAGCTCCATCATCAGCGGCCGTTCAATCGCCAGAGCGCTCAGCCGCATCTCGATGTCAGAAGAAACCCGTCACCGGATCGATGCACTGATCTCGCCCGGCTCAACGCTGACGATATCAGATACCGGCCTCGGATCCGAAACCGGCGAAGGCACGGGATTCATCACCATCACCCGCGAGAGCTGAGGCCTACCAAAGCTTCTCGCTGGCGCGTTCATCGTAGCTTCGGCGGGCGGAGATGATCTTTGCCTGGTTCGTTTCCGTCCAGACCACGAGCGCCTTGATTGTGTCGTGCAGCGTGCAGCCGAGCTCCGTCAGAGCATAGTCAACCCTTGGCGGAACGACGGGATAGACTGTCCGCTCGATCAGCCCGTCACGCTCGAGCTGACGCAATGTCGTCGTCAGCATGCGCTGGCTGATGCCATCGATGCTCTTGCGCAATTCGGTAAAGCGCAAGGTGCGTTTTTCGAGCAGGGCAATGACCAGCAGCGACCATTTGTCGGCGATGCGATCGAGGATCTGGCGCACCTCACATTCCTCCCGCGAATCCCACTGGTGGACGTCGTAATCGCGGTCGGTGCTGCAGCAGTCACTCGGTGAGTTTGAAGTGCCTTCTTCCATGGCTGCAAACCATGCCTTATGTCAGCCTTGGTTACAATAGGGAACCGAGGATCAATATGTAACCATTCTCGCTCTTCCCTGCTTCACCGACAAGGAAATCAGAATGTCTACAAGTCCTCCACTGGCAGTGGATAGCGGAAGAATAAGCCGCAGCGCCGCCGGAATGCTCGCCGTTCTGTGCGGCGCGATCTTTCTCGAAGGCGTCGATGCGGCCATGCTCAATATCGCGCTTCCATCGATCCGGGCCGAGCTTGGTCTTTCGACCACCACGCTGAGCGCCGTGGTTTCGGCCTATGTGCTTGCCTATGCCGGGATGATGCTGCTTGGCGGGCGCGTCGCCGACATGTACGGCAAGCGCAAGGTCTTCCTGACGGCACTGACCGTCTTCCTGCTGTTCTCCGGCCTCGGCGGCTTTGCGACCGAGGGCTGGATGCTGCTGACGGCCCGCTTCGTGACGGGTGCAGCGGCCGCCTTCATGACGCCCGCCGGGCTTGCGCTCATCAATGGCAGCTTTCGCGAGGGATCGCAGCGTAACAGGGCCGTGCTGATCTATGCCGGCACGGCATCAGCCGGCTTCTCCCTCGGCCTTGTCATCGGCGGGCTTCTGTCCGCTGTCGGCTGGCGATGGGTGTTCTTCGCACCTGTTATCTTCTCCGCCATCCTGCTCGTTGCCGGCATGAAGCTGATCGTGGAGAACAAGGAGGACACAACCCCACGCCAGAGGTTCGACATTGCCGGTGCGGTGACCCTGACTGGCGCCATGCTGCTTGCCGCCTATGCGCTGACCCGGCTGGAACATGCCACCAGTGAGCTAACCTTGACGATCGCAGCAGCAGGCGCGAGCGCTGTGCTCTGGCTCGCCTTCATCCTGATCGAACGCAATTCGCGGGCGCCGCTGGTACGGTTCGGGATCTTCCGGTCTGCCGCCTTGGTACAATCCAACCTCGGAGCGATGCTCTTCACCGGCGCCTTCTTCGGCTTCCAGTTCATCGTCTCGCTCTACCTGCAGGAACTGCTCGGCTGGTCCTCTTTCGAAACCAGCCTCGCCCTCATCGTCATCGGCATGGACGCCATTCTGGCGCCGCTGCTGACGCCCCTGCTCGTCGAGCGCTTCGGTAATGAACGCGTGGTGCTTGGCGGCTTTGCTTTTGCCATCGCGGGCTACGCGCTCTTCCTTGGTATGGGGCTCGACTGGACTTATGCGGCGATGCTGCCGTCGACGATCCTGCTCGGCCTGGCCTTCTCGCTTGGCTACGGCCCGCTGACGATCATTGCGACTGAGGGTATTGCCGAAAACGAACAGGGACTGGCAAGCGGGCTGGTGAATACGTCGTTCCAGTTCGGCGCGGCACTCGGCCTCTCTGCCGTCAGCGCCGTCGGCACACTTGCTCTCGGCGATGGAGACAGCCCATCCGAACGCCTGGAAGCGCTGCGCACCGCCTTGCTGGTGCCGGTAGCGGCGACGTTGATCGGCATGGTCATCATGGGCTTCGGCAGAGGCCGCTGCGCGGATGCATCCTGCCATCTGCAGGCCGGCTGAAAAATAATGGCGACCGGTGCACTGCCGGTCGCACTTTTCGTTCAGACGAGTTCGACGTCGACGACGCCAGGAGCAGCCCGCAACGCAGCTGCGATCTCGGGCGTGATGCGATATTTCTCTTGCAGCACCACTTCGACCTCGCGCTTGCCCTCCTCCTTGATGACGATGAAGGAGACGAGGCCGTCGCCCTTGGCGTTCAGATGTGCGGCGACGGCGCGTAGCGGGCCGGAGTCGCGGACATAGACGCGTAGCGCCTTCTGCATCTGCAGCGACTTTTCCTCCAGCGACTGGATGGTCTGCAGACGCAGGCTGACACCTTCCGGCCGCTCTTCGCCGATCGCGGTGATGACGAAGGATTTCCCGGGCTCGAGTATGTCACGATACTGGTTCAGCATTTCGGAGAAGAGCACGGCTTCATACTGGCCGGAGGAATCCGAGAAGACGATGATGCCCATCTTGTTGCCGGTGCGCGTCTTGCGCTCTTGCTTGGAAATGACGGTGCCCGCCAGTCGCCCGTTCGCAGCACCTTGCTTCACCGCCGTCGAGAAATCCGCGAAGGTCTGTACGCGCATCTTCTGAAGGATGTTGTTGTAGCTGTCGAGCGGATGGGCGGTCAGGTAGAAGCCCAGCACCTGGAACTCCTTGAGTAGCCGCTCGGAGGCAAGCCAGGGCGAGAATGGCGGCAGGGCGATCTTTTCCGGGCCCGAGGATAGGGCACCGCCGAAAATATCCGACTGGCCGCTCAGTTTGTTTTCCTGGGCGCGCTGCGCATAGCCGAGCACGCGGTCGAGACCGGCCGAAAGCTGGGCGCGATCCAGGTTGAAGCAATCAAAGGCTCCGGCGTAGATCAGGCTTTCCAGCACGCGGCGGTTCACCTGGCGCGGATCGATCCGCAGGCAGAAATCCTCGATGCTGGCAAAGGGCTTATCGCCGCGCATTTCGACGATGTGATCGACGGCGGATTCGCCGACACCCTTGAGAGCCGCAAGCGCGTAATAGATACGGTTCTCGCCGGTCTCGAACTGGCGGAAGGAGGTCTGGACGGAGGGCGCGATGACTTCGATGCCCAGGCGCTTGGCATCCTGGCGGAAGTCGTTGACCTTTTCGGTGTTCGACATATCGAGCGTCATCGACGCGGCCAGGAACTCGACCGGATAATGCGCCTTCATATAGGCCGTCTGATAGGAGACGATGGCGTAGGCGGCAGCGTGCGACTTGTTGAAGCCGTAGTTTGCGAACTTTGCGAGCAGTTCGAAGATGTTGTCGGCCTGCGGCTTCGACACGCCGTTCTGGACCGCGCCAACGACGAAGCGCTCGCGCTGCTGGTCCATTTCGGCCTTGATCTTCTTACCCATGGCGCGGCGCAGAAGATCGGCTTCGCCAAGCGAATAGCCTGACAGGACCTGGGCGATCTGCATCACCTGCTCCTGGTAGACGATAACGCCCTGCGTTTCCTTGAGCAGATGATCGATCATCGGATGGATCGATTCCAGCTCCTCGTCGCCATGCTTGCGGGCATTGTAGGTCGGAATGTTTTCCATCGGACCCGGGCGATAGAGGGCGACCAGCGCGATGATGTCCTCAATGCAGTCCGGCTTCATGCCGATCAGTGCCTTGCGCATGCCGGCACTTTCAACCTGGAACACGCCGACCGTCTCGCCGCGCGAAAGCATCTCGTAAGTTTTCTTGTCGTCGAGCGGGATCTTCGGAAGATCGACCTCGATGCCGCGCTTCCTGCAGAAGTCGACGGCGACCTTGAGCACCGTCAGCGTCTTCAGACCGAGGAAGTCGAACTTGACGAGACCGGCCTGTTCCACCCACTTCATGTTGAACTGGGTGACCGGCATGTCGGAACGCGGATCGCGATACATCGGCACGAGCTTCGACAGCGGGCGGTCGCCGATCACGATGCCGGCGGCGTGAGTCGAGGCGTGGCGGTAGAGGCCTTCGATCTTCTGGGCGATATCCAGGAGGCGGGCAACCACCGGTTCCTTGGCTGCCTCTTCCTGCAGCTTCGGCTCTTCCTCGATCGCCTTGGAAAGCGGCGTCGGGTTTGCCGGGTTGTTCGGCACCAGCTTGCAGATCTTGTCGACCTGGCCGTAGGGCATTTCCAGCACGCGGCCGACGTCACGCAGCGCGGCACGCGCCTGCAGCGAACCGAAGGTGATGATCTGCGCCACCTGCTCACGGCCATATTTCTGCTGCACGTAGCGGATCACCTCTTCGCGGCGGTCCTGGCAGAAGTCGATATCGAAGTCCGGCATCGAGACGCGTTCCGGATTGAGGAAGCGTTCGAAGAGGAGCGAGAAGCGCAGCGGATCGACGTCGGTGATCGTCAGCGCATAGGCGACCAGCGAACCCGCACCCGAACCGCGGCCGGGGCCGACGGGAATGTCATGCTGCTTGGCCCATTTGATGAAGTCCGCAACGATCAAGAAGTAGCCGGGGAACTTCATGCGCTCGATGACGCTGAGCTCGAATTCCAGCCGCTCGCGATAATCCTTTTCCTCGTAGCCGGCCGACATTCCAAGTTCGGCAAGGCGCATGTCCAGCCCCTCCTCCGCCTGGCGGCGAAGTTCGAGCGATTCTGCGCGCTCGGCCTCCTCGGGATCATCGGTCGCGCCAGTGAAGCGCGGCAGGATCGGCTTTCGGGTCTTCAGAATAAAGGAACAGCGCCTTGCGATCTCGACGGTATTGTCCAACGCCTCAGGCAGATCGGCGAAGAGCTTTTCCATCTCCGCACGGCTCTTCAGATAATGATCCGGCGAGAGGCGGAAGCGGCTGTCGTCGGAAACGATGGCGTTGTGGGCCACCGCCATCAGCGCGTCATGCGCGTCGTAGTCGTCTCGTGTCGGGAAGAAGGCCTCGTTGGTCGCCACCAGCGGCAGATCATGCTTGTAGGCAAGGCCGATGATCTTCTGTTCGTGCCGCTTGTCGTAGGTTCCGTGCCGCTGTAGCTCGACATAGAGCCGGTCACCGAAGAGGCGCTTCAGCGCCAGCAGCCGCGTCTCTGCCGCAGCAGCATGGCCGTCCTTAAGCGGCATGTCGACAGGGCCCGTCGAGGCACCCGTCAGCGCAATCAGCCCCTCGCTACCGATTTCCTCCAGCCAGGAGGATCGGATATGCACAGCCTGATTGCTCTCGCCGCCGAGATAAGCGCGGCTGACGAGATCGACCAGCCGCTCATAACCTGCGTCCGTAGCGGACAGAAGCACGATCGAAGGCAATTTGACCAGCGCCTGCTGACCGCCCCGCTTCTCGGTGTCGAGGCCATCTTCCATGTCGATCGACACCTGGCAGCCGATGATCGGCTGCAGACCGTCGTCCAGCGCCTTCTGGGAAAATTCCAAGGCGACGAAGAGATTGTTGGTATCGGTGATGGCGATTGCCGGCTGGCTGTCGCCCGACGCCTTGTAGAGGATCTTTTTGAGAGGCAGCGCGCCTTCGAGCAACGAATAGGCAGAGTGGACCCTCAGATGAACGAAGCCCGGTTTCCCACCGACGACGGCGCCAGCAGCACCTTTTTCCGCATCCGCCATGATCTGCCTTTCGAACCGCCTCACTGAAGAGTGCGCATTGTCGGCATTGTCGGCGATTCTGTCCAGAAAAAGTCCTGCTTCGGGACCGCATGGCTGCCATGCGATCCCCTGAATTCTTACATTGCCATGACAATCAGCGAGAAGCTGGCAATGAACATTGCGATGGAGGTGAATGCTGCGATATCACGGATCATGTCAGTCATTTGGCTCTCCTTTTGCTCTTATGTTTTTATTTTGTTCCATGTATGTTCTATTGTCAACAGGTTTACCCCCCGCTTCTGCGGGACATGGTTAACATCGGAGCAGTGGGACGATGGACACGCAGGAACTCAACGGCTTCATTGTCGAAGCCAAATCGCAGACTTATGTTGCCGGCGCCAAGGCACAGCCTTCCTATCGGATCGGCGCCCATGACCTCGGCTACAAGCGCGGCATCTGGCGCTATCTCGACAGCTATTTCGGCGGCACGGATTTTGCCGGTCAGGAAGTGGTGTGGCTGGAGGAAAAGCCGGTGTGGGCGATGAACTATTTCGGGCGGATCATCGAGCCCGGGATCATCGACGGAACTGTCGCCGGCACGATCATTAGCGCCGCGCTGTCACAGCTCTACAAACAAGGCCGCTTCCTCGGCGGCATGATCTTCGATCATTCGCTGGGGCGCTATGTCGATACGAGCGAAGGCGACTGCACGCATTTCCGTGGCCACGAATTCATCCTTGTCGATGGTCAGAAGGCCTATGAGCTCGATTATCGCGGCGGGCTGATTATCCCCTGATAATCAGAAATCCACGACCTTGCCGTCGGAGATCGTCACGCGCCGGTCCATGCGCCGGGCGAGCTCGTGGTTGTGTGTGGCGATCAGCGCGGCAAGGCCGGACTGACGCACCAGAGCCTCGAGAGCGTCGAAGACATAGCTGGCGGTTTCAGGGTCGAGATTGCCGGTCGGCTCGTCGGCCAGAAGCAGGCTCGGTGCATTGGCAACCGCGCGAGCGATTGCCACGCGCTGCTGCTCGCCGCCGGAAAGCTCGCCTGGGCGATGCGCACCGCGGTGGCCGATGCGCATGTAATCCAGAAGCATCTTTGCCCGCTCGCCCGCTTCCTTCCATGAGAGGCCGGCGATGAGCTGTGGCATCATGATGTTCTCCTGCGCAGAGAATTCCGGCAGCAGATGGTGGAACTGATAAACGAAACCGATCTCGCCGCGGCGGATGGCCGTGCGCTTCTCATCGGAAAGGCCATCACAGGGGCGGCCGTTGACCACTACCTCGCCGCCGTCGGGATGCTCCAGCAGCCCTGCGACATGCAGCAGCGTCGACTTGCCGGTGCCTGACGGCGCCACCAGCGCCACCATCTCACCGCTCGACAGGGTGAAATCCGCACCCTTGAGGATGGTCAGCAGCGTTTCGCCCTGCCCGTAATGGCGCTCGACGCCCGAAAGCTTGAGAACGACGTTGCGTTTCATGAATGCGGCATTCCTTGGATTGGGCCGGGGATTTGACCTTGGATCACGGCCTTATTCGTAACGAAGGGCCTGGACGGGATCGAGGCGGGAGGCGCGCCAGGCGGGGAAGATCGTTGCGATGAAGGAGAGCGTCAGCGCCATGATGACGACGGAAACCGTTTCGCTCACATCCATTTCCGCCGGAAGCTGGCTCAGGAAGTAGAGCTGCGGATCGAAAAGCACCGTGCCAGAGACCCATGAGAAGAACTGGCGGATGGACTCGATGTTGATGCAGACGAGTACGCCGAGCAACACGCCGGCGATCGTGCCGACGATGCCGATTGCAGCTCCCGTCATGAAGAAGATGCGCATGATGGCACCGGCGCTCGCGCCCATAGTGCGCAGGATGGCGATATCGCTGCCCTTATCCTTCACCAGCATGATGAGGCCGGAGATGATGTTGAGCGCGGCGACGAGCACGATCAGCGTCAGGATCATGAACATGACGTTGCGCTCCACCTCCAGGGCGGAGAAGAAGGTCTGGTTGCGCTGTTGCCAGTCGGTAATTGAGATCTGCCGTCCGGCCGCCTCCTCGACCTTGGGCCTGAGATTCTTGATGTCGTCGGGATTGTTGACGAAGAGCTCGATCGACTGAACCAGCCCGTCTGCATTGAAGTAAAGCTGCGATTCCTCGAGCGGCATATAGATGATCGAGGAATCGTATTCCGACATGCCGATCTTGAAGAGACCGGAGATCTTGTAGGATTTGATGCGCGGATTGACGCCCATCGGCGTCACATCACCTTCCGGTGATGTCAGCGTGATCAGGTCACCGACACGCAGGCCGAGCTGGTCGGCCATGCCCGTGCCCATCAAAACGCTGTCGCCTGCAGCAAAGCCTACCATGTCGCCGGACTTGATATTGTCGGATACTGCCTTGAGCTTGGTCAGGTCCTCGGCTCGCGTGCCGCGCACCAGCGCACCAGTGCTGCCGCCCGTCCGCGAGGAAGCGAGCACCTGGCCCTCGACCAGCGGCAGCGCCATCTTGATACCGGGCACCGCCTCGAATTTCTTCACGAGGTCGGCATAATCGGTGAAGGGACCATCGACCGGCTGGATGATCATGTGGCCGTTGATACCGAGGATGCGGGAGACGAGTTCCGTGCGGAACCCGTTCATAACAGCCATGACGATGATCAGCGTCGCAACGCCCAGCATGATGCCGACAAAGGAGAAGCCGGCAATCACCGAAATGAACGCTTCCTTGCGGCGGGCGCGCAGATACCGCCACGCCACCAGGCGTTCGAAGGTGGAAAATGGCTTGCCAGCCGGACCCAAGCCGGATTTGGAACTCCGGTCCAATGCTGCCTCTGCCATTTCGCCTCCGTCTTTCTTAAGCCACGAACCTGTTAATCGCCGCCTCGATGGTCATCGTCTCGCGGGCGCCAGTCTTGCGGTCCTTCACTTCCACTTCGCCATTCGCGACCGCGCGCGGACCGGCAATGATCTGGTACGGCACGCCGATCAGGTCGGCGGTCGCAAACTTGGTGCCGGCACGGTCGTCCGTGTCGTCATAGAGCACATCCTTGCCGGCCTTGGTCAGCGCCGCGTAGATCAGCTCGCAGGTGCCGTCGCAGGCCTCGTCGCCGGCCTTCATGTTGATGACCACGACATCGAAGGGCGCGACCGACTCCGGCCAGATGATTCCGTTCTCATCATGCGATGCTTCGATGATGGCGGGAACAAGGCGTGTCGGGCCGATACCGTAGGAACCCATGTGAACGGTATGTTCCTTGCCATCGGGACCTTGCACCTTCGCGCCCATCGGCTCGGAATACCTGGTACCGAAGTAGAAAATATGACCGACTTCGATGCCGCGCGCAGAAAGACGCTCGCCCTCCGGAATGGCGTTGAAGGCCGCCTCGTCATGCATCTCGGAGGTCGCGGCATAAAGCGACGTCCACTTGTTGAAAATCGACTTCAGGCCGTCGACGCTGTCGAAATCCGTATTTTCCACGGGAATGTCGAAATTGACGAAATCCTTATGGCAGAAAACCTCGGACTCGCCGGTGTCGGCGAGGATGATGAATTCATGGCTGAGATCGCCGCCGATCGGGCCGGTGTCGGCGCGCATCGGAATGGCGCGCAGGCCGAGACGATCGAAGGTGCGCAGATAGGCGGTGAACATCTTGTTGTAGGAATGTTCCGCACCTTCGCGCGTCAAGTCGAAGGAGTAAGCGTCCTTCATCATGAATTCGCGCGAGCGCATGGTGCCGAAGCGCGGACGGATCTCGTCACGGAATTTCAGCTGGATGTGATAGAGATTGAGCGGCAGGTCCTTGTAGGACTTCACGGAGGAACGGAAGATATCCGTGATCACTTCTTCGTTGGTCGGGCCGTAGAGCATCGGCCGGTCCTGACGGTCTTTGATGCGTAGCATCTCCTTGCCATAGGCGTCGTAACGGCCACTCTCCTGCCAGAGTTCGGCCGACTGCAGCGTCGGCATCAGAAGCTCGATGGCGCCGGCGCGGTTCTGCTCCTCGCGGATGATGTTGTTGACCTTGTCCAGCACCTTCTTGCCGAGCGGCAGCCAGGAATAGATGCCCTGCGACTGCTGGCGCACCATGCCGGAGCGCAGCATCAGCCGGTGAGAGACGATTTCCGCCTCCTTGGGGTTTTCCTTCAGGATGGGTATGAAAAAGCGGGACAGACGCATGGCGGATTCCGGTACAGTTGAGACGCCGCTTACCCAAGCGGAATCGACGGCATTTGTTAAAGATGGGAGCGTTCATAGCCGCTTCGCGGCAGGAAGGAAACCCGCGACCGGTGCCAGCTGCCTCCCGCAGACGCATGTTAGCGCCCACAAATTGAGCAGGCGCGAAAAAGCGCGTATTTATAAGGGCTTGAAGGCAAATCTTGTCAACAGAAAAATTTTGCGTGAGTGTAGCAAAAATGCAAAAAAAGCTAATGACAAAGCACAATCTTTGAGCTAGCTTTAGCTCACAAAACAGGCAGGAAGGTTAAATTCTTGCCGAACTCGCGGTCAAGTCTTGGGAGGATCAGATCTTAGGCGCGCTCGTCGCTGCCCCGGTAACGGTTAAGGATCACGCGATAATTAAAACAAGGCTTTTAGCCTTGTTTTTTTTTGCTTTTCCGGCTTCCAACATTCCCGAAAAACCAAGCTCGCCTTTCGTAAGGTAAGTCCGCCTTCCGTTACGCAAGCTCTTTGCCTCACTTGCATGACGTCCGTATGACAGATTTTTCGCGGTTGCATTTACATCTGCTCAAAGATTGAGCAAAAGCCATCCCTAATAGAAGCTAGGCCCTATTTGTGGAAGTGCATCGAAGCCGAGACCGAAATAGGTCGAGCAGATATACCAGAAGCCATAAATTGCACCTGAAACGAGCGTCGTCAGCGAAAAGACAAAAAACGGACGAAAACGGGTCGGCGCGCTGGGCACGGTACCCAGCACAACATCATTATCGTCCGCCTGGGTGCGCAGGCCGATCGGCAGCACGGCGAAAAGCGTGATCCACCAGATGATGAAATAGACTGCGAATCCCTGGAGGAAGGCCTGAAACATCTTGGTTCCCGTCGATATGGTGCCTTGGCGGCAGGTTTTGGCTGCTTATAAGGCGGAATGGCCGCGAGTTCAAAGGCGGTGAACAGTTTAGGTCACTCTGACGCAGAGCTTCAGACCTGTTCCAGCTCGATCAATGTACCGAAGAAGTCCTTCGGGTGGAGGAAAAGCACCGGCTTGCCATGCGCGCCAATCTTCGGCTCGCCATTGCCAAGCACCCTCGCCCCCGATGCCGTTAACCGATCGCGGGCGGCGAGGATATCGGCGACCTCGTAGCAGATGTGGTGCATTCCGCCCGACGGGTTCTTCTCGAGGAAGGCCGCAATGGGTGAGGCTTCACCGAGCGGCTCCAGCAGTTCCACCTTGGTATTCGGCAGTTCCACGAAAACGACCGTCACGCCATGCGCCGGTAGTGCTTGCGGCTGCGAGACCGCTGCCCCCAGAGTGTCGCGATAGCTCGCGACTGCGGCGGCCAGATCAGGCACGGCGATGGCGATATGGTTCACCCGGCCAAGCATCATCAGACCCTGGTGATGAAGACCGTGACGAGAGGCTTCTTGCCCCAGGTATGATTGGCGGCAGCGCGCACGGCGCGGCGCAGGGCCTCCTGTACCATGTCGATATCCTTGCGGCGGGCGCGTGGAATGCTCTCGAACGCTCCGATCGCGGCGTCGAACAGCCCATCTTCCATATCCTCGCCCTCGTCGTCATAGACCGGCAGGCCGATCGCCACGAGATCGGGCTCGCCGATGATGTCGTAGCGGCTGTCGAGCACGATGCTCAGGGCGACATGGCCGACATAGGAAAGCTTCTTGCGCTCGCCGATACCCATCTCATCGAAGTCACCGATCAGCGACCCATCCTTGTAGATGCGGCCATGCGGCGCTTCGTCGATCACCTCCACCGGTCCCGGTGCAAGCCTGAGCACATCACCGTTTCGCACGCGCGGCACCGTCGGAATGCCCGACTGTTCGGCAAGCTCCTTATGCGCCGTCAGATGCGTTGCCTCGCCATGTACGGGCACAACGACTTTTGGCCGTGTCCACTCGTACATCTTCTGCAACTCGTTGCGGCGCGGATGGCCGGAGACATGCACCAGCGCCTCTGTGTCGGTAATGATGTGAACGCCCTGCTCCACCAGACCGTTCTTGATGTCCTGGATCGCCTTCTCGTTACCGGGGATGGCACGCGAGGAGAAGACAACGATATCGCCGGCGGTGAACGCCACATTGCGCATCTCGTCACGGGAGAGCTTGGCAAGGGCAGCGCGCGGCTCGCCCTGACTGCCGGTGAGGATCACCACGACCTTGTCACGCGGGATGAAGCCGTAATCTTCCTCGGAAATGAAGGGCTTTACGCCTTCCAGCAGGCCGATGTCCTGAGCAACGTCGCACACACGCTTCAGCGAGCTTCCGAGCAGCAGCACTTCGCGACCGGCGGCTTCGGCGGCTTCGGCGACAGTGCGGATACGGCCGACATTCGAGGAGAAGGTGGTAATTGCCACACGTCCTTCGGCATTCTCGATGATCTTGCGCAAGCTCTCCGAGACATCCTTCTCGGAGGGCGAAACGCCGTCACGCAGCGCATTGGTGGAGTCGCAGAGCAACGCCAGCACGCCCTCATCGCCAATCTGACGGAAGCGCGCCTCGTCGGTCAGCGGTCCGAGCGACGGCTCATGGTCGATCTTCCAGTCGCCGGTGTGGATGACATTGCCGAGCGGCGTGCGGATCACCAACGACATGGGCTCGGGGATCGAGTGATTGACGGCGACACCCTCGATGCTGAAGGGGCCGACATTGATCGTATCGCCGGCCTTGAAGATCGTCACCGGTACTTCGCCGATCGCATCCTTCTCGAAATTGCGCTTGGCTTCCAGCAAGCCGGCCGTGAAGGGCGAGGCATAGACCGGCACGTTGAGGCCCGGCCAGAGATCGGCGAGCGCGCCATAGTGATCCTCATGGGCGTGGGTGATGATGATCGCCTTGAGGTTCTTGCGCTCATTGGCAAGGAAGCGGATATCCGGCAGGACGAGATCGACACCCGGCAGATCCGGCCCCGGAAAGGTTACGCCGCAATCCACCATGATCCACTGGCGATGATCCGCCGGGCCGTAGCCGTACAGCGCGAGATTCATGCCGATCTCGCCGACGCCGCCCAGGGGCAGAAATACCAGTTCGTCCTGTTTCGCCATAATGTTTGTTTTTTCCACTATCCAAAGAATACATCGCCGGCCGCAATCGGCATTATCCTGCCTGCGCCGGTATCGAGCATCAACAGGCCATTATCATCTATTCCGGCGAAATATCCTGAAATCGACCTGTCGGGCAGATTCACGGTTATCTTTTCGCCAATGCCGCAGGCAACCGCACGCCATAGCGCCGTGACCTCGCTTATACCCTGCCCCTCGTCCCAGATATCCAGCACTTCGGTCATCGACGCAAAGAGGTGGGCGAAGAGTTCTTCGGGCGAAGCCGCACTTCCCTGATCACGCAGGCAGGTCACCGGATAGATTGGGTTGTCCGGCATGACGGATACATTGATGCCGATACCGATCACCACGGCATGGCGACCATCCGCCAGCCGTTCGCCTTCCACGAGGATGCCGCAGGTCTTCTTGCGGCCGATCAGGATATCGTTCGGCCATTTCACTTCCAGCGGCTCGGCGCCCGGCGGCAACACGCTTCGGATCGCCTGATGCACGGCGACCGCGATTGCCAGCGGCAGGGAGGCAAGGCGCTCCATAGGCGCCGGATCGATCAGAAGAAGGGAGGCGTAGAGATTGCCGCGCTCGGAAACCCAGGGACGGCCCCGACGGCCGCGGCCGCCGGTCTGTCTTTCGGCGGTCACCCAGAGCAGACCGCCATCCCCTGCCCGAGCCCGGGCAAGGCATTCCGTGTTGGTCGACGACGTATCCGACAAGGCCTCGTGCCTGATATCGCCGAGCGATATCCGGCGCCGCTTGTCGGAAGCCATCAGAACAGCGTTGCCGCAGCGAGCTCTGCCGCACCACCGATCGGACCGCCGATGAGAACATAGGCAGCGACGAAGAGGCCGGAGAGACCGAAGACGAGGCGCAGCGAACCGGAAACGCGGGCGAACTCGCCGGTCGCCTCATCGAACCACATCAGCTTGATGACGCGCAGATAGTAGTAAGCGCCGACGACCGAAGCCAGGACACCGATGACGGCAAGCGCATAGAGCTTGGCTTCGATGGCGGCGACGAAGACGAAGTACTTCGCAAAGAAGCCAGCGAGCGGCGGGATACCGGCAAGCGAGAACATCAGTGCGGTCAGCACGACAGCCATGAAGGGGTTCGTCGTCGACAGGCCGGCGAGATCGCTGACATTCTCGACAACCGTACCGTCCTTGCGGCGCATCGACATGATGATGGCGAAGGAGCCGAGGGTCATGACCATGTAGATCGCCATGTAGAGTATGACGCCTGTGACACCCGTCTGGTTGCCGGCTGCGAGGCCGACCAGTGCATAACCCATGTGACCAATCGAGGAATAGGCCATCAGTCGCTTGATGTTCTTCTGGCCGATGGCGGCAAACGAACCGAGCAGCATGGAAGCGATCGAAATGAAGACGATGACCTGCTGCCAGTCGGTCAGCACCGGCTCGAAGGCGGTGATGACGATACGGGTCATCATCGCCATGGCGGCAACCTTCGGTGCGCTCGCCAGGAAGGCAGTGACCGGGGTCGGCGCGCCTTCATAAACGTCCGGCGTCCACATGTGGAACGGAACGGCCGAGATCTTGAAGGCGATGCCGGCGAGGATGAAGACGAGGCCGAAGATCAGGCCGAGCGAGCGTGCTCCTTCGACCGTGAGCGCCTGGGCAACCTCGGCGAAATGCGTGTGACCGGTGAAGCCGTAGACCAGCGACATGCCGTAGAGCAGCATGCCCGAGGAAAGCGCGCCAAGGACGAAATACTTCAGGCCGGCTTCGGTCGACTTCAGGCTGTCGCGGTTGATCGCAGCGATGACGTAGATCGCCAGAGACTGCAGTTCGAGGCCGAGGTAGAGCGCGATCAGATCATTTGCCGAGATCATCAGCATGATGCCGAGCGTGCAGAGCACCAGGAGAACCGGGAACTCGAACTTGTCGAGCTGGTTTTCCCGCGCATGACCCATCGACATGAACAGCGCGACCAGAGAACCGATCAGGGCCAGCACCTTCATGAAGCGTGCAAAGCCGTCGGCGAGATAGACGCCGCCATAGGCAAGGCCGTCGCCGGGAACGAAGATCAGCCACAGGCCCGAGATGGCAATCACGATCATCGCCAGCGCGCTGACGAGCGGACCGGACCGCTCGCCCGAGAAAACGCCGATCATGAGCAGCAGAAGGGCACCGATCGCGAGGATGATTTCCGGCGCGGACAGGTACAGGCTCAGGGAGATTGTTTCAGCAGTCATGTCCTAAAGTCCCGTCATTTCATCGACAGCGCAACATTCTGCGCTGCCTGCACTGCGGCCGAATAGCTGTTGATCAGATGGTCTACCGAAGCTGCGGTCGCATCGAAGACCGGAGCCGGATAGACGCCGAAGAAAATAGTGAGCGCGACCAGCGGATAAAGGATGACCTTTTCACGCGGCGAAAGGTCGAGCAGAGCCTTCAGCTTTTCCTTCTCCAGCGCACCGAAGATCACCCGGCGATAAAGCCAGAGCGCATAGGCAGCCGAGAGGATGACACCGGTGGCGGCAAAGAGCGCAACCCAGGTGTTGGCGCGGAAGACACCGATCAGCGTCAGGAATTCGCCGATGAAGCCCGAAGTGCCCGGCAGGCCGACATTGGCCATAGTGAAGACCATGAAGGCCACGGCATATTTCGGCATGTTGTTGACCAGACCGCCGTAAGCCGCGATCTCGCGGGTGTGGGTACGGTCATAGACGACACCGACGCAGAGGAAGAGCGCGCCCGAGACGATGCCGTGCGACAGCATCTGAAAGATCGAACCCTGCAGGCCCTGAGCGTTCGCCGCGAAAATGCCCATGGTCACGTAGCCCATGTGAGCGACCGAGGAATAGGCGATCAGCTTCTTGATGTCGTCCTGCATCATCGCGACCAGCGAGGTGTAGATGATAGCGATAACGGACAGCGCGAACACGAGCGGCGCGAAATGATCCGAAGCGACCGGGAACATGCCGATCGAGAAGCGGATCAGGCCGTAGCCGCCGAGCTTCAGAAGCACGCCTGCCAGGATGACGGAACCGGCCGTCGGCGCCTGGACGTGTGCGTCGGGGAGCCAGGTATGGACCGGCCACATCGGCATTTTCACCGCGAAGGACGCGAAGAAGGCAAGCCACAGCCAGGTCTGCATTGCCGGCGGGAACTTGTAGGCCAGCAGCGCGGTGATGTCAGTCGTGCCGGCCTGCCAGTACATGGCCATGATGGCGAGCAGCATCAGCACCGAGCCGAGCAGCGTGTAGAGGAAGAACTTGTAGCTCGCATAGACGCGGTTCGCACCGCCCCAGACGCCGATAATCAGGAACATCGGAATGAGGCCGCCTTCGAAGAAGACGTAGAAGAGAACGATATCGAGCGAGACGAAGACACCGACCATCATCACTTCAAGGATGAGGAAGGCGATCATGTATTCCTTCAGGCGCTTCTCGATCGAGAGCCAGCTTGCGAGCACGCAGAAGGGCATCAAGAAGGTCGAGAGGATGATGAACAGCATGGAGATGCCGTCGACACCGACATGGTAGCCGATGCCGGTGCCGAGCCAACTATGTTGCTCGATCATCTGGAAGCCCGGATTGGCGTTGTCAAAGCCGATCCAGATGAAGAGCGAGAGGATGAAGGTGAAAACCGTGGTGATCAAGGAGATCCACAGCACGTTCTTGCGGCCGTTCTCGGTTTCGCCGTTCATCAGCAACAGGAGCACCACGCCGACGAGCGGCAGGAAGGTGACCGTTGAAAGAATAGGCCAATCGGTCATCAGAAGGAACTCCCGAGCATCATCCAGGTAACGAGCGCTGCAACGCCGATCAGCATCGCGAAGGCATAGTGATAGAGGTAGCCGGTCTGCAGGCGCACGACGCGGTCGGTGACGTTGACGACGCGGGCGGCAATGCCGTTCGGACCGTAGGTATCGATGACGCCGACATCACCCTTCTTCCAGAGGAAGTTGCCAAGAGCCTTGGCGCTGCGCACGAAGAGGAAATCGTAGAGCTCGTCGAAGTACCATTTGTTGAGCAGGAACTGGTAGAGCACACGGTGCTGCTCGGCGAGCTTGCGCGGCGTCGACGGCGACCTGATGTACATGTACCAGGCGGTCACGAAACCGAGCAGCATGGCGATGAAGGGACTGAGGCCGACCCAGGCCGGGACGTGATGGAATTCTTCCACCAGTTCGTTCTCGGCACCAGTGAAGAGTGCGCCCTTCCAGAACTCGGCATATTCCTCGCCGTAGAAACGGCCTTCGAAGAGCACGCCCGCCACGACCGCGCCGATCGCCAGGATGTAGAGCGGCACCAGCATGACCTGCGGCGATTCATGGACGTGATGCATGACTTCATGCGAAGCGCGCGGCCTGCCGAAGAAGGTCATGAAGATCAGGCGCCAGGAATAGAAGCTCGTGAAAAGTGCCGCAATAACGAGCAGCGTGAAGGCGAAGCCCGCAGCCGGCGAATGCGACGCATAGGTAGCCTCGATGATGACATCCTTGGAGAAGAAGCCTGCAAAACCGATCGGGGTGAAGGGGATGCCGACACCGGTGATCGCGAGCGTACCGATGATCATGAGGCCGCCGGTAACTTTGATATGCGGGTACAGACCACCCATATGACGCATGTCCTGCTCGCCATCGACGGCGTGGATGACCGAGCCGGCGCAAAGGAAGAGCAGAGCCTTGAAGAAGGCGTGCGTGAAGAGGTGGAAGATCGCCGCGCCATAGGCGCCGACGCCGAGGGCGACGAACATGTAGCCGAGCTGCGAGCAGGTCGAGTAGGCGATGACGCGCTTGATGTCGTTCTGCACAAGGCCGACGGTCGCCGCGAAGAAGGCAGTGATCGCGCCGATGATCGTCACGACGACGAGTGCGTCCGGCGACAGTTCGAAAAGCGGCGACATGCGGGCGACTAGGAAGACGCCGGCGGTCACCATTGTTGCGGCATGGATGAGTGCGGATACCGGGGTTGGGCCTTCCATGGCATCCGGCAGCCAGGTGTGCAGCAGGAACTGCGCCGACTTACCCATTGCGCCCATGAAGAGCAGCAGGCAGGCGCCGGTCAGCGCATGCGCCTTGTCGAGATGCATGCCGAAGAGGTTCAGGATCACTTCACCGGCTTCACCGCCGCCTTCCGCCGGAGCGAAGGTCGAAGCATTGGCGAAGATCGTGTCGAAGTTGATCGAGCCGAACAGCACGAAGACGGTGGCAATACCGAGCACGAAGCCGAAGTCGCCGACGCGGTTGACGATGAAGGCCTTTATTGCAGCCGCCGATGCCGAGGGCTTCTTGTACCAGAAGCCGATCAGCAGATATGAGGCGAGACCCACGCCTTCCCAGCCGAAGAACATCTGGGCGAGGTTGTCGGCGGTCACCAGCATGAGCATGGCGAAGGTAAAGAGCGACAGATAGGCGAAGAAGCGCGGGCGATGCGGATCGGTGTGCATGTACCCGATCGAGTAGACGTGCACCAGGGTCGAGACCGTATTGACGACGATCAGCATGACCGAGGTCAGCGTATCGACACGCAGAGACCAGGAGACGTCGATGCCGCCGGACTGGATCCAGCGCAGAACCTCGACCTTGATCACGCCTTCCGGATGGCCGAGCGCAACCGTGAAGAAGACGACCCAGGACAGGATGGCGGCGATGATCATCAGGCCGCTGGTGACATATTCCGACGCCTTGGCGCCGATCGCACGGCCAAAGAAGCCGGCAATGATCGCACCGATCAAGGGAAGGAAGACGATAGCCTTATAGAGGAACATGAGCCGCTCAGCCCTTCATCATATTGACGTCTTCGACCGCGATCGAACCGCGGTTGCGGTAGAAGACAACGAGAATTGCGAGACCGATCGCCGCTTCAGCAGCAGCAACAGTCAGAATGAACAGTGCGAACACCTGGCCGACGATGTCGTTGAGGAACGACGAGAAGGCGACCATGTTGATGTTGACCGACAACAGGATCAATTCGACCGACATCAGGATGACGATGATGTTCTTCCGGTTCAGGAAGATGCCGAAGATGCCGATCGTGAAGAGGATGGCGCTGACCGTGAGATAGTGGGAAAGTCCGATGACCATGTTCTTTGCTCCTTGACCTCTCGGCTCAGCTCACGCCTTGGCCCGGCTTGACCTTGATCACCTCGACGGCGGTCGCAGGCGTGCGGGCAACCTGGCGGGAAATATTCTGCCGCTTGATATTGGTGCGATGCTTCAGCGTCAGCACGATCGCGCCGATCATGGCGACCAGCAGGATCAGACCGGCGATCTGGAAGAAGTAGACGTAGTTCGTATAGAGCACATCGCCGAGAGCCGCCGTATTGGTGCGTTCGGTCAGTGCCGGGATCGGCATGGCGACCGTCTTGGCAATCTCGGGCGAGATCGAGCTGCCGCCGATGACGACGATGAGTTCGGCTGCGAGGATGAGACCGATCAGCGCGCCGATCGGCGCATATTCGAGAACACCGGCGCGAAGCTCGGTGAAGTCGATGTCGAGCATCATCACAACGAAGAGGAAGAGAACAGCGACCGCGCCCACATAGACGACGAGCAGGATCATCGCCAGGAATTCGGCACCCAGCAACAGGAAGAGACCCGCTGCATTGAAGAACACCAGGATCAAGAACAGAACCGAGTGAACCGGGTTCTTCGCCCAGATGACCATGAACGCCGACGCTATCGCGACAAAGGCGAAAAGATAGAAAAATAGAGCCTGCAGACCCATGTTGGTGCCTTTTTCATCTTCCCCCGGGCAGCCGGGAGTTTCCCTGCCCGATAGGACTTCGCACAGCTTTCGCCGGCAAAGCCCCGGTGCATGTTGACCGCGGTGAGCAAGAGTGCTCTTCCCGCGGCATTTCAAATTTCAATCAACGATACGGCGCATCGATCGCCATGTTGCGGGCGATTTCACGCTCCCACCGGTCGCCGTTTTCGAGGAGCCTCTGCTTGTCGAAGTAGAGTTCTTCACGGGTTTCGGTGGCGAATTCGAAATTCGGGCCTTCGACGATCGCATCAACAGGGCAAGCTTCCTGGCAGAAGCCGCAGTAGATGCACTTCACCATGTCGATGTCGTAACGCACTGTGCGGCGCGTGCCGTCATTGCGGCGCGGGCCGGCTTCGATGGTGATCGCCTGAGCGGGACAGATCGCTTCGCACAGCTTGCAGGCGATGCAGCGCTCTTCACCGTTGGGATAACGGCGCAGTGCATGCTCGCCGCGGAAGCGCGGGCTGACCGGACCCTTTTCGAAGGGGTAATTGATCGTCGCCTTCTGCTTGAAGAAATAGCGCATCGACAGGAAGAAGGCGCCGACGAATTCCTTAAGAAAAAGCGAGTTGATGGAGGCGGACAGGCTTCCCATCTTCAATCTCCAATTTTGCCGGAAACGAGGTTGGACATCAGCCTGCCCATCCCGTCAGTTTCAGCACGAATGCAACGATGACGACCATGGCGAGCGACAGCGGAAGGAAAACCTTCCAGCCGAGACGCATGAGCTGGTCGTAGCGGTAACGCGGCACGAAAGCCTTGACCATGGCGAACATGAAGAACACCAGGCACGACTTCAGCATGAACCAGATGATACCGGGCACCCAGTTGATGAGCCAGAAATCAACCGGCGGCAGCCAGCCACCCAGGAAGAGGATCGTCGTCAGCGAGCACATCAGCACGACGGCCGCATATTCGCCGAGCATGAACATCATGTACGGAGCCGAGCCGTATTCGACCATGAAGCCGGCGACGAGTTCGGATTCTGCTTCCGGAAGGTCGAAAGGCGGGCGGTTCGTCTCGGCGAGCGCAGAGATGAAGAAGACGATGAACATAGGGAACAGCGCCAGCCAGTGCCAGTCGAGGAACGAGTTCGGCAGGCCGAGCATCGTACCGAGGCCGGTGCGCTGGGCATTGACGATGTCAGTCAGGTTCAGCGAACCGACGCAGAGAAGAACGGTAACGATGACGAAGCCGATCGAGACTTCGTAAGACACCATCTGTGCGGCGGAGCGCAGCGCGCCGAGGAACGGATACTTCGAGTTCGAAGCCCAGCCACCCATGATGATGCCGTAAACTTCGAGCGAGGAGATCGCCAGGATGTACAGGATGCCGACATTGATGTTGGCAACCACCCAGCCGTCAGCAAGCGGCACGACCGCCCAGGTCGACAGCGCCAGAAGCACGGTCACGAGCGGGGCGAGCAGGAAGACCGCCTTGTTGGCGCCGGCCGGAATGACCGGCTCCTTGAAGACGAACTTCAGAAGGTCGGCGAAGGACTGGAACAGGCCGAAGGGGCCGACGACGTTCGGACCGCGGCGCAGCTGGACGGCAGCCCAGATCTTGCGGTCGGCAAGAAGGACGTAAGCAATGAAGACCAGCAGGCAGACGAGCAGCAGCAGTGACTGACCGATCATGATGATCGCCGGCCAGACATAGGTCGAGAAGAAAGAATCCATGAGTTCCTGCCCTTACTCTGCCGCGACTTTGAAATTGTTGCGGGCCAATGCCGAGCACTCGGCCATGACAGCCGAGGCGCGCGCTATCGGGTTCGTCAAATAGAAGTCTTTGACCGACGACGCAAACCCGGATTTGTTCATCTTACCGGCTTTTTTCGCCAGTGCGGCAATTTGGGCGCTATCACCTTCGGTGATCTCATCGATGGCCGCAAAATGCGGGAATGCCGCATAGAGTTTGCTGCGCAATTCGCCGAGAGAATCAAAGGGAAGCTTCTTGCCGAGCACGTCGGAAAGGGCGCGGATGATCGCCCAGTCTTCGCGGGCGTCGCCCGGTGCGAAACCGGCGCGATTGCCCATCTGGACACGGCCTTCGGTGTTGACCCAGGTGCCGGACTTTTCGGTGTAGGCAGCAGCCGGCAGGATGACATCGGCGCCATGTGCGCCGTTATCGCCATGCGAGCCGATATAAACGGTGAACTTCGCAGCCTTGGTCGAGAAGTCGAGTTCGTCGGCGCCGAGCAGGAAGAGCACGTCCATGGCCTTCAGCATCTCGGCGGCATTGGCGCCCTTGGCGCCCGGCACGAAGCCGAGGTCGAGGCCGCCGACGCGCGACGCCGCGGTGTGCAGCACCGCAAAACCGTTCCAGCCTTCAGCGATCGCGCCGACATTGACGGCGAGCTTGGCGGCGGTTGCGAGAACGCCTGCGCCATCCGTGCGGGTCAGAGCGCCCTGACCGATGATGATCATCGGCTTGGAAGCCTTGGAGAGGACTTCGGCGAAGGCGTGGCCGCCGTCGAGAATGTCCTTCAGCGTATCGGGGCCTGCGCCGAGGTAATCATACTTATAGCGCATCTCGCCGCCCTCACCGATCACACCGATCGGGAAGCCGCCGCGACGGAAACGCTTGCGGATGCGGGCATTGAGGATGGCGGCTTCAAAGCGCGGATTCGCACCGACGATAAGCAGCGCGTCGGCCTGTTCGATGCCTGATATAGTCGGATTGAAGAGGTAGCTTGCACGGCCGAGCGACGGATCAAGTGCCGCCCCATCCTGGCGACAGTCGAGGTTCCCGGAACCCAGCGACTTTACCAGTTCGGACAGGGCATACATTTCTTCAACCGAAGCGAGGTCGCCGGCAATCGCGCCTATCTTTTCGCCCGACGTTGCCGATACGGCAGCCTTGATGGCGCCGAAGGCTTCGCCCCAGCTCGCCGGCTGCAGGCGGCCGTCCTTGCGGACGTAAGGGCGGTCGAGGCGCTGCGTCTTCAGGCCGTCCCAGACGTGACGGGTCTTGTCGGAGATCCACTCTTCGTTCACCGCCTCGTTGACGCGCGGCAGGATGCGCATGACTTCGCGGCCGCGGGTATCCACGCGGATTGCCGAACCGACAGCGTCCATGACGTCGATCGATTCGGTCTTGTTCAGCTCCCACGGACGGGCCGTGAAGGCGAAGGGCTTGGAGGTGAGCGCGCCGACCGGGCAGAGGTCAACAACGTTGCCCTGCAGCTCGGAGGTCATGGCCTGCTCGAGATAGGTGGTGATTTCAGCGTCTTCGCCGCGGCCGATCAGGCCGAGTTCGGAAATGCCGGCCACTTCCGTCGTGAAGCGGACGCAACGCGTGCAGTGAATGCAGCGGTTCATGACGGTCTTGACGAGCGGGCCGATATACTTGTCTTCGACGGCGCGCTTGTCTTCCTGATAGCGCGACGTGTCGATCCCGAAGGCCATGGCCTGGTCCTGCAGATCGCATTCGCCGCCCTGGTCGCAGATCGGGCAATCCAGCGGATGGTTGATCAGCAGGAATTCCATCACGCCTTCGCGGGCCTTCTTGACCATCGGCGTGTTGGTGAAGACTTCAGGCAGTTCGCCGTTCGGGCCGCCGCGGATATCGCGCACGCCCATGGCGCAGGAAGCCTGCGGCTTCGGCGGACCGCCCTTGACCTCGACGAGGCACATGCGGCAATTGCCGGCAACCGACAGACGCTCATGGAAGCAGAAGCGCGGAACTTCAGCACCGGCCTCTTCGCACGCCTGAATCAGCGTGTAATGATCCGGAACTTCGATCTCGTTACCGTCAATCTTCAGTTTTGCCATCGTCACTCAGTCCTGTTTCCCATTCGCCGGGCACCGGCAAACAAACCTATTTTTGCAACATCCATATTGCCAAGACAGACATTTCGTCCGTCCTGGCGCCGGAATTGCCCAAATTCTCTTTCGCTGGTTCCGAGACCCGAAACCCGCCATCGGCACCACGACCCGGAGCCCCTGCCCCGTCGATCAATATGCCATTCTTCCGGCCATCGCCTGCGGCCGGAAACCTATTTCTTCCTGCGACCCCGTGTCGCCAGGACCTTGGCCTGGCCAACCCAGTCGTCACGCAGGATGCGGCCATCGAAGCCGAGTTCGGCGTCCAGGCTCGCAACGTCGGCATCGCTCCATGCCGCGATATCAGCAAAGGTGCGGATGCCTCTTTTGTTCAGCACCTGCTCCAGCTTCGGACCGATGCCGGCGATCAGCTTCAGGTCGTCAACCTTCCTGGACCTTGCGGCCGGCTTCGCCTTGGCAACCGTCGGCTTTACAGTTTCTACCGTCGGGGCCCTGGTGGAAACCACCGTCAGCTTCGGCTTTACAGCCTTGCGAACCGGCATAGCCGTTTCAGCCGGGCGGCGAATATTCTCCGGACGGATGGCCATCTCAGGCGTTTCTTCATCCGGCGGCGTTTCGTCGAGCGCTGCGGCTGCCATGTTCGCCGTCTCGAATGCTCCCTGCAGCGCGCCGAAGAAGACGCCGGCCATCTGCGTGGAAATGCCGAAACCGATCGCCGTGGCTGCGGCAAATGCCGCAGCTTGATGCGCCATCAGCGGATGAACGGGCATCGCACGCGCATTTTCCAGCATGCCGGCAGCAAGACGGCCGAAGTCAGCCGCGAAATCGGCTGCCCCTTCTCCCACCTTGCTATCGGATGCCTTGGTCGTCATGCGCTTACTCTGCCGCCTCCAGAACCGCACCGTGATCGAGCGCACTGGCCGTATACTGGTCGATGCGGGCTTCGATTTCCGGACGGAAGTTACGGATCAGACCCTGCACCGGCCATGCGGCGGCATCGCCGAGCGCGCAGATGGTGTGGCCTTCGATCTGCTTGGTGACCTGGAACAGCATGTCGATTTCGCGCTTCTGGGCGTTGCCGCGTGCCATACGCTCCATCACGCGCCACATCCAGCCGGTGCCTTCGCGGCACGGCGTGCACTGGCCGCAGCTCTCATGCTTGAAGAAGGCCGAGATACGGGCGATCGCCTTGATGACGTCGGTGGACTTGTCCATGACGATCGAGGCGGCCGTGCCGAAGGAGGAGCCGACAGCGCGCAGACCGTCGAAGTCCATCGGGCAGTCGATGATGTCCTTGGCCGGAACGATCGGGCACGATGCGCCACCCGGAATGACGGCCAGCAGGTTGTCCCAACCGCCGCGGATGCCGCCGGCGTGCTTGTCCACCAGTTCGCGGAAGGTGATGCCCATGCTCTCTTCTACGGTGCACGGCTTGTTGACGTGACCGGAGAGCATGAAGAGCTTGGTGCCGACGTTGTTCGGACGGCCGATGGACGAGAACCAGCCGGCACCACGGCGCAGGATGGTCGGGGCAACGGCGATCGATTCGACATTGTTGACCGTCGTCGGGCAGCCATAGAGACCCATATTGGCCGGGAATGGCGGCTTCAGGCGCGGCTGGCCCTTCTTGCCTTCAAGGCTTTCGAGCAGCGCGGTTTCTTCGCCGCAGATATAAGCGCCGGCGCCGTGATGGACGAAGATGTCCATGTCCCAGCCGAGCTTGTTGTTCTTGCCGAGAAGGCCGGCATCATAGCATTCATCGATTGCGGCCTGCAGCGCTTCGCGCTCGCGGATATATTCACCGCGCACATAGATATAGGCAGCGTTGGCGCCCATGGCGAAGCTTGCGACCACGCAGCCTTCGATCAGCGTATGCGGATCGTTGCGCATGATGTCGCGGTCCTTGCAGGTGCCGGGCTCCGATTCGTCGGCATTCACGACGAGGTAATGCGGACGGCCGTCGCTCTGCTTGGGCATGAACGACCACTTGAGACCCGTCGGGAAGCCTGCGCCGCCACGTCCGCGAAGGCCGGAAGCCTTCATCTCGTCGATGATCCAGTCACGGCCCTTTTCGAGGATCTGCTTGGTGCCATCCCAGTGGCCGCGGCTCATCGCGCCCTTCAGGGATTTGTCCTTAAGGCCGTAGATGTTGGTAAAGATGCGGTCTTTATCTTCTAACATATCTCACACCTCTTACCGCGGCTTCTTGCCGAAGACCTTGATATATTCCGCTTCGCCGCCCTTGGCGAGCGCCTTGGCCTGCTTGACCCAGTCATCGCGCTCGATGCGGCCGCGGAAATTCAGGAAACCATCGACCCATTCGCGTTCGGCCTTCTTCCAACCCGCGATCTGCGAGAAGGTGAAAATGCCGATTTCGTTCAACGTTGCTTCGATCTTCGGACCAACGCCGGAAATCATCTTGAGATCATCGGGAGCGGCGGGCTTTTCGATGCCGGCCGGGCGATTCTTGTCGGTCAGCGACGGCTTTACAACGGCTTCAGCAACAGGTTTCGGCGCGGGTTCGGAAGCAGCCGTACCGGACAGCGGCTGAACTTCGGCAGCCTTCGCGTTCTTGGCCGATGCCTTGGGAGACGTTGCCGGCGTCTTCAGCGACGCGTTGGTCTCTGCATCGGTGCTCTTCGGGCGAGCGGCCTCGGAGGGCGGAACCGGCGCGCCGTCGACAGGTGCGGCAGCCGGGGCCTTCTTAACCCCAGTGCGGCTGACAGCAACATCGTCCAGCAGGGTCGTCGGGCCACCTTCGGGTGAGGACAGGTGACGGTCGATCTGCGGGCCGACCTTGACGCTCGCCCCATTTCCTGCCGCGAACGTATCGATGATTTCTTCCAGGCGCTCCGGCGTCAGATCCTCGTAGGTATCCTTGCCGATCATCACCATCGGAGCGTTGACGCAGGCCCCGAGACATTCGACCTCTTCCCAGGAGAGCGTGCCCTCGGCGTTGCGCTCGAACGGATGCTGGTGGATCTTGCTGCGGCAGACCCCCATCAGCTTTTCCGAACCGCGCAGCATGCAGGGCGTCGTGCCGCAGACCTGCACGTGAGCGCGGGTGCCGACGGGATGAAGCTGGAATTGGGTATAGAAGGTCGCGACTTCGAGGACACGGATATAGGCCATGTCCAGCATGTCGGCGATCTTTTCGATCGCCGGACGGGTGACCCAACCATCCTGCTCCTGCGCACGCATCAACAGCGGAATAACCGCGGACTGCTGACGGCCTGCGGGATATTTCTGAATCGTCTTTTCCGCCCAGACCGCATTTTCATCGCTGAAAGCGAATGCGGCCGGCTGGAATTGATCTTCGGCTAATCGACGAACGGACATTCTTCCTCACGCCTTGTCAGTTTAGCGTTCCACACCGCGAAGCAGTCAAAGACTGCATTTCACAGGCATAGGCCGACTGGTCTTTTTGCATAAACACCACGAACTTGCCGCCATTCGGCACGGCGGCCTTGATTTGATAGCCCTTGGACAAAAGATCGCCCATGGACGATTGCTCTGCCGGCGGCTGCGCTTCCTCATGGCCCAGCGGCGTGCCGAGCTTTCCGGCATCCTGCGCAAAGGCGGAGGAAGCCGAAAGAAGAAGTGCGGCTGCGAGCGGCAGAGCCTGCATCAGCGGTCCACCTCGCCGAACACGATGTCGAGCGAGCCGAGAACGGCCGCGACGTCGGCAAGCTGGTGGCCACGGCACATGAAGTCCATCGCCTGCAGGTGTGCATAACCCGGAGCGCGGATCTTGCAGCGGTAAGGCTTGTTGGTGCCGTCGGAGACGAGGTAGACGCCGAACTCACCCTTTGGCGCTTCGACGGCAGCATAAACTTCGCCGGCCGGAACGTGATAGCCTTCGGTATAAAGCTTGAAGTGGTGGATCAGCGCTTCCATCGACCGCTTCATCTCGCCGCGCTTCGGCGGAACGACCTTGCCGTCGATCGAGGAGAACGGTCCCGCCTTGGCATCACCGAGCAGGCGGTTCACGCACTGCTTCATGATCTTCACCGATTCGCGCATCTCGATCATGCGGATCAGGTAACGATCGTAGTTGTCGCCGTTCTTGCCGATCGGAATGTCGAACTCGAGATCCGAGTAGCATTCATAGGGCTGCGCGCGGCGCAGGTCCCAGGCAGCGCCCGAACCGCGCACCATGACGCCCGAGAAGCCCCAGGCCCAGCAATCTTCCAGCGAGACGACACCGATATCGACGTTACGCTGCTTGAAGATGCGGTTGCCGGTCAGAAGGTCGTCGATATCGTCGAGCTTGCCCGGGAATTGGTCGCACCACTTGCCGATATCCTGCACGAGCTCTTCCGGCAGGTCCTGATGGACACCGCCCGGACGGAAGTAAGCGGCGTGCATGCGTGAGCCGCTAGCACGCTCATAGAACACCATCAGCTTTTCGCGCTCTTCGAAGCCCCAAAGCGGCGGCGTCAGCGCACCGACGTCCATGGCCTGCGTCGTGACGTTCAGCAGGTGCGACAGAATACGACCGATTTCCGAGTAGAGCACGCGGATGAGCTGGCCGCGAATCGGGATCTCGATGCCGAGCAGCTTTTCGACCGCCATCGCATAGGCATGTTCCTGGTTCATCGGCGCCACGTAGTCGAGGCGGTCGAAGTAGGGAACGGCCTGCAGATAGGTCTTGGTCTCGATCAGCTTTTCGGTACCGCGGTGCAGCAGGCCGATATGCGGATCGACGCGCTCCACGATTTCGCCGTCAAGCTCCAGCACAAGACGCAGAACGCCGTGCGCTGCCGGATGCTGCGGCCCGAAATTGATGTTGAAGTTACGGACGTTATGTTCGGTCATGGCGATGGGCTCGCTTTTTCAGGTAGTCAGTGAACAGCAGGCTTTCGGCCCGCCACACGCCTCAAACTTACTGCTTCGCCTTTTCGTCGCCCGGCAGCACATATTCCGTGCCTTCCCAAGGGGACAAGAAATCGAAATTGCGGAATTCCTGCTTCAGTTCGACAGGTTCGTAAACGACGCGCTTTGCCGCATCGTCGTAGCGAACTTCAACGAAACCGGTCGTCGGGAAGTCCTTGCGCAGCGGATGGCCTTCGAAACCGTAGTCGGTCAGGATCCGGCGCAGGTCCGGGTGGCCGGTGAAGAGCACCCCGTACATGTCCCAGGTCTCGCGCTCGAACCAGTCGGCGCCCGGATAAACGGCGCAGGCGGACGGAACCGGCGTATCCTCGTCGGTCGCCACCTTCACGCGGATGCGCAGGTTCTGCTTCGGAGACAGAATATGATAGACGACATCGAAGCGCAGTTCGCGCTGCGGCCAGTCGACGCCGCAAATATCCGTCAGGTTGACGAAGCCGCATTTGGCGTCATCGCGCAGGAAGGTCAGCAGCGGAATAAGGTTATCGCCAGTCGTCGTCAGCGTCAGCTCGCCATATTTGAGCTGTGAGGCGGCAATCAGGTTGCCACGCGCTTCCGAAAGGTACGACGAAAGCTCAGTAAGGGCTTCGCTCATAATTCTTTGTCCTTACCCTTAGCGTTCGATCGTGCCGGTGCGGCGGATCTTCTTCTGCAGCAGAAGCACGCCGTAAAGCAGCGCCTCCGCCGTGGGGGGACAGCCCGGCACGTAGATATCGATCGGCACGACGCGGTCGCAACCGCGCACGACCGAATAGGAATAGTGGTAGTAGCCGCCGCCATTGGCGCAGGAGCCCATGGAGATGACGTAACGCGGCTCGGGCATCTGGTCGTAGACCTTGCGGAGCGCAGGCGCCATCTTGTTGGTCAGCGTGCCGGCGACGATCATGACGTCGGACTGGCGCGGCGAGGCACGCGGGGCGAAGCCGAAACGCTCGACGTCGTAACGCGGCATGGAGAGCTGCATCATTTCGACGGCGCAGCAGGCAAGACCGAAGGTCATCCACATCAGCGAGCCGGTACGGGCCCAGTTGATCAGCTCATCGGTCGAGGTGACGAGAAAACCCTTGTCGGCGAGCTCGTTGTTGATCTCGCCGAAGAACGCGTCGTTGCTGCCGATCGGCTTGCCGGTGGAGGGATCGATAATCCCCTTCGGCTGCTGCGCTACGAGCGTCTGATTGCTAGCGGGGGCTACTCCCATTCCAGGGCTCCCTTCTTCCATTCATAGATAAAGCCGATGGTCAGCACGAAAAGGAAGACCATCATGGACCAGAAGCCGAACCAGCCGATGGCGCCGAAGGAAATGGCCCACGGGAAGAGGAAAGCGACTTCAAGGTCGAAGATGATGAAGAGAATCGACACGAGATAGAAGCGGATGTCGAACTTCATGCGAGCGTCGTCGAATGCGTTGAAGCCGCATTCATAAGCCGAAAGCTTTTCCGAATCGGGCGCCTTGAAGGCAACGGCAAACGGCGCAATGAGAAGCGCCAGGCCGATAACGAGCGCGATGCCGATGAAGATAGCGATCGGAATATAGGAACTGAGCAGTTCAGTCATCATGTTCATCCCTGCTTGCGGGCGGCGCCTGGCGGCGCAACTGGGCAAATGCCCGGCAAGCGAACGTGCGTTGCAACAAGCCGTGGTTAGCGCAGCCGGAGCCCCGGCGCAAGACTTTTACAGAAGCTATTCGAACAGCGTGAGACGGACATTATCAAGCAGATGCAACGATGTCGCGACAAATCCGCAAATGTCGTGGAAGGCCGCATGGCTGACCCTCGGAAACTGCATGGCTTTTCGGAGATAAATGGCGCGAGTGACGGGGCTCGAACCCGCGACCTCCGGCGTGACAGGCCGGCACTCTAACCGACTGAGCTACACCCGCGCATTGGACCTTTCGGACCGTGAGGATACCACGCAACCGGACAGACGGCGTCAAATTGACGCCTGCTTTGAAATGGCGCGAGTGACGGGGCTCGAACCCGCGACCTCCGGCGTGACAGGCCGGCACTCTAACCGACTGAGCTACACCCGCATTCTTTCAAGCAATCCGGTGCCTGAGCACCTTCTCCAAACGGGCTGGCCGTTGGGATGAGCGGCTAACTAAGGGGTTCGCCTTTTAGTGTCAAGCAGGTTTGGAGACAAAACCATGACAGTCCTGAAATTGTTTCGGAAAGCCTTCTCGATCCTCCCGGCAAATCGGCGATTCTGCTTTGCCTGCGGACCTCATATCCGTTGCGTCAGGTTTTCCACAAGCAGCCCGCACGGATGCGGTGGGGATGCCTGAAACGCCTCGGCCCGCGACAGAGCTTCGCAACGGAAGCTCGAATCGCATGCGCTCTCTCAGAGCCTGAAGTCGGGCAGCCGCCTCAGGCCTTGCCAGCATATTGCTCGTCGCTGACCTGCTCCAGCCAGTCGGCGACGCTGCCGTTCAATGCTTCCTGGATGGCGATATGGCTCATGGCGGTCTCGGGGCTTGCGCCATGCCAGTGCTTCTCGCCCGGCGGGAACCACACAACATCACCCGGGCGGATTTCCCTGATTTCCCCGCCCCATGTCTGAGCGAGGCCTCTGCCTGACGTAACGATCAGCGTCTGCCCCAGGGGGTGCGTATGCCAGGCAGTGCGCGCGCCCGGCTCGAAGGTCACGTGAGTGCCCCGCACGCGCGCCGGCTCCGGCGCCTCGACGAGCGGATCGAGACGAACTGAGCCGGTGAAATAATCGGCCTGGCCCTTCGTGGAAGGGCGCGAGCCTGTAGCCTTGATATCCATGATCTTTCCTGTTCTTCCGTCGTCTGCGGTTGAAGCCGTCGTGGACAAGGATATTTGATCGCAGCAGGCGATCCAAGCGCCATCGGCAATTGCCGCCCTACCCGGCGCCTGCTACTGCGAGGGCCTTTCATCACGAACGGAGGATTTCCATGAAACATCATGCTTTTGGCCGCCTGCCCTTTACCGTCACCGATGTGGGCTTCGGCGCCTGGCAGATCGGCGGCTCCTGGGGCGATGTCAGCGAAGCGGACGGCCGCGCTGCCTTGAATGCCGCGCTCGACGCCGGCATGACCTTCATCGATACCGCCGACGTCTATGGCGACGGCCGTTCCGAAAAGATCATTGCCGAAGTGCTGAAGGCGCGCGGCGTTGAACGCCCGATGGTCGCGACCAAGGCCGGCCGCCGTCTGAACCCGCATGTCGCTGATGGCTACACCAAGGCCAATCTGGAAGGCTTCATCGACCGCAGCCTGAAAAACCTGCAGGTCGACAGCCTCGATCTCGTGCAGCTCCACTGCCCGCCGACGGAAGTGCTCTATCGCCCGGAAGTCTTCGCAGGTCTGGACGAGCTGCAGAAGGCCGGCAAGATCAAGGGCTACGGCGTCAGCGTCGAGAAGGTCGAGGAAGCACTGAAAGCGATCGAATATCCCGGCGTCGTCAGCATCCAGATCATCTACAACATCTTCCGCCAGCGTCCCGATCATCTGTTCTTCAGCGAAGCCCGCCGCAAGAACGTGGCGATCATCGCCCGCGTGCCGCTCGCCAGCGGCCTGCTCTCCGGCAAGATCACCCGCGACACGAAGTTCGCAAGCGACGACCACCGCAACTTCAACCGAAATGGCGAAGCCTTCGATGTCGGCGAGACCTTCTCGGGCGTGCCCTTCGAGGTCGGCCTGCAGGCCGTCGAGGAAGTACGCAAACTGGTGCCGGCGGGTGCGAGCATGGCCGCCTTTGCGCTGCGCTGGATCCTGATGGCAGAGGCCGTCACGGTCGTCATCCCCGGCGCACGCAATGCCGAGCAGGCCAAGGCCAATGCGGCCGCCGCCGATCTTGCGCCGCTCTCGGCTGACGTCATGGCGGCGACACGCGAGATTTACAAGCGACTGATCGCACCGCATGTCCATCAGCGCTGGTAGGCCCTGACTGATTGCTCAGGCCCGGCCGGCCAAGACGGCCGGGCCTGATCTATCCATCCGGCCCGTGCTGGATCACACCGTTACGACAATCTTGCCGAACTGCTCGTTCGATTCCAGGAAGCGGTGCGCCTCGACGATCTGCTCGAAGGGGAATGTCCTTGATATGACGGGTTTGAGAGCACCGGATGCGAACCCTTCCAGAATAAACCGCTTTGCCGCGTCCAGCCGGGCCGGATCGCGGGTGATTTCGTGAACGAGATAGCCGCGCAGCGTCAGACATTTTCCGAGCACGGCAGGCAGAGGAAAGGGCGTCGGCGCCGAGCTCAGTCCGCCATATTCGATGAGAATGCCGCCCGATGACATTGCTGCCGTCAGCGGTCCGAAGATCGGGCCTGCCACGGCGTCGAAGACGACCCGCACACCGTCCGCCCCGGCGATTTCCCTCAGCCGCATTTCAAGGTCCTCCTCCTGCGATGCAATGACATGCGCGGCACCGACATCCTGCAATGACTGACGTTTCGCCGCGGTCCTCGTGATCGCGATCGGCGTGGCACCCACCATGTTGACGATCTGGATCGCAGCAAGCCCCACGCTGCTCGATGCCGCGGTAACGGCAATGAAATCACCCTTCTGCAGCCGAGCAATATCGATAAGAGCGCCATAGGCCGTGAGATATTGCATCCAAATCGCGGCTGCCGCCACCCAGGAGAGCGACGGCGGGTGCCTGACTACGTATTCAGCGGGAAATGCGACCAGTTCGCCATAAGCCGGTGTGCGCACCATGGAGATCGGCGGAATGATGCTGACGCCGTCACCCGGCGCAAAGCCATCCACGCCCTCGCCTACCGCCTCGACGATGCCGGCCGCTTCGAGGCCCAGCCCAGATGGCAGAGGCGCAGTCTCGATGTAGTTGCCGGACCGGAGCAGCGCCTCGGCTCTGTTGATGCCCAGCGCCTTGACGCGGATTTGAACCTGCCCCGGCCCGGGTGCCGGTACATTTACATCCTCGATGCGAAGAACCTCGGGACCACCCAGCTCGTGAAAGCGGATTATGCGTGCCATTTCCATCGACTCCAAAACAATTGAACCGAATGAGCTATGACAAGCGGACGATAGAAGATAAATTCGCCAGAAAGCAAGACAGAAGAAACTATGGGTTTGCAATATGGATCGTCTCACCAGCATGACCGTCTTCGTGAAGGCCGTGGATCTGGGCTCATTTGCGGCAGCGGCAGCAGCACTCGGCCTATCTGGCCCCATGGTCGGCAAGCACATCCGCTTTCTGGAAGAGCGATTGGGGGTCAGCCTTATCAGCCGGACGACACGCCGCCAGAGCCTGACGGATTTTGGGCGCGCCTATTATGAGCGCTGTCGGATGATCCTTGCCGAGACGGAGGCGGCGGATGCGCTCGCGATCGATCATCTTTCCGAACCATGCGGCAAGCTGCGTGTCACCATGCCCGTGCATTTTGGGCGTCATTGCGTGCTTCCGGTTCTGATCGAGCTTGCAAAGCGATATCCGAACCTCGAACTCGATCTGTCGCTCAGCGATCCCATTACCGATCTCGCCGATGACGGTTACGATCTCGCGATCCGGACCGGCGAACTGGCAGACAGGTCAGGCATTATCGCGCGCCGCGTCGCGCGCCAGCGCATGGTGGTCTGCGCCTCAGCGAGCTATCTCGATGCGCATGGTAGACCTGAGCAGATCGAAGATATCGGCAGGCACAATGCGATCATCTACGCACGCTCTGCCCGCTTCAGCCCATGGCTCTTCCCGCATGGCGACCAGCCTCCGGTGGAAGTTCGGCCGAACAGCCGATTGCGGCTCGATGATCTCGATGCAATTGCAGATGCGGCAACGGCCGGCATGGGGCTTGCCTGGCTGCCTTACTGGCTCATCCGCGACCGCGTGCAGGCTGGAGCGCTGGAAGTGCTGCTGCCGGGTCAGCCGGAGTTTCTCTATGACTGCCATGCGCTTTGGCTGCAGACACCGCACCTGCCGCTCAGGATCCGTCTTGCCGTCGACGCATTGGCGGCCGCACTGCCCAAATTCATGGTCTAGGTCCGTCGGGTCGTCAGTGTGATTGAGCCAAAGAAAAGGCCGGGCAAAACCCGGCCTTTCCATTTCGCGGGAATGCGAACTCAGTTCGTAGCGGTCAGGTTGACCGGGAAGAACAGGGTTTCGCCCGAGGAGTCGCTCACACCGTCATTGTCGGTCACAGCATAGGCCTTGCCTGATGCGTCGAAGGCGAAACCTTCCAGCTTGTCGAGAACATAGCCATTGGTGGCCGACTTCAGGTCGCCGATGAAATCATGGGCTTCCGTCTTCTTGACGACCGGCAGTTCGGCCCCGAGCTTGCCGGGCTTCAGGTCGGAGATTGCGACCTTGTAGAGCTTCTTCAGCTTGGCCGCATCGCCAACGAGGTTGTCGCGCTCGATGATGTAGACGCTGTCGCCCTGAGCGGTGATTTCGGAGAGGCCGACCCAGCCGCTCTCGGTCTTGTCGAGCGGATAGCGGACGCCGCCCCATTCCTTCTTCTTCGGGTTATAGGAGAGGAGCTTCACAAAGCCCTTCTCGTCGTCGTTCCACTCGCGCTGAACGGCCATCCACAGCGTTGCGTCGTCGCCGGTACCGATGATCGTGACGCCTTCGAAGCCGTAGCGGATTTCGTTGGCGAGCAGTTCCTTCGGCAGAGCAATCTCGGTCTTGATGTCGCCCTTGGCGGTGACGTTGTAGAGCGCGTGCGGAACCAGGCGTTCGGTATAGCCTTCCGAAGCCAGCCAGAAGGAACCGTCGGCGGCAACAGCGATGCCTTCGATATCGAGCTTCTGGGCCGGAGCGCCGTCACGCTTGACGACCAGCGCGTCGGTGATGACGGCCGGCTTCTTGTTGGCGTCGATCGTGTAGATCGTCGGCTGCGAACCGAGGACGCTGTCGCTGACGGCGTAGAGCATGCCCGGCTTGCCCGGAACGGCGGCGAGGCCCGAAAGGGCTGCAAAGCCGATCGGATTGCCGTCCTTCTCGGCGGAGACAATGTGCGGATAGGCCTTCTCGCCCTCGCCGCGCTCGTAGATCATCACGTGCGAACGCGGACCACCGTCTTTGCCGAGGTCGAGTTCATTGGCGGTCGCTAGCAGGTTACGCTGCGGAATGGCGATCGCACCTTCCGGAGAAATACCCGACGGCAGGATCTGCAGTAGTTCCGGATCGGCGCCCGTGTCCTTGTAGACGCCGACGACGGAAGCGCGCTCGGCGAGCAGGAAGAACAGGTTGTCAGTGCCGAACTTGGCCGCTTCGAGACCTTCCGGCTCGACGCCCTTCGACGAGGAGCGGCTTTCCGGATAGTGGCCGATAGCGGCGACGGCACGCTCGAAGGAGCTGCCGGATTCGAAGAGGACCTTGCCGGTCTTGTCGAAGATGGTGAAGCCGCGCGAACCGCCTTCATAATCGCCTTCGTTGGCGACGATGAGACGGTTGTCGTCCAGCCACTTTACGGCGTCGGGCTCGCGATGGATGCCCTTCTTCTCGCCAGTAAATTTCAGGGCGCCGTCACGCTTGGTGTCGATGCCGGTGAGATCAACGGTGCCGGCAGAGAAGTGCGTCTTCACAGTGCCGATCGTGCCGTCGAGGATGATAATCTCGTTGTTTTCCTGAAGGGTCAGGGCGATTTCGTTCTGGCTGTTGAAGGCAACGAATTCCGGCTCCGGATCCTCCGGGGCAACGCCAGCGAGGCCGGTCAGGGCAACGTGCTTGATCGTGCCACAATCGACGGTGCCATCGGCCTTGACCTGGAAGACGACGAGGTCGCCTGCCGGCATCTGCGGGATCTTGCCGTCGTTGACCTCTTCGTCGCGCTCGTTTTCGATCGCGATAGTGCCGAGCGTCCTGTCCTTGTTGAGGGCGATCGAATCAGGCTGGCCGCCGAGATCGCAGGTGGCGTCGATCTTCTTACCGGCGATATCGACGATCGCCAGACGGCCGGACGGTTTCTGCTTGCTTTCGCCGGTGTTGACGGCGACGAGTGCCTTCCCGGCTGCAGTCGTGACCGAGGTCGGTTCACCGTCCATCATCAGCGCGCCGCCGGCCTTGGGTGCCTTGGCATCGGTGATGTCGATGAAGCCAATCGCGCCGAGCGGGCTGTCGCTGTAGATCAGCGTGTTACCATCCTGCGAAGCGGTAATGATTTCGGCCGAGGTGGCCGAAAGCTTGTCCTTGTCAGCCGGCAGGTTGGTCGCGACCGGGAAAGAGGCGATGCGGTTGAAAACCGGCTCAGCCGCTGCCGGGAAGGCAACGGATGCAAAAAGCACGGCAGCGAGCGCTGCCTTGCGCGAAGACAATGTCATTGAAAATCCCCCAATGTCGAAAAAATCGAACAGAGGTTTTTTGCGGGACTGCCATGACAGACACATGACAGCCTGCGACATTTTGTACGGTTTGCGTCAGGCCGCCTGCCGTTCGCGACGCATCTCGCTGCGCATGATGAAGAGCGACGCGGCGAGGATAAGCGCAGCGCCGAGCCACAGATAACCAGCCGGCGCATAGCCAAAGAAAAGCCAGCCGGCGAGCACGTTCAGCGGCAGCTTCAGGTCGTCGAAAGGCTGCACATAGGCAGCGTCGGCGCTGGCATAGGCGAGCGTCAGCAGATATTGCGCCACGACCGTCAGGAGGCCTGCCAGAAGGAAGAGAGCAAGTGCGGCGCCCGTCGGGACCACAAAGCCCGCCGCGAGCGCCAGGCCGCCATTGATCGGCGTAAGCAGCACCAGAAGCCAGACGGTGATCGTCTCCGGCTTCTCGATGCCGGTCAGGCTCTTGGTGATGAGCGACGAAGCACCCCAAAGCAGGGCCGAGATAACAGGCAGAAGTGCCGCCCAGGTGAAGCTATCCGACCATGGCTGCAGGATGATCATGGCGCCGACAAAGCCGACACCTGTCGCCATCCAGCGCGCGGGGCCAACACGCTCACCGAGGAAAAGGCGTGCGCCGAGAATGATGAAGAAGGGCGAGGTCATGACGAGTGCGATCGCCTGCCAGATCGGCACGGAGGCGAGGCCGGAGACCCAGGCCTCGACGCCGAGCGCGGCAAAGACGACACGCACGATATGCCGCCAGGGGTAATCCGTGCGCATGGCAAAAAGGCCGACCTTGCGCAGGAAGGGCAACGAGAAAAGAAAAGCGAAGCCATATTGCCAGAAGGCTGCAGAGGCCGCCGGGAAGGCAAGCGTCATCGTGAGCCATTGGGTGACGACATTGAGGAGCGAGAAGACGACGCCTCCAAGCACCATGAAGGCTGCACCGGCGAAGGCGCGGGAATGCGAGACTGCAAGGGAATTCTGATTCATGTCTTCCATCCGGAATAGGGACCAAACATAAATCAGGACGCATGAGGCCACAGAACGCAGACGCAGACAGATCCTTGCCCGCGCGCGGCCATGCTCATTCTCTTTCATCCGGACTCTAACCGTCGGCTCCGGAATCACACCGGATCTGCTGACCCTTCCCAAACCAAGGCTTGAGAAGGCGCTCGCGGGCTCAGGCCGTAGCCCTTACCGCCGGTGGGGACTTTCACCCCGCCCTGAGAACATCACCGTCGTAAGACAAAGCGCTGCATGCCGCAAGCGGCGAAAACAAAAGGGGTCCGGCGATGCCGAACCCCCTCGAAATCCTGCGCGACCGTTCTCGTTTACGGCCGGCGGACAATCTCGTATCAGCCGTTGACGGCGTCCTTCAGGCCCTTGCCGGGCGTGAACTTCGGCACGTTACGTGCCGGAATGTCAACTTCGGCGCCGGTCGACGGGTTGCGACCCTTCGTGGCAGCGCGATGAGAAACCGTGAAGCTGCCGAAGCCAGCGAGACGGATGTCGCCCTTGTTCTTCAGCTCGGCCTGCACAACATCAAAAACTGCGTCTACGGCAGATGCTGCGTCAGACTTCGTCAGTCCAGCCTTTTCGGCTACTGCGGACACGAGTTCATTCTTGTTCATGTTTCCACCCCTTTCTAAATGGTTTGAAACAACTCAATCTGTAAGCTAGGCGCAGAAATCGCTTTCATCAGGCCCGCCGAGAACCCAAAAACCCTGCAAATCAAGGAAAAGCAAGCGTCTACATGACGTTTTCACAAAAAAGGCCGGCGTTTCCGCCGGCCTTTTTCAGGATTTGCAACAATTGGGCATAAATGTGGCCGCCAAAGCTCAATGAGCGATGGCTGCACCTGCATCATCGAGCCCTTCGACAGTCGCGATCACGGGCGTTTCGACCGTGCCATCCCACTCGATAGGCTCGGGACGACGGACCAGCGCATGCTTGATCACTTCGCCCATGCGGGAGACCGGAATGATCTCCATGTTGTTCTTCACGTTGTCCGGAATCTCTGCCAGATCCTTGGCATTCTCTTCCGGAATCAGCACCTTCTTGATGCCGCCGCGCAATGCGGCCAGCAGCTTTTCCTTCAGGCCGCCGATCGGCAGGACACGGCCGCGCAGGGTGATTTCACCCGTCATTGCCACATCCTTGTTGACCGGAATGCCAGTCATGATCGAGACGATCGCGGTTGCCATCGCGACACCGGCAGACGGACCATCCTTCGGCGTTGCGCCTTCCGGCACGTGCACATGGATGTCGCTCTTGTCGAAGAGCGGCGGCTGGATGCCGAAATCGACGGCGCGCGAGCGGACGTAAGACGCCGCTGCCGAGATCGATTCCTTCATCACTTCCTTCAGGTTGCCGGTGACGGTCATGCGGCCCTTGCCGGGCATCATGACGCCTTCGATCGTCAGCAACTCGCCGCCGACTTCCGTCCAGGCAAGACCCGTGACCACGCCGACCTGATCCTCCCGCTCGGCTTCGCCGTGGCGGAAGCGCGGAACGCCAAGATAATCGTCGATGTTCGCTGCCGTGACGTGAACCGACTTCGTCTTGCCCTTGATGATCTCTGTGACCGCCTTGCGGGCGAGCTTCATCAATTCGCGTTCGAAGTTACGGACACCGGCTTCGCGGGTATAATGCTGGCTGATCGCCATCAGGGCATCGTCGCTGACCGAGAATTCACTCGGCTGCAGCGCATGTTCCTTGATGGCCTTCGGCAGCAGGTGCCGCTTGGCGATTTCGCGCTTTTCGTCTTCAGTGTAGCCGGCGATACGGATGATTTCCATGCGGTCCATCAGCGGAGCTGGAATGTTCAGCGTATTCGCCGTCGTGATGAACATCACGTCCGACAGGTCGTATTCGACTTCCAGATAGTGATCCATGAAGGTCGAGTTCTGAGCCGGATCGAGTACCTCGAGCAAAGCCGAAGACGGATCGCCGCGATAATCCTGGCCGAGCTTGTCGATCTCATCGAGCAAGAAGAGCGGGTTGGACTTCTTCGCCTTCTTCATCGACTGGATGACCTTGCCGGGCATCGAACCGATATAGGTGCGGCGGTGGCCGCGGATTTCGGCTTCGTCACGGACGCCACCGAGAGCCATGCGGACATATTCACGGCCGGTTGCCTTGGCAATCGACTGGGCGAGCGAGGTCTTACCGACGCCCGGAGGGCCGACCAAGCACAGGATGGGACCCTTGATCTTGGTGGCACGAGCCTGGACCGCCAGATACTCGACGATGCGCTCCTTGACCTTTTCGAGACCGAAGTGATCGGCTTCGAGGATCTTCTCGGCATTGTTGAGATCGGCCTTGATCTTCGACTTCTTGCCCCAGGGAATACCGAGCAGCCAGTCCAGATAGTTGCGCACGACGGTGGCTTCCGCCGACATCGGGCTCATCTGGCGCAGCTTCTTCAGCTCCGCATCGGCCTTTTCACGGGCTTCCTTGGACAGTTTGGTCTTGGCGATGCGCTCTTCCAGTTCGCTCATCTCGTCGCGGCCTTCCTCGCCGTCGCCGAGTTCCTTCTGGATCGCCTTCATCTGCTCATTCAGGTAGTATTCGCGCTGGGTCTTCTCCATCTGGCGCTTGACGCGCGAGCGGATGCGCTTTTCGACCTGCAGGACCGAGATTTCGCCTTCCATGAAGCCAAGCGCCTTTTCGAGGCGAGCCTTGACGCTGGTGGTTTCCAGCATCTCCTGCTTCTCGGTGATCTTGATCGACAGGTGCGAAGCAACCGTATCGGCGAGCTTCGAATAGTCGTCGATCTGGCTGGCCGCACCGACAACCTCGGGCGAAATCTTCTTGTTGAGCTTCACGTAGCTCTCGAATTCCGACACGACGGAACGCGACAAGGCTTCCAGTTCGACCGGATCGTCATGCGGCTCTTCGAGCACATGGCCGAGGGCTTCGTAGAAATCCTCGCGGCTCGTATAGGTATCGATCTCGGCGCGGGCACGGCCTTCGACCAGAACCTTTACGGTGCCGTCAGGCAGCTTCAGGAGCTGCAGCACGTTCGCAACCGTACCGACGCGATGGATCGCTGACGGGTCCGGATCATCATCGCTGGCGTTGATCTGGGTGACCAGCATGATCTGCTTGTCGGAACCCATGACCTCTTCGAGCGCGCGGATCGACTTTTCCCGTCCGACGAACAGCGGGACGATCATATGGGGGAATACCACGATGTCGCGCAGGGGGAGAACAGGATAGGCGGTGCTGGTGCTCGCTACAGACGTTTTCTTCGTCATTTTTATTCCTTTCCATCGTCCCGTTACCGGGCTCTTTGGCGCGGCCGCTTGGGACCGGCCGGCACTCTCACTTGCTGTTACAAGTGGAGGTTCTGACTACGCTTTTCAAGCCACGTTAACGCCCGCGTTCCACGGTTGTGACAGCTTTATTACATGGAACGCCAACACAATGAAGCGCCTATCTGGAGCGACGCTTACCATTTCCGAACCGCCTAAAATAACAACGCCAGCAACACGCTACGGAATCACAGCATCATTGCCAAGGGTCATCCTTTGCGCAATATCGGCGAAGGCTGTTTTCAACCTTGCCCGCAACTATTATCAGCGCCCGGCACCTGTTTTCAAATAGAAAGGGGCCTGCACAAGGCAAGCCCCTTAAAATAACGGTTCTCAGCTCAAGCTTCAGGCCGAAACGTTTGCCTTCTCGTCCTGGCGGTCGGCGTAGATATACAGCGGACGGGCCGAGCCGCGTGCGACCTCTTCGGAGATGACGACTTCACGAACGCCTTCCAGCGCCGGCAGTTCGAACATCGTGTCGAGCAGGATCTTTTCCATGATCGAACGCAGGCCACGAGCACCGGTCTTGCGGATGATCGCCTTGCGGGCGATTTCGCGCAGCGCGTCCTCGTGGAAGGACAGTTCCACGTCTTCCATCTCGAACAGGCGCTGATACTGCTTGATCAGGGCGTTCTTCGGCTCGGACAGGATCTGGATCAGTGCATCCTCATCGAGGTCTTCCAGCGTCGCCAGAACCGGCAGACGACCGATGAATTCCGGGATGAGGCCGAACTTGACCAGGTCTTCCGGCTCTAGTTCGCGCAGCACTTCGCCGACGCGGCGGTCGTCCTGTGCCTTAACGGTCGCGCCGAAGCCGATCGAGGTCTTCTCGCCGCGAGCCGAAATGATCTTGTCGAGGCCAGCAAAGGCGCCGCCGCAGATGAACAGGATGTTCGTCGTGTCGACCTGCAGGAATTCCTGCTGCGGATGCTTGCGGCCGCCCTGCGGCGGTACGGAAGCAACCGTGCCTTCCATGATCTTCAGAAGCGCCTGCTGCACGCCCTCGCCCGATACGTCACGGGTGATGGACGGGTTGTCGGACTTGCGGGAGATCTTGTCGACTTCGTCGATGTAGACAATGCCGCGCTGGGCGCGCTCGACATTGTAATCCGCAGCCTGCAGAAGCTTCAAAATGATGTTTTCGACATCTTCACCGACATAGCCGGCTTCCGTCAGCGTCGTCGCATCGGCCATCGTGAAGGGAACGTCGATGATGCGGGCGAGCGTCTGGGCAAGATAGGTCTTGCCGCAGCCGGTCGGGCCAACCAGCATGATGTTCGACTTCGCCAATTCGACGTCGCCGTTCTTGGAGGCGTGCGCGAGACGCTTGTAGTGGTTGTGAACGGCGACCGACAGGATCTTCTTCGCCTGACGCTGGCCGATGACATATTCGTCGAGGACCTTGATGATGTCCTGGGGCGTCGGGACGCCGTCACGGGACTTGACCATCGAGGACTTGTTCTCCTCGCGGATGATGTCCATGCACAACTCGACGCATTCATCGCAGATGAACACGGTCGGTCCGGCAATAAGCTTCCGGACTTCATGCTGGCTCTTTCCGCAGAAAGAACAATAGAGGGTGTTCTTACTGTCGCCGCCGTTGCTGCCGCTGACCTTGCTCATATCACTTTCCTTCCAGCACGCCGCATTTCGAACGCGAAATCACGGTCCACTCAATCAGCTCCCTGGCAGCACTCCCTACCCGGAGTTCCTGCCGACAAGGGCTTCAGGGGGTACGAACCGGACCCAATCAATCATGTCCGGGTACCGGCGGCAACGAATTCCCCTTCGAATGCCGAATGCTATGTCACAAAAATTCAACATAGCATTAATAGTTACTATTAGCGTCTCCGCCGCCAGATGAAACCCCTTGTTCAATCACAAATGGGATAGAACTGTGGCGGCGAAAACACCATCCCTATTAATTACTAGGCCTGATCGCCTTCCATTTCGATGCGCGAGGTCAGAACCTTGTCGATGACGCCCCAGGTCTGGGCCTCGTCCGCATCCATGAAATGGTCGCGGTCAAGGGTCTTTTCGACTTCCTCATAGGTACGACCCGTGTGCTTCACATACACCTCGTTGAGGCGGCGCTTCATCTTCAGGATGTCGCGGGCGTGGCGCTCGATGTCCGATGCCTGACCCTGGAAACCGCCCGAAGGCTGATGGACCATGATGCGTGAATTCGGCGTGGCGAAGCGCATGTCCTTGTGACCGGCGGCCAGAAGCAGCGAGCCCATGGAAGCGGCCTGACCGATGCAAAGCGTCGAAACGGCCGGCTTGATGAACTGCATCGTGTCGTAGATCGCCATGCCGGCAGTGACGACACCACCCGGCGAATTGATGTAGAGCGCGATTTCCTTCTTCGGGTTTTCGGCCTCGAGGAAGAGAAGCTGGGCGCAGACGAGTGTCGCCATATGGTCCTCGACAGGGCCCGTCAGGAAGATGATGCGTTCCTTGAGCAGGCGGGAATAGATGTCGTAGGAGCGTTCACCGCGATTGGTCTGTTCCACAACCATCGGCACGAGTGCCATAGCGGTATCGACTGGGTTTCTCATGTGCGTCCTTTTAACGTCTTTCCGGCGAAAGCCGGGAATCAAAGAAAAATGCCTTGTCCCTACATAGAGTGTCCCAGCCCCCCTCTTCAAGACACGCATAAGGATAACGTTAAGAAGCAGGCGCGACATATGGCTTTGACATTTCCCTATCCCGTTTCTCCCAAACGCTTGTTAACGGCGAGGCCAGACCTTTGGCTCTCACAGTTATTCTCTGCGACAGGATGAAGGAAGGCTTACCGCGCCCGATGGATCTCACGGGTATTTACCGGGCGGAAAGCTTACCGGCAGATATCGACGAAATTGCCGAGCGCAGATCTGTGCCATTAATCAAACAGCGAGCTTCTTCGGCAAGGATGCGGCCAATTCTCAAGGGGTTGCTGCCGTGTTCAATGTCACTACAGGTCTGTCCATCTGGTGTTCCGAAGCCCTTACGCTGGCTCTGGTTCTGTTCGTGGCCTGGCGCCACGACCGGAAAAGCGGCGCCTACCTTTATTGGGGGCTCGGCTTCCTGTTCAGCGGCATCGGCTTTGCGCTGGTTGCGGTCCGCGGCGAAATCCCCGACCTGCTTTCCATCGAGATCGGCAATGCCATCGCCCTGCTCGGACAAAGTGCCTGGGTCGCCGGCTTCCTGGCGCTCGACCGCAAGAAGATGGAATGGTGGGCGCTTCTGCCGCCAGTAATCTGGCTTGCAGGCGTCTTCCTGCCGTGGATCAACGAGGATTATTCCAACCGCGTCATTCTCTACAATCTCGCCTCGGCGACCGGCGCCACTGCGCTTGCCATGGCGATAGCCGCCGGCGATATCCATCGCGAACGCACGCGCATCATGCTGATGGCCGTCTTTGTGCTGCAGGCCTTCCTCTGCTTCGGCGTGGCGCTGGCAATGGCGCTTATCCTGCCCTCGGATAAGCAGGCGACGAATTTCAGCGGCGGGGCCGCCATGGCCAGCGCCTTCCTGCTCACCATCGCCTTCGCGCTCACCTGCCGCCTCATCATGGAACGGTCGGAACGTCACCTGCGCTTCCTGACGCTGACGGATTCGCTGACGGGCGTGCTGAACCGCCGCGGCCTGCTCGGCTATTTCGACAAGATCCAGGAAAAGGCACATGACGAGCAGCACCAGGTCGGTGTCATCCTCTTTGACCTCGACCATTTCAAGCGCGTCAACGACCGTTTCGGCCATCAGTCGGGCGATGCCGTCCTCACCGCCTTCGCCCGCCTTGCCCGTCAGTATATCCCGAACAATATCTTCGGCCGCATGGGCGGCGAAGAATTCGCGGCCTTCGTGACCGTCCGCGACCAGACGGAAGCCGAAGCGTTGGCGGAATCGATCCGCGCCGAATTCTGCCGCCTGCCGGTCAGCACGGGCGAGGCACTGATCCCCGCCACCGTCAGCGTCGGCATCGCGCTTTCCTCGGCGATCGAAGCCAATATCGACCGGCTGGTGTCGGCCGCCGACCGTGCGCTCTATTCGGCAAAAGCTGCCGGCCGTAACTGCACGGTCGTCTTCGGCGAGGAAGAAGCGGCGGCACCCGCGCCTGGCGAGCCGAACTCCCATGCCGGCGAACTCGTGCCGACGGTCGACGATCAGGTGGAAGCACTACGCCGCATGGGTGTACTTTCCCGCGCAGGCTGAGTGGCCATCTTTTCGAGGCAAGGCAAATCCGCTAAGCCTCTGCCCATGATGATACCGCCCTTCCTCAAGATCGATCCAGCCACCCGCCATGTGTCGCTCGACGGCAGCGACCCGGCCTTCTACGGCAACCCGAACGCGGTCTATGCCGCGCTCCATGCCCATTGTCCCACCTTCTACTGGGAACAGCAGAAGCAGTGGTTCGTCACCGGCTACGATCATGTGAACGGGCTGCTGCGCGACCGCCGGTTCGGCCGGCAGATCCTGCATATTGCCAGCCGCGAGGAGCTCGGCCTGCCCGAACCTGAACCGCACCTCGCCGCCTTCGATCTCGCCGAGCGCTATTCGCTGCTGGAGCTGGAGCCGCCGGAACACACGCGGCTGCGCACCCTCGTCAACCGCGCCTTCGTCTCGCGCCATGTCGAGAAGATGAAGCCGGAAATCGAAGAACTTACCAACAGGCTGATCGACGCCTTTGCCGACAAGGGCGAAGTCGAGCTGCTTTCGGCCTTTGCCGATATCATCCCGGTGACGATGATCGCCCGCATGATCGGCATTCCCGAGGAAATGGGGCCGCAGCTCCTCAAGTGGTCACATGCCTATGTGCGCATGTATATGTTCGGGCGCACCCGTGCAGACGAAGATGCTGCGGAGCAGGCGGCACGGGAATTTTCCGATTATGTGAAGACGGTCATTGCCGTGCGCCGGTCCGAACCGCGTGACGACCTGCTGACACATATGATCCATACCGAGCACAAGGGCCAGTACCTGACGGAAGACGAGCTCATCTCGACGACCATCGTGCTGCTCAATGCCGGCCATGAAGCGACGGTCCACCAGATCGGCAATTCGGTGCGCATCATTCTGGATAGCGGCTACAACCCGGCTGAGCTTTTCCGCGACGAAACCGCCACCGAGCGCACCGTCGAGGAGTCACTGCGCATCTGCGCGCCCGTCCACATCTTCCAGCGCTGGGCGCTCGAGCCCGCCGAGATCGACGGCATCGCGTTCAAGCGCGGCGACAAGGTGAGCATGATCCTGGCCGCCGCCAATCACGATCCAGCGAAATTCAGCGATCCCCTCACCTTCAAGCCCGACCGCAACGAGGCACCCAATCTCTCATTCGGCGCCGGCATCCATTTCTGCATCGGCGCGCCGCTGGCGCGGCTGGAGCTCAACGTCGTGCTGCCGATACTGTTCAAGCGCCTGCCGGGGCTCAAACTTGCCAAGACGCCCGTCGTCAAGGACGTCTACCACTTCCACGGGCTCGATCGCCTGGATCTCGTCTGGTAAGCCTTCATATCCGACACTCGGAAACGAAAACGGCCGGCAAGCTCATCGCGTGCCGGCCGTTTCTGTTCCGCGAGGAAATATCACATCAGCCGTAACGGCCGGTGATGTAGTCTTCCGTACGCTTGACCTTCGGAGACTGGAAGATCTGCGCGGTCGGGCCGTATTCGATCAATTCGCCCAGATACATGAAGGCTGTGTTGTCAGAGATGCGGCTTGCCTGCTGCATGTTGTGAGTGACGATGACGATCGTGAACTCGCCCTTCAACTGCGCGACCAGCTCTTCGACCTTGGCAGTCGAGATCGGGTCGAGGGCCGAGGTCGGCTCGTCGAGAAGCAGCACCTCCGGACGCAGCGCCACGCCGCGGGCGATGCAAAGACGCTGCTGCTGGCCGCCCGAAAGGCCGAGGCCGCTGCCCTTCAGCTTGTCCTTCACCTCATCCCAGAGAGCGGCCTGACGCAGCGCCTGCTCGACGCGCACGTCCATATCGGCCTTGTTGAGGCGCTCGTGGTGGCGAATGCCATAGGCGATGTTGTCATAGATCGACATCGGGAACGGCACCGGCTTCTGGAACACCATGCCGACGCGGGCGCGCAGTTCATTCATCGAGAAGCTCGGGTCGAGGATGTTCTTGCCGTCGAGCTTGATCGAGCCGGTAGCCCGCATCTTCGGATACAGCATGTAGATGCGGTTCAGGATGCGCAGCAGGGTGGACTTGCCGCAGCCGGAGGGACCGATCAGGGCCGAGACCTGGCGCTCCGGGAAGCTCAGGCTCACATCCTTGATCGCGTGGGCGTCGCCGTAGTAGAAATTGACTTTCTCGAGGGAGATCTTGTCTCTCGCCATCGGCTTTCCCAGCTTGCTGGTAGTATCGATAGTGTCTGCAGACTGAAGCATCATTTCCCACCTTTTCGGTTCAGGACGGAGCGCGATACGACGCTCAGGATTAGAACGACGGCCGTCATCACGAAGGCACCGGCCCATGCAAGATTCTGCCATTGCTCATAGGGGCTCATGGCGAACTGGAAGATGACGACGGGAATGTTCGCCATCGGCTGCGACATATCCAGGCTCCAATACTGGTTATTCAGAGCCGTGAAGAGGAGCGGCGCGGTTTCGCCCGAAATGCGCGCGATCGCGAGCAGGATACCGGTGAGGATCCCCGTGGAGGCGGCGCGGTAGAGAACGTTGACCGTGACCTTCCAGCGCGGAATGCCGAGCGAAAGGGCTGCCTCACGCATGACATCGGGAACCAGCCGCAGCATCTCGTCGGTCGTGCGCACCACGACCGGCAGGAAGATGAAGGCGAGCGCGATGCCGCCGGCAAAGCCGGAGAAGCGTGAGGTCGGGCGGACGACCACTTCATAGACGAACAGGCCGATGATGATCGACGGCGCCGAGAGCAGGATATCGTTGACGAAGCGGATGGCCTCGCCGAGTTTCTTGCCGCGGGCGAATTCCGACAGATAGGTGCCGGCCAGCACGCCGATCGGCGTACCGATGATAACGGCGAGAACGACCATCAGCAGGCTGCCCATGAAGGCGTTGGCGAGACCGCCGCCATCTTCGCCGGGCGGCGGCGTCATCTCCGTGAGAAGGCTGGGGCTCAGCGCAGACAGACCGTGGACCAGCGTCGTCCAGAGGATCCACACCAGAAAGACCAGGCCGAGCACGGTGGCGATGCCGCAAAGCGTCAGCGCGATTGCGCTGCCGATCTGGCGGCGGCGGTAAAGGGAACCCGAATAGGTAGCCATGATTATTCCCCCCTCTGCTTTGCCATACGCACCAGCATGAGCTTGGCGGCCGCCAGAACGATGAAGGTGACAACGAAGAGGATGAGGCCAAGTGCTGCCAGCGACGACCGGTAGAGGTCGTCCGAAGCCTCGGCAAACTCATTGGCGAGCGTCGCGGCAATCGAGGTGCCGGGCTCCATCAGCGACACCGCAATGTTATGGGTGTTGCCGAGAACGAAGGTAACCGCCATAGTCTCGCCGAGCGCGCGGCCGAGACCAAGGAAGATGCCACCGACAACGGCCGTGCGGGTGTGCGGAATGACGATGTCGCGCACCACTTCCCACTTTGTCGAACCAAGCGCATAGGCCGATTCCTTCAGCTGCGCGGGGACGACAAGGAAGACGTCACGCATGACCGACGAGATGAAGGGGATGATCATGATCGCCAGCACGATGCCTGATGTCAGCATGCCGATGCCGAGCGGGGCACCCGAAAACAGCGCACCGATCAGCGGGATCGGACCCAGCCAGTCGATGAGCACCGGCTGGATGTAATCCGACATGAACGGAGCAAAGGTGAAAAGACCCCACATGCCGTAAATGATCGAGGGGATGCCGGCGAGAAGCTCGACGGCGCCGCCGATCGGCCCGCGGATGGAGCGCGGCGCAACCTCGGTGATGAAAACCGCGATGCCGAGGCTAACGGGAACGCCGATGATCATGGCGAGTGCCGAGGTGACCAGCGTGCCGTAGATCGGCACGAGACCTGCGAATTGCTGAGCAACCGGATCCCATTCGGTGCCGGTCAGGAAGCCGAAGCCGAAGGTGCGGAAGGCAAGAAGCCCGCTCATGGCCATGGAGATCGCCGCTGCCAGCAGAGCGGCGAGAACAAACAGGCCGCAGCCCAAAACTATCCAATAAAAAATCCGATCGCCTGCGGCGCCGTCGCGGCGCTTCACGCCCGCGGTGTCGGCGGGCAGCGATGCCAGTGCTTCGCTCATATCCGTACGCTCTGCTGCTTTGAGGGGGGTGTCAAAGGCATTCGGGGCGGAAAGCTTGGCTTTCCGCCCCGACCGCAGTTTCGTCAGGATCAGCTCTTGAAAGAGGCTGTCCAGTAATCTTCGATCTGCTTCACGAGCGTGTCCGGAAGCGGAACGTAATCGAGCGAGGAAGCCTCCTTCTGGCCCTTTTCGAGAGCCCACTTGAAGAAGGAGAAAGCAGCCTTGGAGCGTTCAGCGTCCTTCGGTTCCTTGTACATGATGGCCCAGGTGGTTGCCGTGATCGGCCAGGCCTTTTCGCCCGGAGCGTTGGTCATGATCAGGTAGAAGTCCTGAGCCTTGCCCCATTCTGCGCTTGCAGCGGCAGCCGAGAAGCTTTCAGCGTTCGGCTTCGGATACTGGCCGGCAGCGTTCTGGATGAGAACGTAGGGCAGCTTGTTCTGCAGGGCGTAGGCGTATTCGACGTAACCGATCGAGTCCTTGACGCGGGTAACGTAAGCAGCAACGCCTTCGTTGCCCTTGCCGCCGATGCCTACCGGCCAGTTGACGGCAGTGCCTTCACCAACCTTCGACTTCCAGTCCGGGTTTACCTTGGAGAAGAAGTTGGTCCAGTTGAAGGAGGTGCCCGAGCCGTCCGAACGGTGAACAACTGCGATCTGGCTGTCGGGCAGCTTCAGGCCCGGGTTCAGATCGGCGATGGCCTTGTCGTTCCACTTGGTGACGTTGCCGAGGTAGATGTCAGCGAGGACCTTGCCGGAGAGCTTCAGTTCGCCTGATTTGATGCCCTTGACGTTGATGACGGGAACGATGCCGCCGACAACGAGCGGGAACTGGCCAAAGCCGCCAGCCGTCAGATCTTCCGGCTTGAGCGGGGCGTCGGAAGCGCCGAAGTCAACCGTTGCAGCCTTGATCTGGGCGATACCGCCGCCCGAACCGATCGACTGGTAGTTCAGCTTGTCGCCGGTTTCCTTGTTGTAGTCTGCCGACCACTTCGAAAGAACCGGATAGACGAAGGTCGAACCAGCGCCGGTAATATCGGCAGCGGAGGCCGAGACTGCCAGAGCGGCAACCAGGCCGGCGCCGAGGCAGGCCGAAAGAAGTTTCTTGGTGAGCATTTGCGACTCTTCCCTGATGGAACGAAAGGACGACGAGGTTCGGCGCCATGGAGGGGGTGTCCACTGTCAGGGGCGCTGAATTTCCTCGTCACGGGAAGGCGGCTAGGCGTCTATTATTACAGTTTGATGACAGTTTGTGACGGGCGACATGAAATGCAACGCTGTGCATAAGTCGCTGAAGTCACTGACTTTCCTAGTGAATCGCGCGCTGACAAAGCCTTCGCAAATGAGGTGCGGCCCTATTGCCGCAGGGCTGCGGTCGATTGCCGCAGCAATGCGTGAAAATGTCGTTTTCAGACGCCAAAATGCTCCGAGGACCGGACGACCACCCGAGTGTGCTGCCGCAATCTATGCGGCAAGCTCTTGAAGCTTGCTGGATATCTCGAGTGCCGACATAGGTTTTCCGATCAGATAGCCCTGCAGCTGGTCGCAGCCGGCCTCACGCAGGATCGCCGCCTGGCGCGTATTCTCGATACCTTCAGCTGTCACGGGAATCTGCAGAGCGGTCGCCAGGGAGATGGTGGCTCTCAGAACATCGGCGCCATTCGAGGCTTGGTCGAGAGCGGATACGAGCGAACGGTCGATCTTCATGCGATCAAACCCGAACTGCCGCAATGCGCCGATGCTTGCATAGCCGCAGCCAAAGTCATCAAGCGCGAATTTTATACCGACCTGTTTGAGGTGATCTATCGACCTGCGGGCCTGTTCCGGATTTGTCATCAGGACGCCTTCCGTGATCTCCAATGTCAAACGCTTCGGATCGAAATCGAGCTCCTGCAGAAGCGAGATCACTTCGGCGGCGAATTCCGGATTGCAGAGTTGGACCGGCGAAACGTTCACCGACAATGACAGGCCAGGCCAGTTCTTGGCATGCCCGATCGATGTTTTCAGCATATGAGCGCCGAGCGCATCGATGAGGCCGCACCTTTCGGCGAGCGGGATGAAAATCTCAGGGCTTATGTTCCCTGTTGGAACTCGCCAACGCGCTAGCGCTTCAAGACCAGTAACAGCACCTGTCGCAGCAGAGACGAGAGGCTGGAAAAAGGCTTCGATCGCACCATTGCTAATGGCGCTCTTCAACAAAGCTTCCATTTCGGCGACCCTCTGGCGTTCCAGATCCAGCTCCGGGTCGTATTCGATCGCCCGGCCTCTGCCGTTTGCCTTGGCACGATAGAGCGCCATATCCGCCCTGCGGAGAAGCTCCAAAGGCGGTACGTCTCCGTCACGTGCGGCAGCTCCGATGCTTGCGCCAACTTCGATCGTTCGCCCTTCGATTTTGAAGGGCTCGGTGAACAGCGCCAGAATAGTCTCTTCTATCTCCCCACGCGCGGCGGTTCCAATCTGCACCAGCGCAAACTCGTCGCCTCCCAGCCGGGCGGCCGCAACGACTTCAGGGTGACAGGCGATCAGGGCGTTCGAGACGATCCGGATCAGGTCATCCCCTACCGCATGCCCCCAGGCGTCGTTGACAGCCTTGAATCCATCGAGATCGACCAGATAGAGCCGGGGTGGCGCAACATCGGTATCTTCCAGCTCTTCCAGCAGTACGAGAAGCCCGTGCCTGTTCAACAGGCCGCTCAGGCTATCGTGGTTCGCTTCGAAAATCGCCGCTTGCGCCAATTGGCGCAGGCGGCGCGCCTCTGCTGCACCCACCAGCAGAACACCACCCAGGAACATCGCAAGGATGATGACAGCAGCCGCGACGTAAGGATAGACTTCGTGAAACACGGCGGTTCCGGGCGCTTTGCTGGGCCAGACAAGATGGCCTATGACGCCACCTCCTATGTCCGTGATCGGTGTGTTCAGCAGGCCCGACTCGGGCGCGGCGGCGAGGCGCAGCCCTTCGAGTTCATGCTCGTCCGAAAAAGTGTCGAGAACCTCCGACGTGAGATCCTTGTAGAGGCTCAGCACACTCAGCTTCGGAAGCTCGCCTTCTGCGGTGAAAGGCTGGATTGCCTGTGACACGATCAGCGCGATGCCCGTTTCGGTCCGGATGAAATTGACCACCGGCGCCTGTCCGGATTCAGCAGCTTTGTCGATCTGCTGGTAAAAAGCTTCGCCGAAAGAAGCACTAGGCTGGAAGGGCTTGCCTTTGGCATATGCGGAGATGACCGAAGAGCGGTCGGGGCCGATCACGACCGCGCCGTCATAGAGCGGATAATCCGCTGTGGTCTTGCCCCAGTTCTCATAGGCCCAATCCGTGGCGTCAGGAGATGAGATCGCTTTATAGGCATCATCCCATACGGCGTTGTCCGTGGTTGTCGCGCTCAAACGATTGGCAAAGGCCGAGATCGCTGCACGGGCAGCGCGCGTGGCCCTGGCATCATCGATCTTGTTTGCAGACCGGTTCATCGTGGCGACGACATGGGCCATGAGGCCCGTCAGCACGAGAGCGACGACGAGGAAGAAGATGGTTGTCGCAATGATGGAAGACGTTTGGGTTCGAACGTGCCTACCTGCAAGATTCGACGACATGCCAATCCCGAAAAGTTGAATTGCAAGGCCATGTCTATGGTGACGGCAGGAGACATCATGTCCGCAATGCGCTGCAGATAAGATCTATCATTTGATGATGTAGACACTATTAATGAGAATGATCAAAAGCCATCCATCCGGGCAGCTTTTTAGACCTTGATCACATAATCCTTGCGAGTCGTTTCAACGACTTCCCAGGTTCCTTTAAAGCCTGGCCTGAGGATCATCCGGTCGCCCGCCTTCATGTGAACCGGCTCACCGCCATCCTCGGTCACGATCGAATGGCCGGAGAGTAAGCTGAAATATTCCCACTCCTCATAGACGATCCGCCACTTGCCAGGCGTTGCCTCCCAGATGCCGGAATAGAGGCCGCCCTCGGCCTCCTCCAAATTCCAGGTGCGGAATTGCGGATTGCCGGAAATGATGCGCTCGGCGGCGGGAGCGCCGACTTCCGGTTCGACGCTGTCGATATCGAAGGAGATCATGTTTGCCATGGTTATCGCGCTGAGGTCAGAAGTTTCAGGCCGAAGCCCATGAAGATGACGCCGGCCGCGGCGTCAAGTGTTCTACGGCCGCGCGCATAGACGCCTGCAACGGCAGGGTTGCGCAATACTGTCAGCACGAACGAGTACCAGAGCGAGGAGACCAGAACCATCGTGGCGACGGCAGCAGCACCCTGCATCCAGCTATGCTCGGCCGGCAGCGTCGCCAGCAAAGAGCGAGGCGACGAAGAAGGCCGATTTCGGATTGACGAGGTTGGTTGCGAGCCCCGAATAGAAAGCCTGCTTCGGGCCGATCCCTGCCCGCACGGCTTGCGGCTCTCCACTGCCCGCCTTGTGCGCCAGGTGCTCCAGACGAGCTTTGCACCGAGGAAGCAGAGATAGAGCCCGCCGGCGACCTTCAGGAACAGATAGGCGAAAGGTGCGGCCGCAAAGAGTGCGCTGATGCCGAGCCAGCCGGCGAGCCCCCAGCAGAAGGTGCCTAGGATGACGCCAGCGATGACGGCCACCGCCGCGCCTCGCGAACCCTCCAGCGCCGTCCGGACGACGATGAGGAAGTTCGGACCTGGCGTGATGGCGGCCACCGCCCAGATGGCGGCGACGGAAAGCAAAAACATGAAGGCTTTTCCTCAGGTGTAGTCCGTCACATAGCTTTGACAGACTTCTCATTGAAATCAAACGATTTTAGGGATGATAACAGCCACCATGTCCGGCAATTTCCGCAAATGATCGGCTTGGCCGCCTTCACGCCAAATCCGTCACCACCAATAAAAGATCGCTGCAATTACAGCGCCTCCGTGCCTCTCAGCCGGCTTGCGCGAGCGCCTGCGCGGCCGCACGAAGAGCGGGCGTGTCCCTTCCCTCCGTCAGCCGCTCATAAACGGGTCGAAGCAGCCCATCGGCTTCCTCAGTCCGCCCTTGCACCGTCCAGAGCCTTGCCAGATCAGTCGCCGCCCGGATTTCCCAGGCGCCAGCGCCTTGCCTGCGGCTCACGTCCAATGACAACGTGAAACAGGTCTCTGCATCCATATGGCTCAGTCCTGGTGCAGCCAAAAGAATGCAGCCCCTCAGCCGCAGAAGCTCCGGAAGATAGGAATAGTAGCCCTTTTCCTCGATCAGTTGCTCGGTTTCCTCTACGAGTTCCCATGCTTCGGCAGATCGCCCGCCCGCCAGAAGGCCCATGATGAGAACGAAGTGGAACCGCACCGTGAAGAGTTCGAAGCGGGTGGCATGAAGATCCTCCAGCTGCTTACGCAGCGCCGTAACGCCGGCTTCGAAGTCCCCCCGCCGTATCGCGATCTCGGCTTTGTAGGCATGCCCCATGGAGAGATAAGGGCCGAAAGCCTGGGTCTCCGCTCTGGCGATGAAGGAAACCAGATGTTCCTCCGCCACGTCGAAATCGCCGATCCACAGAAGCGTCGCGATCGAACTCAACGAGATCGCGAAGGAGACGGGATGGCGCATCGTCTCCGCATCCTTGAAGCATTGGCGGATCACCGCGCGAGCCCGGTCGGTATGGCCTTCCAGCCAGAGATTTGTCGACCAGCCTATCCTGGCCCAGGTGTAGTGATCGAAGCCGTAATGCATCTGCTTGCTGGCTGGCGAAAGAGCGGGCTCGACAACGGGTTTCAGCGTCGCATGTGCTTCAGCGAGGCGCCCGACCAGACAGTAAGAGAGGCCGAGAAGAGCCCTGGATAGCGTGGTCGCCGCAGGATCGCCTATTCGATCGGCGATCTCGGTGCAGCGCTCGGCGTATTCCACGCATAGCCTGAACTCGCCGCTGCGCAGATGGAAGAAGTGGATCGGTCCCAGCAGTCTTGCGGCATTGAGGTCGTCGCCGCGCGCTTCGGCTATCTCCAGACTCCTGTTCAGCGCGGCAGCCGACATCTCGTTGTGGCCTCTCATGAACATCATCGATACGCCGAAAGCCGCCTGGAGCTGCATCTCCTCGCTCGTGCCACGGGTGGCATCGTCCAGCGACTGGAGTGCGCGCTCCGTCCATCGTTGGCACTCCGGCAGCAAGCCCATCGCACGGAAGACAGGAGCAACGGAGGCGACAAGGCCGACCCCGAGCGATGTGTCGCCGTTCTCTCCAAAACACCATTCAAGTGCGCTGCGAACGTTATCGACTGCATTGAAGTGCGGCGCTCGCTCCAAGGGGGTCGAGAGCGACGTCCACTCGCTGCCGTTCTGTTCGAACCAAAGGCGGCAATAGGCTGCGTGCCGCCTCGCCAGTTCCTGCCACTCGTCGTCCCTGCCGAGTTCGATCACGTAGGCGCGCGTGGTGTCGAGAAGCCGGTAACGCATCATGGCACCGATCGGGCGGGCGGCCACCATCGACTTTTCCACTAGATTGTCGATAGCCGCAAAAACCGAAGCACGATCGAGCGTGTCGTTCGTCACCACCTCCAAAGCAGCATCGAGTGGAAAATTTCCCACGAACACCGCGAGCCTGCGCAGCACCGCACGTTCGGTTTCGGACAGAAGCCCATAGCTCCAGTCGAGGGTGGCCTGCAGCGTTTGCTGGCGCGGCGGGGCTGTCCGCAAACCCTGCCACAGGTGTGTCAGCCTTTGATCGAGCAATGCTGCGGTCTGCTCCAAACCATAGGCCTCGACGCGTCTGGCGGCGAGTTCGATGGCCAGGGCGACCCCGTCGAGCTTTCGGCATATGTCGCAGACAATTGCGGCTTCGGCCTCGTTTCCGTCGAGTTGGGCACCGCTGGCTATCGCACGTTCGACGAAAAGCTGCGCTGCCGGATATTGCTGAACGGCTGCGGACGGCGCTTCATTGACTTCCGGTGGTTATCCCAAAGCATCCAACCTGTAGATGCGCTCGCTGTCGATGCGTAGCGCCTCGCGGCTCGTCGCAATGATATGCACCTGTGGTGCGGCGTCCAGAATGGACGAAGCAATGGTGGCGACCGTTTCCACCAGGTGCTCACAGGTATCGAGGATCAGGAGAAGGCGTTTGTCCCTGAGAAACCGCATCACATCGGGTGTCGCGTCTTCGGCCTGGACCGGAAGTCCGAGCAGGGCAGCGATCGTCGTCGCAGCAAGTTTCGGATCGGCGACCACGCCGAGATCAACGAACAGCACGTGTCCGGCAAAAACCTCGGCGGCCTGATGGGCTGCAGCAATCGCGACGGTCGTCTTTCCCACTCCGCCCGGGCCGACGATCGTGACAAGCCGGGAATCCGTCAGTTGCGCGCCCAGCTTCATGACATCGACGTCACGGCCGACCATTCGGGCGAGCCGTGGAGGAAGGTTCGCATGCGGAAACACGTCCTCGACGAGCGGGCTATCGCGATGATCGGGCAACACGGCGACAGTGGGTGCGACGAAGCAGTAGCCCCTCCCCGCAATCGTGGTGATGTAGCGCGCGCCGTCCTGGCCATCGCCGAGGGCCTTGCGTAGCCCGGCCATATGGAAGCGAAGGCTGCCTTCCTCGACGAGGGCGTCGGGCCAGACCCTGTCCATCAGCTGCTTCTTGCTGACGATTTCATTTGGGGATGTCACGAGCGCTACAAGAATGTCGAGGGCACGTCCGCCCAGTTCCACAGGGACACCCTCCCTGCTTAGAAGCCTTTCGCCTACCGCCAGCTTGAACGGTCCGAAGCGAATTCCCTTGATATCCCCGACTGCTACGATCGCCATGGCTCATCCCTCTGGCCGACGTCTGTGCGCTGGCGGACATTAGTCCAGCACTTCGATCCGTGCCACTACCCGAAGGTATTGAAACGGGAGAAAAACAGTCGATGCGCGAATATCGGCTGTTGTTAACATGCTCCGCTTTCGTGTCCTGACAACAGCTAACAACGCATAACGGGCGCTTCTCGGCATACGGCAGTAGGTTTCGGTCAGCACAAACGTGCAACTGCAACATCCTGATCCCCGAGGAGAAAGCCATGATCAAGACCGAAGTCGCTGATGCAATCGACCAGGACCGCCGCCGTTTTCTCGCCGCCGCCTCCCTGGGCGTGGCGGTTGCAAGTTCAGGCGCGCTTCTGCCTTCCCATCTGCTTGCTGCCACAGCCGATGAGGCGATCAAGCCATTCCACGTTCATTTTCCGAACGAAACCCTCAAAGACCTCCATCGCCGCGTCGCCGCCACACGCTGGCCGGATCGCGAGACGGTGAGCGACCACTCGCAGGGCGTTCAGCTCTCCACCATCAAGAAGCTCGCCGACCACTGGGCCAAGAACTACGATTGGCGCAAGGTCGAAGCGAAGCTCAACTCCTACCCGCAGTTCATCACGAAGATCGATGGGCTGGACATCCACTTCATCCATGTGAAGTCCAAGCACGAGAATGCGCTGCCGATCATCATCACCCATGGCTGGCCGGGGTCGATCATCGAGCAGTTGAAGATCATCGGGCCACTGACCGATCCGACAGCGCATGGCGGCAGCGCCGAAGACGCCTTCCATGTCGTCATTCCCTCGCTTCCCGGCTACGGTTTCTCCGGCAAGCCGACTGAGCCGGGCTGGAATCCGCCGCGCATCGCCAAGGCCTGGGCGGTGCTCATGCAGCGTCTCGGTTACACGAAGTATGTCGCCCAAGGCGGTGACTGGGGCAATGCCGTCACCGAGCTGATGGCGGTGCAGGAACCGGCCGGCCTTCTCGGCATCCACACCAACATGGCGGCCACCGTGCCTGCCGATATTGCCAAGCTGCTGTCGTCAGGCGCCCCGGCACCCGACAGCCTCTCGGCCGATGAAAAGCGCGCCTATGAGCAGCTCGACGATTTTTACAAGAACGGCCTCGGTTATGCGATCGAGATGAACAACCGGCCGCAGACGCTCTATGGCATCGTCGACTCCCCGATCGGCCTTGCCGCCTGGATGCTCGATCATGACATCCGCAGCTATGACATGATCGCCCGCGTCTTCGACGGAAAACAGGAAGGGCTTTCGAAGGCCGATATCCTCGACAACGTCACGCTCTACTGGCTGACGAATACGGCAATTTCTTCCGCACGACTCTACTGGGACAATGCCCATTTCCCGTCCGGCGGTTTCTTCGATCCGCGCGGCATCAAGATACCGGTCGCCGTCAGTGCCTTCCCCGACGAGATTTACCAGGCTCCGAAGAGCTGGGCCGAGAGGGCCTATCCGCAGCTCATCTTCTACAGCCGCCCATCCAAGGGTGGCCACTTCGCAGCCTGGGAGCAGCCCATGTTCCTGACCGAAGATCTGCGCGCCGCGTTCAAGCCGCTTCGCAAATCGATCTGACAACGGTGGCGGCGCGGTGTGCGCCGCCCGACACCGCGATCTCAACCCCTTATCGAAGAAGGAGACAGACAATGCGCGACAATCAGATCGTCGATTCCAGCTTCACCGCCATCATCAATGCGCCGATCGAGAAGATCGACATTCCCAACTGGTGCTTCACACTGCCGGAGAAGGAATATCAGTCCTGCTCGCCAGCCCATATCGCCGCCGGCTTTACGACCGCGCCTGACGGCACGCGCATGTCGATCAACGTCGAGACGATCGGCGGCAGCCTGATGGTCCAGCACTATGTCGAGACGCTCGGAGAGAAGGATCATCTGATCCTCGATTCAGACTCCGACGTCTTCACGCCGACCGGCCGCGTGACCATCCATGTGACCTGGGAATTGAGCGCCAAGGCAATCGACAAGGACCGCTGCGAGTTCACCAACCGCGTCCAGTCCTTCGCCACCGACGAAATGTTGGCGAACCTGGATCGGCAGGGCATCCCCTTCGAGGTGTTCCGCACGCAGCGCCAGCCGATGTCGATCGCCCATAACAAGGGTGAGACGCCGCTCTTTGCAGCGAGCATCGAGCGCTTTGCGCTTCGTAAGCAGTCATCGTCGAGAGCCGCCTAAGCGCCAAAGGAGGATGCGATGACCGAACTCTCCTACGAACACGGCATTACCGGGCTTCTGGTGGTCGACCCGTATAACGACTTCATTTCGGAAGGAGGCAAGATCTGGCCGCGTATACAGGCGGTCGCCGAGGCCAACAATTGCGTCCCGCACATGGAGCAGATCCTCAAGGCGGCACGGCAGGTCAAACTCCCCGTCTTCTTCGCGATGCACCACCGCTTTCGCGAAGGCGACTATGAGAACTGGAAGTATATCGCCCCTATTCAGAAGCTGGCCTGGAAGCGCAAGACCTTCGAGTTCGGCACCTGGGGCGGAGAATTCAAGGCGGAGTTCGTTCCTGCTGCGGGCGAGGTCGTGGCATCGGAGCATTGGTGCTCCAGCGGCTTTGCCAACACCGACCTCGACAACCAGCTCAAAAGGCGGGGCATCCACAGACTGATCGTCATCGGCCTGATCGCGCATACCTGCATCGAGGCAACGGTCCGCTTCGCAGCCGAGCTTGGATACGACGTGACGGTCGTGAAGGACGCGGTCGCCGACTATTCCGACGAGATGATGCATGCGGCGCTGGAAATCAACATGCCGAACTACGCCAGCGCCATCGTGACGACCGAGCAAATCCTCGGAGCATTGGCGGCCATGCAGAACATGGCACCGGCGGCGTAACCGGCCGTATCGAGAGCTGAAGGAGGTCGGCCGAATGGCCGTCCTTGGCGCCCACGGCATTCGCCAGCGGTCATAGACGTCGCCCGACGCCTGACCGAAGAAGCATACACCCGCCCAACAGGGGCATCCGCAACGAAAGCAAAAAAGGAGTGCGTCATGGACCAGAAAATGAACCCCAAAGTCCTCTACACCGCAAAGACACACGTCACCGGCGGTCGCGAACACGGTGTCGCCCGCAGTTCCGACGGGCGTCTCGATGTAAGGCTCGGCGTACCGGGCACGGCGCGCATCGGCACCAATCCCGAACAGCTCTTCGCAGCAGGCTGGTCGGCCTGCTTCGAGAGTGCCATCGGACTCATCGTGAAGAAGAAGCACATCACGCTCGGCGGTGACGTCACGATCGATGCCGAAGTCGATCTCAACCTGTCCGACACTGACGGCTACTCGCTGACCGCTCGCCTTAACGTCGGCATTCCAGGCGTAGAGCGCGACGTCGCCCAATCGCTGATCGACGAGGCGCATCAGATTTGCCCGTACTCGAAGGCAACGCGCGGAAATATCGACGTCACGATCAAGCTGGTCTGACGAGGCCGACGGGCCGCGACCGGTGCCAAGAAGGAGCGCCTGCAGTAACATCAGGCCTTCGTGATCGCGTTAACGCAGTCGCTCAACAAGGACAGTCTGGAAGCGGTCCACGCTTCCAGACTGTCCTCCGAACAACTCGATTGCCCGCCTGCCACAACGTGATCGACGTACTGGCGCCGTCTACTTCATCGGCTTACGCCAGCTTTTTCAAGGCGGCGACCGGTTCCTTTGCCAGCGGTCTCGCCGAGGCAGGGTTCTGGCCGGTGATGAGGCGGCCATCAACGACGACATGGGGCTCCCAGTTGGCCACGGACGAGTACTGGGCACCCTCGGCCGTTAAGGCGTCCTTGGCCCAGCCGGCAGATCAAAAGCCGATCAGAATCTTTCCGACAGTCTTGCCGCTTTCCTGCAGTTCATGCGCCTCGGCGATCTGATCCAGCACGAGCGTCACCGCGATCTTCGGAACGTAGGCTCCCGAAGCCGCGCAGGCAGAGACTTCCTCGGCCGCGTCCCGCATCGCTGGTTCCGGCATGGTGTAGACGTAGACGAAACGTAAAGCGAAGCCACCGAGCAGCGCGGGGAAGAAGGGGATCGAGAGCGTGGCTTGCGGCGACTCCGTGGAATAGGCCGAGACAACGCCGTCACGCGCGAGACAAGCGACTGCGGTGTCAATATTGGCGGTGATGTCCACGTCGACAATACGGTTGACGCCCCGGCCGTCGGTTGCCGATCTCACCGCCTGCACGACATCCTCCCTATGCCTGTTGATGACGAGATCGGCCCCTGCCGCACGCGCGACGTCCGCCTGTTCGTCTCGACTGACAGTCGCCGCCACCCATGCCCCGGCCCACTTGGCGAGAAGAATGGCGGCGTTGCCAACCGAACCCGCGCCTCCCTGGACGAGAACCCGCTTGCCGCGCAGGTCCCCATCGGCGAACAGGCATCGATGCGCAGTCATCGCAGGGACTCCGAGCGATGCTCCGGTCTCGAACGACACGTTGGCAGCAAGTCCGACAGCCTGCCCGGACGGTACCAAAACGAACTCCGCCGCGGCACCAAACGCCCTGCCCGTCTGCGCCATATAGACCCACACCCGCTCGCCGATACGGGCGTCGGGCACGCCGGGACCGACGCGGTCGATGATGCCCGCTCCATCCTGGTGCGGGACGATCCTCCGGAACGGCATCGCCTTTCCGCCAAATCCGGTTCTCGTCTTGATGTCGGAAGGATTGATGCCCGACGCGAGAACCCTGACCCGGACTTCCCCGGCCCCGGGTTGCGGATCGGGAAGTTCGCCGATGGTCAGCACTTCTCTCGCAGTCCCTTGTCTTTCGTAGAACGCAGCTCGCATAACGCACCTCTCACAAAAAGCTCGCTTCCAGCTAGGTGCTGCACACGCGAACTTGCAAGTAGGCAATAGTTTTGCTTATAGGGATACAAAGTACACTATTGGAGCGCAGGATGGACATCGATTATAAATGTCCGGTCGAGATCACCGTGGATGTCACAGGCGGCAAGTGGAAGCCGATGATCATCTACCGTCTCCTCGACGGCCCGCGTCGGTTCGGCGAGCTACGCCGCCTGGTGGGAGACCCGAGCCAGCGTTCGCTCACAATGCAGCTGCGCGAACTCGAGGCCGACGGGATCGTCACCCGCAAGGTCTTCGCGGAGGTCCCTCCCCGTGTGGAATATTCCTTGACCGAGTTCGGGCAGACCCTCGCGCCCGTGCTGATGGCGATGCGGGATTGGGGCATGTCTTTCCGGGACCAGCGCCGTTCGACATCAAGGTGACCTACCCCGTCCGCGACTACAGCTGTGGCCTGCAATGATCTGTTTCGCCCGTCCTGTCTTCTTTCCATGTTGAAATCTCTCATCTCTACGATACGCAAACCAATAGAGGCGATGTCGATGATGTTCGATGGAAGTCAGGCAATTGTCTGGATGATGAGCGAATATGAAGCGATCCGCGGTCAGATCTTCGACAGCGACTGTTCGAGATCGGCGATGATATCCTTAACGTCTTCGATGCCGACGGAGAGGCGCACGACATCAGGCCCAGCGCCTGCCGCAATCCTCTGCTCATCCGTCAACTGCCGGTGCGTAGTGGACGCCGGGTGGATCACCAGGGAGCGCGTGTCGCCGATATTGGCAAGATGCGAGAAAAGCTCCAGCCCTTCGACCAGCGCCTTGCCGGCCTCGTAGCCGCCCCTGACGCCGAAGGTGAAGACGGAACCTGCTCCCTTGGGCGAGTAGCGCTGCTGCAGGGCGTGGTTCGGGTCATCCTCCAAGCCGGCATAATTCACCCAGGCGATCTTGGAATGGGCCTTCAGCCATTTGGCCACATCAATCGCATTGTCGCTATGGCGCTGCATGCGCAGCGGCAGCGTCTCGATGCCGGTCAGGATCAGGAAGGCGTTGAAGGGCGAGAGGGCCGGGCCGAGGTCGCGCAGGCCGAGCACGCGGCAGGCGATCGCGAAAGCAAAATTGCCGAAGGTCTGGTGCAGGACAACGCCATTATATTCTGGCCGCGGGCTGGAGAGCATCGGATAGTTGCCGGTCTTCGACCAGTCGAAGGTGCCACCATCAACGATGATGCCGCCCATGGAATTGCCATGACCGCCGAGGAACTTGGTCAGCGAATGCACGACGATATCGGCGCCGTGCTCGATCGGCCGGATGAGATAGGGCGTCGCCATGGTGTTGTCGACGATCAGCGGCAGATCGTGGCGATGGGCGATTTCGGCGATCGCGGCGATATCGACAAAGGTGCCGCCGGGATTGGCAAGGCTCTCGATGAAGATCGCCCGCGTCTTGTCATCGATCTTGCTCTGGAAATCATCAGGGTCGTCGGAATCGGCCCAGCGCACCTGCCAGCCGAAATTCTCGAAGGCATGGCCGAACTGGTTGATCGAGCCGCCATAGAGGCGGCGGGCGGCGACAAAATTCTCGCCGGGACGCATCAGCGTGTGGAAGACGATCATCTGCGCCGCATGACCGGAGGCGACTGCAAGCGCTGCAGTGCCGCCTTCGAGCGCTGCGACACGTTCCTCCAGAACCGCCTGAGTGGGGTTCATGATGCGGCTATAGATGTTGCCGAATTGCTGCAGGCCGAAAAGGGCTGCGGCATGGTCGGAATCGTTGAAGACGAAGGCCGTCGTCTGGTAGATCGGTGTAATCCGCGCGCCGGTCGCCGGATCGGGCTGCGCGCCCGCATGGATTGCCAGCGTGTTGAATCCCGGATCGTTTTTGGCCATGTCGTCCTCCCGTACAATTGTTGACGGGCGCGATCATAGCCGCTCGAATGTGAAAGTTAACCGCGATCTTTTTCAACCGCGGCGCGTTCCGAGGAAAATCCGTTCTGCCCGACCGCGTCAGCCAAAAAGACGCGGATACTCGATCGCCGGGCAACGGTTCATGACGACTTTGATGCCGCCGGCTTCGGCCTTGGCGGCGGCCGCGTCGTCGCTTACGCCGAGCTGCGCCCACACAACCTGCGGGCGGGGCTCGAGTGCCAGCGCTTCGTCCACCACCCCAGCAAGATATTCGGATGCGCGGAAGACATCGACCATGTCGACCGGTTCGGGAATGTCGGCGAGACGTGCGTAAACGGTCTGGCCCTGGATCTGCTTGCCCGCCTGCCCCGGATTGACGGGAATGACCTTATATCCGCGCGACAGGAGATAGCCCATGACACCATTGCTCGGCCGGGCCGGATTGGGCGAAGCCCCCGTCAGCGCGATGGTTTTGACCGATTTCAGAATGCCGGAAAGATAGTCGTCGGCGTAGGCATCATGATCCATATCTGGTGTCTCCGGTCAGGTGCCGCAGGAGGCGGATTTGACAGTCGCGATTCATTGAAACCGGGCGGCTCGTTTCGACGTATATATAGGTGCCGGAAATATCAGGGAGAAATTATGCCATGAAAAAAATAATCCTCGCGCTCGCGCTCGTGCTAGCTGCCTCGCCGACGCTTGCGATCTCACGCTACAATCCGCTTGCCATGAGCTGCCAGAGCGTGCGGGCGGCGATCCACAACGAAGGCGCCGTCATCTTTCGCTATACCTCGCCGCGCGGCCTTCCTCTCTACGACCGCTATGTCCGCAACAGCTACTATTGCGACGCGACCGATTATGCGGAATGGACGAGCATTCCTTCCAAGGACAACCCCAAGTGCCGGGTGCTGAACTGTCAGAATATCGACAACCTGGACGGGATGCTGTTCATTCCACACTATAGTCTCTAACTCTGCATTTATTCGGAATTGTGAATATTATCGATCCTTTCGCACCTGCGAAAGGACCGGACGATCAATCTAGGGATACAAAATATCGGCGACACCTCTCCCGGTTGTTAATTTCTAATCATTTCAAAGTTATAGAATAATGTCTATATTTCAGCGTCATAGGATTGTCGACACTCTCTTTCGACAGATGAATTTCACCTTTCATACATAATTTGATCATGATATGTTCATGCGTCCATTAGCGACATCTCATAGTTGTGTGAGCTGAGCGTAATTGAACGTATTTCGAGCGCACGCAGAAATTGCTACAACGATGGGCAATTGTTCACCTGATCAATCCATGCTATTGAAAATTCGACCGTGCGGAGTACACCTTCCGGGGCAAATCACGCAAACCCAGGTTGTTATTTCAAGGCAGGTTCAAACGGGAAAGCTGTGATGTTTTCCCCAATTTTGTTGCACTGCTCCTGGACCATCCACCTTGCCCCTCGATGTTCTTCTTCTCGTCCTTTTCGGTGCTCTTCTGCATGCGACATGGAATGCCATCATCAAAGCCGGCAAGGACAAATCGCTTGATGCGGCGCTGATCTCTGCAGGCGGCGCGGTCGCCTCGCTACCTTTCCTACCGTTGCTCCCCCTGCCGCAGCCACAGGCCTGGCCCTTCATCGGCGCTTCCGCCATCCTGCAATTTGCCTATTTCCAGCTGGTCGCCGCCGCCTACAGGGCCGGCGATATCGGCCTAGTCTATCCGCTGATGCGTGGCGGCGCGCCCTTGCTCATCGTCGCCACCAGCGGCTTCATCCTGGGAGAGCATCTGACGGGTGGAGCGCTTGCCGGAACCATGACGATCTGCGTTGGCATCCTGACGCTCGCCTTCGAAGCCCGCCACGGCAGCCGTCACGCGATCATGCTGGCGCTCATCAACGCCTGCGTCATCGCCACCTATACCTATGTGGACGGCATCGGCGCACGGCTTTCGGGCAATGCGATTTCCTACACGCTGTGGATGTCGCTTCTGCCGCCGGTTCTGCTCTTTGCCTGGGCGCTTTCACAGCGCGGTCTGTTGACTGTCGCCACTCACGTCAGGCGCAACTGGTGGCGCGGGCTGATCGGCGGGGCGGGCTCGATTGCCTCCTACGGGTTGGCGCTCTGGGCGATGACGAAGGCTCCGGTTGCGACGGTGGCGGCGCTGCGGGAAACCGCCATCCTGTTTGCGCTTGTCATCTCGGTTCTGGTGCTGAAGGAAAAGGCCAGCATCTGGCGTTACCTCGCCGGCATCATCATCGCGCTCGGCGGGCTGATCCTGAAACTTGCCTGATCACTCGCCCTTCCATTCGGGCGTGCGCTTACCAAGGAAGGCGCCGATGCCCTCTTGCGCATCATCGGTCAGCATGCTGTCGACCATCACGCTTGCGGCATAATCATAGGCTTCCGCGACGGGCATTTCGAGCTGCTTGTAAAAGGCTTCCTTGCCGATCCTCAGCGCCTGCGGCGACTTCGAGGCGATGACGGAAGCGTATTTGTTGACCACCTGCGTGAGATACTGCTTCGGCACGATACGGTTGACCAGGCCGAAATCCTTTGCAGTCGAGGCGTCGATCGTCTCGCCCGTCAGCAACATCTCCATCGCCTGCTTGCGGTGGGCGGCGCGCGAAACGGCGACAGCCGGCGTCGAGCAGAAAAGCCCGATATTAACGCCTGGCGTGCAGAAGGTGGACGTATCCGTGCAGATCGCAAGATCGCAGCTCGCGACGAGTTGGCAGCCCGCTGCGGTCGCGAGTCCGTCGATCTCGGCGATGACCGGCTTTGGCAAGCGATTGATCTCCAGCATCAGATCGGCGGCCAGCGCAAATGCCTCTTCGAAGAAGGCGACACCTTCGTCCTCGTCGGCGCGATGAGCGGTCAGCTCCTTGAGGTCATGACCGGCGGAAAAGACATTGCCGGTCGAAGCGATGACGACGATGCGGACGTCCTCGTCCTCGGCTGCACCCTGCAGCTCGCCCATCAGCGTTTCCATGGCTGATATCGACAGAACATTGGCAGGCGGATTGTTGAGCGTCAGGCGCAATATGCCGCCGGAAAGCTGACGGAGCACGAGGGCGCCCTCGCCTGAATTGTTGTTGTCCTTGCGGAAGGATACGATCTCGGCCATTGCATGTTCCTGTGTGCTGTCTAAATCCCGCTTTTGTGCCACAAGGGTGGGGCGATTTCGAGCCGAATACCGCAATGCGACGGCCTCGAAGGGCGAAACTTCCTGTTTTCAGGCCCCCTAAGATGGGGTATTCACATACCGCACTGTTAAGATATTGTTTTTATTTACTTATTTTTCCGATCGTCAAAATGGCTTGTATTGACCGGCTAATCGATTGTCGCTATAAGCCGCGCCGGAAATGCAGCCTTTGCGGGCTGTTTTCTTTTTGGTCTGTCTTGCGGCCGACCAACCAAGCAACAAGAAACGCCCCTCGCCTTCGGGCATGGGGATCCAAGAGAGAGTAACAATTATGGCAACCTTCTCCCAGAAGCCTGCAGAGGTGGAGAAGAAGTGGGTCGTCATCGACGCCGAAGGGCTCGTCGTTGGCCGTCTCGCTTCCGTTATCGCTATGCGTCTGCGCGGCAAGCACAAGGCAACTTTCACGCCTCACGTTGACGACGGCGACAACGTTATCGTCATCAACGCCGACAAGGTCGTTTTCACCGGCAAGAAGTATTCCGACAAGGTTTACTACTGGCACACCGGTTATGCCGGCGGCATCAAGGAGCGTACGGCTCGCCAGATCATCGAAGGCCGCTTCCCGGAGCGCGTCCTCGAGAAGGCTGTTGAGCGCATGGTTCCCCGCGGCCCGCTCGGCCGTCGCCAGATGAAGAACCTGCGCGTCTACTCCGGCCCGAACCATCCCCACGAAGCCCAGCAGCCGTCCGTCCTCGACGTCGCCTCGCTGAACAAGAAGAACGTAAGGAGCGCCTGATAGTGGCTGACCTCTCTTCCCTGAAGGATCTCGGCACGTCGTCTGAAGTAGCTGCTGCTGCTCCGGCTCACGTCCGCAAGGTCGACTCGCTTGGCCGTTCCTACGCGACCGGCAAGCGCAAGAACGCTGTTGCCCGCGTCTGGGTCAAGCCGGGCTCCGGCAAGATCATCGTCAACGGCAAGGAATTTGCGGAATACTTCGCTCGTCCGGTTCTGCAGATGATCCTGCGCCAGCCGATCGTTGCTGCTGCCCGCGACGGCCAGTTCGACATCGTTGCAACCGTTGCCGGCGGCGGTCTTTCCGGCCAGGCCGGTGCCGTTCGCCACGGTCTTTCGAAGGCCCTCACCTACTTCGAACCGGGCCTGCGCTCGGTGCTGAAGAAGGGTGGCTTCCTGACCCGCGACAGCCGCGTCGTCGAACGTAAGAAGTACGGTAAGGCCAAGGCCCGCCGTTCGTTCCAGTTCTCGAAGCGTTAATCGCTTTCGGACATGCTTTCATGGAAAGGCCGGGTTTTCGCCCGGCCTTTTCGTTTATTCGGGCTTGTTGAAGAAAGCCTCAAGCCGATATCCATCAGGATCGATGATGAAGGCGGCATAATAGAACTGGCTGTAGTCCGGACGGATGCCCGGCGCACCATTGTCCTCGCCGCCATTGGCAAGTGCTGCGGCATAAAAGGCATTGACGGCCTCCTCACTCGTGGCGACGAAGCAGAAATGCAGCCCAGAGCCGCGATCGGCCGGCACCGGGCGCTCCACTTCACTCACCCAGAAGGCAGGCCTCTCGGCACCGTATCCCATCGTTCCGTCGAAATTCGACAGACGCTCATAGCCGAGCGGCGCCAATGCCGCATCGTAAAACTGGCGCGATCTATCGAGGCTTTTTACCCCGATTGAAATGTGGTCGAACATTGCCCGTGGCTCCTTCCTGGTTCGGTCGGCGCAGCTTCTTGGAAGCGGTTTGCGAAGTCAACGCGCCACACTCACCTATTGTCGCCGGTACTGCCGGCTGCTAAAGCCGCATCAGGTTTCAAATCGGACAAGACAGGACCTCACATGGGAGCCACCCCGTCCGCAGACAGATAGGCCGCAGCAACCTTTTGAAGTTGTTGCGGCATCTGTCCGATCAATCCAGACTGCGATGAGAAGGCAGATCGCCGACGGATGAACTCATTCGAGCGGATGAATACCTATGCCTTCCCAAAACAGGAACTGGACTTGCTCCCTGCCGGCAGCGCTGCTGCTTCTGGCGCCCTTCGATATCCTGGCCTCGCTTGCCATGGATATCTATCTCCCCGTCGTTCCGACGATGCCAGAAGCACTCGGCACATCGGCGACAGTCGTTCAACTGACGCTCAGCCTCTACATGCTGATCCTCGGCGCCGGACAGATGCTCTTCGGCCCTCTGTCGGACCGGATCGGCCGCCGCCCGGTGCTGCTTGGCGGCGCGCTGCTGTTTGCGGCCTCTTCGCTACTGCTCGCAGCCACGTCGTCGGCCGCACTGTTCGTCGTGCTGCGTCTGTTACAGGCGGCCGGCGCGTCGGCAGCACTTGTGGCCACCTTTGCAACGGTTCGCGATGTCTATGCCGTAAGGCCGGAAGGCGCCGTCATCTACAGCCTGCTTGGCGCGATCCTCTCCTTCGTGCCGGCGCTCGGACCGATCGCCGGTGCATTGATTGCCGATCATGCCGGGTGGCGTGCCATCTTCCTGCTGCTCGGCGGACTGATGCTTGCGGCAACCCTCAATGCATTCATAGGCTGGCACGAAACGAGACCTGCGGCATCGGCCAATGTCACGATCAGCATGCGCGCGATCCTGACGAATGCGCATTTCTGGACCTACACGATGGGCTTCAGCGCGGCGATGGGAGCCTTCTTCGTGTTCTTTTCCACTGCACCTCGTGTGCTGATCGATCATGCCGGCTTTTCCGGTCTCGCCTTCAGCCTTTCCTTCGCAACGGCCGCAGCGGTGATGATCTTATCCGCACGCTTCGCCGGCCGCTTCGTCGCGCGATGGGGAATGGCCGGCAGCCTTGCCCGCGGCATGGGCCTGCTTCTTGTGGGCGCATTGCTCCTCGGTCTCGGTGACGTGTTGCTTGCTCCCTCATTCGCCAGCTTCGTCCTGCCGATGTGGGTGATTGCCGTCGGCATCGTGCTGACGACCGCAGTCACAGCGAACGGTGCGCTGGCGGCCTTTGGCCAAACAGCCGGAACGGCGGTTGCGCTCTATTTCTGCATCGAAAGCCTGATCGTCGGCTGCGTCGGTACGCTCTTCGTGCTGCTGTTGGACGGCAATACGGCATGGCCGCTCGCCGGCTATTGCGCGTTGATAGGTATCGTCACTCTACTTGCGTTGCGCCATATCCGCGCTCACGGCTGAGATCAAAGGGCGGCGGAGAAGATCCGCCGCCTTAGCTTGAAATCTGTCGGAAGCTCGCCTACCCCTTCCTATAGAGACAAGGAATCCGAGCATGTCCTCCACCCAGCCCTCGCCCTTCGCCACGACGCCCGAACCGCCCTATTACGTCGTGACCTTCTCCTCTGTTCGTACCGAGGGCGACAATGGTTACGGCGCGATGGCCGACCGGATGGCGGAAGTGGCGCTGCAGCAGCCGGGCTGTCTCGGGGCCGAAAGCGCGCGGGATGCCGATGGCTTCGGCATCACCAATTCCTACTGGGCCGACGAGGAAAGCCTGAAGGCGTGGAAACAGGTGGCAAACCATCTTGCCGCCCAGCAGCTCGGCCGCAAGCGCTGGTACAAGCAATATAAGGTTCGCATTGCGCGGGTAGAACGCGCTTACGAATTTACCGCAGAGGAAGGAGCCTCCCATGGCGAATAAGACCATCGACCATGCCTTCACGGCACAGAGCCTGACATCGGCGGCCTCCGACCCGACCTTTGCCGGCGCGCTTTCCTTCATGCGCCGCCGCTTCACCAAGGATCTGACAGGAGCCGATGCCGTCGTATGGGGCATTCCTTTCGATGCCGCGACCTCCAACCGGCCGGGCACGCGTTTCGGGCCGCAGGCGATCCGCCGGGCTTCCGCAATCTTCGACAATGATCCGCAATATCCGTTCCAGCGCGATCTCTTCGCCGAGATGGCCGTCATCGACTACGGCGACTGCCTGCTCGACTACGGCAACCATCAGGATACACCCGCCGCCATCGAGCGGCAGGCGAGCACCATTCTGGACAGCGGCGCCTTCCTGCTGACCCTCGGCGGCGACCACTATGTCACCTGGCCGCTGCTGAAGGCGCATGTCGATCGCCACGGGCCGCTGGCGCTCGTGCAGTTCGACGCGCATCAGGACACCTGGTTGGACGATGAGCGCCGCATCGACCACGGCTCCTTCGTGGCCCGTGCGGTCCGCGCCGGCCTCATCGATCCTGACCGCTCGATCCAGATCGGCATCCGTACTCATGCGCCAGAGGATTTCGGCATCCATCTTCTCTACGGCCATCAGGTCGAGGAAATGAGTGCGGCGGACATCGCATCGACGATTATCGCGCATACGAAGGGTTCGCCCGCCTACCTGACCTTCGATATCGACTGCCTGGACCCGGCCTTTGCGCCCGGCACCGGCACTCCGGTTGCCGGCGGTCCTTCCAGTGCGAAGATCCTCTCCGTGCTGCAGCGACTGAAGCAACTCGACATCCGCGGCGCCGACGTCGTCGAAGTCTCTCCGCCCTATGACCATGCCGACATCACCGCCATTGCGGGGGCGACGGTCGCAATGTATATGCTGGGCCTCCACGCCGAACGGCGCGCGACGGCAGGATGACTGCTGTTATCAAATTGATTCAACTTCATGGCAAACTGATTCCGGAAACAACCCGAACTCACTGAAAGTGCAGGATAATCATGGCAGCAAAGATCTTCATCGATGGCGAGGCTGGAACGACGGGTCTGCAGATCCGCGAGCGTCTGGCGGAGCGCCGCGATCTTGAGCTGCTGTCTATCCCGACCGAAAGCCGGAAGGACAAGGCGGTGCGTGCTGCACTGCTCAACGAGGCCGATATTGCCATACTCTGCCTGCCTGACGATGCGGCCAAGGAAAGCGTCAGCCTGATCGAGAACGACCGTACCAAGGTGATCGACGCTTCGACGGCGCATCGCGTCGCCGAAGGCTGGGCCTATGGCTTTCCGGAAATGAGCAAGGAGCAGGCCGGCGCCATCGCCTCGGCCAAGCGCGTCGCCAATCCCGGCTGCTGGCCGCAAGGCCCGATCGCCACGCTGCGCCCGCTGATCGAAGCCGGCCTCGTACCGGCCGATTTCCCGGTCACGGTCAACGGCATTTCCGGTTACACCGGCGGCGGCCGCACGATGATCGAGGATTATGTCGCCAAGGGCGAGGATGCGCCTGAATACATGCCCTATGGGCTGAGCTTCAAGCACAAGCACCTGCCAGAGCTGCAGCGCTACGCCAAGCTTGGACGCGTGCCCTTCTTCCAACCAGTCGTCGGCAATTTCGCGCAGGGCATGGTCGTGACCGTGCCGCTGCAGCTCTCGCATCTGCCCAAGGTGCCGAAGGGTGCTGACCTGCATGCCGCGATCGCCGACTATTATGCCGGCATCAAAGGTTTCGTCGAGGTCGCTCCCTTGGAGGTATCGGAGCGCACGCCGGAACTCAACCCGGAAATCTACAACAACACCAACCGCATGCGCCTGCACGTCTTTGCCAATGACGATATCGCGCAGGCGCTGCTCGTCGCCGTCTATGACAATCTCGGCAAGGGCGCTTCGGGCGCCGCCGTGCAGAACATGGACCTGATGCTGGGCGTATAACGCCCAGCAATTGCCTGTTATCAGGCGCCTGCGTTACGACAGGGCCTCCCGCCCTGTCTCCCCCGAAATATGGAGCCCGATCGATAACGCTGGAAGCGCTGATGGCCGGCCTGAGCACCTGGTTTGATGCCGCTCTGCCCGATCACGGCATCTCCTCGCTGATCATATTTGCTTTCGTCGCCGGGCTCGCTCGCGGCTTCTCCGGTTTCGGCGCAGCACTCATCTTCATTCCGCTTGCCGGCGCCGTCATCGGGCCGAAGCTCACCTCCCCTGTGCTGCTCGTCATCGACGGGCTTGCGACGCTCGGCATGATCCCCGCCGCATGGCGCGGGGCGGACAGGCGCGAGGTCTTCACGATGGCAGCAGGTGCCGCCCTCGGTGTTCCGGCCGGAACGGCGGTTTTGGCGCTTATGGACCCGCTTTTGTTGCGCTGGATCATCTCGGCGATCGCCATCTGCCTATTGGCGCTGCTTGTCTCCGGCTGGCGCTATCATGGCAAGCCGGTAGCTCCGCTCAGCGCGGCGATCGGCCTCATTGCCGGTCTCTTCAGCGGCGCGGCACAGCTCGGCGGGCCGCCTGTCGTCGCCTACTGGCTCGGTGGCAAGAGCAATTTCACGCGCGTGCGCTCGAACGTCATCCTCTACTTCTCGATCTCCACCGTCTTCAGCTTCGTGAGCTATTATTTCGGCGGGCTGTTCGTCTCCACGGTCTTCGCGCTCACCATCGTCACGCTGCCCGCCTATGCCGTTGGCCTCTGGGGCGGCTCGAAGCTGTTCGGGTTCGCCAAGGAAAGCACCTTCCGCGTGACCTGCTACATTCTGATCGCAGCCTCGGCGATCGGCGGCATGCCTGTCTTCGACAGTCTGCTTCGTTAGTACCCGATACGATTGCCCGCCTGCTATGAAAGCCTTACACTCTCCCATGTGAGGGGAGCTAAATGGCGTCGGTTCTCATCGGCATTGCCATCATTGGAGGCACGACCGCAACGGTGCTTGCGGCCTATTACATCATGCATCTGGTCATGGGCGGTGACCCGGGCGGGCGCGACAGGGAGCTGGCGAGTTCAGTCATTACCCGCATCGCCAGCTTGCATGCCCTCATCCTCGCCCTCGTTTTTGCGCAGGAAATGATCGAATACCAGGCGCTGCGAACGGAAAGCGCGGTGGAAAGCAATGCGGTCGGCGATGTCTTCTATGATGCCGAGCGCTATGGCCCGGAGGCGCAGGCGCCAATCCAGAAAGCCCTGAAAGATTATGTGCGCATCGTCATCGAGCAGGAATGGAACGAACTCGGGCGAACCGGCGAACTCTCTTCGGCCGCCTGGGATCAATGGAACAACGCCTATCTGAAAATTCTCGAACTGGCTCCCGTCAGTGCCAAACAGCAGAGCCTGCGCGGCCACATGCTCGATGAAATCCATACGATCTCGGAATCCCGAGACCGGCGGGAAAACAGCGGTACCGATTCCATCAGCCTGATCTTCTGGTTTGCGGCGGTTTCGGGGGTGATCTTTACCGCCATCGGTTACTACCCTTATCCGCCTGATGGCCGCAACCTGCTGCTATTATCGATCTTCGGTGTTTTTACCGGCATCATCCTCTTCTTCATCTACGCCTTCTCCAATCCCTACAGTCCGCCCGCCACGCTATTTCCAACAGCTTTCGAGCGCTTGCAGGAGGAAATCAGCGGGCCGGATCCGTAAGTGGAAATGGCCCGAAGACCTCGCCCAAGCCTATTGCCGTCATGCGCCAAAGCAAAAGACTGTCGCTTTTCGCTGCGTTTTGCGGTAAAAGCGGCACGCTGTCAGCAAGGCCGTGCTGCTTGAACGGCGCGCAGCCCCTGTTTCACGCCGATGGGAGGCACTCATGAAAACGATCCTGAGCAACCAGAAGAACAAGATCAACACTCAGGATATCCGTCTTCATGTCCAGTTTGCTTTCACGCGCGAGGAAAAACCCGCCGCGTCTTAACCGCAGCTTCTCAACAGCATCGCAATCCCACGACAGGCGCCGGCTGCGCCTGCGCAAGTTCCTGTCCTACTTCCGGCCGCATCTTCCGCTGCTCATGGCCGATATTGCCTGTGCCGTCGTCGTTGCTGCTGCCGCAGTAGCGTTGCCGCTCTGCGCCAACATCGTCATGAGCCATCTCATCGGGCTCGCCGATTCGGCTTCGGCCTATTGGCAGATCCTCGGCATGGGCGGCGTCATGCTGGCCATCGTGGCAGCCGAGACAGTTGCGATCTTCTTCGTCGATTATCGCGGCCATATGATGGGTGCGCATATCGAGGCTCATATCCGGCAGGAACTGTTCGACCACTGCCAGAAGCTCTCCTTCGGCTTCTACGACCGGCACCGCACCGGCCAATTGATGAGCCGCATCGTTGGCGATTCGTTCTGGCTGGGAGAACTTTTCCATCACGGGCCGGAAGACCTTCTGATCGCTATTCTCAAATATAGCGGGGCGATGGCAGTCCTGTTCTTCATCGACCCGCAACTGGCATTTCTGATCCTCCTGCTGACGCCTTTTGCCGTGGCTTATGCGCTGCACTTCAACAGGCGCATGAACCGTGCCCTCGAGGCGAGCAAGCAGGAAATCGCCGCCGTCAACGAAAAGGTCGAGGATGCGCTGGCCGGCATCCGCGTCGTCCAGTCCTTCGCCAACGAGGATCTGGAGCGGAAACGCTTTGCTGTCCTCAACAGGCGCTTCCTCGAAAGTCGCGCCGATGGTTACCGCAGCGAAGCCTGGTTTTCCGCTGGTGCCGAGACCTTCGCCCAGATCATTACGCTTCTGGTCGTCATCCTCGGCGGATTGCGCATCCTTGCGGCGGAACTCACCATTGCCGATCTCCTGACCTTCCTGCTCTGCGTCGGCGTCCTCGTCGATCCGGTCAAGCGGATGGCCAACCTCGCCCGGCTCTGGCAGGAGGGCTATACGGGCTTCGTGCGGGCCATGGAGATACTGGAGATCGACCCAGACGTCGTGGATCGCCCTTCGGCTCATGCGTTGCATACCCCGAAGGGAGAGATCCGGCTCTCGAATGTCGATTTCAGCTATGAGGACGGAGCGGACGTGCTCAGCAACCTGTCGCTGACCATCCGCCCCGGCGAATTCGTGGCACTCGTCGGCCCCTCCGGCGTGGGGAAAAGCACGCTCTGCGCGCTGCTGCCCCGCTTCTATGATGTCACCGGCGGCTCGATCGAAATCGATGGCACCGATATACGCGATGTGACGCTCGCCTCGTTGCGCCGGCACCTCGGCGTGGTGCAGCAGGATGTCTATCTCTTCGCCGGAACCGTAGCGGACAACCTGCGTTACGGCCGACCGGATGCGACGGACGAAGAGGTGGAAGCCGCAGCCCGCGCTGCCCATGCGCATGATTTCATCATGGCGTTGCCGCAGGGCTATCAGACCGATATCGGCCAGCGCGGCGTGAAGCTGTCGGGCGGGCAGCGCCAGCGGCTGACGATCGCCCGTGCCTTCCTCAAGAATCCTGCCATCCTCATCTTCGATGAAGCGACGAGCGCGCTCGACAATGAAAGCGAGCGGGCCGTGCAGAAGGCCTTCCTGACGCTCGCCAAGGGACGCACGACTTTGGTGATCGCCCATCGCCTTTCGACGATCCGCCACGCCGACCGCATTCTGGTGCTCACCGGCGACGGTATCGTCGAAGAAGGCAATCATGACAGGCTGATGGAGAGCGGCGGCATTTATGCCAATCTCTATGGGCTGCAGGCGAGCATCTGAGGTCCTGGGATTATGAGATGCGGAACAGTTCGGCAGACAGGGCCTGAACTGTTCCGCAGATCGACCAAGTGCTATTTCTCTTCACGCCTGCAGCATCGGCCCGAAAATCGGAACGATTTTCGGAAAGCCTGATGCATAGATTCCAAGAGTTAGAGCGTCCTTAGTGCGTCCGAATGGACGCACGGCGCTCTAGGGAGGAACACCATGACAGTGCTGCGCATCGTTCCGAATATCGCCGCCGCTTCCATCGAAGAAGTGCGCAATTTCTATTCCGGGCTGTTCGATCTCGACGTCGTCATGGATCATGGCTGGATCGTCACCCTCGCATCCGACAGGCGAGCAATCACCCAGATCGGTATTGCAACGGAGGGTGGATCGGGAACCGCAGTGCCCGACATTTCGATCGAGGTCGATGATGTGGACGAGGTCCATCAGCGCGCTGTGACGGGTGGGCATCGGATCGTCTACGGGCCGGCCGACGAGCCCTGGGGCGTACGGCGTTTCTATATTCGCGACCCCACCGGCAAGCTGCTGAATATCCTCTCTCACGCAGGCTAAATGGGTTTGCCTGAGACGGGACGATCATTGCAATGCCACCGAAAGCCTCTATTCTGCGACAGCCAATCCAAGGCACGAAATAACTGCTTTCATTGAGAATTTTCGAAAATATCCGGATCACGCCATGAACACATTAAACCGCCCTGACTTGAGCGATATTCATCAGGGTGACTGGGTGGACCGGCTGTTGCCGGGCGCATGGCGACCTTACACAAGGCTCGCGCGGCTCGATCGTCCAGTCGGAATATGGCTGACGCTGTTTCCATGCTGGGCGGCGCTGTTTCAGGCCGCTCATGGCCTGCCTGATATCCGGCAGCTAGCCGTCTTCACGCTCGGCGCCCTGCTGATGCGAAGCGCCGGCTCCACGATCAACGATATCGCGGACCGGAAATTTGACGGCCATGTCGAGCGAACCCGTTTTCGGCCTCTGGCAAGCGGGCAGATCGGCGTCAGTCAGGCGTTGACCTTTCTGGCCGTCGAGCTCGCCTTGGCGGCGTCTCTCCTGTTGTTTCTGACGCCCTATACGCGACTGGTCGCCCTCTGCGTTCTGCCGCTTGTGTTCGTCTATCCGCTCTGCAAACGCTTCACCCATTGGCCGCAGGCGGTGCTCGGCGCAGCGTTCAACTGGGGCATGCTCATGGCCTGGGCAGAAATTGCCGGCCAGATTCCGGCCGGAGCCGTTCTTATGTGGGCTGGAGCCATCGCGTGGCAGATCGGCTACGATACCGTCTATGCCTATGTCGATGTGAAAGACGACAGAAGCCTCGGCCTGAAATCAACTGCGATCCTGTTCGGCCGGCATGGCAAGCTCATGATTGGCCTGTTCTACGCTTTGACGGTCGCCGCATGGTCGCTCGGAGGCTGGCTGTCGGGCATGTCCCTGCCCTATGCGTTTGGAATGCTCGTCATCGCCGCGCACCTTATCTGGCAGACCTGGCGGATCGACCTTGCACGGCCGGAAGTGAATTACCGTCTGTTCCTGGCAAATATCCTGACCGGGCTATTGCTGGCAGCCTCGGCCTTTATGGGAACGTGGTAAGCCCGTCGGCTCAATAAGAGCAGGGGCGATTATCGCTGGGACGGAAACCGCCGGCGCAGGCCGGGTTCAGGGACGTATCCTCGCCATAATCGTATCTCCCCGTCGATGTACAGCCCGAGGCGATTGCGGAAAGCGTGATCAGCGCGCCTGCCATTACGAATGTGCGAAATCTGTTCATGTGAACATCCCCCTTCATAGGATCGCCCATGCGCCAAGCCGACAATCTAGCATGTCACGGCAAATCCATGCGAGGAGCATCGCATTGATCCCATTCACTCTTCCGCGAGCCAGGAGATAAGGACGTCTCTATCCCTGCTCAGTCACGCTCGGCGATAACAGTTGCGTGGGGATATTCGCCGTAATAGCCGCGCCAGTTGGCGACGGCGAAACCGAATACCACCAACGCACCTGCCTGGTGCAGCAGGCCCCAATGCAGCGGCACCTCGAGCAGCAGCGTGGTGATGCCAATTGCCGCCTGGATCGTGACGAGTGCGAAGAGCACCACGGAGCGGCGTGCATGCGTGGTCCAGGATGCGGTACGCAGCGCGATCACCATGTTGATGAACGCCAGTGCGAAAAGCGTGTACGCGCCGAAACGGTGGATGAACTGCACCGTCTTCGGGTTTTCGAAGAGGTTGATCCAGAAGGGCTGCTGGATGAAGAGATCGCCGGGCACGACGGCGCCGTCCATCAGCGGCCAGGTATTGTAGGTAAAGCCGGCATCGAGGCCGGCGACCAGTGCGCCGAGATAGATCTGGAAGAGCGAGAAGATGGCGATCGCCGCCGCCCAGCGGTGGGAATTCTTCGTCGGGGCAGCATCATCGGAATGCGGCGAAAGCCCGCGCATGATCCACATGCAGGAGGCGAAGATCAGGCAGGCCATGACGAGATGGGTGGCAAGCCGGTACTGGCTGACATCCGTGCGCACAGACAGGCCGGAGGAGACCATCCACCAGCCGATAAAACCCTGCAGGCCACCCAGCGTCAGGATGCCGGCAAGCGGCCAGCGCAGGCGCTTCTCGATCCTGCCCGTCACCCAGAA